>CAVVEB010000019.1:7500-150201 GCA_963747115.1 uncultured delta proteobacterium | reverse complement strand
AGTAGTGCGGAAAGCTGACCTCAAAAAAAATCATGAAGTCTTAGATACGGCCTTGGCCCGATACCGGGCGTTCATAGAAAAGATTCTTCCGGCTCAAAGAGTTATCAGTACGAACGAGGAAAAACGAGATCTTGTGGAGTCGGTTCTTCTTCGAGTTTGTGCGCACTGGGAGTCCTTTGTGGAGGCACATCTAATCGACTGCGTTAACGTGGACCACTCGCTACTCGGAAAATTGTTTCAGTCCGCATCCCGACGAATCCAAGCAAGGACCTATGCCAGGCGCTGATTATTGGCAACAGCTTTAAAGACTTTAAAAGTATGGGGGACCTAAAGCACTTCTCTAAGCAGGTGCTCCCCGACGACTCGAACCCATTCTTGGCAATTTCGAAGGGGCACGCCGGCGCCATCGATGAGGTATACAAAATTAGAAACTACCTCGCGCACTACAGTGGTCGGGCGTCCAGAACGCTTATGGACGTTTATCGAAGCAAGTATGGAATGCACAGGTTTTTGGAACCGGGACAGTTTCTTCTCGGCTATCAAGCAAAGAGACTTTGGTCATATTTCGACGCGTTCGAGGGAGCGTCCGACGACATGAAAGACAGGTATTAGGCGGAAAACGTTCGGAAGTCTAAGAGTCGGAATTCCGGAACTTTCCCGACAAGCGTTCCAGGCATTGTTTTCCGCGAATCGCGCAGGCGAAACGCACGGTATACTACTAAGCGCTGTCCCATCGCTCCGCGTACGTCCTTCGTGACGACTGCCATCTTCGCTTCGACCCCGAGTCGCGTTCCGCCTCAGCGGCTTCGCGCCTCGCAAAGGAGAGCGAGCGAAGGGCTCTGAGGAGGATCCATCGCTTCGCGTAAGCCCTTCGCTTCGCTCAGCGACGACCGCTCGGACGCGCCTCGCGGTCGCTCCGCGTAGGTCCTTCGGGACGACCCTCAAGATGACAAGTAAAAGACAAGGGGAAAGAAGAAAGAAAAATTTGCGAAACCCAGACTGGGTTTCGCGCTTCCTGGGTTAGCCCCAATGGGAAGTCTGAAACCTCGTGAGGTTTTCACGCTCCGAATCTTTACGCCGCCGTGAGAGATCCATCGCTCCGCGTGGGCCCTTCGCTTCGCTCAGGGCGACCGCTCGGGCACGCCTCGCGGTCGCTCCGCGTTGGTCCTTCGGGACGACCCTCAGGATGACAAAATAAAAAGACGTTGAGAGAAAGAATCTAATTTTCTTAGCGGCTACTTACCCTTCTCGGACACAGGCTGAAGCCCGTGCCACTTTCAGCAGCTGCGCGTCAGGGCGCGATGCGCGGGCGCCAGCAGCGTGTCCGGACGCAATCCGTACACGCATGCGTTCGCGCACGGCTTCGCGCTGCACGACAGACACGCCTCGGCGCCCGCGCCGAGGAGCGCATACTCATCGCGCGCGAAACGCAGGTCGCCGTAATCGACCGCATACATCCTCGTCCGCAAGACCTCGCCGATCTCGACGCCATAGGGACACGAACTCTCGCACAGGCCGCATCCCTGCCGGCACTGCGAGGCCGAGTTGAGATGCGCATAGCGGCGCAACAATTCGAGTATCCGCGGCGGCGGTCGCGCGCGCACCCGAGGCGCCGAGGTACTCATCGATTTGCTCGGGCCGCGTCATGGTGACGATCAGCGCGTCCACATCGGGATTCGACGAGCACCCATCGAAACGCCGCCTGCGCGAAAGTGGCGCCGGGTTTTTCGTAGGGGCGCATATCGTTGAGCCGCGCGCCCATCAGCGTCTTCATCACCACCACGCCGACCCCATGCGCCTTCGCCTTTTTGATCACGCGCGGCAAATCGGTCTGGATCGCGACGAAATCGAAGGAGCGGAAGAAGCGCGAATAGAAATGCGGGTCCTGCCCGAAATTATACGCGCACAAAATCACGTCGAAGCGGCCCGAATCGATTCCCCAATCGAGGCATTCGATCAGATGGCCCGCGTGACCCGACATGCCGGCGAAACGAATCTTGCCCTGCTTTTTCGCGAGCTCGGTGAACTCGTGCCACTCGGGATTCTTGATCCGCTCGACATTGTTGATCGCGTGATTGAAATACACATCGACGTGATCGGTCTGCAGGCGCTTCAGGCTGCCCTCCAGCGCCGCCATGATGGTTTCCTTGGAATCGGTCGGCGACGCCATCACTTTCGAAGTGAGATAGACCTTGTCGCGATGGCCCTTGAGCGCGTTGCCGATCACGGTTTCGGATTCGCCGCCGGTATAGGAATCGGCGCTATCGAAATAGTTGATCCCGCGATCGTAGGCATGGCGGACGACATCTTCATCGCCGGTGTGAAGGCGGGAGCTGCCGAATGAGATATCGGAAATCCTGAGGCCGGTTTTGCCGAGCGGCGAGAAGCTGCGAACTTCCGGAGAAATCGACGCGGACGCATCGGTCGCGGCGAGCCACGGCAAGATGCCGGCGCCGATTCCGGCGAGCGCGCTATGCTTGAGGAACTCGCGGCGAGTATGGACGCCCTTCTTCCATGACCAGCTCATAATGGTCACCGCCTTGCGAACGGGATGGAGTACCTGGAAAGACGTTACCGCGTGGCAACGGTTTCGAGAAGCCCTCTTCGGCGCGTGGCATCAGTCTCGCTCTTTGAGTTGCGAGACTGATGCCACGCGGGTGGGGGTGCAGCGCGTCCGCGGCTCAGGAGCGCATGATCAACGCGAGGAGATCGCGGTACACCTCGGCGCGATTGATCTCGTTGAACATACTTGAGGCTATTTCGCCGGAGGCGTGGCAGCATCGGTGGCCGGCGTACCGGCGGCGACCGCTTTCGCGGTTGCCGATGAGACTGCGGCGCTGCGATGAGACGGCGGCGGTTCGGTGTCATCGTCATCATCGCGGTCGCGTTCTTCTTCCAACTGTTCGAGGTGGGCCGAGACCCGGTTCATTTCCTTGACCGCATCCTTGACCGCCTGCGCCGCATGATCCGCGGCTTGCGCGGCGGCGGCTGAAGCCTGGAGCGCGTTGGCTGAGGCTTCCTCGGCCTTGGCGGCTGATGCCTGTGCGCGAGCCGCGGCGGCATCGGCATCGTCAGCCTTCTGCGCATTCTGCGTCGCGCATCCGGCAGCGCCGACAACGAGCGCGAGCAGCGAGGTCATCGCGAGCGTCTTGAAAGTTCGGAGCCATTGCGCGGCGAAATGCATTTTTGCGATTCTCCAGCCTCAATTCTGGCCGCGCTTATCCTAGCAAACCAGAACGCGGCGTCATCTAGTTGCGGCGCGAAGGCTTCCACCGTCTTGCGATCGGGGAGCATCGGATTGTTCGCGTCGATCGGCAAAATACAAACGTGAGTGGCGCCGGCTTTCAGATGGGCCTGGATGCGATCGCGGATTTGGGTTTCGGAACCCCATGCGACGATCGCATCGACCAGCCGATCGTTGCATCCATCGGCAAAGTCTTCATCCTTCCAGCCGAGATTTTTGAGATTGTTGGTGTAGTTGGGCAGCCGCGGCACGTAGGTCCTCATGTAGCCGCGCGCGGCGGTGCGAGCCTTGGCGGGGTCGCTTTCGAGGATCACGGCCTGCGCCACACATAGCATCGCGTCGGGGCCCATCGTCGCGCGCGCCTTCGCGGTATGCTCCGGTGGCACAAAATAGGTGTGGCTTCCGTTGGCCTCGGTCGCCGCGAGCTTCAGCATCTTGGGGTGCAGCGCGGCGAGCACGACCGGCACCGGCTCGATGGGTTGCGGCGCGGCATACAGCCCACCCTTCATCTTGGGCAGATATTCCTTCATAAAGGAGTACGGTTTGTCATAGTCGTGGCCGCGCAAATTCGAGACGATCGGTTTGTGGCTGACCCCGATGCCCAGTAGAAAGCGGCCGCCCGACAGCTCGGCGACGGTCTTCGATGCGGCCGACATGGTGATCGCGTCGCGCGCCCAGATATTCGCGATGCCGGTGGCGAGATTCAGCTGAGTGGTCTTCGTCAGCAGATAGGCAGCGTGGGCAAACGGTTCGCGGCCGATCGCTTCGGGGATCCATAGCGCGCGGTAGCCGAGTTTCTCGACCAGTTGAGCAAACTCCGCGGATTGCGGCGCGGTCATTCCATCGAGAAAATACCAGATTCCAACTTTTCCGAGTTCCATAGAAATGATTTATCGACAATGACGGCGACTTCACAAGCGCCGCCGAAGGGGTAGGTGGATTTGGATCGAGATCAATTGCGGTAGAGGCGGGCGGGGCAGTAGGCTCGCATTTCAGACAGCCCGGAAGCAGGAGCGATAGATTATCGTGAAGACATTACGCGCGGTTCTCGAAGAAGCGGAACGCGGCAAAGTCGCGATCGGTCATTTCAATTTCTCCGACCTGGTCGCATTCAACGCGATCTTCGCCGCCGCGCGAGAGCTGAATCTGCCGGTGATGGTCGGCGTGTCCGAGGGCGAGCGGGACTTCACCGGCGTTGCGCAAGCGGCCGCGCTGGTCAGAGGCATTCGCGACAAGTACGACTACCCGATCTTCCTGAACGCGGACCATACCCATTCGATCGCGAAGGCGGAGGAGGCGGCGAAAGCCGGCTTCGACGAAATCATCTTCGACGGTTCGGCGTTGCCGTTCGAGGAGGATATCGCGCAAACCAAAAAAGCGGTCGAGGCGATAAAATCGATCAACCCCAACATTCTCGTCGAAGGCGAGATCGGATGGATTGGCAGCTCCTCGGCGATTCTGGAAAAGACTCCCGAGGGCGTCGGTGTGCTCACCACCCCCGAAGAAGCGAAGCATTTTGTCGACGCGACCAAAGTCGATGTGCTCGCGCCCGCGGTCGGCAATATGCACGGAATGTTGCAGAGCATGGTCAAGGGTGAAACCCAGAAGCGCCTGAACCTCGGCAGAATCGCGGAAATCAAATCCGCCGCGCGCATTTTCATGACGCTGCATGGCGGGTCGGGAACCAACGATGAAGACTTCAAGCGCGCGATCAAAGCCGGCATGACGATCGTTCACGTCAACACGGAGATCCGGATCGCATGGCGACGCGGGGTCGAAGCGGGGCTGGCGAAAGCGCCGGGAGAAATCGCGCCCTACAAGATTCTGGCGCCGGCCGAGCAAGCGGTCAAAGATGTGGTCAAGGCGCGGCTACAACTGTTCAATTCGAAGTAGTAGCCGTCCATTTTGACCAGAGACGCCCCGGTTAAGACATCGCCCAAAGAGAAACCGCTCGCGCCCACCATCGCGATCGTCGGTGGCGGGCTGAGTGGCGCGCTGGTGGCGGTCCAACTACTGCGCAATGCGCAGCGTCCGCTCGCGATCAAAGTGATCGAGGCGCGCGAGCATTTGGGGCGCGGGATAGCGTATTCGACCCGCGTCGAATCGCATCTGTTGAATGTGCCCGCCGCCAACATGAGTGCGTTTCCCGATCAGCCCAGTCATTTTTTGGATTGGCTGCGTGGGCTCGATCATTCTGCAAATGCGTACTCGTTCGTCTCGCGATCCACTTACGGCGATTATATCGAAGCGATGATCGACGACGCGAAGCGCGGCGCAAATCCGGCGGTTTCAATCGAGCACCTTCGCGATCGGGCGGTACGGATACGGCCAGATGATCGGCAGGTTGAAATCTTCCTCGGCCATGGCGGCTCTCTGACCGCGCAGTTCCTCGTACTGGCGTACGGAAATGGAGCGGCCGCCAATCCGCTTCCGCGCGGCAGCGATGTAGAAGCAGTATCCGCATGGTCGCCGGAGGCCGTGGAGGGCCTGTCTCGCGATGCAACCGTGATGCTCATCGGGTCGGGATTGACCGCGATTGACGTGTGTCTCTCGCTGCTCGAACAGAAGCACACCGGCGCCGTCTATATGGTCTCGCGTCACGGCTTGATCCCGCGAGCGCACACCGCATCGCCGGCCGCGACGAGAAAGAATGCTTTCGGCGCGGAGTCGGCCCGCGGTCTGCTCGGACAGATTCGGAGATTGATCGACGAGGAAACTGCCGGCGGAGGAAGCTGGCATTCAGTAATCGATTCGGTCCGGCCGCACGCCAATGATATCTGGCGCCGGTTGCCGGCCGGCGAGAAGAGCAAGTGGCTGCGTCATCTGCGCCCACGATGGGAAGTGCATCGACATCGCATGGCTATCGAGGTCGCGGCGAAGATCGAGGCGATGCGGGAGCGTGGCCAGCTACGTATTCTGGCGGGAAGAATCATTCGCGTGGCCGCGGATTCCGCCGGTGAAATAGCGGTGCAAATCAGAACGGGGAGCCCCGCGAGGACCATCAATGTCGGAATATCGAGATTGATCAACTGCACCGGGCCGCGAGGAGACCCGCGCACCACGGCCGATCCGTTGATCGCCGCGATGCTCGACGAGGGCATAGCGCGCGCTGATGCGCTGTCGCTCGGAATCGAGACCACCGACGACGGCCGGCTACATCTCCCGCGGCGGCGAGCCGTGGCGCCACGTTTTCGCGGTCGGGCCGGTCCTCAAAGGAACCTTGTGGGAAACTACCGCCGCTCCCGAGATACGTCAGCAGGCTGCTGTGCTGGCGCGCGACCTCATCCGGCTGGTAGCGCAAGGCTGAGCCCTTCGAAGTCGAACCGTCGCAGCGAAATGGCATCTTGTCCCAAGGAGTGGATTGACGCTAATCAATGTCAATCGAGGCGGTAGGTTTATGATTGTCAGGACGGTAATTTGACCGTTGAAGCGGGACAATCATTAAATACTCAGTGTAAGAGTGTTTTGCCTTGCGTAAATCACTCTTAGATGGTATACGTCCTAGCTGATTTGAGTTGGCCAATTGTGTTGAGATGCGTTTTGACGCGCATCTTCGCACCAAAATCGGACAGAAGCGCGTCCAACTTTGGGGTTGAATCGATCGCTTTTTAGTCACGGAGTTTGAACTATGGGGACTTCCCGCCCTCGTCTATCACTATTGATATCGCGCCTGGCTCTTCTGTTACTCGCTTTCAGCATTGCAGGCACTGCCGTTGCTCAAGCGAAGACCTTGAAGCATCCTGACCACGACCACGGCCATGACCACGACCACGACAGCTTTATGCTGGTCGCACCTCACCACCTGGAGTTCAGGCTCGAGTTTCCACCAGGACCCTCATCGCAAACGGAAAGTTTCTTCATCGCGAATTTCGGCAACGGACCCCTCACAGGGGTAGTGGTCAGCCCCCCATCCGGAACCGGAGCTGGATCGTTCGCCGTGAGCCCTAGCGGCAGTTTGCCGCCTATTGCACCGCATGGAGTAGTGACTATCAACGTCACATACCGGCCGTTAAGTGACGGAAACGTGCATGCCGCAGTTCTCATCACCAGTGGCGCCACTGATGGGCCCACATCGGCGACCGTCCAGCTTGACGGCTCGGCTCAGGGAAACATTTCGCCGACGCCGATAACTTCGACGCCAACTGCCACCGCAACGCGGACCCGCACCGCTACACCGACGCCGACCGCCACCGCAACGCGGACCCGTACCGCGACGCCGACGCCGACGGCGACGCGCACCGCCACGTCGACCGCGACCGCGACGTCGACCACCATCGGCACCCCGACAGCGACTGCGACCCCAATGGCTCAGGGTCCAGGCACAACCAACAAGAACTCCGCGAATGCTCCCGGGATAATCATCACGGGACAGACGGTAACCGCATATGTGCCGTACGGTAGTGACAGCAACGGTTCGACCACTACCGCTCAGGTGGTAATCGAAGACGGCGCCAATCCATTACCCGTGCCGGCGATTATCGGGACTGATCGGGTAGACTCCTGCACGCCTGCTGAATCGGGCGAAGTTGTATGCGCCGGACAAGGCGGCACCATCGATTTGATTCCCGCCGCCAGTGGCCCAGTACAGATTGTTACGCCGGCCACTTCGAGCCCCGCAGTCAACTTTGAAGGCGGAGATTGCCTGAATTGCGGTGCCCTTGTCGATGACGTTCTGAACCTCGGCATCATCTCGAGCAGTAGCGGCTTCCTCCCGCTCGATCTTGCCAACGGCTTACTAAACCCGACCATTTCAACCACCAACAACGCGGGCGTGACGGAGCCGGTGGGAGCGGACTTCGGCTACGATGTGGTCCATCACAAGATCTTGTCGGCAAACGCCTCCGTAAACCCCGCGATGCACTTTGCGTCCACCCCGCCGCATTTCCAGGTCATCGATATCTCGACGCCGGCAACCCCGGTGCTTTACGATCTGGCGAATGATCAGGCCTTCTTTGAATCGAGTTCGAGGACCTGCGGCAGCAACCACGTCTTCAACGACGTGCTGCCAACAACGACCGCGATCGATACCTCGACCAATATCGCGTACGTGACGTTCCATACGCCGGCGGCCTGCTTCAACAGTCCGCCGAACGACATCGCGCTGTTCGATATGTCGCAGGCCAGCTTCACTCTTGGCAGCGGCTCGACCAACAACACCTGGGACACGGCGGGGAAAAATGTCCAATCGCTGACTGGCATCGGCCTGACCGGTATCGATCCCATCAGCGTCGAGCCCAACAACCATGTAGCGATTGTTTCGGGTGGCAGTACCGCCTTTGGCGCGCTGCAGTTGCCCTCGACCTCGGGCAGCGGCACGCCCGCGATCGTGGACTATGTCGGTGCGAATATGCCGAACGATCCAAATGGCGTCGCGTGGACCGGATGGGGTGAACCGAACGGTCTGGCGACGTACGTAAGTCCGACGACCAATCGTCCGTTCGGCGTGATGATGAACAGTCCGGGCGGAGGCAAGCCGACATTCCTGGCGATTTTCGATATCAATGCGTTGCTGGCGGCACCTCGTAACAATGGCATCAGTGGCAGTGTGCATACGGTTGCCTCCGACGGGTCCAATCTGGTGACAGAAGGCATCGTGCGCTTCGTGGCGCTTCCGTAGCAGGTTAACGGGGCGCTCTTTCGTCGCCGAAAGGGCACCCCGTCTCGGAATCTCTAAAAAAGGCTGGGATGGCGTCAGATGCGGGAAAATGCGCGGTCATCGGACGCGGTGAGTATCAGAGCGGTAATTCGACTATTGAAGCGGTGCATTCATTAGTAAGCTGTTTAAAAGTGTTTTGTCTTGTGTAAATTGTCTTAAGATGGTATACGTGCTAGCTGACCTTGACAGCTAGTTGTGCTGAGAGGCGTTTAACTCGCTCCTTTGCACCGAACGCGGCCAACCTCGTGGTTGAATTGTTCGTTCTTTTGGTTACGGAGTTTGAACTATGAGGACCTCAGGCCCTCGTTCGTCCTGCTTGATATATCGCCTGGTCCTTTTCGTACTCGGTTTCGCCATAGCAAGTCCTGCCTTTGCGCAAGCTCCGAGCTCGCAAGATACTGACAGCACAGCCAAGAAGAGCTTTAGCCTTATGACGATTCACCACGACTCGCTGGGGTTCAGGCTCAGGTTTCCACGGGGACCATCATCGGAATCCAAAAGTTTCATCATCGTGAATCGCGGCACGGCTCTTTTAACCGGGGTGACTATCGGGGCCCCGTCCGGAACTGGAGCTGGATCGTTCGAGATCACTCCAACTGGCAGCCTGCCTCCGATTGGCCCGCGCGGAACCGCGACTGTCAGCGTCACCTATCGGCCGTTAAGCAACGGAAGAGTGGTGGCTATGGTTCCGGTTACCGCTGACGCTACCAGAGGACGCACATTAGATAACGTCCACCTTGTCGGCGTGGCTAAGGGGACCATTCCACCGACACCTACCGCGACCGCGACACCCACAGCAACTCCTACGCCAACCGCGACGGCAACTTCGACCGGCACTCCGACCTCGAGCGCGACCAGAACCGCAACTGCGACGCCTACCGCAACATCTACGCCGACCGCAACGGCGACCATCACAGCTACCGCGACAAGAACAGCGACGCCGACCACGACTGCAACAGCGACCCCCACTGTCACCCCGACTGCAACCGCAACATCGACGCCAACCGCAACGGCTACAGAGACTCAAACCGCAACAGCGACCGCGACACCGACGGTGACCGCGACTGCAACCCCGACTTCGACTCCGACCGGGATGCCCACGGGAATGGGCGGCACTCCGACGGCGACTGCAACCACCACCGCGACTGCGACTGCAACGACAACTTCGACTAGCACTCCCACGGCGACCGCTACCGCGACACCGACAGCCACGGCAACCGCGACTGCCACGCTAACGCCGACCGCAACGGCAACTTCGACTAGCACTCCCACGGCGACCGCTACCGCAACACCGACAGCCACAGCAACCGCGACCGTCACGCTCACGCCGACCGCAACCACTACGGCGACCAGCACCGCAACCCGGACTGCGACCGCAACTGCCACCGCGACCGCAACGCCGACAGCCACGGCAACCGCGACCGTCACGCTCACGCCGACCGCAACCACTACGGCGACCAGCACCACCACCACGACGCCAACTGCGACCAACAGCGCAACCCCGACTGCGACGGCGACTGCTCAGGGTTCGGGCGCGATCAGCAAGAACTCGGCGAATGCTCCCGGAATAATCATCACGGGAAAGACCGTGACTGCATATGTGCCGTATGGCAGTATCAGTAACGCTACGACCACCGCCGCTCAGGTGGTAATTGAAAACGGCGCGAGTCCACTCCCCAGTCCCGCACTTATCGCGACCGACCGCGTGCTCTCCTGCACTCCGGCTGAATCAGGCGAGACGGTTTGCGCAGGACAGGGCGGCACCGTCGATTTGATTCCCGCCGACGGGAGTCCGGTGCAGATTGTTACGCCATCCACTCCGTTCACGGTTAACGAATATGCCGGCGGCGATTGTGTAAACTGCGGTGCGCTCGTCGATGACATGCTGGGCCTCGGCATCATCGCAAACGGTAACGGGTATCTATCGCTGAATCTCGCAGATGGGTCGTTTAACCCGATCATTTCAACCACAAACAACGCGGGCGAGAATGAGCCGGTGGGAGTGGACTTCGGCTACGATGTGGTCCATCACAAAATCCTGTCAGCCAATTACGATGTAAACGTGGCGATGAATTTCGCGTCGAGCCCGCCGCATTTCCAGGTCATCGATATCTCGACGCCGGCAACCCCGGTGCTTTACGATCTGGCGAACGATCAGGCCTTCTTTGTATCGAGCTCGAGAACCTGCGCCACCGACAGCAACGGGCCCGTCTTCAACGATGTGCTGCCGGAAGTCACTGCCATCGATACGTCGACCGATATCGCGTACGTGACATTCCATACGCCGTCGTCGTGCTTCAACAATCCGCCGAACGATATCGCCCTGTTCGATATGTCGCAGGCCACTTTCACTCTCGGCAGCGGCTCGACCAACAACAGCTGGGACACGGCGGGGAAAAATATCCAATCGCTGGCGGATCTCGGCGTTAACGGAATCGATCCCATTAGCGTTGAGCCCAACAACCATGTCGCCATGGTTGCGGGCGGAAGTACCGCCTTCGGCGCGTTGCAGCTGCCCTCGACTTCGGGCAGCGGTACACCCGCGATCGTGGACTATGTCGGTGCGAATATGCCGAACGATCCCACCGGCGTGGCGTGGACCGGATGGAGTCAACCGAGCGGACTGGCCACGTATGTAAGTCCGAACACCTATCGCCCGTATGGCGTAATGCTGAATAGCCCCGCCGGAGGCAAGCCGACATTCTTGGCGATCGTCGACATCGAGGCGTTACTCGCGGCGCCGCGCGACAACGGCATGAATGGCAGCGTGCACATGGTGGCGGCCGACGGGATCAACTTGGTGACCGAAGGCATCGTGCGCTTCGTGCCACTTCCGTAGCAAGTTATCCAGCGCTTCTCATTCGCGAGTTCTGGCAATAGTCTGCGCGATCGGATCAACTTTACCGGGCCGCGATCTGATCGGCCTGCCTCGCCAAACCGGATGATCGGTGAGATGGTTCCGCGGCGGTATTTCGCGCGTAGCGCGGCTCAATCCCCGCAGTGAAAAAACACCATGTATCAGCGAGTTGATTGACGTTTAATGAACGTCAATCAATGCGTTTTCAATTTCCGAGCGGTAATTTGACCGTCGAAGCTGTGCAATCATTGGTAAGCCGTCTAAAAGCGCTTTACCTTGTGTAAATTATCTTAAGATGGTAGACATGCCAGTCTGATTTTAGCAGCTACTTGCGCCGAGATATCGTCCAACTCGTTTCTCGGCGCCAAAAATCGAAACGCGTCCGACTTCGCGGTTGAATTGTTCGCCTGTTAGTTACGGAGTTTGAAGTATGAGGACCTCCGGCCCTCGTTCGTCCGTCCTCATATATCGCCTGGTTACTTTCACGCTGGCTTTCGGCCTTGCGAGCAACGCCTTCGCGCAAGCGCCGAGCTCGCAAAATGCTGACAACGCAGACAGCCAAGCCCGTAAGATCTTCAGCCGGATGGTGATCCAGCACGACGCGCTGGCCTTCAGGCTTAAGTTTCCACCGGGACCTTCATCGGAATCCAAAAGTTTCAACATCGTGAATACCGGTACGGCTCCCCTCACGGATCTAATGGTCAACCCTCCGTCCGGAACTGGAGCTGGATCGTTCCAGGTCACCCCCACTGGTAGCTTGCCTTCGATTGCTCCGCGCGGAACCGCGACTATCAAAGTCACCTATCGGCCGTTAGGCGATCCAAAGGTGCGGGCCACGGTTCTTGTCACTGCTGGCGCTACCAGGGGACGCACATTCCATAACGTCCACCTTGCCGGCTCGGCCAAGGGGACCATTCCGCCGACGCCGACTGCCACGGCGACGCCCACTGCTACGGCTACGGCTACCGCGACTGCGACCCCGACGGCCACCGCGACTCAAACGGCCACCGCGACCGCAACGGCAACACCCACGGTGACTGCAACCGCGACCGTGACACCGACCGTGACAGCCACAGCCACTGCGACTTCAACGACCACAGCTACCGCGACCGCAACTCCGACGGCAACGCCGACTCAAACTGCCACGGCGACCGCAACGGCAACACCTACGGTGACCGCAACTGCGACCGTGACACCGACCGTGACAGCCACAGCCACTGCGACTTCAACGACCACAGCTACCGCGACCGCAACTCCGACGGCCACCGCGACTCAAACTGCCACGGCGACCGCAACGGCAACACCCACGGTGACTGCAACTGCGACCGCGACACCGACCGCGACGGCTACAGCGACTGCGACTGTAACGACCACGGCTACCGCGACTGCAACTCCGACGGCCACCGCGACTCAAACTGCCACGTCGACCGCAACGGCAACACCCACGGTGACTGCAACTGCGACAGCGACACCGACCGCGACAGCCACTGCGACTTCAACGACCACGGCTACCGCGACCGCAACTCCGACGGCCACTGCGACTCAAACTGCCACGGCGACCGCAACGGCAACACCGACGGTGACCGCAACTGCGACAGCGACACAAACCGCAACTGCGACACCGACTGTGACAGCCACAGCCACTGCGACTTCAACGACCACGGCTACCGCGACCGCAACTCCGACGGCCACGGCGACTCAAACTGCCACCGCGATCGCAACGACAACACCCACGGCGACCGCAACCGCGACGGCGACTCAGACCGCAACTGCAACAACGACACCGACCGTGACGGCTACAGCGACTGCGACGCCCACTGCGACGCAAACGGCGACCGCAACCGCAACACCCACGGTGACTGCAACCGCGACGGCGACTCAGACCGCAACTGCAACAACGACACCGACCGCGACGGCTACAGCAACTGCGACGCCCACTGCGACGCAAACGGCGACCGCAACCGCAACACCCACGGTGACTGCAACCGCGACGGCGACTCAGACCGCAACTGCAACAACGACACCGACGGTGACTGCTACCACGACCGCAACGGCCACAGCGACTCGAACCGCAACTGCGACACCGACCGTGACAGCCACAGCCACTGCGACTTCAACCCCGACGGCAACGCCGACCCGTACCGCCACGGCAACCGCGACTGCCACGCTAACGGCGACAGCAACTTCGACGGCGACGGCGACAGCAACACCCACGGCGACCGCAACCGCGACGCCCACCCGTACCGCCACGGCAACTGCAACTGCCACGCTAACGGCGACAGCAACTTCGACGGCGACGGCGACAGCAACACCCACGGTGACCGCTACCGCGACCGCAACGGCCACGGCGACTCAAACTGCCACTGCGACCGCGACCAGAACCGCAACGGCGACAGCAACACCCACGGCGACCGCTACCGCGACCGCAACGGCCACGGCGACTCAAACTGCCACTGCGACCGCGACCAGAACCGCAACGGCGACAGCAACACCCACGGCGACCTCAACCGCAACCGCAACGCCGACCCGTACCGCCACGGCAACCGCAACTGCCACGCTAACACCGACGGCAACCCCGACTCAGGGTCCCGGCACGACCAACAAGAACTCGGCAAATGCTCCCGGAATAATCATCGCGGGACACACGGTGACCGCATATGTGCCGTACGGCAGCGACGGCAACGGCACGACCACAACCGCCCAGGTGGTAATCGAAAACGGCGCCAGTCCACTACCGAGCCCGGTCGTTATCGCGACCGACCGCGTGCTTTCCTGCACTCCGGCTACATCGGGCGAGGTGGTTTGCGCAGGACAAGAGGGAACCGTCGATTTGATTCCCGCCAACAGTAGTCCGGTGCAGATTGTCACCCCGCCCTCTCCGGTTGTCTCTAACAACTATACCGGCGGTGATTGCGTGAACTGCGGCGCCCTGGTCGATAACATGCTGAACATCGGCATCATCGGGAGCGGTAGTGGATATCTGTCGATCAATCTCGCAGACGGGTCGTTTAACCCCGTTATTTCAACCACCAACAACGCGGGCGTGAATGAGCCGATTGGGATCGGTTTCGGGTACGATCTGGTTCATCACAAAATCCTGTCGGCAAACTACGACGCCGATCCCACCATGAACTTTATGTCCAGCCCGCCGCATTTTCAGGTTATCGATATCTCGACGCCGGCAGTTCCGGTGCTTTACGATCTGGCGAACGATCAGGCCTTCTTTAAGTCGAGCTTGAGGACTTGTACTACCAACAGTGATGGGCCCGTCTTCAACGACGTGCTGCCCGACACCACTGCCATCGATACCTCGACCAATATCGCGTACGTGACATTCCACACGCCGTCATCATGCTTCAGCAATCCGCCGAACGACATCGCTCTGTTCGATATGTCGCAGGCCAGCTTCACTCTTGGCAGCGGCTCGACCAATAACACCTGGGACACGACGGGAAAAAATATCGAATCGATAGTCGGCATCGGCCTGAACGGAATCGATCCCATCAGCGTCGAGTCCAACAACCATGTAGCGATTGTTGCGGGTGGTAGTACCGCCTTCGGCGCGCTGCAGTTACCTTCGACCTCCGGTACCGGCACGCCCGCGATCGTGGATTATGTCGGTGCGAATATGCCGAACGATCCCAATGGCGTGGCGTGGACCGGATGGGGTCAACCGAGCGGACTGGCCACGTACGTAAGTCCGATGACCAATCGTCCGTTCGGTGTGATGATGAACAGTCCGGGGGGAGGCAAGCCGACGTTCCTGGCGATCGTCGATATCAATGCGTTACTGGCGGCGCCGCGCGATAACGGCATGAATGGCAGCGTGCATATGGTTGCGGCCGACGGGTCCAATCTGGTGACGGAAGGCATCGTGCGCTTCGTGGCGCTTCCATAACAAGTTTCCGGGGACGCTCTTTTTCATCACGAAAAGGGCGGCCCCGTGAAGTCTCAAAAGGCGATTCCAAATGGCGGATGGCGTCGGATGCCGGACGATGCGATCTTAACGGAGGCCGTAATCCTTCATCTTGCGCTGAAGCTGGATCCGCGAAAGCCCCAGCATCTCGGCTGAGCGCGATACATTGCCGCCGTTGCGCGCGAGCGTGCTCGCGATGAAGCGGGCCTCAAAAGACGATCGCGCTTCACGCAGGGTAGGTGATTCGTCGGAGCCGGTTCCGCGCTCATCGCGAGGCTGCGAATTCGCAGCAGCCGCCGCGGCGCGCACTTCGTCAGAGAGCTGGGCGGCCTTGATGCTCTCCCCGCTGGGAGTGAGTACGATTGCCCGCTCGATTTCGTTCTGGAGCTCGCGAATGTTACCCGGCCAATCGTAACGCTGAAGCAATTCGAGCGCGGCGGGATCGAATTCACGAATGTCCTTCTGGTGGCGGGCGCTGGCGAGAGAAAGAAAGCGCGCGGCAAGCAGCGGAATATCGCGCTGGCGCGAGCGCAGCAGCGGCAGCCGGATCGGAAACGCCGCCAGCCGATAGTAGAGATCGGCGCGGAACGCGCCCGTCGCAACCGCAGCCTTGAGGTCGCGGTTAGTCGCCGAGAAGACCCTTACGTCGACGCGCTCGGGACGGGTGTCGCCAATCGACATGATCTCGCCGTCCTGCAGCACCCGCAGCAGCGTCGGCTGCATTCCCAGAGGCATCTCACCGATCTCGTCGAGGAAGATGACGCCGCCGTGGGCCGCGCGAAACAACCCGGGCTGGTCGTGGGTGGCGCCCGTGAAAGCTCCGCGCCGATGTCCAAACAGTTCACTTTCCAGCAACTGCTCGGAGAGCGCCGCACAATTGACCGCGAGGAACGGCTTGTCGGCCCGCGCGCTCATCCGATGAATCGTACGCGCGATCAACTCCTTGCCCGTACCGGTTTCACCCTCGAGCAAAACCGAGATTGACGATGCGGCCGCGCTGTTCATCAGATGAAAAACTTGCGCCATCTCGGGTGTCGCACCGATAACCTCGGCGGAAAAATCGTGGCGCGCCAAATCCCGGCGCAGAGCGTCAACTTCGATGCGCAGTTTTTCCGCTGATGCCTTCAGCCGGTCTACCTTGTGGGCATTGTAGACCGCCAGTGCGACACTATGAGCGAGGGCCTCCAACAGGGCGAGGTGATCGTCGGTGAAATTGTCGCGCCCGATGGGATTGACCGCCTCGATCACTCCGAGCCGGGTCTCATTTGCGATCAGCAATGCTGCCATAACCGCTTTGGTCTGAAAGCCGGTGCGCCGATCGATCTCCGAATAGAAGTGCGGGTCGTCGGCCGCACGGTCCACTTTTGCGGAACGCCCGGTGCGCAGAACGGCGCCGGCGACTCCCTTGGAAGCCGGAAAATGAAGCTGGCGCAGCCGCTGCGCGACCTCGGGGTCAAGATCGGAAAAATACGGAAAGTAAAACTCATCACGTTCTTCGTCGAGCAACAGCACCGACACCCCCTCGGCATCGAGCGCTTCCCGGGACTTGCGAACGACCAGTCCGATCAGTTCGTCGAGTTCCAGCCGGCTGGCGAAGGCGTTGCCGAGTTCGTAGATCAATCGATAGGGGAGGTTGCGGTTGGGACTATCCATGCGCCGGGGCTGGTGGCCATCGTAGGCCGCTTCGGCATCATACAAGAGAGCGCATCAAACCGCCTAGCTGGACCACGCGCCGCGCTCCTAGTTGCCAAGTTCCGGCTCCGATCTTCCTGGGAATTCCATCAGTTCCCGCACTCTGGCCACGCCGACCTGGTTGATCAGCACGTGGAGCATTCCCTGCGCCAAAGATGCGGCTGCGGCCATAATCTTTTCCTGGGCCTCAACGGTCATCTCGTCGGTTACCATGAAGCCGAGTCGGCGAGCCCCCGCGAACAGCATAACTTCGCAAATATCAGCAACGTCGGGCGAATCGCCATCGGCGGCACTTAGCGTCATTTTATCTAATCGCATGATCCGATCTGTCCTCTCTTGTAAGCCCCTGCCTGAGAGCACGCCGCGTGCCATCGAAGGGACATACCGAATAAGCGATGAAAATGCTTGATTTTACTGGGAGCGGTGGCTCCGCTGCCGGGTTTTCGAGTCCCTCGACTGACACATTTACTTAGCGCCGCAACAGAAACGAGGCAGGCGTCCCACAGTCGCTTGCTACGACGCCCATTTGTTTGCCGTACAAGACTTCGAGAAGATCGAGGGGATGAGAATATTTCGGCGCGAGCGAGGCGCGGCCATATAAGGGTTAGTTCCGTTCGGAAAAGGCTATCGCCTAGGAGACACAGTTCGGGCTCATCGCGGCGTCATTTTGGCGGCCGATTTTCTGGACCCCGTGGCGCATCTTCACGACCTAAAAAAGGCGCCGCCGCTACCGAGTATTGCTCGGTAACGGCGGCGGAAGAGTCCGTTATGTAGCCTCTGGCTTACGGCAGGACGTTGAAAGCCGAAGCGTTGGTGGGCGTCACTGCCGGGCCGGAGCCGGTGCCGGTGAGCACCGTCCAGGTCCCGGTCGCCGGATCATACAGTTCGGCGTAGTCGTTCAGACCTGCGTTGGCGGGTAGGCCAGTGGTCTTACATCCTGTACCGGCTCCGGAGGTACCGATTACCCACGCCGACAAGCCCAGAGTCTCGTTATTCGTGCACGAGCCTCCGGCCACTATTATTTTGCCTGCGTTGGTGCCGGAACCGAGCGGGATGCTGGCTTGGCCATCACGCGGCAGGGTCAATGGTCCGGTCGGAGTAAACGCCCCGGTTCCACCAGCTGCCGTCTCGTCGAACAGATCGGCCGATGACTCGGTAAGCTGCGTCAGCGAAGTCAGTGCCTTGCAGGCAGGGAAGCTTGGCGTTTCGGGATCCACGCCTCCGGCGATAATCTGCATGCCGGCCAATGGTCCACTGACGAATGGCAGCGCGGCAATACCCACTTTCTTCTGGGACAGATTGTTGCTGGTCGCCGTCCACGTCCCTGTCATCGGATTGTACACTTCCGCTGTGTTGTTCGCCGACACCGCGACCGGATTGGCGGTGCCGAGGCATGGCCCTGACTCGGCAAGTAAGCCGCCCGCCTCCAGCACGCGTCCATCGGGAAGGATGCTGGTGGCCGGAATTTCGCGCGCCACGCTCATTGAGCCCGTGGCCGTAAACATCTCGGTCGACGGATTGAACAGCACGGCCTGCTTGGTAGATACGTCGAGGAAGGCAATCAGGTCGCCGCCCGCGATCAGAACCTCTCCGTTTCCGAGCAGCGTCGCGCCGTCGTCCAAGATTCCGCATTGCGAAGTGCCGCCGCTTCCGCAGGTTGAGGGTAGGGGAATGTTATGGGGTAGCGCGGTGAAAGTATCCGTTGCCGGGTTGTAGATCTCGGCCGTGTTTACCGCGGCCTGGCCCGAAGGTCCGCATCCGGCGGGCGGAGTTGAGAGGGCCACAAACGTACTGCCGCTCGAACCGCCCGCGATCAGCACCTGCCCATCCAGCGCCGTGCCCGAACCCTCAATCACAGTGCCCGAGGGGCCGCTGCGCGCGGTAGTCATGCCGCTGCCGCCGCCGCCCAAACCTGCCGCGGTAAACATACCGGTGGTCTCGTCGTACAACTCAGCGGTAGAGAGCGCGTCGCACTGGAAGCCGGTGAAGGTCGCGGTCCCGCAGGCGGCGGACTGGGTCTTGCTATAGGTCATCGCGGCGCAATGAGAGCCGCCCGGGATCAGAACCTTGCCGTTGGGCAGCGGAATCGCGCTGGTCGCTTCACGGTCATGCACGAGATTGCCCACCGCTTGGAACTGATTAGTCGTAGTGTTGAAGACTTGCGAGACATTGTCCGATACCACTGAAACCGACAGCGGTACGAATATGCCCAAGGTCCCGCCCTGATCACCACCCGCGATCAGCAAGTCGCCCGACTGCGGTCCAGCTGCCGAAGTTGGAGTGGCCGTCGGCGAGGAACTGCTGGTGGAGGTCGCCGTCGCGGTCGTGGTTGCAGTCGCCGTCGAGGTCGCGGTTGCGGTCGTGGTTGCAGTTACCGTCGCAGTGGCGGTTTGGGTTGCAGTTGCCGTGGCCGTCGCAGTTACCGTCGCGGTCGGAGTCGGGGTTGCCCCCATTCCGGTAGCTCGCGGTAGGAGTAGGCGTCGCTCCGGTGGTCGTGGTTGCGGTCGGAGTCGCTCCGGTGGTCGTGGTCGCAGTCGGGGTCGCACCGGTGGTCGTGGTTGCGGTCGGAGTCGCACCGGTGGTCGTGGTTGCGGTCGGAGTCGCACCGGTGGTCGTGGTCGCAGTCGGAGTCGCACCGGTAGTCGAGGTCGCGGTTGCCGTCTGGGTCGGAGTGGCAGTCAGGGTTGCGGTTGCTGTCGGAGTGGCAGTCGCGGTGCGGTAAGCGTCGCAGTGCAATCGGTCGCGGTGGCGGTCAGGGTTGCGGTTGCGGTTAATGTGGGAGTGGCGGTCGCGGTTCGAGTTGCCGTGGCCGTCGCGGTCGGGGTTGCGGTCGGGGTCGCGGTGTCCTCGGAGTTTCAACCGTGCCCTTTGCGCTACCTGCCAGCCGGACCTTGATGGCTTTTGTGCTGAGGTTGCTGGTCACCGCTATGAACGCTTTGTAACTACCCTTGGCTAGCGGCGTAAATTGGACAAATACGATTCCGGGACTGTTTGGAGTGACCGTTTGTGCGCCGAAACCCGATATAATTTTGTACGCTGAAGCCCCGGTCCCTCTTTCCGATATTCTGAATCGTAGGGTTGACGTTAACGTTAACCGGACCATTCTTCGCGTTGATAATGAAGACCATTAGTTCCTGTTCGGAAGCCAGGCCGAAATTCAGCGCATGCGGAAATACATTGAGAGAGACCCTCGGACTTTTGGCAAACTCCGCGTCTGCCTGCGCATCTCCCGCGAGGTCGGCGGCGTCCTGGTCATTCGCGTTGGTTACTGACAACTCTTGCGCGGCCGCTTTGGTCGCCGAGACCGCGACGCCGAGCGCAAGAAGCATGACTGAAGCGATGAACCAGGAAAAGATTGTGGAAAATTTCGCTCGCCGCATCACTGACATTCCCTCCGGGACATAGTTCCCCGCGCGACGGTTAGTCCGTCACGCATTTTTAAAATTTTCTCCCCAGAACACATTTTGAGAACCAAGTCCCCGATGCCCCGGATGAGATGATCGTTCTACGTCGATTAATATACGCACACGCGACGCGTGCGGATTTATAGTCGACATCCCCGAACAAAAAACATCTTTTGCTAGATGTAACGCGTAGAGGTAGCTCAAGCGTGCAAAGATGGTCAAGTTACAGTCATACAGTGGATGAGTAGCATAGGGTCAGAAGTAGCCGTTCTTATGTCTCAGCTCCGGAACCGAGTGAGAAATGACTATCTTTCGACAGTAAACCAATTGTATTAGACGTAACTAAGCGTCTACATATGTTCTATCGGGCGAATAATCACTCTAGGCACATGGATTCGACTTGATGCTTATAAGCAACGGCCCCGCCCAAAAATGGAAGCGGCCATCGACTATAGCTAGTCGATGGCCAACCTCAGGACTTTCCGATCATCAATGATCGATGGACCAGTACGCTTCTAGGCAGCCACGCTGGTCTTGTTCAGAACGATCGTTCTTGCGCGCTGAGCCGGCTCGTCTCGCGATGGCCGGAAATCTTTGCTTGCGGCGGAAGCGATGACTCCCGCGTTTAACAAAACATAGCGGCGGCCGCGACGCGCGATCTCTCCTTCGTCCTGGAGTTGCGCCATCAGGCGGCTGACCAACGGCCGCGAGCTGCCGATCATCTCGGCCAAATCGGCGTGTCCCGGTTCGAAGGTCAACAGGATCCCGTCGCTATCGGAAACTCCAAACTTTCGTCCCAGTTCCGTCAACGCTAACTCGAGGCGCTCGCGGAACGAATAACCCAGGAACATCGCATAATACTGAACCCATCCGGCCCACGCTGAATTGGCGCGTTCCATCAGTTGGAGCAGCGACTCGTTGTCCAGCACCTTCAGCAATTCGCGGACGTGATGGCGGGTGATCATTGCCAGCACGCACTTGCTGACCGCCTCCGCATCGAAGCGTCTCACCCAATGATTTTTTTCGTCGCGTTCGTCAGCCAATCCCAGGAATTCTCCCGCAGTCACCAGGCGCGCGAGGATTCGCGTTCCGTTGCGTTGCGGGCAGGTAATCTTGGCGACGCCCTTGATTACCCAATACAAAATGTCGGCCGGCGAGCCCTGGGTATAGATCACTTCGCCGGGCGCGAAGGTGACCCGACTGTGGTATTCGCGTAGCTCCTTTGCGAGTTCTGGTGGTACGCCCCATGCGGTTAGTTGGCTTTCGAGCTTCTGTGAATCGTCGCTGTCGGTGTTGTCGATCATCGGACTGTCCCCTCAGTTTGATACGGCCTCTGGTTTAAACTGGATGTCAAAAAATGGCGTACAAGCTGTCCCCGTGCTCTCATATTATCCACCTGACGGTGGAAAATAGTCCAATTTGACAAAAGACGCATCTCCAATAGTCCAATGGACAACCGAAAGCAAGCGTCTCCGCCCGCATTGAGTCGCGTAGCGTCACTATAGCGCGGCCTACCGGTTGTAAGGGATCGCGATCGCAACGCGACCCGCGTAGTCTTCGCAAATATTTGAATTTAAATGATTTCTTTCACGCCTGACCCGTCCCCGATCCGCTCCTGATCGACACCTCGACCGACCAGTTTCGCAAGCTCGCATGCGGATCTGCAATTGGGCCGTTCACCCTAACGCGACGGCGCCGCTGGGCGCCCGATGTCTCGAATTGCGACTCGGCTTACGAACATGACCGATTGCGGGACGTGTGATGCGACCGGCTTCGCTGACTGTATCTTTTTGGGACAGTACCCGGCGGCAGGACTCTTGCTCATTCGAAGAGTGGGGCTCGTAACAGTCAGTCTTCGCTGAGGTAACTATCCGTGTTCAAGTCCAAAACCGTGACGCCACCGGTGCGCGCTCGATTCCTACTCATTGGAATAATCACCCTACTATTTGTTCCTACCAGCGCGAGCGCCGCCCAATTGGCCGTCGGCGGCCTGATGACTCCCGCAGTCGGCGTCACGCTGGCGCCCAATTCGCTCGAGAACGGCGATTTTTCCGATGGAACCAGTGGCTGGAAATTCCTGCCCAAATGCTTCAGCCTCGACCCTACCACTCTTGCTCCCAACGGCGCGGTCAGCATGAAGCTGAACGATCCCGCCACCTGCAATCACGCCAATCCGAGCGCGGTCAATTCGGTCAAGGCGCAGGGGGGCGGCTACTATACCGTCAGCGCGCAGATAATGACCGAAAATTTCGTCAGCTCGAACGCGGCCGCCGGAGTGCGGCTGCTGCTAACCGGCGCCGGCGCTGCCCCGAGAATCAACGGAACCACCGCCTGGACAACCAGCACCTTCCAGCACGCGGCCGTGGCCGAGGGTAAGACGGGGATCTTCGAGGTCGCCAACTATGGGTACCCGAAGCCGTCCGGTGCGGCCTGGTTCGCCAATCTCACGATGCAACAAGAGCTCCCGCCGCCGCTGACGACTTTTCTGCTCTACCCGAACTATCGCGGTTTGATGTTCAGCGATCAGAGCCAGGTGGCGAGCTTCGCGCTCGCGGTCAATCCCGTCGGCGGAGTGCCGCTGAGCGAGGTTCAAGTCGAGCTCGACGCCGTCGATGCGGCCGGCAACATCGTGGCGGCGCAGTCCTTCTCCCCGGATGCGAATCAGTTTACCGCGACCCTCGATATGGGCGCGCTCCCGCCCGGCACTTACCAGGTTTCCGGCAAGCTGATGGACGCCGGCGGAAAGTTGCTGCTGCAGCAATCCGCTTATTCGATCGTGAAGCTGGACGCCTCGGCGCGCGCCGATATGAAGGCGTGGATCGATCCCGGCAACCGGGCCCACTTCATCGACGGCAATCAGCATTTCGTGCTCGGCATCTACGACACCACCCAATATTCGCTGAGCGCGAGCTACTACCTGCCGCGGCTGACGGCGATTGCCAGGGCGCCGATCAACATGATCATCAATTACTACATCTCCAGCGCGCCCACCTCCGCGATCAAGGTTTACACCACCGCGATGCAGTCGCTCGGGATGGTATTTCTGCCGACCGTGAGCAACTTTTACCCGACAAACCCAGCTATCCGAAAGCGGTGGAGAAGAATTCGGCACCACCGATCCCAATGCGCTGATTTCCGATTTTACCTCGACCCTGGCGCCCGATACCGGCGTGGCCGGTTACTACGTGCAGGATGAACCGAGTCTGGCGGTGCAGGCCGAGACCTTCGATCAATACGCGCTGATCAAGGGCGGCGATCCGTCGGGTTTCAACCTCGCCGTCTCCAACCATCCGCTGAATCTTCCGTACTGGAAAGACACCATCGATGTTATCGGCGTCGATCCCTATCCGATCCAGTATGCGGCCAATAACAACCTTGCCGAAGTCGCCGATTGGACCAGACTGGCGGTGCAAACCGTGCAGGGCGCCCGTCCGGTATGGACCGTGATCCAGTTTTTTCAGGGGACCACCAAATCGCAATGGCCGACCGAGCAGCAACTGCACGACATGAGCTGGATGGCGATCGCGGAGGGCGCCAACGGACTGTTCTACTGGTCGTATGGTCTGCGCGGCTTGTACTCGGTAAGGAATCCGACGCAGAGCGCCGCCTTATATCAGGAGTTGATCGATGTCACCTCCGAGATCAAATCGCTCGAGCCGATGTTGCTGATGCCCGATGCGCCGGTGCTCACCGCGAACTCCGCCGCCGGCACCATCGTCACCAAAACCAAGGACCTCGGAAATGGCACGCGCTATGTCATCGCGTATAACCATTCAGCGTCCGCGCTCAGCGCGACCTTCACGCTGGCGCAGCCGGCCGCGACGGTGACCGTGCACGATGAACCCGGCGCGGCGGTGACGCGGACTTCGGCGAGCAATTTTTCGATGACGTTCGCGCCGTATCAGGCGCATGTTTTTCAGCTCAGTAATGCCACCCAAAACTTCATGCCGAACCCGCAGATAGCGCGCGACGGGAACTGATGCGCGCACGCGGCGGGCACCTCAAAATGTTGCAAATGTGTTGCTCGGATGTTGTCGCGAGGCGTCGCGATGTCGTTGCGGAGTCGCGGAAACGAGCGCAAATGATGCGTTTCGGTCGCGAATGAGTGCTTCGCGCGCGCTACAAGGAGCGTTCTGAGGCGCCGGCTGAAGCCTGCGCGCCCCACTGTCAAAGATGCACATCTTTAGCAAAGTTGCTTTCGGGTCGAGCGCCTCGCGCGCGAAAAAATCGGGGCGGGAGCCATCGAGGTAGAGGTGCCTCCGGTTACAGCAACCGCTTACGCAACGCGGAGATACCGCGCCCAATAGCCGCGCCTGAAATTGCCGGTAATCACGGACAGTACAGCATCGCGTTATCCGAGAACTTTGTTTTCCGCAGAATGCGCTCCCCACCTCCCGCCATCAAAACGCTGCCGTCCGAAAGAGTAGTCAACGTATACCAGTTTGTCGCATGGGCTTTAGAGTGCCCGCCTTACTGAACGTCGAAGACGAGGAGTCATAAATCGCGGCCGCGGTGGTGTCATCGTGATGACGATCAAATGGCAACATGATTCCCATCATTAGTACCCGGCCATCTTTCAGCGGGTCCTGAAGCGGATCCACCACGGGAACCGCCGTGGTGCCTGCAAGGCTGAATTTTCCGGTTGCGGGATCGTAAAGCTGGCCGCCTGCGTCTTTTGGTCGCCTCCGTTACCGGAAATCAATACCTTGCCGTTGGGAAGGAGCGTGCTGGAGCACATGAAGTACGGCACCGCCATATCTCCAGTGTGCGTGAACTCGTTGGTCCTGGGATCGTAAATTTGCGCCGCCTTGAAATCCAGAATGTTCTGGCCGCCGCATACAAGCAACACTCGTCCGTCCTGAAGCCGGGTTCCTGAACTCTCATGTCCGTTTAGCAACGGCTTTCCAGCAGGAGCAAAAGTATTGGTCGCCGGATCGAAGAGATCGGCTGTTCTCCCCACCGTGACCAGCACCTTTCCATCCTCGAGCAACGTCGCCGAATGAGCTACGCGCTTCGTGCTCATCGGTCCCGTAGCAGTGAAGGTGTTCGTTTTTGGATCGAAGACCTCCGCACTATCGAGAGCACCCGTATGGTCACCCATTCCGCCGCTGATCAGCACTCGGCCATCCTGGAGACGAGTCGCCACGGCTCTCATGCGCTTGGCGGTCATTTGTGGCCCCGCCTTAAAACTGTCGCTTGCGGGATCGTAGATCTCACTCGAGTCCATCGCGCCCAAGCCACCCGCGATCAGAACCTGACCATTTTCGAGCAAGGCCGCGGCCTGTTGGTCACGCGGGGTGATCATCTTTGGGCCAGTGACGAACACGCCGTGCTTATCCGCACAGGCAGCAGCGGCGCCGGTTTGAGCCGGCGGGTTGGGAGATGACGCAGGGTGCTGTGCGCATCCTGCCAACGCGAGAACCATTACCATCAGAAAAAGCTTGGTCGATCGTTTCAAGGGGACCTCCGAGCATGATCCGTTAGCATCACCATCGGCGCTGCTCAACAGAGGATGCAGGCAGGTCGTTTTCTCAACCTGGGCGGCGCCAGCTGTGATTCTGAAGTTTCATTTTGCGGCCAGATAGTCCTGGAGGAGACACTACTTCCGGCAAGCCGGCGGCGCAGCGCCACACCCTACTTATCGATAGCGCGTGAGATACCGCTGCGGGTGAGGCGGCGCCAGAATAAGCTGGGGCTCTTCATCGACGGAATCTCGGGTTGAGCGCCGAAAACTGTTCGGCGATCCTGAAGCGCGCGCCCGCCGAAAGTTGGTGCGGTCTTCCCAAAGCCCTTCTCTCGCAGTAGCGAGACGCGAAGCCGCTGAGGCGGAACGCGAGTGGAGTCGAAGCGAAAATAGGAGGGTGGCTGGCACAGTTGTCGCTCTTATGATTCGCGACAACTGTGCCGGACGGATGAGCCGCGCATTGCGCGCGGTGATCGCGCGCCACGAAGCCTGCGAGTGTGCCGCTCTTCTTACAAGGCCATGCCTCTCTCAATGTCATCCTGAGGGTCGTCCCGAAGGACCTACGCGGAGCGACCGCGAGGCACGCCGAGCGGTCGTCCTGAGCGAAGCGAAGGACCTATGGGGAGCGATGCCCCTTGCTCGGAAACATTTCAAGGCTCAAATCAGTCCATCGCGGATTCATACTCTCAATCAGCTCGATCTTCCTGCGCCGAAGCCACCCTTTGAGTTGTTTCTCCCGCGCGATGGCGTAAACGATGTCATCGAATTGTTCGAAATAAACCAGGCGATGAATTTTGTACTTGGCGGTGAACACCGAAGCAAATCCGGCGCGATGCTCCTCGAGCCGCTGCTCAAGATTGTCCGTAACTCCGATGTAAAGGGTATGCGTGCGATTCGTCAGTAAATAGATGAAATAGTTATTGCGCATTCTCAGACCATCGCTTCGCGTGGGCCCCTCGCTGCGCTCAGGGCGACCGCTCGGCGTGCCTCGCGGTCGCTCCGCGTAGGTCCTTCGGGACGACCCTCAGGATGACATTAGAAGAGGCGGCGTCTTGTAAGAAGAGCGGCCGCGAGGCAGCGCGCGCCGCTCTCATCCGACTGGCACGGTTGTCGCGAACCGCAAGAGCGACCATCGCGCCGGCCAGATGAGAGCCGCGCGTTGCGCGCGGTGATCGCACGCCACGAATCGCCGCGAACGCCGTTCTTTTCCCTTGTCATCCAGAGGTGAGCGGAGCGATGCCGAAGGATCTCGGGTGAGTGCCGGTAGCGAGTGTTGCTTTCAGCATGCGAATGCGAGTGATCATCCGGGGGTCGCTCACGGTGCGGATCAACGGCGCGACTTTGTTTTGTGGGGCCACGAGATCCTTCAGCGGCGCTGCGCTTGCTTCTGGATGACAAAAAGAGCGATGCGCAGGAATAGGTGGTGGCACTCCATCACCGTCGGGCGAGGACGCCCTCCCGCTCTCATCCGGCCGTCACGCTGGTCGCAAGCCAAGGAGCGACCATCGCGCCGGCCAGATGAGAGCCGCGCGTTGCGCGCGGTGATCGCGCGCCACGAAGCCTGCGAGTGTGCCGCTCTTCTTACAAGGCCATGCCTCTCTCAATGTCATCCTGAGGGTCGTCCCGAAGGACCTACGCGGAGCGACCGCGAGGCACGCCGAGCGGTCGTCCTGAGCGAAGCGAAGGACCTATGGGGAGCGATGCCCCTTGCTCGGAAACATTTCAAGGCTCAAATCAGTCCATCGCGGATTCATACTCTCAATCAGCTCGATCTTCCTGCGCCGAAGCCACCCTTTGAGTTGTTTCTCCCGCGCGATGGCGTAAACGATGTCATCGAATTGTTCGAAATAAACCAGGCGATGAATTTTGTACTTGGCGGTGAACACCGAAGCAAATCCGGCGCGATGCTCCTCGAGCCGCTGCTCAAGATTGTCCGTAACTCCGATGTAAAGGGTATGCGTGCGATTCGTCAGTAAATAGATGAAATAGTTATTGCGCATTCTCAGACCATCGCTTCGCGTGGGCCCCTCGCTGCGCTCAGGGCGACCGCTCGGCGTGCCTCGCGGTCGCTCCGCGTAGGTCCTTCGGGACGACCCTCAGGATGACATTAGAAGAGGCGGCGTCTTGTAAGAAGGGCGACCGCTCGGCGTGCCTCGCGGTCGCTCCGCGTAGGTCCTTCGGGACGACCCTCAGGATGACATTAGAAGAGGCGGCGTCTTGTAAGAAGAGCGGCCGCGAGGCAGCGCGCGCCGCTCTCATCCGACTGGCACGGTTGTCGCGAATCGCAAGAGCGACCATCGCGCCGGCCAGCTGAGAGCCGCGCGTTGCGCGCGGTGATCGCACGCCACGAATCGCCGCGAACGCCGTTCTTTTCCCTTGTCATCCAGAGGTGAGCGGAGCGATGCCGAAGGATCTCGGGTGAGTGCCGGTAGCGAGTGTTGCTTTCAGCATGCGAATGCGAGTGATCATCCGGGGGTCGCTCACGGTGCGGATCAACGGCGCGACTTTGTTTTGTGAGGCCACGAGATCCTTCAGCGGCGCTGCGCTTGCTTCTGGATGACAAAAAGAGCGATGCGCAGGAATAGGTGGTGCCACTCCATCACCGTCGGGCGAGGACGCCCTCCCGCTCTCATCCGGCCGTCACGCTACCGGAACCGTCCCTGCCAGGAGTAACGCAAACAACTCGCCGTCACGTCAGGGCTTTGGCGCGAGCGCCGGACATTTGCCCACGTAGGTGGTCGCTCCTTGATGAACAACTAACGTCCCAGTGCGCCGGTCGATTAGAGCCGTAAACTCTTTCGGCTTGCTGCCTCCCCGAAAGATGTACTGGTCCGGAGTGCTTTTTCCTTCCAGGGCTAACCCTTCACCGTTAGAGGAGGTCGTGGCAGTACCCGCCTTTTCGTCGATTATAAAAGTCCGCTGCGTAGTCTGCCCGCTGCCGCCCAAGGCGCGCTGCTCGCATTCCAGATGCAGGGGAGCATCCTGCGCCCAAGCCGGCGCGTAACCGAGTGCCGACGCGACTGCGACCCACAACCAGACTGCCAATGATCTCGAACTCACTTAATCTCCTCCGCGCCTTTGCTGCTCCCGGCTGATCTCCCGGAAACAGTCGGGTTTTTTGTTTTGCCTCTCCAATCAACCCACCTTGTATACCAAACGGCGAACCGCCCCTGCCAGAAGCTTGGAGGCGGGCGGCCCGGCAAAAAAGAATCGGGGCGGGCCATTGCTGGCCCGCCCCGACGGCTCACTTCAAATATGTGAGGTTAATTCGAATTAATGTGTGCAGGTTACGTTGTAGGCAAAGGAATTGAGCGGCGTACCAGACGGGGCGATCGCGGCTTGCGGACTACCGATGATCACCTGTCCAAATCCTGCTCCTCCAGGTCCACCAGTGATGTGGTTGGGGCCCGAAGCTGTGCACGGAGTACCGCTGTTAACCAACGAAATCGTGCACTGGTTGGCGCCCGCCGGAAGAATCGGGTTTTGCGCACCAACATTGCTAGCGCCGGTGTTGCAGGGGATCGGGCCGAGCGCCGCGATGGTTACGAATCCGCTCAGTCCAGAACTCAGAGTGATTGACGAGTAGTCAAACGGTTTTCCGAGTCCGTTGGTGATGGTCAGGGTCACAGGCGCGCCGGTCGAATGAACCACGGCCGCTCCCGGAGAGATCCCTACGTGGTACTGGATGATTTTGCCTGCCTGGCCGGTTGAAACGCCCTGGAACGGAGCCGGACCAGCGCCGGTGTTTGAGGCGGTCGTGATGATCCACGCCGACGCGTTGACCGGGCCCCACACAACTGAGGAAGTGTAGTCCGCAATATTCGCGATAGGGCACATGAAATCGCTGTTAAAGACCGCCACGGTATCTTCGTAACCAAGAGTGGTGTCCGTGTCTACGTAGCTCTGGTCGAAGTCGCAAACAAACGCACCGTCGCCAGCCGGGAGGATTGGGGTGGCATTAATCGTGCCGCCGTTGTTGTTGTAGTCGAGATCGCCGCCGGCTCGAGCCACTCCACTGCCGGAGGGGTTGAGGTTAATATCCACCGTTCCTGCAACTGCACCGTCGCCGAATCCGAGAACTCCGCCGGTTGATTGACCGCCTTCGAATGAAAACGCAGCGCTGTTAAGGAAGGTCGCGGAGATCGTAGCCGGAGCCACAGGCGCCGGAATCGTCCCCTGCTTCTCACCGGTTATGCCCAGAGGGTTACCCGGATTTCCGTCGACGCGGGCGCCGCGGAACTCCGCATACCCGGCTTCGGCGAAGATTCCGAAGGTCGCCGCACCCATTCCACCGGGGCTCTGAGTCAACGACAGCACGCCCTGGTTGTTGTTGTCGAAGGAAACGAATCCACTAAGGTTGTTGCTGCCGTTGAAGAGAGCGTATGGCGAAGAGGTCGGGCCAGTGAAGGTTCCGTCATCGTTGTAGATGATTTTGCCGGTTATCGTGCATGCGGGCGATGCGGCTACCGCGATAACACCCACCGCCGCGATCGGAGCCGGCTTCGGATCGCCAGGCGTACTGTCATCGACCTCGGCGCCGACCAGCCTGATGGCGTAGTTATGGCCTCCCAACTGCGTGCAAGTGGCTGATGCCATCGATGCACTTGCGAGCATGCCCAAACCCACGGCGCCCGCTAATGCGAATGAAAGAAAAGAACGTTTCATACTGCCTCCCCAAATAAGATTTGGTGTTAGACGAAAACCCTAGAGCCAAAAGAACAACCCATTCAGAACCATTCTGTTCCCCCGCAGAACTAACCGGGGACCTTACGTACGGAAACGAGAACCTCCTTTCCGGTATCGGGTTAGCGCTGGTGCAAAGGCTACCCCCCGGCAATTAAAATTCAAGCCCGTTTCGCACTCAGCGCTGTCCCCCTCGGACACATATACGCAAAAGCTACCAGAGTGGATTGCAACGGACCCCATCACCCCATTAACGGGGCCGATAATAGATGGGTGTCGAGAAAAGTGCGCTACAAATGTATGCGTAAAATGCGATCTGGATGGCTATTTGTAACCATGATGGGGAGTTGCAGGGATACTTATATGAATGCTGGGATTTCGGCTATGCTGTGCCATAGATGGAGTTGGTTGAGTCATCAAAGGCGAAGGGGGTGCGTAGTTTATCGTCGTAGTGCGCAGGATTAGCCGCACGCGTTTCGGGTGAGGACCAAAGCTAACGTTAGGTTAAAGATCGGTTAATTTTCACGTGCCGCCCTTGCCCAGCGGTCAACTTTCAACAAATCGACCTCATCGGATAACATTCTGTAACGGCAAATAGGGCTGTTTTTGCCCATTATGGCAAGCCGTTCGTGCTCTAAGTTTCACGGGGCCGTAATATCTTTAGCGTTCGCGCTTCATCCGTCGCTTACGGATGAACAGGATGGAATTGGACTGTAGCGTACCGGGCGTATCCCGTCCCTCGCGAGCGGTGCTGCACCTGCTAACCAGCAGGGTTCGCGGCGGCGCCGAGGAACATGCGCTGTCGCTGTTGGTATCGCTGCGGGAATTCGGCTTCACCCCGTGCCTGGCCGCGCCGCAAGCACTTCTGACCGCGATGGCGACGGAGCTCGCGGCGGCGCAGGTCAAATGCCTGCCAGTAGAATTTTCCTCCCCTTTTGATCTGAAAGCGGGCGCTCAGCTCGCGCGCTTCGTGCGGCAGGAGAAGGTTGCGCTCCTGCATTGCCATTTGTTCATCGCGAGCCTGTTCGCTTCGGCCGCCGCGCGGGTGGCTGGAGTGCCGGCGATCGTCGAGACCTGTCACGGACCCGAAGTCTGGAGGATGGGGAAAAAGTTGCGCGGCAACTTCTGGGTCGATCGGCAGGTCGGCCGCCTCATCGATCGATACATCGCGGTTTCGCACGCCGCCGCGCGTCATCTGATCGAAAACAAAGGCGTGCCGCGGACCAAAATTCGCGTCATTCACAACGGCCGCGACCTCGGACGCTATAGCGCGGCGGGCGGCGAGCATCGCGCCGGCACGCGCCGCGAACTCGGCCTCGCCGAGGAGCAGGTGCTGCTGACGCTGGCGCGCTTCGACGATCAGAAGGGACATCGCTTTTTGATCGAGGCGATCGGACAGATTTCCGCGCGCTGGCCGCGATTGATTTTATTGCTCGCGGGCGAGGGTCCGCTGGAGGCCGCGATTCGCGCGCAATGCGCCGCGCTCGGGCTCGCGGGCCGGGTCAGATTCCTCGGCTATCGCGACGACGTTCCCCAACTGCTCGAAGCCGCGGACATCGTGGTGCTGCCGTCGCTCTACGAAGGCTTGCCGCTGGTCGCGATCGAGGCATTGGCGGCGGGCAAGGCGCTCATCGCGACCGCGGTCGATGGGACTCCGGAAGTGGTGATCGACGGGGAGACCGGGCTGCTGGTGGCGCCGGGAGATCCGGCGGCGATCGCGGCGGCGATCGAGCGGCTGCTGGGCAATCCCGCGCGGGCATCGGAGCTCGGCGCGGCGGGCCGCAAATACGTGCATGAGAATTTCGCGCTGCGAAAGCAGGTCGAAGAAACGATCTCGGTCTACCGCGAGTTGACGGGCGGGGTGAAGGAGGGCCGGGCCGCCTGAGTCGGGCGCCTGACCAAAAAATGTTGCGCGCGGTCTTCTATATAAGCTCGGGGCTATTGCTCTACGCGTATGTCCTTTACCCGATCCTGCTCGCGGCCCTCTCTTCTATATATGGGATCGAGCGCAAGGGTTCGGATGCGGCTTCGCCTGAAAAGTGGCCGTCGCTGTCCTTGATCCTCGCGGTCTACAACGAAGAGCGCGTCATCGCGCAAAAGATTTCGAACTTCCTGCGCTCCGACTATCCGGGCAGCGCGGAGATGATCGTGATCTCCGACGGCTGCGACGATCGGACGGTGGAAATCGCGAAGACCTTCGCGTCGGGCCGGGTGCGCGTGCTGCAGCAATCGAGCAGGGCGGGAAAGGGCGCGGCGCTCAACTCGGCGGTGAAGCATGCGAGCGGAGAAATTCTGGTTTTCACCGACGCCAACGCGATGTTCGAGGCGCAGGCGTTGACCGAACTCGCGCGGCCCTTCACCGACCCGTCGATCGGGCTGGTAACCGGAATCTCGCGCTATCCCGACGGCACCATCGGGTCGGTATATCAGCGTTACGAGCAGCTTCTGCGGGTCTATGAATCGCGCCTCGGGGTGGTCGCGGCCGATGGCGCGATCTACGCGATGCGCAGCGCGCTGTTTCAGGCGCAAGCTCCGGAACTCATCAACGACTTCATGCATCCGATCCTGGTGGCGTTGCAGCACTCCAATTCGATCATGGTGCGCGAGGCGGTCTGCGTTGAGGATTTTTCCACCGACGGCGAATTTTCCCGCCAGGTAAGGATGGTTTCGCAAGCGGCGACAGTGTATTTTCGATTCCTGCCGGAGTTGTTTCGCGAACAACGATGGCGCTCGATCGCGGTGCTGACCTCGCACAAACTGTTGCGTTGGCTCACCGCGCCGCTGCTCGCGGCGGCATTGATATCGAGCCTGGTGCTGGCGAGGGTGGGCGGGATCTTCGCGGTCGCAAGTGCCGCGGAAATATTGTTCGCCATCAGTGTTGGAATGGGGATGATTGCGAGGCGTCTCGGTCTCGAGGGAAAGGCCAGCTTCGCATATCAGTTCGTGGCGCTGAACTGTGCGCAGGCGATCGGGCTGTGGCGGTGTTTTTCGGGTGAGGTTCCGGTGATCTGGAAACCGCGGAACCTTTAGGTTCGGGGGAGAGCATTTGAAAGTTGCACTTTGCGACGAGAATCGTCGCGCCGACTGGGAGCGTTTGGTCGCCGGCAGTGCCGATGCGACCAACGGTCACCTATGGCAATGGCGCGCGGTTGTCGGTTGCGCGTACGGATATCGGCCGTTTTACCTGATCGCCGAGAACGATCGCGGCGAAGCGATCGCGGGGGCGCCGTTCATCTTTGTCAAAAGCTTCATTTACGGCAACGAGCTGGTGTCGATGCCGTACCTCGACTACGGCGGTATCTGTCACCGCGACGGGATCGCGGCGGCGGAGCGCGAAGACGCGGATACCCAGCTTCTCGCCCGCGCCCATGAGCTGGCAAAGCATATGAAGGCCAAGCGGCTGCACGTTCGCAGCCTCGACAAGATGCCGCATCCGTTCGAATTGAGCACCGAGAAAGTCGCACAGCACCTCCCGCTTGCTTCGCGGGCCGAGGAACAGCTCAAGCTGCTGCCCTCGGAGCGGCGCAACCGTCTGAAGCGATGCGAGAAGATCGGGCTCAAGACCGAGATCGTCGATCCCGGCGATGCGGCAAAGCTCGAGGAATTCTTCGCGGTGTATTCGGAGAACATGCGCGACCTGGGTTCGCCGACGCACGGCCGCGAATACTTTCGCCAGGTTACCTCGCAGTTGCGCGAGTTCCTTGCCCTGATTTTGATCCGCTACGACCATCGCGTGATCGCGGCGGGTCTCGCATTCGAATTCAAAGGATCGATGGGGCTGCCGTGGAGCGGCGCCAATCTCCAAGCACGTCCTCTGTATGGCACCAACGCTCTGTACTGGAGCGCCATTCGCCTCGGAATCGAGCGTGGATGCCATACCTTCGACTTCGGACGCTCGACGGTCGATTCAGGAATCTTCGAGTTCAAACGGCAATGGGGTCCGAAAGCGGTGCAACCGTATTGGAGCACGCTGTATCTCACGCCGAATGCCGCGGCGCCGCGCAGCCGCAAGAGCCTGCAGACCATCAGCAAAATCTGGCGCTACATGCCGATTCGAGTCGCGCGTTCGGTCGGGCCAGGTTTGCGCAGGGGGATTTCGAATTGAACGCCGTGGCCGCGCCCAGATTCGGAATCGAAAAAGCGATCGCCGAGCCGTCGCGCATGAGACGACAGGCATATCGGCTGGTGGGCGAGATCCACATTCCGGGGCGCATCCGCATCCATCATGTTTTCCGCGAAATCAAGGCGTTGGGGCTGCCGGAAGAGGGTGTCGCGATGCTCGATGCGGGAACCGGCCGCGGTGATATCGCGCTGCATTGCGCCAGACTCTTCCCGCGCTGGAAAATCCACGGCATCGATCTGGAAGACGAACGGGTGGAACGCTGCCGCACGGCGGCCACCGCCCTGCACCTCGGCAACGCGAGCTTCAGCAAGGACAACCTGCTCAATCTCACGGCGCGTTCCGAATACGATCTCATCACCAGCACCGACGTGCTGGAGCATATCGAGGACGACCGCCACGCGATGTCCAATCTGGCGCGCGCGTTGCGTCCCGGCGGATACGTGCTGCTAACTTTCCCGTCGGTGCCGCAGCGCCGTCATTCGCGACTGGTCGCGTGGCGCGAGCGGCGGATCGGGTTCACGCCGGCGGACATCGGACACGTGCGGCCGGGATATTCACCGGATCAAATCAATGGACTCGCGCGTGAGGTCGGGCTGGAGCCAGTGAAGACGGTATGGACGTACGGCCCGTTTGGAAATCTCGCGCATGACATTTTTTTCGTGCTGGGCGACAGCAAACCGAATCCGATCGTATTCGTGGTCGCGTTGCCATTTCTGTTGAGCCTGAGCTTCCTGGAGCTCAGAACTACTACCCGGCATGGCTCCGGACTTCTCGCAATCGCAAGGAAACCTGGAGCCCGATGAACACGGCAATCTTCGTACTAATGGACGCGCTCGGTTGGGAATGGATCAAAGACCATCGATTCCTCGCTCAGGTCGCGCCATACCGGCGTCCGCTGGATACAGTACTGGGGTTCAGTACCGCTGCGATCCCGTCGATCCTGACCGGAAAATTTCCCGAAGAGCATGGACGGCTTTCACTATTTCATCGCGCGAAGGAGGAGTCGCCGTTTCGTCGTTTGAGCTGGTTGTGTGCGATGCCTCCGGCGATGGTGGAAAACCGCTATGTGCGCTACGGGGTGAAGCGTCTCGCGCGCGGCATGAATCAATTCGGCGGTTACTTTCAGCTCTATGGAGTGCCGCTGAAATATCTGCCGCGGCTGGATATCTGCGAAAAGAAGAACATTTACCAGCCGGGCGGTATCGAGGGTTCAACTTCCATCTTCGATTTGCTGGAGAAGAACGGTACCCGGTACAAGGCCTACTGCTATCACGACGGCCCCGACCAGCAACTCATCGAATCGATGGAGTCGGATCTGCGTCGCGGCGAGCACAGCTTCTACTTCCTTTACCTCGCGGAACTGGATCATTTTCTGCATCTTCATGCCGACGACTCGCCCGCGGTCGCGGCCGTGCTCGATCGGTATTCGGACGCCCTCGCGCATCTCTATTCGGTGGCGAGTGGCAATTACCGGCGGGTCGACCTCCACGTCTTCGGCGATCACGGAATGGCGCCGACACTTCATACGGTCGATATCCAGGCCCGGCTGAACGCTTTGCCGATTACCGCGCCGGACGATTATTTGTGCCTGCTGGACTCCACGATGGCGCGCTTTTGGTTCTTTTCCGAAGACGCCCGCAAGCTGGTCATGTCAGCGTTGAACAAAAACATCTGTGGAACCTGGCTGGATCGCGCGCAATTGACCAAGCTGCGGGCATGGTTTCCTGATCATAAGTATGGCGAGGAGATTTTCTTGATGCGGCAGGGAACCGTAATCGCGCCCAGTCATATGGGCCGGACGGCGCCTCACGGAATGCATGGGTTTCATCCTTCGGCGCCCGCCTCGCGATCAGCATTCGTGTCATCGGTTGACTATGGAGATAGCTTGCACGGGATTACGGACATCTTCGATGTCATGCGTACATATGTATGAGAAGCGTAGGTGAGTGACTGTGGATCGTTGAACGGGAAGTGGATTGATAAGTTACCAAATATTCTGTAGCTGGCTGGAGATGATCGGCTTATCAACTTTAGCGATCATTTCGGTTAAGAAATGGTTGGCCGCGCCAGGAGCGAGGCTATGTTACACGTAGGAGTCTCTATATCACTGTCACACGCTATCTGGGTTTTAGGCGCGCTTGGTGTCATGTGCGACGAAATGTTGTCGCGCCTGCGCGAGAATTTCAGTCAGTGGCGAGTTCCTCACAACATTGTTGATGAGCTGCTGGATCATCGCAGTACCGTGAACTTTCCCCGCGGCGCCATGGTATTCCTGGAAGGTTCTCCCGGCGACCTATTCGGCTGCGTGCTCGCCGGACACGTAAAGATGTACTGCAATGAGACCAGCGGCGCACGGGTATTGGTCCGGCTTGCCGGTCCGGGAGAGATCATCGGATTCGCCGACTATGTGGACCCCAAGGGCCGGCGCGCGAAGCTCTTCGATGTGCAGGCGCTCACGAAGTGTTCGATCGCGCTCTTCACCCGCGAACACGTCAGCCAGCTGCTCCGCTCGGTTGACTCCGAACGCATGATTGAGCTGCTGCAGTCACTCAATACGTTCTGGTCGCTCACGTTCCATTGGCGCGCGAGTTTTCTCGGACTGTCATTCGAACAGCGCCTCGAGGTGGTTCTGGAGGACCTTGGATCACGGTTAGGTGTTCGCGATAACCGCGGCACGGTGATCATTCCGGAGCTCTCGCATGCCGACTTGGCCGAGATGATCGCCAGTTCGCGGCCCCTGGTGAGCCGGCTCATGAACGATCTGGAAGAGCGCGGACTTATCCAGCGCCACGGCAAACAGTACGTCTTACTCAAGAGCTGGGATTCCGAAGGTCACAGCCACTGTCATATTCCCGGGCCGATTGGCGAGGAGCCAAGGTTGCGCGCGGCTGCCGGCGCGGTAAAGGTCAGTCGCGCATCGTTGCCGGAAGAACAGACGAGAAGCGTTCACCGTAAGGCGGTCGTGCGGAGTCTAGTCCGCGAATAGCAAATGAAAGGGGATCTTCGATTGGTGCCGGGGTCTGTAACTTGAACGAACTGTCAACCACGAGATGTTGCGGAGTAGGAGCATCCTCTGCCGGTCCGACCAGCGTCGTGAAGCCGTTGCCGGATGTAACGCGCGCGCTCGCGAAGGCTTTGATCATGGCGCTTGCTTTAGCGACCTCAGCTTGCTCGCTGCTGGGGACGCCGGTTCAGAGAAACGTCATTTCCCGTCCGCAGGAGAAGATCGAGCCTTACATAATCGGACGCGATGACGAACTGGAGGTAGTTGTGTGGCAACAGCCGCAGCTTAGCGGAAAGGTAGTCGTTGCTTCCGATGGAACGATTACGATGCCTCTCATCGGACGCGAGCAGGCCGCGGGACTGACGCCCGATCAACTGAAAGACGACCTGCAAACTCGATATGTCCGCTATGTGAATGATGCGAACGTTACGGTCCGTGTTACTAATGCCGCGAGCCATGTATTCTACGTGTTAGGCGAAGTAAACAAGCCAGGGGTATACAGGCTTCATTCTGGAGAAGTGTTGTCGCAAGCGCTTGCCGAAGCTGGCGGGTTAGGCCAATACGCTGACGCGAGCAAGATCAGGATTCTTCGTCACACCGGGACAGATACCGTGGTGTTGACGGTGAATTACAACTTCGTGCGCTCGGGCAGAGATCTCTCCGCAGATGTCTTTGTCAAGCCTGGAGATACGATATCGGTGCCATGATATGAAACCCAAGTCGCGACTAACCAGTATCATTGTGGCAACGGCTTTTGTGTTGTCGGTGCCGACCATTGCGGGGGCCGATAATTTGCTTCGCGTGTTCCCGTTTTTGACCCTTAGTGGGACCTATACCGACAATGTTCGCCTTTCGGCGAACAATACGATGGGAGATTTTATCGGAACTGCTTTTGCCGGCTTTTTCCTCGATTTAACTTCGCCGGAGCGGCAGGCAACCTTTCAATGGAATACCGCAGCGCAATTGTTTGTTACCAACACTGAATTCGACCGCGCCGGTGAGGCGCAGTTTATGCGTGCCACCGACGTCGAAAATCTGGGAAGCCGAACGCGGCTGAATCTGGGGGAGTACTTCGCACGCGATAGTCCGATCAATTTAGCGGTTGGCACCAGCGAACCGGCGGCCACGCTTAACGAGGTTTTCGGGCCGCTGCTCCTTTCCAATGACCAAGCGACATCCAACCTCTTCGAGGCATCGCTCGATCACGATTGGAGCCGCGACTGGTCGAGCCAGCTAGGAATTGACCAGCGGACATTGTGGGTGTCGGGAGGTGGTACCAGCTACCAACAGGGGGTGGAGGTTGTTGGGCTGTACCACTACAATGAGCAACTCAGTTTTGGACCCGGATACAAGTTCTCTGATTTTCGGTTCCAGGGAGGAGCTGGGAGCCGTCCGGCGACCGAGGACCATTGGCCATTCCTAAAAGGTGACTGGGAGCCGACCTACAACCTGTCGCTTGAGGGTACTGTCGGCCTGGTTGTTTCCAACGCTTTGGGTACCGGCCGGCAGACCATAAATCCGGCTGGGATCGGAACGCTGGAATATCGGTTTCGTCGCGGAAACATCAAGATATACGGCGGTCAGGAGCCCAGTCTGACCGATGGACTCGGAGGAGCGGGGTTTCGCAGGTCGGCGAGAGGTAGTTTCACCTACTACCTGACGCAGCGTCTCTCGGCGAAAGGTGCGGTGTCTTACGGTGAATTTTTCGGCCCTCAGGTTGACGCATGGTTTGTAACCTACGGCATTGGCTTGAACGAAAGAATCAACCAGTGGTTAACGCTGTACTGTAATTATATCAATATTCGCCGGGAGTCCGAGTCTGGTTCGTCCACCGCACCGCAGGGTCTGGCTGTAGGACAGCAAGCGGACGGGAATTATTTCGTATTGGGCATGGATATCGCGTTTGAAGGGTACCGATGGAGTTGGCCATGAGTAATCAGACAGTTATTAGTATTGCACCTTATTGGGATGTCGTTCATCGGCATCGAACCAGCTTTTGGCTCACGATGGTCGTGGGTCTTCTGATTACGGCGGTGGCGGTGATATGGGTGCCGAAACAATACACTTCGACCGTGGTACTGGAAGTCAGGCAGCCGGATATACAAGCCAATTTGATCACCAGCAGCCAGTCTTCGCCGAATCCCTCGCTTAGTTTAGAGGCACGGCTGGATTCGCTAAGTCAGGAAACCGTCACCGGCGACCATCTGAAACAGCTTATCGCCAAATATGGCCTCTATCGGCATCACGGAGTTCTCATGCCTGGCGCCGTGCATCAGATGGCCAATGCAATATCGATTACCATTCCGGATTCTCTGTTGCAGACGATTACGCCGACTCGATGGTTGAAGAGCCTTCCTCCTGACGTGGTCCAGGTGTCTTTCCAATATTATCATCCAGAGGTTGCGCGAGCGGTCGCCTCAGAATTGGGTGAGATAATGATTACCGACGACCGCAAACAACGCGAAGAGGAAGCGGCCGAGACGGTCAGATTGCTCACGAGCGAACTCGCCGATACCGGCGCCAAGCTTAATGCGAGCCAGCAGAAAATCAGAAGCCTGAAGGAAAAGTATCGCGGCAGCCTGCCTCAGGATCTTGAGACGAATGTCAGGGCGGTCGAAGCCCTCGAGGTGCAGCTAGACAAAGCCCAGCAGGAAGAGAACCAGCCGGACGCGCACTATGTAACTACTTCCAGCGGCCAAAAGCTGGTAACTCCGCAGGCGGAGCTCGCAGCACTGCAGACCAAGCTACTTTCCTTGCGGACCCGATATAGCGACGAATATCCCGAGGTGATCGAGACCAAGAGGGAAATCGAGACGACCCAGAACGAGTTGGCGAGCCAGAAGGATTTGGCGAATTCCGCCACCGATGCGGCCGCAGCCAATCCAAACCCGGCGGTCGGTGCTCTGCAGCAGCAAATCGCCGATTACCAGCATCTAATCGAATCGACTCCGAAGCACGAAGAGGAACTTGCCGCCGTCGACCGGGATTATTCGATCTTGTCCGGCCACTATCACGACTTGACCAATTCCTTGTTCGAAGCGCGTGCGACCCAGGAGGTCTTCGAAACCGGACAAGGGGAGCGCCTGCGAGTCCTTCAGGCCGCCAGTTTGCCGACGCAACCTTCCTACCCTAACGATTTGGCGATGGCAGGGGGCGGGTTAGGTATCACGCTGTTCATAGCACTCGCGATTCCTTTTGGACTATTCATCAGCGACACTTCACTTAAGGACTCCGAAGACATCAAGTCCGAGTTCGCAGATGTTGCGGCTATTGCGATTTCGCGTGTGCCCGAGGTCGACAGCAGCGGCCAGCTCAGGATAGTCAATAGGAACGGTGCGGCCGCTAGGCCTGGCCTTAACAATGGCGCATCCGCGGCGTCTCTTGCGGGACATTCCAATGGGTCGGCTTCCCACCCGTCCGCGAAGAATGGCGCGAGCGTTCCTACTGTCGCGCGTGAGCATGGCGCCGCCCGGTTCATGAAACGCTACCCAGCGCCGCCTTTGGTTTCGGCCGGAGATGGAATAGTGACCACTGCGTCCGACGAGTTCCAGCTGTTGGCTTTCCGGCTGCAGATGTGGGCCTCGGAGCGCAAGGCGCGGGTTTTTGTGGTTGCAAGTGCCGTCGGAGGCGAGGGAAAGAGTTTCGTAGCGCTCAACCTGGCCGCAGCGCTAGCCGCTTCAGGCAGTACCGCTTTGCTGATCGATGGCGATTTCCGTGCTCCCTATCAGCACTATTCGCTCGATATCGACCCATCAGCCGGATTTCTCAGCTTCCTGAAAGGTACCGCGGACATCAACGAATGCGTACAAGCAACACCTATTCAAGGGCTAGGTATCGTTCCCGCTGGAGGCACGTGCGACCGGGCTCCGGAATATCTGTCGTCGCAGAAGATGAAGGAGTTCATGGACGCCTTGGGGAATCTTGATTCATTCCGATACATCATTTTTGACACCCCGCCAGCCTTGCTGGTTCCGGATGCGCAGATTCTCGCTGCCGCGGCAGATGGGGTCGTTTTCGTCGCCGCCGCCGATAGTACCGCCCGTGCGGCGGTGTCCAAGGCGCTGAAGATGTTCGATCCCGCGTCCCTCTTCAGCATGGTTCTGAATCGTTTCGAAGCTTCCTATTCTACCGTGCGCAACGAGAAGTACGGGCGCTATGGACGTTACGGCAGATACGGCAAGTACGGGAAATACGCGAAGTACGATCAGGAAGCGTTCCGGGAATGAATGACGGCGCGTTCGCGCTGAGCCCGCCGGGCACATTTCCGCTCAGCGCCGACCCGGAGTTTCAGGATGAGGTAAATCGCGAACTGCAGGTTCTGACCGATCGGGTTCGCACCTACGTTCCTGCCAAATGCCTCGCGGGACTGATCCTTACCGGGAGTTTTGCTCGCGGCGAGGGTACGGTGCTTGCCGACACCCGCGCCAGAACTCGTTGGCTGAGCGACGTGGAATGCTTCGTGGTTTTAATCAGCGGCATAGTTCCGGTTGACGAAGTAGTGCGGGCACTGCGCCTGACCGAAGCCGAACTGAATTCCGACCCATCGCATGTCGCGCGCGGGATAAAGGTCGAACTCAGCCCAATATATTCCCGCACCATGCCGCGCCTCAAACCTACAATTTTCACCCGGGAATTATGCACGCATGGCAAACTCCTGTGGGGAAATCCGGCCGTCATACCAATGCCGCAGGCGCAATGGGCCGACGCGGCGATGAGGCGCGACGCATTCCGTCTGCTCAACAATCGGATAATTGAGCAGATTGCGGTCAGAGATCAGTACGCCGCTGAGACGCGCGACAGTATCGGTGGCGCATATTCGCTGACCAAGTTCTGGATCGATCTTGGCACTTCCCTTTCAGTTTTCCTAGGCTGCTACAAGCCGGAATACCAGTCGAGGCAGAGGCCCTTCGAGGATGCCCTTCGCCGCCATCCGGAGATCCTAGGCGATGAGGTTAGCGCACGGTTTCTCGGTCATTACCGCGATGCCTTGGCGCTTAAGTTGGGTCAGAAAAAGCTCATGCCTGCAGTACCCCTCGAGCGATTCCGCGAAGCAGCCGAAATCGCGCGGCTGGCATGGAACTGGGAAAGCACCCAAATGCTCGGCGGCCGTCAATACGCCGCCGATTGGCGATCCGTGTTCGTGCGCCTTAGCAAACTGGAACCTGCGGCGCAGCGGGCGCGCGACTGGGGCAGATTGCTGCGGCGTCCCGCCGCTCTGCGCAGTTTGGGAGCGCGCGGACTGCTCGCCGCCGCGCGAGCCGGATCTCTAGCGACATTGATTTATGGTACCGGCTGCGTGCTTGATTTCTTTTGGGATGAGATAGGATCCGAAAGCGGAGGTGGAGAAATAGCCGCCGCGCTCTGTCAAGTCCTCAACGTGCGGGCGGACGCTCCCGCCGAACGCCGAAGAATGCTCACCCGCGCCACCCTAGAGGCATTCGAGAGGCACCTGAGGTTCGCCGCGGCATGAAAGCCGTCTCGATCGCGATCTTGACCTACAAACGCCATCAGCATTTGATGCGTGCGCTTAGGTCCGCCTGCGTCTGCGCCTCCCACGTCGAAGAAATAATTGTGGTGGATAATGCCGCGGAACCTGAACTGAAGCGGCTGATCGAATCCGAATTCCCGGCGGTGCGGTACCTCGCCGCGCCGTCCAATGGCGGATGCGAAGGGCGCAACATCGCTCTGCGCGCTGCCCGCACGCAAATTCTGATCACGATCGATGATGATGTTGAACTTATCTCCGCTGACTGCATTGGGGAAGTTGAAAGAGCGTTCGCGCGTGATTCCTCTCTGGCGTGCCTCAATTTCACCGTGCTAGGATCTGATGGGCAAGTGCTCGAGCGTGACTGGTGTCATCCACGACCCATCTCCCACGCTTCCCGTGAGTTCGAAACTCATTTCATTTTGGAAGGCGCGAGCGCGCTCAGCCGCGACAAGGTCTTGAGGGTGGGCGGATATCCAGCCGCATTCTTCCTCGGACACGAAGGCGTCGATCTCGGCTACCGCCTGATCCGCGACGGATCGCGCCTGATGCATACGCCGCGGATCGCGGTAACTCATTATGTCGCCAGCGAGGAGCGTCCTGGATGGCGACTGTATTACTATAACACTCGCAACGGAATTTGGGTGGGCTATCGATCGTTCCCGACCTCAACGGCTCTGCGGCAATCTTTGCGCTACGTGGTCATGATGGGACTGTTTGCCCTGCGCGCGAAGCAGCTGGGAGCTTTTTTGCGCGGCTGCACGGCGGCTATACGCGGGCTACCCGGCATGGAACGAAATTGTCTCGATCATGACTCACTAGAGTACGTACGGGCGATAAGAGCGCAGCGCGTTCCATTGGTCGGGCGGATTCACCGACATCTTCGAGAAAGGATTATGTGACGCCGCGTGAGCCGATAACCTTTTGCCACGCGCTGATATTGGCGAATTTTTTCAGGCTGGATTGCCGAAGCGGAACCAATCGACTGGCTCGATATATGCGTGATCCGAGGAGTGATTCGGCAACATGACTTTGTACTATCTGTTCCTGTTCCTTATTCCATTTCAGGAGCATCCGCTATTCGGCTACCAATTGGTCACCATCGCGTCGGTCCCCATCACGCCGGTAAAAGTGGTGGGCATCCTGTTGGTCTTGGAGGTCCTGCTGATGCCTCGACCCGATGACGCCGCGCCGCGATCGTCGGCGGGATTGCTGGTCGTTTTTGCGGCGTTCGCGATTTATCCTATAATAGGTACGGTCTTGTCGTTCCTGCCCTTTCCGGGTCTCGATGCCTCGACTTTTTTTTCATTCGCGATTCTGATCGTCGCGACCGGCAGCCTTGTTACCACTCCCAAACGGCTGCAAAACACGATCCGGGCGTCGGTCTCCGCAGAGACGTTTGCCAGCACATGGCTCTACAAGCAGTACTACATCTATCACTGGGTCCGGCCACTAGGCCCCTCTTCGGATCCAAACTACGAGGCGCTTTCGCTGGTGCTGGCGGTGCCTCTGGCCGTTTGGCTAGCCACCTATGACGAGAATCGCAACTGGAGAAGGGTTGGTCAGATTTGCGCGCCGACGCTGGCGTTCGCGGTTTTTGTGGCGCAATCGCGCGGGGGTCTCCTCGCCTTGGGAGTCACCGCCGCCTTGGGATGGCTGAAGTCGAACCATAAGTTGCGCCTCGGGGTGGTATTTGTCGCCGGCATCTTGATTCTGTTGGCAGTTGGTCCGGCGGGAATGCGTGATCGTCTGCGACATATTCGCTTCGAGGGACAGGCGGAGACCGGCGCCGAGATCTCAACTCGCAGCCGTTTCGAACTCGCACGGGCCGGAATCAATATGATGGAGCGACATCCTGTCTTTGGCATCGGACTGGATCGCTTCAAGCCGGAAGCAATCCACTACAATACGCGTCTCCTCGCCGTGGATCCGGGCCAACACATTGCGCACGACACTTATATTCAACTCGGGGCGGAAGGTGGGATACCTACTTTGGCGCTCTACCTGGCGATTCTGTTGATGACGTTGTTCACTTGCAGAGTAGTAGAAAAACGACCGGACGTTCCGGAGAAATTCGCCGCGCTGGGGGCCGCGATGCGTATCGGGCTGAGCGGCTTCATGGTGGCCGCGGTATTTCTATCGGCTCAGTTCGTCAAGGAACCATGGGTGGCGATTTCGCTGGCGCCTCCCCTGTACATGATCGCGGGTTACGTGGCGGCCAAAGAGAAAAAGACCGCAGCGGCGCCGTCGTCGCAAGCGGCCCCAATGGTTTTGAGGCCGGGCTACCGGGTTGGATGAGAATCCTCCTTGTTTCGGAGATGGTCCCCTATCTGCCGAGCCATGACGGGTTTCGGCTCATACCTGCGAACATAATTCGACAACTCGCCGGGCGGCACGACTTTCATTTGATCGCGACTTCCGATGGTGGCGAGAGCGCGGAGCAAATCAATTGGCCGCGTGAGTATTGTCGATCTTACGAAATCTTCCGGCCGCCGCCGCCCGGGTTGTCGGCCAGAGCTCGCGCGCTCGCCGGCGTTCAAGATCCCGCCCTTGTGCAGAAATTTCACGAAGCTCTGAAGCGGACGGATCCCGAGGCGATTCATCTTGAAGGCGGAGGGTTGGGTTCTTTGATTCGCGACAAACCGCGAACTGTGCCCGCGATTCTTTCCGCCCACGATTCAAAATCACTTCGGTACCGAGAGTTTATGTCTTATGCCAAAGGTGCCCGTTCGCGCGGCTATCTTTCCATCCTGTATTTTCTGGCCCGCCGTCAGGAACGCCGATGGTTCGGCTACGCTGATAGCGTGGTGGTGACTTCTGCGGCGGATAGAGATGCGCTCGCGACCGTGATTTCGCGCGCGCGCATCGCGGTGATTCCCAATGGAATCGATTTCGAGTATTTCGCCTATCGGCCCGCGGCGGAAGCGGGCCGAATCGTATTCACAGGCAACATGAGTTGGCCTCCCAATGAAGACGCGGCAGAGTATTTCGTTCGTGAGGTTTTTCCGATCGTGCGCGAAGGTTTTCCAGGCGCGTCCTTCTGGATCGTGGGTGCGCAACCATCCGGCCGTGTCCAGCTTCTCGGCAGCACATCTGGCGTTCATGTCACCGGGACGGTTCCGGATTTGCGACCCTGGTTCCAGAGCGCGGCCGTCTACGTAAGCCCGCTTCGGTTTGGAATGGGCGTGAAGAACAAGATCCTCGAGGCGATGGCTTCGGGTCCACCGATAGTAGCAACCGATCGCAGCCTTTCAGGCACTGCGTTGATTGACGGACGCCACGTCATAATAGCCAACTCCGCGAGCGAAATTTCTGAGGCGGTGATAAAGCTGCTTAACGACCCTGCGCTAGGTGAAGCACTTTCTCTGCAAGCGCGGAGAAAGATAGAAAGCGACTACGCATGGTCGTCAGTGGCCGCGCGTTACGAGGGTCTCTACACGGGGTCTCTGGAGCCGCAGCGCTGCTCGCCTGCGGGCTGACCGGCGTGCCGCGCTCTCGGCACCAAAGCGAAGGGTAGAAGCGATATCGCACTTGATCGGGGAAGAAGCGCGACCAGCGGAAACCAGGCCGAGTGAAAAAGCTTGGCGCGTATGCTGTAGCGAGGACTTTTCCAACTCGAGACGAGGCCCTGGAGCATTAGCGAGAAGCGGTTGTCGTCGAGAAATGGATGGTGCGCGGGATCCAAACGCAGCGAAGCTAGACGATATTTGAGGTGGCCCGGCTCACGCGCGGCCCAGTTGCGAGGAACGACAAAGCCGGCGTTCCTGCCGAACTCGCGAAGTGCCTGTTCGCGCTGTACGTCGATAATTAGCTTGACCCGAAGTTTGCGGCCGTCCAGTCCTTCAAGGCCTTCTCTCAGCGCTCCGTGATTGGCGCCGTGAACGCGATACAAGCCGAGCGTTTTTTTTATCGACACGACATCACCAAGGAATGGCGCCAGAATCTCGAGTGAGGTATCTGCGGCCTGGCGCCATTGCGCCTCCGCGAGCGGAAGGAGGCGATCGAGTACCGAACGTGCGAAGGCATTTCCGCTGGTAGGCGGTGTGACGTAACCGCCGCGGGCAAGGATCAGATTGCGAAGGTCCCCGTTTGGCATCTCCTCGGAGTCGTATGGAACCGCTCCCCCAAGCGGCTGTCCTTCGGCGTCGACGTGCGCGAGAACGAACTGCGCCTTCGCCGTTGCGGGCCGCCATGACTCGACGATTTCCGCGACGGCATTGGGCAAAAGCATATCGTCGGCGTCGAGAAAGAACACGATATTGCCCCGGCTTGCGCGAAACCCGGCATTGAATGCAGAGGCGTGACCGCCGTTGGGTTTGAGCACGCCGACCAGACGATCTCCGTATCTAGCGATTACTTGCGCTGAGTTATCGGTCGAACCATCATCGACGACGATCACTTCAGTAGGCGTGTAACTCTGGCCGAGCGCGCTGTCGATAGCCGCCGGCAGGAAGCGCGCATAATTGAAGTTGTCGATAACGATGCTTACCAACGGCCGGAAATTTTTGCCGGAGTTTGGCGGACTCGAAGGCATTGGGGCAAGGGCGGAAGGGTCGCTGTTCATCAGGCTGCTGCTATTGGTGATGACCGAACCAGTGCCGTGACTTTTGAATCAGGCGACCGGGTCTGGCCTATGTTCTCGAACAGGAAGAGGGCGGGCGCTGAGCATTCTCGCATGCGCGCGAGCGCCTTCCTCCATTGCGCCTAGAAGAGCGTGTAAATGAACGGCGCCACCGCCGAGGTCTGAGCGGTTATAACCAGCCCGGTAATGAGGAGGAGCAGGACGATCACGGGGGCCAGCCACAGCATTTTGTTATTGCGGACAAACCCGAGTAACTCACCAACGATCCGGAAACGGCCGATTATTTTACTCATCGTAACTCACTCTTTCGGATTATAGAATTGCCGATCACCAGGATGTCCATACCGCTGCGGGCGAAACTGTTGAGCGCTTCGGCGGGCGTATTCACGATTGGCTCGCCGCGGAGATTAAATGAAGTATTGAGCAGCACCGGGACTCCGGTCGCGGAGTCAAATTTGGACAGCAGCTGGAAAAAAAGCGGGTTGCTATCCGCGAAAACGGTCTGCAGGCGGCCGGTACCGTCCATGTGCGTGACGGCAGGAATTTTCGCCCTTGCCGCGGGCGCAACGTCCGCAACCAACAACATAAACCGCGCGGGCAGTTGCTCCGCCGTGTGAGGTTCAAAGTATTCGCCCGCCCGGTCCCCTATCACCGCCGGCGCAAAGGGCCGGAACGGTTCGCGGAACTTTATCTTTGTATTGACGATTTCCTTCATTTCCGCGCGCCGGGGATCGGCGAGGATGGATCGGTTGCCCAGCGCTCGCGGGCCCCATTCAAAGCGTCCCTGCATCCAGCCGGCGACCGAACCACTTTGCAATGCGTCAACCACCCGGTCAAGCAGAACATCCTGATGGTCAATGGTCTCGTGCGGCACCCCTTGGGAGTGCAGAAAATCGGTCACGGCACCGTTGGAATGTTCCTCGCCCCAGTACGCGTGGGTCATGCGGAATTTTCGGGGATTGCCCGCCACGACATGATAGCCCCAAAGCGCGGCACCCAGCGCGCCGCCGCCGTCGCCCGCCGCTGGCTGAATGAAAATCTCGTCGAAGCCGGCTTCCCTCAGGATGCGGCCGTTTGCGACGCTGTTAAGGGCGACGCCGCCCGCCATACACAGCCGCGTGAGTCCGGTTCGATTGCGGACCTCGCGCGCCATGTGCAGCAGGATTTCCTCGGTCGCAACCTGGATACTTGCGGCAACATCCGCGTAGTGCTGGTTGTCCTCGGCCCGGCGCTCAAAATCGGCCGGCTTTTTCCCGAAATAAGAGGGATACCCGGAATCTTTGGTGAAGAAATGAGCCTCCGCTGGCCGCGCCGCTCCGAAAAGATCGGTGAAATGATCGTTGTAGGTGTCCGTCGGGGACTTGTGAAACGAGAAGTACTTCATCTCAAGCCGGAAACTGCCGTCCGCGCCGAGGCGAAACAGCTTGTGCACCTGGTCGAGAAACCTGGGCTTCCCGAATGGCGCCATCCCCATCACTTTGTATTCACCCTCGTTGACCTCGAAGCCGAGAAAAGCGGTGAACGCGCTGTAGAGGAGGCCCAACGAATGCGGGAACCGAATTTCGCCGTCCAGCTTGATATTCGTGCCGTGCCCCTCGCCAAAAGTCGCGGTGGCCCATTCGCCGACGCCGTCCACGGTAAGAATCGCCGCGTCCTCGAAGGGCGAGCAGAAAAAGGCGCTCGCCGCGTGGGACAGGTGATGCTCGGAAAAGAGGACCTTGCGGGGATCGATCTTGAGATAATCGGCCAGAAGGCTGCGCACCCACAGCTTGTCCTTCAGCCAAGTTAGCATCGCCTTCTGAAACACGGTACCCGAAGAAGGATAGGTGGCCGCCGCAGTGGCGAGAATCCGCTCAAATTTGAGGAACGGCTTTTCGAAGAAAACCACCGAGTCGACATCCTCACCCCGGATGCCCGCGTGGCGCAGACAAAAGTCAATCGCGTGGGTAGGGAATTCGTAGTCGTGTTTTTTTCGCGTGAAGCGCTCTTCTTCCGCTGCGGCGATCAGTTCGCCATCGTTAAGCAGAGCGGCGGCCGAATCGTGAAAATAACAGGAAACGCCGAGGGTATACATGTGGTCTAATATTGCTTGGTCGGGTCCGTGCCGGGCGCGCGCCTAGGCAGCCAGGCAACTGGACCGCTGTCCTCCAGCGTGAGCAGTTGACGACGTTTTCCGCGCATCACGAGCGCCACGCCGCCAAAAACCACCACATAGAAGATGCGCAGGATGAGCGTCGCTTCGGCCTGGCCGACCCGCTTGCTCAATCGCTTCGCTCCGGTGACCAGGCGGCTCAGCGCTCCGGGGCCGGCGCCCTGTTGCTTGGGCTCCTGCCTCCATTGCTTGAGGCCGGTGCTTGCGGCGTCAGGAACCGACGCTAATTCTTGCTCCTTAGTTGACATGGCAACTACGTAACATAACCGATTCCCAAGCTATTTTACGACAACGATGGGTGGTTATTTTTACCGGTTTTTGCGCGAGGTTTGCTAATCGCGCATCTGCGACGCACTTGACGGCTCGGACACAGCATCGATCGCTAAGCGGCCTTGCGTCCGATCATGATGAAGAGGCCACCGTCAACGCCGCCCTTGAGCAGCATTCCTGTCTGGGTCAGAAAACGGGCCATGCGCCTCGGCCGGGGCTCCTGCTGATCGAGTAACCGGTCGGTTGGAAGCAGCGGGCCTCCCGTGCATTTTGGAATGCTGGTGATGAATTCGATCCGACACTGCTCGAACCATTCGAGCACTTCGCCATAGGTGTGCTTGGACTCGTGCGGATGTTTGTATTGGTCATACAGCCAAGCCCGCCGCCGGCCCTCGTTAAGCGACGACTTTCGCAGGCGTGAATCGAGAACCGCCGCCCGGTCACCGAAAGTCCGGATCATCGTGCGCCGGAAATCGGTCGGCAATCGGCCATAGGTGTTGTACAGTCCGACCAGGATGACGCCGCCCCTTTTGATGCGGCGCACAATCGATTTGAACCCGCCGAAGGGGTCGCTGGTGTGGTGCAGCACGCCGTTGCAGAGGACGACATCGAAGCTTTCGGCCTTAAACGGCGGGCGAAACAGATTAATCTGGCAGAAGGTCACATTGGCGAGTTCGTTGCGCAGCTTGAACTCCTGCGCGAGCCGCAGCGAGTTGAGGCAAAGATCGGCGCCGACTACCGTGCGCGTGCTGCATTCACCAAGGAAGTTGCTGAGCTGCCCGGTGCCGCAGCCGACTTCGAGCACTTTTGCGGTCAAGGGAACGTTATCATCGAGCAGTTGGGCGAAGATGCCTTTGCCGGCCTTTTCGCGCAGTGTGAAGCTTGATTCCACATCGTCGTAATTGGGGAAGGGATTCTCTTCGTAAAAGGCCTTGACGACGGCGGTTACGTCCCCGCTTGGGACTTGATCATCGGCGGGCCAAAACAACTGCGCAATTCCGTTGTCGTGTTCGAAGGTGCGCCCGCATTGCGAGCATCCAAGCGTTTGCGCTGCGAGTTTGAATTCGCCGCCACACGCGGGGCATTGGAGAAGAGAAAGATTGTTGGCGAACGCGCCCGGCGAGGAAATGCTTGCCCCAGCTTCGGAAGACTTTCCGTTCATTAGTGTTGCGCCAGCATCGTCTGCTTCAAGTGCAATTGGTCGGTGAGAAAAGCCGCAAGATTTTTCGCTATCGCGCGATAGCCCTCCGGCGTGGGGTGGGCATCGAGATTCGTCATGTAGTAGAGCGGAAGTTTATCCGCGGCCGCTACCGTGCGCATTTCGGGCGTCATGTTGAGGAACGGGATTCCCGCGCTGGCGCATGCTCGGGCCAGGGTGGCGATCATTTCCGCCGCCTTATCATTCGCCGACTTGTTCGCGCGTGGATCGCCATAAATGGTTTCCCGGAAGGGGACAAAGGTAACCACCAACCGGGCATTGGACTGCTGCACTCTGTGATTGAGCCACGTCACTTCTGCCGCTAATAGCGGAAGCCCCACGGTCTCGAAGGCTCGCGCACCCTGGCCGTTTTGCCATTGATTAATCCTGCGGGTTCGAATCTTCAGCGACACGACCCGCCGAAACAAGCTCAATAGCTCAGAATGTTCGCCAAGGAATTCGTAGCCAGGAAGGCTGTGCATCAGACGGGCGAACCTGCGCTGAGATTGCTGGTAATGATGCAGTTGTTGTGCGGGCAGCGGATGCCCTTCCCCCGACGGTTCAACGGCGAACAGGGTACGTGCAAGATCGTCATCGGTATCATTGGGTACGACAGTAAGAATGACCAGCTTGGGATTGAAACGGCTGACCCAGGCGTCGTACCAGAGCGCCTCGTCGCCGGTGCCGTCGCCCAGGGCGCCCGCGTTTAGTACCTCAACTGGACCCACTTCCTTGGCTAAGATGCGCGCGAGATTCGCGGGATAGGTCTCATCGTCGTTGGCGCCCCATCCGAAAGTGAAGCTGTCTCCAAGTACCGCGATTCTAAGCGTACCGGGAGGTGGTTGGGGCGCGAACAACTGCTGGCCGCGGAAGCGCTGCGCACTGGTGGAGTAGGTCTTGCGAAACGTCCCGGGGATTTCATGGAATCCGTGAATATTCGGCCGCGCCGCTTTGAGTCCCTGATAATCCTCGTTAAACAGGCTCAGCGTCTCGGTCGGCGCGAACACACGGACTATCACCTCGCCGAGCAGCAAGGTCAGGCAGCTTGAAACCAGAACTACCGCGACGGAGGCGCAAAACCTGGCAAGGCGGCCATGGCTGGAAGGGGTCCGCGATCCGGAATTTTCAGGCACCTTCATGTCGCCTATCGCGGGCGCGCCCCTTCGATTGCTGACGTGGGATTGTTCACAATCATATCCATTCTAACGTCGATGTACAGGATCGCTATCGACGTTAAGGGTGTTGACGAAGCCGGGTTTCCAGCTGGAGAGATCTCTCCCCGTCAGTTGTTCCAGTGCCTCGACCTCGGGCAGCAGGATTTGCCGAAGCTCTTCAAATGAAGATTGGCCGGCGTCTTCAAAATCCGCGACCACAAGCTGGCGGATCATTCGACGCACGCGAGTGTTTTTGCCGAGCCGAACCAGCGGCGCGCCGTGGTGGCGCGCAAACCAGTCAATTGCCCGTACGATAGATCGCGAATAAAGATTGGGCCGCGCCTCGCTCCACGTCGAGTACACCTTTGACTCGCCGACCGGCGAATGTTTCAACGGCATGCGCGCGATACCGACGAAATCGCACACTCGATCCAGATAGCCTTGAGGATCGGAATCGAGGTCATCATAAAACAACGCCAGAACATTGGGTTCGGCAAATGCGCGCTGCCATAGACGGAGCTGCCCGGCATAGCTGCACGGATTCGCTCCTCCCGCGACGATGAGCTGCCAAAACTCATAAAAAGTGTCCGGAATCTGATGGCCCTCCTTGCGATACATCCGATACAGCGAGTACAAGCGCTCGGCCGGTTCGCGGAAGGTACAAATTATCTTGCACTGGGGAATCAACTTTCGAATTCTGTGGATCGCTATCGCATTCGAAAAATAGGTCGGTGCAATTTCGCCGATCGGAAGATCTGCCGGATAGTCTTTGAAGTGCCACGCGTACCAAGTGACACCTTTATCGAAGCGGTTGTCAAAAAAATGGGTTTCTTTAATTTCGCGCGGCAAACCTACGTGACTGGTGAGAACCTCATGCAGCCAGGTCGTTCCGGTTCGCGCTGGGCCGACATGTATAAAGTCCGGCAGTCGCGACGGCTTCGCGTTGTTTTGGTTGAAAGAAGTGGCAGGTTCTGCGTTTAGCGTGTTCGGTCGCATCGGTTCACTAAACGGAGTGAGAAAGGTCCTCGCGCGCAACGCCGCGTGTTCCCGGTTTCCAGCTCGAGAGATCTCTGCCGGTCATCTGCTCGAGCGCCTCCGTCTCGGGAAGCATCATGTGCCGCACTTCTTCAGCGGAGGCCGGGCTGAGGGTTTCGAATTCTTCGACAAAGACCCTGCGGATCATTCGACTCGCACGGGTATTGTTGCCAAGCCTCATCAAAGGCGCGGCGCCGTGCCGACGCAGCCAGTAAACAGCATCCGCGGTGCGCTTCACGATGGAATTGGATCGGTTAGCCACCTGTCCGGCTGAGTATACCTTTGACCTTCCGAGCGCTGAGTCAGTGAGCGCCACGAGTGGAATCCCGATGAAGTCGCAAACGCGATCGAGATAGCCTTGTGGATCGGTGCTGAGATCCTCATAGAACAGTATCAATACCCGGTCTTCTCCAAACGTCTCCTGCCACCGACGCAAATGTGTGGCATAAGCACAAAAGTCCAACCCGCAGGCGACCAGCACGCGCCAATAGGCGTCAAATTCGTCTTCGACCGGGCGGCCTTGTGCGCGGAGCAGGCGGTACATTGAATAAAGTCTGGCCGCCGGCTCCCGGAAAGTGCAGATTATCTTACAACTCGGGATATGCTCGCGAATCCGATCCCTGGCGATGGTATTGGAAAAATAAGTCGGGCCCAGTTCGCCCAACCGCAGCGGTGGAGGAAAGTCGCGAAAGAGATCGGCGTACCACTTGATGCCGCGATTGTAGTTGACCTCGAAAAAAAGCGTTTCCTTATCGGCAGGCAGTCCCACGTGACCTATCAGCACCTGGTGTAACCACGTCGTCCCGGTCCGCGGCGGCCCGACATGTATAAAGTCCGGCAGTCGCAACGCTGTCCGGTCGCTTTGGTCGAAGGAATTCACAACGCTTCCGGCGATCCGCTGACAAGACAGAACAGGTAATCACGGCCGATCTGGCGTGAAAGATGGTAACCATGGTCGCGCAGAAGGATGCGGACGTCTCCGGTATTTCTCGTTTCGAAATATTCGACGAGGATTACGCGTGGTCGAATTCGGCTTTGTTCGATCAATGGTGCCAGAACGCGATATTCGAAACCCTCCACATCGATTTTGAGTACGTCGCAGGTTCCAAAGCCGTGAGCCGCCATGATTTCGGGCAGGGGATAACACTGGACTTCAGTCTTATCATTGCGGCCCCAGCCCGGCACGAAGGAATGGCCACTCCGATCTCCGGTCACATTGTTGCCATATAAACTTAAACTCTCGCGCCGATCCGAGACGCCGGCTTGCACAGCGGTTACGTTGGAGGCGCCGTTCATCGCGAGATTGCGTTCGAGATAGCCGAAGGTGGCCGGGTCGGCCTCGATACTCAGAATTTTAGCTGCTCGTTTCGAGGCCAGCAGTGAGTAGACTCCGAAATGCGCTCCCACATCGACGACCACATCTCCCGGCCGTATCTGCGGCAGCAGCGCGGCGCGTTCGGCGGCTTCGTAAAGCTGCGGATAGTAGAGTAATGCGCGGCAAGCGTGGTCTTTGGGGTCGACCAACATGCGAAAGCCGAAGACATCGGTTTCCACCGCCGAGCCGGTGGCGCCGAAAATCTGAATTAGCAGTTGCGACGCGCGGTAACCGCCGCGATGTCCAATCAAACGTCGCGTCAGACCGGAAAGAAATTTAGAGCGAGTCGTTGGGAGACCCACATTCTCTACGTGCTCCGATTGCATCGCACCCCTTGTACGGCGTCGATAACAATTCTATTTCTCTCCCGCAAGTGAATACTGACGCAGGTAAGCTTGTTTTTCATGTTTGTAAGATCGCTTGATCGCTTAAGTTTTAGCGGCGGAATGAATAGATTACCTGCTGGCGCCGCGGATCAGAAAGGCCACGCTCCTTCGCGAACCGCCTCCGCTACATGAAAACGAGAGCAAATGGCTGAAGATTCCGTAACTTCGCGTGGCACGCTGTCTTCCCTTTGGCACCGGCTCGATCGGCGGTTTGGCCGCGGCTCCTATTATTGGCTGCGCGAGCATATACATCCTCAACGCGAGTACACGCAGTTAACCTATGCCCGATTAGTAGATGATCTGCTAACCCCGAGCACGCGATGGCTCGATGCGGGTGGCGGTCATATGGTTCTCGAGACCACGGACGCTGACCAGGAAAAGGCTATGGTGCGGAAGGCGGCTCTCGTGGTTTGCTGTGACCTCGAGTTCGCTTCGCTCACACAGCATCGCAGCATCAAATACCGGGTGTCCGCGACGCTCGGCAGCCTTCCTTTCCACGAGCGCACGTTCGATCTGATTACGTTAAACAGTGTCGCTGAGCATCTGGAAGATCCGGTTAAGGTTTTGTCAGAGTTCGCTCGAGTTTTGGCGCCCGACGGGAGAGTAGTCATCCACACGACCAACGTGGTCAGTTACGCTGCGCGGCTGGTGACACTGGGACGCCGGATTCTTCCCGAAAGCTTCGTGATGGCGATGATTCGTTACATGGACTTTCGGGAAGAGGAGGACGTGTTTCCCACCTATTATCGGATCAACACCGCGCGGAGTATGACCGAGGTGGCATCGCGCGCCGGATTTTCCTGCGAACAGGTGCTGTTGCTCCCTGCGCGGCCGCTTTTCTACTTCATTGGTCCGCTGAGCGCAATCGAACTCGCAGCCAGTCGATTTCTGATGTCGATGGGAGCGCGGAACTTCGCAGCCAGCGTCATCGTTGGCGTGTATCGCAAGTCATCCTGATCGGGACCGAGAAGAAACTCACCGACGGCGCGGAGTAACAATTCGAGGTAGCGACGCGTTGATGCGCGATTGCGGGAGTCGAGCATCTCCTCAATAGGCGCCCCTGCGCTGCAACACGACCCGAATAGTTTTGACCAGAATCGCCACATCCGTGCTCAGCGACTGGTCGCGAATGTATTCGAGGTCCATCGCGGCGCGAACTCCATAATCCTTGATTTCACTGCGGCCGTTTATCTGCCATTTTCCCGTGAGTCCCGGTTTAACGGACAGAAACAGGTCGGCGTAATCGCCGTACTGTTCGATTTCGGCGGGGACAATCGGACGCGGGCCGACCAGGCTCATGTCACCTTTGAATACGTTGAAAAGCTGCGGCAGTTCGTTGAGGCTGGTAGTGCGCAAAAAGCGTCCCAGAGCAGTGATTCGCACATCTTCCTTCTTCGGCAGTTTGAAATTGTTATCGACGTACTTTTTGTATAGCGCGGGGTCAGTCCGCAGCAGATCTTCCGCGTTAGAAACCATGGTGCGGAACTTGTACAACGGAAAACGCTGTGCGCCTTGGCCCAAGCGCTCCTGTACAAAGAGGATCGGTCCACTTGAACTAACTTTGATGGCTAAAACGACTAGCGCGAGCAGCGGCGAAAGCAGCACTAGCAGCAGCGTTGAGCCGATCACATCAATTGTCCGCTTGAACGCCGCTTGAAGCGCATTCAAGCCGGGGCCCCCAATCGAAAGGACCGGAATTCCCGCGAAGTCCTCGAGCTCTTGCCGAAACAATCGGGCGTTGAACATGCCCGGGACGATATGCACGCGCTTTCCACGGTGCAGCAACTGAAGCGCCAGGGGCTCCAACTCTTCCGCAGGGGTCCCGCCCGCCAGGATAAAGATGTCATCCAATTCGGGCATCATCTTTCCCGCCACGGCGGCGGTCAGATTCTGCTCGCTTTCGACCTCTACGACGCGGTATCCAACCTCGGGATTTTGTTCGACAAAGGCGGTGAACCGCTCGGCGCTTGCCGACCCGCCGATAATCCCGATTCGGCGCAGGTTGTATCCCTGGCGATGGAGCTCCTGCAGCAGGACAACGAAACACGTCTCCCGGAAGGTCAGAAGGACGCTGGCATAGACAAAAAATGACCCCAGAAATCCGCGGCGCAGCAGGCTGAAGCGAATGAGAAAGATCAAAAAGCCGGTTACTACCATCCATAACGCCTGGGTCCTCAGCTGCCGACCGAGACTGGATGACAGCGCCTCGGTTCTGTGCGAGCTATACACCCCCATCAAATGAGAGAGTGCCGCCCAGGTGAGCAATACCACTGTTAGGAAAAACAGGTACTGAATGTTTCGTTCGGAAACCGTATTGGTCGCGGTAGCGGGGATCCAGCGTTCGGTGCGAATGAAGTTCCACCAGACCGCGTAGGCAAAGGCTACGCCGATAAAACTCAAATCAAGGATTCGCGCGATGCCGTTGATGACTCGAGGGCGGCGCCGCAACATTTTTACTGTAGTGTACCTTTCGGCCAAAGCAGATCATGGCCCGCGAAATTCGTCTTCATTATGCTCCTGCCATTGTTTGCAGTCCCGCCAATGCTAACAATACCCGAAACACAAAAGGTCGCTTGCTTGCAACTGAAAATTCCCCGGCAGGAGCGAATATTGTTCCTGAATATAAATGTTTTGGTTAAGAATTAGTGTCAGAAATATCACGCGTTCCACGACGATTCGTGCACATTAGCCCTTCCCTGTGGATAGATGTGTTAGACGGAAACCCGGATCGCTTTAGCGTCAAGTTTGGGGCGATAAGGGATATTATGGGGGACATTATCCTTATTATGACGAGGCGACAAAAGAACCTTTACCTGTCCTCCGTGGTCGCTCTGCTCGGCCTGATTCTATTCGCGGGCTATTCATGCGGGGGAAGCTCTTCCCCGCCACCATCCACCCGTCAGGTATCGGGGGTTGGCTCGAATTCGGATTTCGCATCTTCAGAGGGAGCCCTATCGCGATTTACCAAAGGTAGCCGCGCTCGCAATTTTCCTGCAGGTGGAGCTGAAAGCCTCGAGAGCCCATGGACAAAAGGCGCAAACCTGCTCGATAAACGGCGACTTTTCGAAAGGATTACAAGGATGGCGTGTTACTCCCTGCTTTAAGCTGGATCCGATCAGCGGAGCCTCCGGCGGTAAGGCGAGTCTGAAAATAGTTGATCCGGCAGGATGCGAGCGGGGCGTGTCGATTGCCGTCAATGAGTTCGTACCCGCAGAGGGAATATATACGGTCGGGGGCGACATCAAGACCAGCGAGATGACGCCGGAAAAGAGATTTGGCGGTGCACGGATAGATCTGTTTTGGGCCGGCGGCACAAAGATGATCAACGGCACCCACGACTGGCAGACTTACACCTTCGAGCATGCAGTCGTTGCGCCGCCCGCCGGGAAGTCGCGCTTCAGACTCGAGATTTACGGAAAGGTCTCCGGTACCGCGTGGTTTCGGGATTTATTCTTGCGCCGGGAAAGTCCTCCGCTGGTGCAGACTTTTATGTTGTATCCGAATTACCGGGGATATCTCTTTCCCGGCTCGGATCAACAAGTGCGAATGCAGGTGACGCTCAATCTCGACGGGGCGGACGCAATGGTGAAGCGCGGCGACCTTTCATTTCGGCTCGAGGCGCTCAATTCCGAATCAAAGTCGGTGGCAGCACAGGTCTCGCGATCGCCAGCTGATAATTTTACTTCGATGCTGGACTTTGCCGCGTTGCCCGCCGGTGTCTACCGGGTCCGAGGACAACTGCTCAGCGGGGGTAAAACTCTGTTTGAGCCGCCTGCCTACAAGGTCGTGAAAGTGGATTCTAATCCGGGTACTTTCCTGCGCGCGTGGATCGATGAGCGCAATCGCGCCCACTTCGGTGACGGCGCGGCGCATTACGTGCTCGGAATCTATGAGACCTCCGGGTACTCCAATAATCCGAAAGCTTTTGACAAGCCGCTCGATGAGATCGCGCAGGCGCCCTTGAACATGCTGATCAACTACTACATCACCAATGCTCCAACGAGCGCCATCGACGCTTACACCGATGGGTTGCAATCGCGCGGAATCTTTTTTATGCCTGCCGTCAACGACTTTTACTCGGACAATCATAACTATCCGAAAGGATTGGCAAGCCATCTCGGAAGTTCAAACGACGATGATTTCGTAGCGCGATATACCTCGGCGTTTAAGAGCAACAAGGGAATCGTCGGCTACTATGTCCAGGACGAGCCGATGCTCGACAAGCTGCCGCGCACGTTTCATCAATTTCAAGTTATCAAAGAAAGCGATCCCGCCGGATTCGATCTGGTCGTGTTGAGCCGTTACCGGGATCTCGGATTCTGGAAAGATGCGGCCGACGTGATGGGGGTCGACCCCTACCCGCTTTGGAAGCCCGCCGGCAACGACATCGCGATGGTCGGAGATCGGACCAGGGCCGCAGTCGAGTCGGTCCATGGCGCCAGACCGGTATGGACAGTGATCCAGTTCTTTCAAGGAACTTTAGAATCAGCTTGGCCCACGGAGCAGCAGCTTCATGACATGAGTTGGATGGCGGTAGCGGAAGGCGCCAGCGGGCTCTTTTACTGGTCTCACGGCTTGCGAGGACTCGCGTCGGTCAGAGACCCAATCCAAAAGAAAGCGCTTTGGCAGGAACTGGTTAACGTCACCAAGGAAGTGAAGGAGATGGAACCGATGCTCCTGCAGCCCGATACGCCGGTTCTCGCTGGCGACCCTCCAAAAGACATTGTCGTCCGCTCGAAGGTAGGCGCCGACGGAACCCGCTACCTAATCGCGTACAATCATAGTGCCGACGCTACCCAGGCAAAATTCACTCTAAAAACGAAAGCTCAATCGGTCACGGTTCGGAGAGGAATGCAGAAACTCACGCCCGGCGCCGACAACAGTTTCGCGGACAAATTCGCCGGCTACGAAGCTAAAGTTTACGAGATTCGTTGACTCGCCAACGATGGGTGGCGGAAAGGTTTCCTTCCGCGTCGGCCGCCCTGTGTAGGATTTTGCTACACAAGCAGCGCCCGAGATAAACGGATTGTTAAGGGACAGGGTTTTCCTTTTTATGAATCTATGGGGTCATTAATCACGTGAATTTGGCTGCGAATATCGTATGATGCAGAAGCGTTATTAGGCGCTCTAACGCTAATCTGTGCCAAAGCCGTCACTGAATGGATTCGGTGAGCGCTTGCCAAGGAGAGTTCATGAGGATCCGAGCCAAAGATGGTTTCTCTAACATACGGGCGGCTCTGATGGGCGCCGTCATCTGCTGCGGCTTCGCGATAGCCGCTCCATATTCGGCAGAAGCCAGCGATGCTCTGACGATTGTCGGAACCACATGCACAGCGACGGGGGCGGTCGGTCCATTTTCAACTATCCAGGCGGCCGTAAATGATACCTCTACGGGCGGGACCGTCCTGGTTTGCCCGGGGACCTATCACGAGCAGGTCACCATCAGCACGAGTCTCGCGCTGACCGGGCCGGGCGGGACCCCGAGGGCGGGCTTTGTCAGCGGTGCCGTGATCATCGCGCCCCCATCGACCGGTTTGGTGGCCAACGCCACCAGCCTCACCAGTGGCAATCCGATTGCCGCCCAAATTCTGGTGCAGGGTGCCACGAATGTGACGGTCGAGCGGGTAACGGTGGACGGAACCAACAACCAAATCACGGGTTGTCCTTCCGGTTCGGTGCCGAATCTGATCGGCATTTACTATCAGAATGCTTCCGGCGAAATCTATGCGACTACGGAGCGCAACCAGAAGCAGGATCCAACTGATGCCGGCTGTCAGAGCGGCTTGGGCATTTTCGTGCAAAGCGGAAGCGGCGGAACTTCGACCGTTACGATCCTGCAGAACACAGTTCACGATTACCAGAAGAACGGCATTACCGCGAATGAGATCGGAACCACCGTCAACGTCGATGGTAATTCGGTTATCGGCCAGGGTCCTACCACCGGCGCCGCTGAAAATGGGATTCAAATCGGATTCGGAGCCGCAGGCACGGTCAGTCTGAACTCCGTATTCAACGATATTTATGTTCCCTCGCCCCCTCCCACCGCGTGTACCAGCACCTTCGCCGCTAATGCTGCCGATGGCATTTTGGTGTATGGCTCGCCTTCGGTAAAAGTACTTAACAATACTGTTTCTACGACTCAATTCGGCATCGCATTGGTCTCGGATCCTGGCGACGGATTCCTGGCCGACGGCGGCACTGTCACCGGCAATAAAGTATCGGGAACCGAGGTCTGCGATGCCATCGATGTCTGCAGCAACGGCAACACCGTTTCGAGCAACACCCTTTCGAACAACGCGCAGTCCGCGATTCACCTCGACAGCACCAGCGCCAGCCCCAGCACCTGCAGCAGCAGCGGTACCGGTAACACTGTCAAATCGAACGTCATTAACGGTGCCTGCGCCGGCATTCTGAACGGGCCCGGTGCCGCCGTCGGTACCAACACTTATAACAACACGGTTCACACCAAGTTGACTGCCAACTCGTGCCCTTAGCGGTTGACGACGTAGCGAAAAATGAAAAATTCAGTCCGCAGATATGCAACGCAAAAGGTGCTTATGAATCCGCTGCCGAAACGAAAGTGGAAAATGCGGGTGGTCGCGACGGGTTTTCTGACCGTAGCCGGCCTCGGACTAGTCTCGTCTCAGGCGCACGCGACGACGGTCTTCGTCGGCTCATGTCACGCGCATAGCGCAACAACGATCCAGGCAGCGATTAGTACCGCCGGGTCAACCGTGGTTGAAGTTTGTCCGGGTACGTATCCGGAACAGTTGACCATCTCGAAACCGTTGATCCTCAAAGGGATCGTTAGTGGAACTTCGGACGCGCCGGTAATCGCGCCGCCCTCCGGCGGGATGGCGACGAACGCGACCTCGGTGTCCGGACATGCCGTCGCGGCGCAAGTCTACGTCCACGACACCACCGCTGTGACCATTGAGAACCTTGCGCTAGACGGCACCGGCACCAGCGGCAACGGTATTACGTCGTGCACACCCGAATTAATCGGGATCTACTACCAGAATGCTTCGGGCATGGTGAATTCCGTCATCGTCAACAATGAGGTGCTCGGCGCTGGGTTGGGCGGATGCCAGAGCGGGTTGGGAATTTTTGCCGACGCAAGTTCTTCCACGTCTGTTTTGACGGTGAAGGGTAGCAGCGTCGCGAATTATCAGAAGAACGGGATTACTGGTGACGATGCGGGAACCACCATGACCATTACTGGCAATACGGTTATCGGTCAGGGGCCCACTACCGGCGCGGCGGAAAATGGCATTCAGCTGGGATTCGGCGCGACCGGCAAGATCACCGGCAACACGGTCCTGAATAACGTCTATTCGCCCGGCACAACTGGGGCTTCGGGAATTCTGGTCTACGCGTCGTCCAACGTTTTCGTCCAATCGAACCAGGTTGGAAACAACCAATACGGCATTGCCTTGGCCAGCGATCCGGCGTATGGAGTTGCCGACGGCGCGACGGTTACCACGAACACCATATCTCGAACACTGCTCTTCGATGGCATCGATGTCTGCAGCAACAGCAACACGATAAAAAGCAACATCATCTATGCCAGTGACGAATCGGGCATAAATCTGGACAGCTCCTGCGGTAGCCCCAGCGGTAGCAGTAACATCGTCAGTGGTAATCGGATCACCGAGGCTTGCGCGGGCATTTTGTTGGCGACCGGCACCACCGGAAACCCTACGGTCACGAGCTTGACCGCGACGAATGCGACGCCCGACGATGTCAACGCGGTGTACACTTCCGCGACTGACTCGTGTCCCTGATAACTACCGATAGCTTCGCCGCGAACGGCGTGCTCGCAACGATGCGGGCGCGCCGTTTGCGCATCTAGCTCCCGATGCGATTGTGATTCTTACGCACGAGCACTTGCAGGATTTTATCGACGTCGGTCATCTCCTCGATCTCCTCGACCGAGAATTGAACTCCGCATTCCTGTTCCAGGCTCAAAATTGTGTTCACCTGCACCAGCGAATCCCACTCCTCGAGGTTGGCTGGCGAGGACTGCAAATTGACCCGCCCGAGTTCGGCCTCATCGTCTCGTCAGGTTGAATTGATTGGTCTTGTTCGTTAGGTTGCGCCACCCGAGCGATCGTTACAGATCCGGTAGGCCCCGGGCATCAGATTTTAGGAAGGATCTGGTCGGTACAACAATTACAGCTGCGGTCCGTCGGCGACGGGATCTTTTGCTCTGTTCGGCGCGCCGACGGCGCGCAGGGACCATCCACAAGACGCTTGCTAGTACAACGCATGGCGCGGGGGCGGAGGTCTTCTAGTGTCTCGGGCCTATTCTCGATGCGTATGTCGCGGCTCCCAGAAGGCAGGCCTCTTCATCCGTTCTTCCTAGGACAATCAGGGTGTCGCGGTACCTCCTGATCAGTTGGTAGTCAGCTAATCCGAGCAATTGAGCCTGTAAAATGTCTAGATAGGCGCGACCAGCCGCGAGTGCGAAGCCACCAATGACAACTATACGCGTCAAACCGATACCAAGCCAAAGAGTTAGTATGGCTTGCGCGAGAGGGATCGTCGCTTGACCCACTCTTTCTGTCGTCCAAGGATCTCTTGCTTCGATGGCTGGCACGACGTGATCTTCATTGGTAATGCGCATTGGATTGCCTCGCGACATTTTTCCCACGAGCGAGTTGCGAAAAGTGATAGGGTCACGGTCTGCCCACAGGCGTATAAGTCTCAGTATGCCCCTCCCCGATGACAATGCACCTACGTGATTCCAGCCACCGCAATCACATCGAAGTTTTTCAGGAAAATAGACAACACCCAAATGCCCAATCTCTCCCGCGTATTCGACGTTGTCTAACACGCCCATCGGATGGTTCCGGTCAAAGATTTTACTCCCAATGCCGCTGCTAACGGTGACGACCAGAAATCGATCGTCAGCGACAACCCGGCTAAGGTACCAAGTGGCCGCCGAAATATCGTTGAGAAGGATCACACGGCGCCTCGTGCGCGCCTCCAACTCTTCTTTGATATCCGGTATAGAGCCTTGCTGGCCAATCAAAGTAGGAGCATCGAGCAATCTGACACCGGCCTGCACCGGGCCTGGAACGGCCACGACAATAGGAGCGTTCGAGGACATTGACATTTCGGTCTCGGAAACAAATTTGGCGATGTAGCTGATAGCGTTGTCCATGATGGTCTCTGTTGAGTCACCATCTAAGAAGCTCCGCAACCTCTCCTTCTTAATGTTGAATATTGTGCCGTCGGGACGACTGATCCCCCCTCGAATGTGCGTTCCGCCGAGATCAAAGGCAAACGCTGATCCCTCACTGTTCATGGAGTCCTCTAGCGTGAATAGCGAATTTGCACGACGAGAATTGAAACGTTAGAGGCTGTGTCATTATTCAGGCTATGAGCTTCGCCGCTTCGAACGACTGCGATGTCTCCTTTCATAAGTCGGCACTCCTCGCCAGCGAAGGAAACCATTGGCGAGCCGTCGACAACGAAATAGAGTTCGTCGTTTCCGTCGTGTTCGTGCAATCCGATAACGCTGCCGGGAGGGACCACAGTGTAATCGACAAAGTCAACGGGCGCGCCGAAGGATGACTGATCTAGCAAACGTCGAAACGAAATGGTACCTCGGCCGCCGTGCTCATGGTGTCGCTCTTCCGGCTGTTGAAAACGAATGCCCGAAAACCGTATTGATTCACCGTTCACATTGCATCTCCTTTTGAAAAGGAACCTTTGCCCGTGGCGCGCATCCGAATTTCTTGCCACTCATCAGTAGGCCGATTGTTCACCTGCCCCGCGAAGTATACAAACCGCAAGGAGAGTTTCGGGCCGTGTGGTCCTGTCAAGGCCGGAATCACCGGCAGTCGCTCATCTTCTTTCCGCGCTCCGCCTTGTGCAGCGCCCGCAGAAATCTGCTCCTGGGTGTGGCCTCGCTTTTGTCCGACTCTTCTTTATCTTCGCGCTCAGAGGACCGTACCAAATGTCGATGGCTCAACTTATCGCTGTCCTTTCCGGGAACTACTGGTCACAACGGGATTCTGAGATCGTCGTCGCATTTGACTTGTAGCGAGCGTCGATCAGGTGCTATTTAGTCGTCAGCCGTGCCAGATCTACCTAAGATAACGATTGCCGATCCGTCTGACATAACGAGCGAGTTTGTCGCATCTATTGGAAATTTGCTAGCGCAACTATCGGCTTCGGCCCGACCCCCGGCCACTTTTGAGCTCGCAGAAATCATTCGCTCTCCATTTACGAGGCTCTTGCTAGCGCGAATCGATTCACGACTGGTAGGCATGTTGACCCTTGTGCTCTTTAGAATTCCTTCTGGCGTGCGTTCTGTAATCGAAGATGTCGTGGTCGAAGAGACTCACCGGAGAGGCGGCATTGGAGAAGCTCTCACCAGAGCGGCGATCGAACACGCAAAGGAAGCTGGCGCGCGGACACTGGATCTCACTTCCCGACCTTCCCGAGAAGCGGCGAATCGGCTCTATCAACGGATAGGATTTGACCATCGGGCGACTTCAAATTATCGGATAACGTTCGTGCCGGAAAAATAGTTGCGGGCGCAATGGAAGGCAATTTGTCAAGCTAGAAAAGATTCTCTCTGTGAAACGACTAAATTTGTTTCTTGTCAGTAGAGTATAGGATACTGGCGGTTGGTTGCTTTTGACATGGAGGATTGGACTAGAGGGTGTGCGAGCTCCACGATTGTGGCGTGAGCTTTTTGAAAGGCAGGCCAATGATAAAAGTGGGATCTTCGCAAGCGCACAGTCCATCGCATAGTCTTGTCGAACGGCCGGCACCCGCTGCGCTTTCATTGTCCTCGGCCGGGCCAAGTCACCGTTTTACCGTGTCCATTCTGCGAGGACTCTCCGATCAAGAGTTTCAGAAGCAAATCGACAGATGGATCAATGGCCGATCCGCGTTGATTGTTACAACACCGACGGTTGATCGACTATATGGCTCGCAGTTGCGTGATGCTCTGAAGACGGCCGGGCCGCTCGCGACCTGGCTCGTCGTGCCGTGTGACGAACGGTCGAAGACACTGCGAACGGTCGAAAAGGTGTGCGCGCAAGCTGTGAACGCTCGGATCGATCGCACTGGTGTCTTGGTCTCGTTTGGAGGTGGTGTGTGCTCCGACGTGGTCACTTTAGCCGCTTCGCTCACCCGCCGTGGAGTGTCCCATCTCCGTATTCCGACCACACTGGTCGGACAGATCGATGCAGGCATAGGTTTGAAAGGCGGAGTAAATTTCGGTCTACGCAAGAACCATCTTGGCTGTTTTCATCCGCCAGAGGCCGTGATCGTTGTGCCGTCACTGCTTAATAGCCTTTCAAGCAACAACATTAGACATGGAATTGCGGAAATGATTAAAGTATCTTGCACATCCGATCCTTTACTCTTCGAACTGCTTGAGCGAAAACTCCTGGCTATGCTGGAGACTAAGTTTCAACCTAGTGAAGAAGCGGCACAAGAAGCAGTGCGGAGGTCGATCGCAGGAACCCTGCGCGAACTAGAGAGGAATCCGTTCGAGAAATATATTTTTGAGCGCGCTCTCGACTTTGGACATACGTTGGCCCATCCTCTCGAAGCGCAGACCGGTTACATGCTGCATCACGGCTTGGCGGTCGCCATCGATATGGCATTTTCCTGTGTGCTTGCTTGGCGTTTAGCTCGAACTTCGGTAGATGTGGCAATGCGCATAGTTGGTTTGTTGCTGACGGCGGGTTTGCCTATCTATCATCACGCGCTTACAGAAGAGCTTGTATTGTCTTCGCTGGCCGCCGCGGCCGAACATCGTGGCGGAACGATCAATCTAGTAATGCCAACGAATCTAGGTAGTTTTAGTTTTCTCAAGAAGGCGGACGATATCCCTGCGGGTCTGATTTGTGAAGTCATTGAATGGCTGCGTCGAACACAGGACCGCGCTTGCGTTCTTGCAGGGGACGCTGCATCTCTTACTAAGTCGAAAACCGGGACAGCGGTTTCGCAACAGTTAGTAGAATGGTGCAGAGCTTAGGGCTTGTTTGGAGGCGCAGTTCCTACTTCGACGAGATGCGTCGACGATTGAGATCGCACGAGGATTGACGGACCTAAGTCATCGCTCGATGGGTGCCCCCTGTGGAGGGTTCGAGGAACGCGGTTCTTTACATACTTGTAGCAGGAGGCCTTGGATGCACGGATGGATCTGATAGCCCCCAGATCCTAGCTGTAGGAGTGCTCACCCCCTCATTTGTCTTATCGAGGCAACGTCGATGGCAGAAATTAATCGCGAGTCTAAAACGAGCGACGAGAGAGCAGCTGATCTCATTAAAAATCTAGAAGAGATCGCTACGATAGCACAAAATGGTCTCTCTTTCGCGACAAATGTCTATGACATCGAAAGATACCGTCGACTAAGAATTCTGACCTCGAACTTACTCGCGACGCTCTCAGATCTACCAAGCTCCACCGTTCATGAATGGCTATCCATTGATCAGAATTATGCGACTCCGAAGATTGACGTTCGTGGCGTCGTTGTTCGTGGTGATAGCATTCTGCTTGTCCAGGAACGTTCGGATGGGTTGTGGACCTTGCCCGGAGGATGGTGCGATATCAACCAGTCACCAAGTGAAGCGGTTGAGAAGGAAGTGTTTGAAGAATCTGGTCTGCGCGTTGAGGCGTCACGCCTCCTGGCGTTACTAGACAAGCACAAACATGAGCATCCCCCTCAGATACCACATGCATATAAGTGCTTTTTTCTTTGCCACGAGAAGGGTGGCGGCCTGACAAACGGAACTGACGAAACTCGTCGAGCCGAATTCTTCATACCGACGGAGCATCCTCCGTTGTCTCTGCATCGCCTGACGCCTCGGCAATTGCAGTTAGTCTCCGATATCGCCCGAGATCCTCAGCGTCTACCTGCATTCGATTGAGCACAGAACAATCGAATAAAGAGCCGTTCAGGCCTCGGCGACGCTAACTGGGAGAACGACACTATGAGGGCTCTTATTTTCGGATGCGGACGGATGGGCCGAGTTCGTGCCGTAGCTCTAGGGCTCGCTCGGGTACAAATCGCCGGTGTATACGATATTGAGCCAAATCGTGCCGAGGAACTGTCCGCTTTTGTTGGGAGAGTGCCCATTATCCGAAATTTATCAGACCTGTGGCCATCTGCAGATATGGCGCTAGTCTGCACGACACCCGACAGCCACTACAAGCTCGCCTTGCAGGCCCTAAACGCTAGACTTGCTCTCTTCATCGAGAAGCCGGTGACATTGTCTCACAGCGAGGCGCGCCACCTTGTCGATGCGTCAGAACGATCCGGAATTGTGGCTGTGGTGGGGCACATGAATCGGCTACGACCGTCTGTTCTGGCTCTCCATGAATTCCTCGCAAAATCGCCAGCGATCGGTGTCGTCGCACACTGGATTGGTCCTGCCTACAAAGTGCCATGGTGGAACGATACGACTCGTTCAGGGGGGCCGTTTTACGAACAAGGCATCCATGTTGTCGACTTGCTGACCTTTCTTTTGGGACCGGCAAGCAGGGTGTGGGCTTGCGAGCGTCTACACTTCGGTGGAACGGCAGAAGTAACGGCAGTTGTTGTGAGTTTCCAAAGCAGTAGCTTGGCGACCTTTGTATACTCCTATGTCTCGCCCGATCGATCGATAGAACTGGCTTTCTTTTCCGAACAAGGTGTATCTAAGCTTTCGGGCTGGTCCTTCGACCTATCCGGATCTGCTGGGAACATTAATGGCAACAACACTTCCTTGGATCGAAATTGGATATTTGAGCGAGAAACGGAGATGTTTGTGAATCTTGTGCGGTCGGGTTCACGAGATTTCTCAACGCCAACGATTCGTTCTTCACTACATACGCTTCGGATTATGGAAGCTATCCGCGAAGCAATTAGAACCGGAGTATCCGTCACAATTCCGGCAGAAGCTGAACTCTGAGAGCCGATGAAAGTCAAACGATACAACTATGCAGATCAGTTCGCAGGTACGATCGATGCGGTCGTGGCAAATATGCGAAGCATCTTGGTAGAGGGGGACTACATTCTCTCGGCACACGTTCAGGAATTCGAAGAACGGTTTGCCGCCTACCTTGGGGTCCAGCACGTGATTGGAGTCAACAGCGGAACCGACGCTCTCATTTTGGGCCTGCTAGCGTGTGGTATAGGTCCGGGTGATGAGGTTATAACGCTCGCGAATACGTTCCACGCGACTGTTGCGGCGATTGCATTTGCCGGAGCGACGCCCGTTCTGGTAGACCCGAACGCCGACACCTTCTTGATGACCGCAGATCGATTGGCCGAAGCAATTTCCTCTAAAACCCGCGCGGTAATTCCGGTTCATCTGTTCGGCAAACAAACTCCCCTCGCCGAAATCTCGTCCTTGGCAAAAGAAGCGAACATCTTGGTGATCGAGGATGCAGCTCAGGCACATGGAGCGCGATCGCGCGATGGAACTATGGCAGGCACCTCTGGCTGCGTCGGCTGTTTCAGCTTCCACCCCAGCAAGAACCTGAGCGCTGCCGGCGACGCCGGCGCCGTCTGCACGAATTCTGCGGAGTTGGCGTTGCGCCTCCGAATGCTGCGGGCGTTGGGTCAGCAAGCTCAGAACGATCATATACTCTTAGGGATGAACAGCAAGTTAGATTCCTTGCAGGCAGTTGTCCTGAATTCGAAACTTCCTTCTCTTGATCGGTCAAACACCAGCAGGCGAAGGATTGCGATGATCTATAGAAAGGAGCTTTCAGATCTCCCGGTCTGTTTCCAACATGTGGAAGCCGAAGAAAAGCATGTTTACCACCTATTCCAACTGGGCACTACGCGTCGCGACGCGCTGCTGGAGCATTTGGTGGAGTCGGGTATCGACGCCACTATTCGCTATCCGATACCTATCCACATGCAGCCAGCTTTTGCATATTTAGGAATTCGACCGGGCCAGTTCCCGGTCGCGGAAATGCTTGCGAGTCAGCTTCTAACGCTTCCCATAAGGCCAGACATGTCTGACGATGAGATCTACTGCGTCGTTCGCGCCGTCCGCGGTTTTTTCGAGAAAGGCAATTGAAGAAAATTTCGATTCTGGGAGGGGGGTCGCCATTTACCGCGGGTCTGTTCGAAGCGATAGCTGATGCCGGTGAGCGTGGCATTGGGCAACTCAACCTTCACATGATGTTGTACGGCCGCAGCGCGATTGCGGTTGAATCAGTGGCGAACTACGGACGGCAACGGATGCTTCGGTCGGCGATCTCCTTGGACGGAACGACAGATCTAGCGACCGCACTTGACGGCGCCGACGTCGTGGTAGTTCAGATCCGCTTCGGCGGGCTCGAGGCAAGAGAAAAGGACGAGAACTTCGCCGCTCAACTTGTCTGTCCAGCGGACGAGACGCTGGGTCCGAGTGGGCTTGCTTGCGCGCTACGTCAGGTTGGAGCGGTCAGGCTTCTGAGTGATGAGATGCGAGCGCATTGTCCATCGGCCTTGGTAGTGAACATGATGAATCCGCTAAGCCTAACTACCTACATAATGGTTCGCCACGGATTATTCGCGGTGGGTATCTGCGAGCTACCTATCTTGACATTGCGTCAATTTGCTTTCGAGCTGGGACTCGATACAACATCCTTAGCCTGGAGCTATTCGGGGCTAAATCACCGCGGCTTTCTTTTCGGAATAAAGCAAGGCTCAGTAGATCTTGTTCAAAAGTTTCTGGGCGCGTCAATGAAAGCCCCGCCCGGTATTGCCCGCGATGAGATAGCCCGGCTTCGGGCTGTACCATTGAAATATTTCGCAAACTTCACCTCGCATCGATGCTCTGGTGTCGGGCGAGCCCGCCAACTTATCGAACTGCGCGACGAACTGGCAAAAGAGCTTCGATATAATCCGGGCAGAAAACCGGCACGACTCCACGATCGCGCGATGCCTTGGTACAGTGAAGCAATCGAGCCTCTTCTTACGGCTTGGTTGACGGATCAAAGCGCCGAAATGACGCTAAATGTTCCGTCGAGCGACGATGTCGTTCGGGAACGACGAGTTCGGATAGCCTCCGAAGAAATCCAAATACTAGAGAATGGTATCCCCAACCGATCCGTTGCAGAGTGGATAGCCCGGTTCGAACATCATGAACGATTATCGATACGCGCATTAGAAAATCCTAGCGCTGATACGATCGAAGCAGCGTTGCGGGCAGACATGATCACGCCGACGAGTAAGGTCGAAATGGCCACCAAACTAATCTTGAATGACTATTGTCGCGTATGACCAGAAGTTCTTGAGACGTGGGTGCCGGCACATCAATCTTGACGAAGTCGATGAAACCACGGAAGGCCTTTGGCCGTGACTGCGTCGGGACCCCGGGGCTGTTGGCTTGGCGCCGCCAAAAATTTCAAACTGCATCGGCGTCTCGTTCATCGCGGACCGTGAACACCAGCTGACCGCCAAAAAACCGACCTTCCGAGAGAGGTGCGATTCGCGCGTGGCGGAAAGGCGCGGTGGTGTCCACCCGAATTTCCCGCCAATCATAAGCAGAGTCGGTCGTGTTCTGGGCGATTGCGTTTCCTGTGCTTTGAGCATGGCGAACTCGGTCGGTGTCAAGGCGCCGAGCCTGCCGGAGGCCGCATGAGGAATGCGAGTGCGCCGTTTGCTCATCTAGCTCCCGATGCGGTTGTGATTCTTGCGCACGAGCACTTGCAGGATTTTGTCGACGTCGGTCATCTCCTCGATCTCCTCGACTGAGAATTGAACTCCGCATTCCTGTTCCAGGCTCAAAATGATGTTCACCTGTGCCAGCGAATCCCACTCTTCGAGGGTGGCCGGCGAGGACTGCAAATTGACCCGCTCGAGTTCGACTTCCGTGACCTCGGCCACGATGTTGCGCACGCGCTCGAGCATTGCCTCATTGGTCATCGCGCTGCGCTCCCCGCGGTTTGAAGTTTGATCCAATCCGGCCATGCCAGTTTCTTGCTCAAGTCGTATTCGAACAACATCTTGCCTTCGCTCTCATTGATCATCTTGAAACCGTGCTGCGGGTAAAAATCTTTGGCCGGAGCGTTCTTTCGCGTAGGCAAATACCAGCCCCTCAGCCGGCGCGCGCCCTCCGACGCCGCCTTACGCGCCAGATAAGAGAGCAGGGCGGTCTCCACCGAGCGTCCGATGACCCGGCAGCTTAACAGGAAGCTGTCGATCTCGCAGACCTCGCCGCTTCCGCTCGTGATCGCCACCCCAACCAGCCCGTAATCGCCGAAGCGATCGGCGCCCGACAGCGCGTACACGCGCCACTTCGCATCGGCCGCTTTGGCCGCGATATCCTGCTCGCTATAGCGGCGCGTGGTCAGGTTGAATTGATTCGTCTTATTGGTCAGTTGTGCGACCCGCGCGATGGTTCGCGAAGTGACCGCGGCGATGTCCACCACCATCTCCAGCGATCGGTAGTAATCCTCGAGTGCTACCGCGCTGCCTTGCAAACGCGCTCGCTGTTGCTCGGCGAGGTAGTAGGCGCCACGATCGCGATCTTCCTGGGAAAGCGCGAGACGTTCGAAGACCGGAGTGCTGCGCAGCGCGCGCGCGAAAAGAGCGGGGCTGGCCGGCAGATCGATGACGTGGACCTCGGGCAGCAGCATGCGCACTTCTTCGCGTTCGATCGGGTTGTCGTCGAGGAACGCGAGCGTGTCGATGCCGAGGTTGAGCTCGCCCGCGAGCTCGCGGATATTTTCGGCCTTGCTTTTCCAATTGATCCGGGTCGCCGCGAAATGGTCCGGCCGCAGCAGCATCGCGGGATGCCGATTCAGTACTTCCAGCGCGTCTTCCGGATTGTTTTTGCTGCAAATCGCCAGAATGATCCCGCGCCGATGCAGGTCGAGGATCGCGCGCTGAACTTCCAGATATGCGTTGCCCGGATATTCGGCGCCGAGCTTGATTCCGTTGAGGCCGTCTTCTCCGATGACGCCGCCCCAAATCGTATTGTCGAGATCGATCAGCAGCGCCTTGCACACCCGCCCGCATAGTGGCAGCAGAAAGCGGATGTATTCCTCGGCCAGATGAACGAAGGAATCGGCAGTGAGAGGCATCCGCATCGTGAGCCATTTTGATTCGTCGCCCCAATTCAGGCGCCCGAAACGCGCGACCAGCGCGTCGTAATCGAGCACGTAAACGCCCAGGTGTTTGGCGGCGACTTCTCTTATGTGCCGATTGACGGCGCGAATCGTTTCGGTCTGTCCCGCGCTTCGTTGGCTATCCAGCACGCCTGCATTCGGGAAACTCGGCGTCTCCATCGAATTTAAGATCAGATGCGCCTTGCTGTGGGCGCGCATCGCAACGATCAATTGTTCGATATCGGCAGTGGCGCGTATCGCGAGCGCTTCGGAGTCCGCCGCGGAGAGATCGGAATCGTTGTTCCAGAGTTCCGGCAAGACGTCGCGCGTCTGAGTCGCCAGGATCAAGACGTCCGGGCCGAATCCATACAGCTCGCTTTGCGGGTCGAGCAGTTCCTTGTTGTACGCATTGAAAGCGCCGACTTGCACCGTCAAATCGATGCCGTGGAACAGCGCGAGCGCGCGAAGAATCGGAACCACCGGCTCGACTGTAAACGAGCGCAGGATTGCGAGCCGGCACGGGACCAGTGCGAGGTGCTCGCGTATCGACGCGGATTGCTTCAGCGCGAATTGCGCGTTCGCGACCGTCGGCGCCGCGTTGAACAATTCGCGCATGAGGCCGAGCGCGCGCAGATATTCGCGTCCTTCGATCGCGGCGGTAATTTGGTTGCGATCCGTCATTGATCACTCAAGGCAAGGTCAGGTGGCCGGCGAATGATTCGTAGCCTGCGCCTGAACTTTACCGACCACCCGCGCGGGCGAGCCGACCACTATTGTTCCCGGTGGGACGCTGGTTAGCACCACCGCTCCGGCCCCGACCACCGCGCCCGCGCCGATAGTCACTCCGGGCCCGATAATCGCTCCCGCTCCGATCCAGGAGTCGGCGCCGAGCGTCACTGGCTTGAGTAAATCGCTATTGCTGGAGTGGCAGAAAATGATCACCCGCGGCGAAAGTTTGCTCCCCGGCTCGATGGTAATCAGCTCGGGAAATTCCGTATCGAGGTAGCATTCGCGGCCGATGTAATTGCCCTGTCCGGTAATGTTGATGCCGATCCAACGGTAGAGCGCCAACCGCAGGCGCCAACTGGGGACGTAAGCGACAAAAATCGACAAAATTTTCGCCCGCATCCGCTGCGCATAGGTACGGCGGCCCGACGCGAGATAAGCTTTTTCGCCCCCCAGGTCCTCATGCTTAACGGGTGTTGCTTGATTCGGCACAACAGGGGCTTTACCTGTGCAAAGCTTAAATCGCAATACGGCCAGCCATTCGAGCAGAATCCCGCGCCGCCCCAATAGTCTATTGACCGCTAACCGTGATAGATCGTCAATCCTGACCGGCATCACGGATACTGGGGTCAAAACGTCCCTGATAGTGACCAGCGCGGCAGCTTAAAAACTGCTTTACTGGAGAAAATCGTATGGCAGATTTCGCCTATCGCCTCGCCTACCGCGTCGGCAAACGGATCACCAACGGAAGACTCTTTGGTACGCCGATCTACCGCGGCGTCAGAGGCTTCCTGCGCCGCCGGCTCGTCTCCGAGGTGATCGAGACCAACGGCTACAAGCTCGTGATCGATCCCTACGACTCATGCTTCGATCCGCGGGTCGCCTTCGGCCCCGATGAACCGGCGTGGGAGCCCGAAATCGTCGCGCTGATGAAACGGGTGGTCAAGCCCGGTGACATCGCGGTCGATATCGGCGCGGAAAACGGCTATCACGCCTGCCTGCTATCCGGACTGGTGGGAGATAGCGGCTGCGTCTACGCGTTCGAGCCCGAGCCGGCCAATCGCGAGAGGCTCTACCGGTCGCTCGAGCTGAATCATATTCGCAACGTGAAAGTTATTCCGAAAGCGGTCAGCCATCAGCCCGGCGCCGCCAACCTGTTTCCCAACGGGCCGCTTACCTCGCTCGGGTACGAAAGGGCAGGCAGCCGCGACGGTATCGAGGTCGAATGCGTGCGCCTTGACGACGAGCTGCCCGTGGGCATCAAGGTCTCGCTGATCAAGATGGATATCGAGGGCAGCGAGTGGCGCGCATTGGCGAGCATGCCGCGAATACTCTCGACCTGCGGCCACGTGATTACCGAGTTCGATCCGGTGGGTCTGAAGAACTCGGGCGGCGACCCGATAGAATTTCTGCAGGCGTTCAAAAAGGCCGGGTTCATCATTCATCACATCGAATCCGGCGAGCTGGTCGATCCCGACGGATTCGCGGCGCGATACGCCGCGATGCCATCGCGCGAGAAATCCAACCTGTTGTGGAATCTGCATTGTGAACGGACCTGAGTTGCGCCCGCGCGCCGTCACTATGTGTCCCCATGTTTCATCTTATGCGTTGCGCGGTCGCGCGCTGCTGATCTCGCGACGCGACTCGATCACCGCGGAGGGTTAACCCAGGCTCATGGGAACAGAACGCGCCGACGGCCGCAACGATCCCGTGCCGGCCATCTCATGGGGCGAACGCCTTCGCACCATGAAGCATTGGGCGACTCGCCTGGGACCGATTTTATCCAAAGAAATAATCCACACGCTGGACGCCTCGATCAGCTATCTCGAAGGCGGCAGATGGCTTGAAGAGCGAAGGCTTCGTCATTCCGCGCCGCGTGGAGTCCCGGCCCGACGTATACGATCAGCTGATCGCCGCGGTGCGCGATCAGCGGGTTCTGTATCTGGAATTTGGCGTCTGGCAGGGCCGCTCGATTCGCTACTGGAGCGAGCGGTTGCGCAATCCCGACGCGCATCTGCACGGGTTCGACAGCTTCGAAGGGCTGCCGGAATCGTGGAACATGCTCTACAAGAAGGGGCTGTTCTCGACCAATGGACAGACGCCGCAGATCGATGATCCGCGGGTGAAGTTCTTCAAGGGCTGGTTCGAGGAGACGCTGCCCAGGTATCAGCCGCCGCCGCACGATCAACTGGTGATAAACATCGACGCCGATCTCTATTCGTCAACCAAGTTCGTGCTCAACGCGCTCAAGGGCTACATCAATATCGGGACCTACATCTATTTCGACGAGTTTTGCGATCGAAACAACGAGCTGCGGGCATTCGATGAATTTCTCGCAGAAACCAAAATGCGATTTGAGGTTGCCTCAGCGTCGCGCTCGTTAATGTACATCGCGTTTCGGCGTATCGCCTGAAGCATCGGGCGAAGAGACTCGATGGCGCTGCATCACATCGGATTTGTCGTCGGCTCGATCGAAAAGGTGGTCGATCGCTTCGCGCGATCGCTCTCCGCGAGTTGGGATGGACAGATATTTGCTGATCCCTTGCAGGGCGTCAGAGTCACCTTCCTGCGGTCCATCGCCACGCCGACCGAATCCTTGATCGAGTTGGTCGAGCCGGCCGGGGAGAAATCTCCAGTGCAAAATTTCCTGAAGCGCGGTGGCGGACTGCATCACCTTTGTTACGAGGTCGATTCGCTCACCACGCAGTTGGAGCTCAGCCGATCGCTCGGCGGCCTGGTGGTGCGGCGGCCGATGCCGGCGGTCGCCTTCGGGGGGCGCCACATCGCGTGGGTCTATACCACCGACAAGCTGCTTACCGAGTATTTGGAATCCGGCTGATCGCGCGCCGGCGATTTCAGAAGCGGATTAATTTATTGGATGGAATCTGGCGCTGAGGGGGGACTTGAAAGTGGGCGCTGGTGGGAGTTCCATCCCGACTGGCAATAGTAAGCGGGAGGCTGCCATCCGAGATGACTCCGCTCGCTGCGCAAGGAATCAAAGTCGACGGCGTCGATGGGCCGCCCATGATGGTCGAGCGGCTACAAAAACAGCGGCGACACAAAGAGGTGTTGCAATGAGTACAAGTCAACGCTACGCGATTCCCGTGGAAGTAACCGAATGGGCGGTGCCGGGGAAGTTCGATACCGTTTTCAAGTGGGAGTATCAGGAGGGCAGCGACGCGCTCCGCAAGCTCTACGAGAAGGGCAAGAGTCTCCAGTGGAACGCCTCGACGCGCATCGATTGGTCGCAAGACCTCGATCCCGAAAACCCCCAGGAGCTTCCCGACGAGTCCATCTCGATTTTCGGCTCCGAGGTGTGGAATCGCCTGACGCGCCAGGAGCGCGCGAACCTTCGACGCCATATGCAAGCGTGGTCGGTCTCGCAATTTTTGCATGGCGAACAGGGGGCGCTGATATGCACGGCGAAAATCGTCCAGCAAGTTCCCAATGTCGATGCGAAATTCTATGCGGCGACTCAAGTAATGGACGAAGCGCGCCACGTAGAGACGTACTCGCGCCTGTTGCACGAGAAGTTTGACCTTGCCTATCCGATTACCGCGCCGCTTAAGCGTCTGCTCAATGACGTGTTGAGCGATTCGCGATGGGACATGACGTACCTCGGGATGCAGGTGCTGATCGAAGGGCTCGCGCTGGCCGCGTTTGCCGGTATCCGTGACTCCGCGAAAAACTCGCTCGCCGCGGCGGTCAACGCATACGTGATGCAGGACGAGGCGCGACACGTGGCATTCGGGCGCCTGGCGCTGCGCGACTACTACCCTCAGCTCACCCAGGCCGAGCGCGATGAACGCGAAGAATTCGCGGTCGAGGCTTCCTACCTGATGCGGGATCGCTTCCGCTCCGAAGAAGTGTGGGAAACTGCCGGACTGCCGGTCGAGCGATGTGTCGAGTACGTCGATTCGTCGCCGGAGATGCGCCAGTTTCAGTCGCGGCTGTTCTCGCGAATCGTTCCGACCATCAAGAACATCGGGCTTTGGGGGCCCAAGATTCGGCGCGCGTACTCGAACATGGGCGTGATGGCTTTCGCGGAGCTCGATAGCGAGCAACTCATGGAGAACGACGAGAAAGTAGCGCAGGAGTTTGACGCGCGGATGGGCCGTCGCGCGGACGGATAGAGTTCCCGCCAATGCAAAGCTGCGAGAGCGTCGGCCCGGCTCGGTGACGCCAGCGTTTCGCTATGATCGTAAATGATCGTCAGTGATCGTCAGTGGCGGGGTTGCGTCCCGAAGAAACGGCGGCTGGTGATCGCGCGATACGATAGGCAGACGAGACCGCTGGCGCCGGATTGCTAGTCCTCCATGCCCCCACTGACGATGACTGACGATCTTTCCGGGATGTCGGGCGCGCAGCTGAGGGAGAGGATGCGCCGTCCGAGGCGGTCGGCGCGGCTGGAGTGGAGCTCGATGCCGGCCGCACGGAGGTTGCTGGCCATGCGGCGCAGGGTGTTGCCCAGTGCGTTGGGCGCCTTGGGCCAACGCGCGGAACGCCTGGTGCCGTCGCTGACCATAGCGCCCAGGCGCAGCAGGAGCTCGGCGGTGGAGCCCCGAAAGCCCTCGTTGGCCAGCATTCGAAGTGGCTCATAGAGCGGAGAAGATTCAAGCACGAGATCACGTGCGTCGGCGCGATTGCGTTCGTAGGCCTTGAGGAACTCGGTGCGATCGACTCCCGAACCATCTTCGCAGGCGCTGGCCCAACTGGCGAAGTCCGCCATCCGCGGCAGCGGACCAGGGGCGAGGGCAGGGAGCTTTCTCAACCCGACCACGACGGCATCGAGCAGGGCGCCGAGGATAGGTGGTCGGGCAGCTTCGAACTCGCGCCAGAACAGGCGCTCGTCGCGTCGAAGCTCGGGCTTGATGTCGTTGAACTCGATGATGAGAGCGCGATCGAGGAAGTCGGGACGTGACGCTCCGAGATCGGGGATGGCGTTGAAGACCAATGGACGCGTTGCGTCGAAGACCGCCTCGTCATAGTCGCTGTACAGCTCTCGTCCTCCGAAGCCGCCTCCAGTAGCCAACCGGCAGGCCGCATCCGCAAGGTCCTGCGGAAGGTGACTCAGATTGTCGAAGCAGACCAGCCACGAGTTCCTCGCTGCGGCGACCAGGTCGCGAACCTCCCGGGGTGCACCGCGAAGCGCCGAGGTGCGAGGATCTATCAGCGAGCTGATCACCCGGCATGCGGTTGACTTCCCGGCTCCCTGTTCTCCCTTTGCAACCAGGATGGGACAGGGCAGGGCGGGCCGCAGGGCCGAGACCAGAAAGGCCCGGATCAGGGTCCAGCCGTCGTCGTCGACGTTGAGGAAGCGGCGGAGATCATCGAGGCTGCCGCCGCGGTGGGGCTCGGGCAACGGCTGGCTGCCCCGTGAGCGGCGGAACTTCGGTGCCGGTCGCTCCACCACCCGCCAACCGTCAGTATCGATCTGGATCGCACGCCACTTCGGATCACAGAGGTCGAGGTAGAGTTTGTTATCGTACTGGGCTACCCGGAGATGGACCTGACATTCGGGACCATCGAACAGTGCCCGGGCCTCGAAGATCTCGAGTACCGCACGCATCGCGCGTCCCCCGGGACTCTCGCCGGTATCGCGATAGAAGATCCGGAGCAGGAACAGATAGAAGGGGCGGGAGCGCAGCGGGTAGTTCTCCCAGTGATCATCGATTTTAACCGAGGCCCAACCGTGCTGCTCGGGATCGTGAAAGAACTCGATCCCGCAGCGCATTGCGAGTCCAATGAGTCTGGCGGCGTTCGATTCCCAGCCGCCGCCATCGGTCCGTGGCGGCTCGCAGAGCATGTACTCGATCAGGTCAGACTTCTGGTACTTGACCAGGATGGAGCGCCAGCGTTCCCACTGGGAAGGATCAGCGCGTTTGATGGTGGCGAAGGAGAGGATGGCTTCACTGGAGACCAGCAGCTCGGGATTATCAGGAACCTTCGACTCGAGCTCACTCAGGAAGAGCAGTGCCACTTCTGCCGCGATGCTGAGGGGTTCGTGATCGGATTCGCTCACAGTCGCGCCACCAGCTTCTTCCACTTGCGGCGATTGCATCTGCGGCACAGGGTCTGGAGATTGGATTCGTCGGAGGTGCCGCCCTTGCACAGGGGAACGATGTGGTCGATCTGCAGGTTGACGGCACTGTAGCAATCGCGGCAGCGGCCGCCGTCGCGAACGATCACCGCAGCCTTAAGGCTGTTGGGAATCCGATTGCGGGCTCTGCGGTCTTCAGAAACAGGTCGCTCCAGCACCGCAACCTCGAGGAACTCTGCGAGTTCCGAGAGATCCAGGAGCTCGGTCGCACCGATCAGGCGTTCCAGTTTGAGCGGATGGTTGGGGAGGAAGTTATCCATCCGCGCGGCCAGCAGGAGCAGACACAGCAGATGAGCCTTGCGCGCATCCGAGAGTTGCCGGAAGCGGATGTCGTTGAGCAGGTCGTAGGGCAGCCGGATCTCCCTGCGGGTGCGCTCGAACTGACGGAAGTTGCGAAATGACAGATACTCATCCATAGCGGTTATCAGAACGGCGCCTGTGCCGATGTCGATACTTCGCGGTTCGCTTCGATCAGGTTGATCCTGGTCACGGCGATCTTGGGCTTGCGGAACTTCTCGAGATCCACTCCGGACAGTTGCGGAATGACCGCGTAGTCGACGGTTCCCCGGCGAAAGCTCTTCAGGACCTCGACCCCACACCCGAAGGTGCGCCGCGCACTCGCCATGCGGTCCAGAATGATCCGCAGCTTGCGTTCCTGTTCTGTCGCCGCATCCAGACGGGATCTGGCCTGACGGTATTGCAGCGCGAGAGACCGCCAGCGAGGGTCTGAACTCATATCCACTTCCTTGTCGTCGAGCTCCGGCCATCTGTTCTCCTTGACCCGTCTCCAGAACTCCCCCTCCTCATCGACCAGCCGCTTCATGTAGTCCCGGTCCGGGCGGATCCTGACCAGACGCCCGACTCTCCCGTCGAACGACCAGTAGTGCGCCTCTACTCGCACCCGAGACCTCGAGCTGGTGTTGCAGTTGACCGTAGTAGTGCGACGGCACGCGTCCCTGCTGGGCGGCGTTCTGATCGCGGACGTTGAGCGGGCACTTGATCTCGAGCACGGTGGAGCCATCGAAGCTGAGCCCGTCCAGCGACGCGCGCATCCACTCCAGCTGGTCATGGGTAAGACACAGCGGCTCCATCTGGACTCCCGACTCCCGCTCGTAGGCGCTGCGCGCGGCATAGCCTCCAGCGCGTGACCTCGACGGGAAGCGGGATTACCGGCAAAGTCTCGCGCCCGTCCGGTCTTGATCGCCCACAGCAGGCGTCGGGTCTTGAATGCTCCCTCCCCCATGATCACCGGAGCGTCGCTGGAGCCGATTCCCTCCATCCGCCAGCGCAGCCACTCGGGGGTGTTCTGCTCCAGTCGTTCAATCCTGGGCATGGTGATTATTTCCCTGGGCCTGTTGCTGGGTCCGTTTGCGGTTGAGCAGTTCGACTGCCCGCCGGTAGCTGCTTTCGCGCATCTCTTCTAATGAGTTGATCTTGTAGTAGGAGAGCACGCGATCGAGTTCCGTCTCGGTCTCGTCGACCAGCACCCGAAGCTGGCGACCTTCTTCGGGAGTAATCAGTCGCTCGGAGCCATTACCGGAGGCGTGATTGATTCGCTCGTCTTCCGGATCATCGCCGGTGGCGAGCAGGAACGACTGCAGCAGGGCATACTTCAATGCTCCGGTCATCGCCTTGTAGGGAGCCTTGTCGCCGGCATCGAGTCCCTGGCCGGCCACTTTGGTAGTAATCTCTTCGCCGGTCTCGACATCGGTGAAGGTATAGGCCATCACCACCTGCGCGGCCCGCGCCGCCTCAGCTCCGTTGCTGCGCGCCGGTTCGTACGCGATCGATTCCAGCCGCGGAACGATCACCACTCCCAGTTCGGCGAGGATGTCGCCGACTGCACCGGCAAGATCGGCGGCGGTGACGTAGGAGTAGTTGTTCCGTTCGTTGAAGCCGCGCTTCTGGACGTAGCCGATTCGGCGGCGGACCTCGGCCAGCTTCTGGCGCAGGTTCAGGTGGGTGGGTTCGTGCAGTCGCAGCGCGATCCCAATCAGGCGTATCGCGAAGACTGATCGGCGCTACGACTCTGCGGCTGGAACTTGATCGTGATCCGGCTTCGCAGATCCGTTCTCTTCTCTAGCGCGTTTCTTGCGCCGTCCCGTCGATCGCTAGCAACGCGTGAGTCCGCTCCTGCTCGCGGGACTTTCCGTTCTCGAGCGAAGCCGTCAGCAGTTGCTCCAGCTCTCCACTCTCGCCCGGAGTCTCCTCGACCAGGATCGGTTTGGTCTCGCCTTTCTCCGCCAGCTGAAATACCGTCCCTTCTTCGTCGACGTAGATCCCTTCCTTTTGATCAATCTCCGGTGACCGGACGTCCCGAGCAGAGTCTGCACCTCGGCTTCTTCCGCCTCTCTGACCGGGTACCAGAGCTTGAGCGTCTTCGGTTGTGGGCCGTCCGTCGCAGCGCTCGGCGACCACGCACAGGAAGCCGTTCCTGTACGCAAGTCTGGTTCTGATCTCGTGCTTTGTGGCTTCGCATCTGGTGTCCATTACAGCCTCCTATGGGTTGTCTCCCGTGGTGGACACACATTGCTCTGGTGCGCTCTGTTGTCAAATGGGATGGACGTCATTCGATAGAGACGATTACGCCTCGATGTAGCCTGCTGGCCTTTTATCGGAGTTGCACTAATGGGTGCTTTCGAGCTATGTGGCAATGTCCAATCGACGCAACCATGGATTCGGGCGCGTAGCTTGCCCGTGAAAGAGCCGACGCTATGACCAGAAGGAAAAGCACTGGACGACCCAAGCGCCTCAGAGGCGTCAAATCCAATATGGTGGCCGCCGCAGTCGAGCTCGCGGGCGGCGTCACCGCGGTCGCGCGGCTTTGCGGCGTGGCGCGGCAGTCGGTCTATACCTGGATCGAACAGTGGCGGGTCGAGCGCCTCATCGATGCCCTCAAACTGGCCCGCGCTTCCGGTATCCCGATCGAGCGGCTCGCCGGTGACGCGTTCAAACCAGAGAAGATTCCAGCCGCGATAACGCCAGCCCTATCCAGCGAGGCAGACGAGGATCCCGAAAGAGATCGACATAGGCGGGACCGGCGCACTGGATGATCACTCCGCAGCGCACCAAATCAGCTAGCCAAATCAACGACTATTAGGTGACTTTGGCTCGACTTTGTCTGTTCATTCTAGTCGACGCGCCGGACTTAGGCGGGCGCGCGCGGTGGCCATCTATATCAGAGGCCCTTCGGCATGGGCCGCAGGCGGTCGCTTTGACGTACATAAATTGATGGGCTTACTGTCAGCGTGAGGTGCGTCGCGCGCCGCTTGAGCGCGATCCGCAATCAAAAGTAGTTAATTGAATGACATCGCATCGAAAAATCCCGTGCCGAGGAACGGCGGCGCTCGGCTCGAACAAAAATCCGGACGTATTTCTATTTCTGGCGATTCTCTCTCACCCTCAAAGCCTTGTCGATGACGAGTAACCGTAACCGTGCGGTCGCCGCGGCGATGGGCGCTGCTGCAGCGCTTGGCCTGACAGTCGATGATGCGATCGTGCTCCAGGAGTCGAACAAGCTCGCTGTGCGCCTGCTGCCGTGCGACGTTCTTGCTCGGGTCGCGGAGAAGCGCATCAAGCGCTGGGCGGAGTTCGAAGTCGAGCTTGCTTTACGGCTCGCGGAAACCGGGAGCCCCGTAGCAGCGCTTGAGCCTCGGGTCGCGCCGGGCGTCTACGTGCGTGACAGCTTTGTGGTCACGCTGTGGACCTACTACGAACCTGTGCCGTCCCGAGAGTTCGCGCCAGCCGACTACGCGCACGCGCTCGAACGGCTGCATGACTGCATGCGGCAGATCGACTTCCCGACACCGCACATTACGGATCGAATCACCGACGCCCAACGGCTTATCGGAAGCCGCGACCAGACTCCAGAGCTCGTTGACGCGGATCGTGAGCTTCTCAGCAACACGTTACGAAGTCTGCGGCAGGCGATCAGCGCTCGCGGGCGCCCCGAACAACTCCTGCACGGCGAGCCACACCCGGGCAACGTGCTCAGGACGAAGAAGGGCCTGCTGTTCATTGACCTCGAGACCTGTTGCCGCGGGCCCGTCGAGTTCGATCTCGCCTACGTGCCCAACGAGGTGAGCGTGCTCTACCGGAGCACCGATCAACAGTTGCTCCGCGAATGCCGGGTCCTTATGCTTGCGATGGTCGCAGCATGGCGCTGGGATCGAAACGACCAATTCCCCAACGGGCGACAAGCAGCGCGAGAATTCGTCAGCGAGCTCCGGGCGGCACTGTCGGGCGCACCCTTCTCGACGCACTTGCCGCGCTGGACTGACACCTGAATCGCTGGTGAACGATAAAAATTGGAGCTAGTTCGTCGAGCTTCTTTGCCCCACTAAGTAATGACGTCCATCTTTTCCGCCAGCTCGCGCTTGGACTCCGCCATTAGGTGAGTGTAAGTTGAAGAACTTCCCGCGAATTTGCGCGACGATGCGGATTTAATTTCGTGCCAAGGAAATTGGGCACTAAATCGATAGACGATCCGCACTTCGACTTTTGTAGTCCTCTGATGATGTCGAGTCTATCTAGCGGGCCACGGACAGCGGAGAAGGCATCCTAAAATTTGGACCCTCACCCGACGCATTGAAGACGATGCGTCGGCCTCTCCCTGTCAGGGCGAGGCTATCAGGAACGCCATCGGCGAAGAGAGGATTGGATCGACTTGGAACGGTGCCTGCTCCGTAGGACGCCGTAGTGTGGGCGCGTCGCAAAAGATCCGGGGCCCGTTCGCTTCGCTCAGGGTGACGAGAGATTCGCTCGAGCCCCGGAAGACCTAACCCCTAACCCCTTCCCATGTGGGAAGCGGAACGAAATCCGTTTGATTCTAATCCATGTTGCGCGGGTTTTCGCGGCGGGGTGGTTTTGACTATGCTGAGGCTTCATTTATGGACCTTCAATTTACCTCTGAAGAAGAAGCGTTTCGGCTTAGCGTTCGGCGTTGGCTCGATGAGAATGTGCCGAAGGGCGATTTTGCGGCTGCGCGGGAGGGGCGCGAAGATCGCGAATGGCTTGCCAAGGCGAAAGCGTGGCAGCGGAAATTATACAAGGCTGGGTATGTCGCGCTGGCGTGGCCGCGTGAATATGGCGGGCAGCAGATGGATCCCGTGCGGCAGTCGATCGTCAATGATGAACTGGTGCGGGCGAAGGCGCCGTACCTGATCGGCGGGTCGGGGCTCGGGATGCTTGGGCCGACCTTGATCTCGTGGGGCGGCGAAGAACAGAAGAAACGATATCTGCCGAAAATTCTTACCGCCGAGGAGATCTGGTGCCAGGGATATTCGGAACCGGGCGCAGGCTCCGACCTTGCCTCGCTGAAGACGCGCGCGGAGATCGTCGGCGACGAGTTCGTCGTCAATGGGCAGAAAGTTTGGACCTCGGGCGCGCAACACGCGGACATGATGTTCTGCCTGGTGCGGACGGATCCCGAGGCGCCGAAGCATCGGGGGATTTCGTACATTCTAATAGACATGCATTCGCCTGGAATCACGGTTCGTCCGCTGGTGCAGATGACCGGCGACAAGGGTTTCAACGAAGTCTTCTTCGATAATGTGCGGGTGCCGCGGCGAAACCTGGTCGCCAAGCTCAACGAGGGATGGATTGTCGCCAACGCTACCTTGTTCCACGAGCGCAATATGCTCGGCTCCGCGAGCGGAAGCGAGCAGCGGTTTAATCGATTGCTCGCCCTGGCGAAATCGATCAAGCGAGCCGGCAAGCCACTGACAAAAGATCCCGTCTTCAGACAGCGGCTCGTGGAGCTGGAGACTCGGGTCGAGGCGATGCGACTGCATGCGCTCCGGCAGCTCACGGATCAGATTCGCGGCAAGAATCCCGGTATCGAAGCGATGATCAACAAGCTGGTGGGCACCGAGCTGAACCATGATCTCGCGACCGCGGCGATGGAGGCGATGGGCGACTACGCGATGCTCGCGCGGGAGGAGGAATCGGCCCTGGATCATGGGTACTGGCCGTATGAGTGGATGTTCTCGCTCGGGCTGGTGATAGGCGGCGGCACGTCGCATATACAGAAGAACATAATTGCGGAGCGCGGGTTGAAGATGCCTAAGTCGAGATAGGAGAGGGGAAGTCGGAAGTGGACACCCTCACCCGCGCGGCGCGGCCTCTCCCGCGGAGCGGGCGAGGCGGGTAAGCGGTGGTCTCGGGCCGCGACATCCTGACCTGAAACCCGCCGTGGGTTTCACGCTTCCCTGGGCAGGGGCCAGCCCCCGCACCTGAGTGAGGAATAGGAAAATCAAGATGCGGCGCTTCGCGCCTGTTAGAAGTTTTAGGGAGGAGAGATCCGACTATCTACCTCTCCTTGTCCGAGGAGAGGTCGGGCGAGTGAGGAACGAAGCGAGCCCGGGTGAGGTTCAACGCGGGCCATCGCAGCGACGCTCAAATGGTGCTGTAGGTCGAGAGTAGGCGGGGCAGCGGGCGTGAAACCTCTCCCTAACCCTCTCCTTGGACAAGGAGAGGGTTAGGAACGGACAAGGAGAAAGGGACTAAGTAGGAAAGTAACAGTCATGGATTTTGGACTTAGTGACGAACAGCAGCAGCTCAAGGAGAGTGCGCGGGCATTTCTTGGCGGGAAGTGCCCTGCCACTGTCGTGCGCAAAGTTATGGCGCTCGAGGACGGGTATCCGCGCGAGCTTTATGGGCAGATCGCGAAGCTTGGGTGGAGCGGGCTTATCGTGCCCGAGGAGTTTGGCGGGGCGGGGCTTGGGATGCTTGATATGGCGATGATTCTTGAAGAGGGCGGTTACGCGGCGATGCCGGGGCCGTTTTTGTTTTCGTCGGTGCTCGCGGTGGCCGCTCTCAAGCTTGGCGGATCGAAAGAGATCAATTTGAAGTGGCTCACCGCGCTTGCCGAGGGCAGGGCGATTGGCACCGTCGCGGTGGTGGAGGCGGCCGGAAGTATCGAGTCGGCAGACATCGCGGCGGTCGCGGCGAAGAGTGGCGCGGGATGGCGGCTCAGTGGCGTCAAGATGTTGGTGCCGTACGCGAACGTCGCCGATTTTATCGCGGTTGCGGCCAAAAATAATGCTGGAGAAATTTTTCTTTTCGTCGTCGATGCGAAGTCGCCGGGGGTGACGATTCGTTCGCTCAAGAATCTGGATCTGACGCGGCGGGTGTCGAGCGTGGAGCTGAAAAGCGCTCCCGCCGAGATGCTGCGCGGAGGCGCCGAGCTTTTCGCGAAGCTGATCGACGTGGCAGCCGTTGCGATTGCGGCCGACTCGCTTGGCGGGACTGAGCGCGCGCTCGAGATGGCGGTGGAATATTCAAAGGTGCGCGAGCAGTTCGGCAAGCCGATCGGATCGTTCCAAGCGCTGAAGCATGCGGCGGCGGAAATCGTCGCGGATATCGAGCCGGCGCGCGCGCTCTTGTGGTATGCGGCCTATCGCGCGGAGGAGGGCGGCTCGCGGGAAGCGTCGATGGCGAAGGCCCGGTTGTGCGACATCTACAGCCGGGGGACGGATCGCGCGGTGCTGATGCATGGCGGGATTGGGTTCACGTGGGAGCATGACATGCATCTGTGGTACAAGCGCGCGCGCTTCGACGAGTCGTATTTTGGGTCGCCGGGGTATCATCGCGAGCGCGTGGCGGCGCTGGGGGACTACTGAGGCGAAAAAGTATTTTTCGGCTAAATGGGGGGCGTGGGAGCCACCTCGAAAGACGAGGATGGCACGGCCACTCGTGCGCGAGAATTTCTGGGAGCGAGAAGGAGACGGGTTTTTAACCCTACTCGCGGAGTGCCTTTGTCCCCCAAAAGGGTGTGCCGGGTCTCTGACCAGAAGATGGGACCCAAGCGTTTTCCGTCGGAGCCGCCCTCCTTATCGATATCGATTTCGCCCAATAAACGAAGCGCGCAGCGGATTATCAATCCGCAGCGCGCCGAATCAGCTAATCGAATCAATGGCTATTTTGGGACTTTGACTCGACTTTGGCTGTTTCCGAGAAATCAAGTGGCCTAGTTTGGATTCGGCGTCAGGGCAGGTGATCGACGCGATCAGCTTCACGGTTCGCGGCGCGTCGCAAACCGTTAATTCGGAATTGAAGGGCGCTGCCCTCCGGTCAATTCCGTACGCCGAAGGGTGAGGATAATCGCGGAACCGATCGAAACGCCAAGCGCGATCGTCGCGTAAATCACCATGTAGGGCAATCCACCCCGGTCTTTGGGGTCGTGATGCTTCATCCCGAAGAGCAGCAAGTTGAGAAACACGTAAGTCGCATATGCGTGCGCCATCGCCATTGCGTAACGCCTCATCCGCCAGATCCCGATCGCATAGATCGCCAGGAACGCGGCGAACAGCGGCGCGATGATCAGATCGGCGGTGCCGGTCAACTTGGTGCCGAAGAACACCAGTCCCGCGCGCGGATCGTGCATTTGTCCCCACAGCTTTTGCAGGTCCAAAATAGCCAGAAGCCCGAAGCAGATCGCGAATATCGTGAGTGGCAATCCTCGTTTGCCTTTTTCCATCACGAAGCTATCCTCCTTGGACTGCGATGCGCGCGGCAGATAGCGGAGGATGAGGTACAGGCCTTCGCGGAGGAAGTGATTCCTGCGTTTCGCGATTAGCAGCACAAGGAGAATGGAATGCGTGTTTTATTGACGGGAGCAACGGGCTTCGTAGGTGAAGCAATCCTGATGCGTGCCGAAGGAGAAAACTGAGATGGCCGCAAAACCGTTCGTTGTCGCGCCACAGGATTACGCGCCCGCGCTCAACCTCGTCGGCGAACACATCACCGTGCTCGCATCGGGCGAGGCGACCGAAGGCTATGAGATCTTTCTCCAGCGCGGGCCCGAAGGCAGCGGCCCGCCTCCGCACAGTCATCCCTGGGACGAGTCCTTCTTCGTCATCAAAGGCGAGATCGCTTTCGGCATCGGCGCCGAGTCGACGACGGCATCGGCGGGCACGCTGGTTCATCTTCCCGCGGGCACTGTGCATTGGTTCCGCTTCGGCAAGGGCGGCGAAATGCTTTCGATGACGTCGCGGCTTGGCGCCTCGAAAATGTTCGCCGACCTGGCCCGGGAAGTCGCGCCGGTGAATCCCGATGTGGGAAAGCTCGCAGAAGTTGGCGCCCGCCATGGGCTGAAAGTGGCGCTGTGACCTAAAAGCCTTTTCTCGATCCGCGCGCAGCATCCTGGCCCGACCGCGAAGCAGGAGCAAGGTCGAGCGCCGTTGCTGCTCGGATCGAGACTTCGAGATTCCTCGCGCGAGCCCGGTCGACGAGCTGCGCCGCGTGCGCACCGCAGACGTTCAGGTCGCCCATCGGACGACCGATATAGTCGACGGGCCTGACGTTCGTGGCGGCGCGTCTCCCGTCACGGCAATATTTGCAAGGCGCGTCGAAGTAGATTCGCATGACCTGGACTGCGACGACGGTCGGCTCAATCGGAGCATCCGCGAAGGCGGCTCCCACACACCGAATGTATTGATCGGATGGCAGCCGCGGCGCACAGTCCTTGAATTAAGTAATCTTTGCAGCCACCGGGGAAAACCGTCGTGTCAGAATTCTTCGAAAAAGTCACTTCCGAGCTGACCGAATTCATCCACGCGCAGAAGGTCTTCTTCGTCGCGACCGCAGCGACGGGAAGCAGGATCAACCTGTCGCCGAAAGGCATGGATACTTTCCGCGTGCTCGACGAAAAGCATGTCGCTTACCTCGACATGACCGGCAGCGGCAACGAGACCGCCGCCCATCTGCTGCACGACGGCCGAATCACGATAATGTTCTGCTCGTTTGACAGCACCGCGCGAATCACACGCATCTACGGACGCGGCGTGGTCGTACACCCCAGGGACGCGCGCTGGACTGAACTCATTGCCCTCTTCCCGAAGGTTCCCGGAGTGCGGCAGATCATCGAGATTCACGTCGATTCAGCGATGACCTCGTGCGGTTACGCTGTCCCCAGAATGGCTGAAGTGACGGAGCGCGACACACTCATAAAATGGGCGCAAAAGGGCGGTCCCGGCAGTATCGAGAAATACTGGCGCGAGCACAACTTGATCAGCATCGACGGTCTGCCCACCGGAATGGCCGACGGGCTGACTCCCGCGGAGCAACTTTCATCGAAGAAGGCGACTGAGTAGGAAGTCTGATTTCGGAGGTCACGTCAATGCCACTCCTCGGATCAATGAACCACGTTTCGATCACGGTGAGCGATCTGACCGACGCGATGAGGTTCTTCAAGCCATTCCTGGAGTTTCTTGGCTACAACATTTTGGACGTGATCCAGGATCCGAACGGACAACGCCTGAGAGTGACGGTTAATGCCGGCAATGGAGCTGTGTTCAACATCTGGGAAGCAAAGCCACAGTTCGCCAAGCATCCGTTCGAGGTCTACGAGGTCGGACTCCATCACATCGCGTTCAACACCGATACTCGCGAGCAAGTTGATCAGGCATGTCAGTTAGCGAAGCACCTCGGCGCCGAGATACTCGACGGTCCCGGCGATTTCCCATACGACCCTGAAGGGTGGTACGCAGTCTACTTTCTTGGACCGGATAGACTGAAGTTTGAGATCGTTCACCAGCCATCCAACGTGAGGACACACAGTGAGGTGATGCGCTTCGTCGAGCAAGCGATGAAGCACTGATCTTAATGAGGCTTTTCTGGCTTGGAGTGATCGTATCGGTCGCTGCCGTATCAACAAATCCGACTTTGGCAACGGGAGGTTCGACCATGAATCTGTCCAAAGACGAAGAAGCCCAAATTCGCAAAGCCATCGAGACAATCGAGGAGCAGGAGATACGCAACGTCCTGAACGGAAAAGCTGCCGCTGTGGCCCTCGAAATGAGCGATGATCTAGCCGTGAACGCTCCGAACAATCGGGTTCTACGAAAGACCGACATACTTGAACTGATGAAGCAGCAAACCGGCCTACAGTATTCGCTACTTGAGCGTCACCGCGAAGCGATGGTCATCCACCGCGACTGCGTCGTGACCCTGGGCTACGAGATAGCCGTTCCGAAAGGGGACGTTCCGAATTCGGGGAAGAAGATCAATCGGCGTTACACCAACGTGTATTACCTCGACGACGGCCACTGGCGCCTAATCGGAAGGCAAGCGACCAACATCTCGGTGCAGTAAGATTTCTTCTTTGTTCGAAATGACGAGACATTGAGATTTCGAGATTCCTCGCGCCAGCCCGGTCGATGAGCTGGGCCGCGTGAGCACCGCAGACGTTCATGTCGCCCATGGGACGCGCGATGTAGTCGAGCATCACTTATGGTCTCACCAGCAGCTGGGCCGCGACGCGTGCGACGCCCCATCACGGTATGGGTAATTTTCATCTCCGAAATTGTGAGCATGATCTTTGTGCTAACGGCTTTAGGATTGGCCGTCTCCGGTCGGCTGCCAATGAATCCTGCTGAAGAGGAGTATTTTGCCAAACTTACAATATTTGACCATTTGAGCACGGTGCTGCTCACCGTCCTCAACGCATTAGCGGCGATTCAACTCTTCCGGCTTCGTCGCAGCGCAGTTGCCTTGTTTGCTTGGGCCCTAGCCCTGAACCTCATGCTCACGGTCCGCGCCATGTTCGGAACGAATTGGATTGAAGCCGTGACTCAAATTGGGGGAATCAGCACGCTCATCGGCTTCGCCGCTGCTGCTTCGATAGTCTGGTATTCAGTCAGACTAGACCGCAAAGGCATTCTAAGCTGAACGCAGAGGCAAGCGGCGCGCATGCTTTCGTTTGGCGTCTAATGCACGAAGCGTGAAACGGATGTCCGCCGCGGCATCAGCGGCTCGCGCTTTACACGGTTCGCAAAGCGTTGCTGTGGGGCCAGCGCACTGAATTCTGTATCCACCGCGTCCTAAACAAGGTCCAAGTCGAGTCCAAGTCTCGAACGTGTCCTTGATTCGCCTACTTGATTTCGAGCGCAGCGAATCACAAATCCACTGCGCCCGAAGGCTCCAAAACGCGGATAGAGCCCCTATCTAAGTCGGCGCGCATTTCGCTGAGGAATTGAAATGCAGACAAGTTGGAAACGCGAACGAAGAAGTGGCGCGATGTGCCCAAGACGAAGCCATGGTTCCGACCTCTCAGCAAAGACTAGCAGCAGACGCAGAGGCCGCAGAGCGGTGCGACGCCACCGCGATGACGCACGCCTTTTGATGCAGATAACACTGCGGCGGTCCAACCCAAAACTCTAGACTTTTGGGCGCGTTCGGAGTTTTGGTAGGCACAACCAATTGAAACGAAGGTCTGCGGGCGATGGTGCCGATTCGCTACAACATTCGAAGCCTCCTGGAGCGGCGCGCGACGTCGCTGATGACGATACTGGGAGTCGCGCTCGTCTCGATGATCTTCGTCATCGTCTTTGGATTTACCGCCGGGCTCAGGCAATCGCTGCTGAATGCCGGCGAAGATCGTAACGTGATCGTGATGGCGCGCGGCGTGACCAGCGAGAACGAGAGCTTCGTTCCCCACCAGGCAATCGAAATCCTCCGAGTACGTCCGGAAATCGCGACCAACGAGCAGCATCAAGCGCTCCTTTCGCCGGAGAGTATCGCGGGAGTAAATATCAGCAGGACCAGGGGCGCCAAAGAATTCGCGCTTCTTCGCGGCGTCGATCCGATTGCCTACGAAGTGCATTCGAACCTTCATCTGCGTGGAGGGGCACTGGCCGGTGCGTGGCAACGGGGAATGGGCGGTCGGGCGACGGCTGTTGGCGCGATTCCCATATCTTCAGCGCCGGGGCGAGTTTCTCACTACGGGCATCGCGATTGGAAAATCGTCGGGGTCTTCTCCGACAATGACAGCGCACGCGAATCGGAAGCCTGGACCGATATCGAAGACCTGATCAATGACTGCCACTGGGACGCCGGCGGCGCCGCCGCGCTACACCTAGTGTTGAAACCCGGGAGCGCGGCTGAATTTGCGCAGGCGATCAAGGCCGACGGCCGCCTGACCTGCAGGTCGGAAACAGAAACCGAATACTACGCCGCGCAGGCGGTGTTGGCTGGCAGCTGCGGACGCTGGGAGTGATCGTGGCGCTCGCGCTGGCGATTGGCGCGACCTTCGGCGGCATGAACACGATGTATACAGCCGTGACCCGGCGCGGGCGCGAAATCGGCGTGCTGCGCGTATTGGGCTTCTCCCGCGCCAACATCCTGAGCAGCTTCGTGATCGAGAGCGTGATCCTCGGCTTCGCGGGCGGTGTCGCAGGCGTCGTGCTTGCGACCGCGGTCGCCTGGGCGACAGGATTGACCAGCCGCACGATGAGTGTCGGCGCGATGTTCTTCTCGTACCGACCGACCGCGGGCGCAATAGCGGCAGGCGTCGTGGTGGCGGCGATTATTGGAGTTGCGGGCGGGCTGATGCCGGCCTTGCGCGCTTCGCGAGTCGGCATCGTCAGCGCGCTGAGGGAGGCGTGACGAATGACGGCCAGGTTGCTGACGATCGCTTTGCGCAACATGCGCCGCCAGCTTCGGCGGACGATCCTGACTGGGCTGACCTTTGCCATCGCGGTGTTCATCTACACGGTGCTGGTCGCGGTGCCGTGGTCGATGGATCGGATCGCCGACAACGCATCGAAGGGGCTGCGCCTGGTGGTGACCGAGCGCAATAACGGCCGGCTGCCGGCGCGATACTGCGAGCCGATCAAGAAGCTGCGCGCACGTGATGGGATGCGCGCCGGAAATCCTTTGGGGCGCGATCTATCGCGATCCCAAGGACCCGATCATCACTTACGGAATAAATGGCGACATCGCGAGCGTCACCGGGAGCAGCGACTACCAGATACCGCCGGACAAGGTGAAGTTGATGCAGACGGATCGCCGCAGCGCGATGGTCGGATACGCGCTCATGCGCGAGCACGGATGGAAACTCGGTCAGCCGCTTACGCTGCGCAATCCCGAGCGATGCGAAGCTCGCGCTGACGTTCATTCCGATTGTCGAGTTTCCGACCGAATATTTGTCACGTGCGTTTTTGTTCGATCGCAGGATGCTGGACGACGCGGTGAAGAATCTTTACGGAGCGAATATCCAGGACCGGGCGTCGTTCATCATGGTGCGTGTCGATCGTGAAGAAAACATGGGATTGGTGGCCGACGAGATCGACGAGAATTTCCACAACTCCGACGCCGAAACCGAGACGACGACCGAGTCCGATTCGGTCGCCAACGTGGTCAGCGCAATCGGCAACATCCGTGCGATCATCTACAGCTTGTGCATGGTAGTACTGCTGACGGTTTTGCTGATCGCCGCCAATTCGATGGCGATGATGGTGCGCGACCGAATCAGCGAAGTGGCAGTGATGCGCGTGCTCGGATTCACGCGGACGCATATCGCGGATCCTGCTGTTCACCGAGGCGGCGCTGATCGGCCTTGGCGGATCGATCGCCGGTGCGGGGCTCGCGCTCTGGACTTTTGCGCACGGCATCAGGCTCGGCGAATAACCGGGATGCTGGGCTATATAGAGGTGCGTCCGGAGACGGCGGCAGCGGCGGTCGCCTCGGCGGTCCTGGTGAGTATCGCGAGCGCGCTCGGCCCGGTGATTCGCGCGATGCGCGTAGTTCCGGCGATGGCGTTCCGCGAAATTGTATAAGCCCAAGGTTCTCGGTTCTCACTTGAGTTGCCCGAGCAAACGCGAAGCATAGTCCAAGATCACCAAGATTGTCCGCGGCAACTAGAAACCGCACTGATGATCGTGATGGACAAGGCCCAGGTAGAGTCCAAGTCTCGAACTTGCCCTTGATTCGCCTAACTGATTCCGAGCGCAGCGAATCACAAGTCCACTGCGTCGGCTATCGCCTCCTTCAAAATTTAGTCGAACTTGTGGGCGCAGCGGGAGGTTCTGCCCGGGCGGACTGTGGCGAGCGTTGGACTGCTTCACGAAGCCGATGCTGAGGAGGCTCTCCGGCTTCAGGCGAAGACGGATAAAGATTTAAGCCAAGAGTTTCTCCATGAAATGAATGCGACGTCATATCTCCATTCGCCCTTATCTGTAGTTCTTGCACGTGATCGTGTACGAGGTTGTGCCGCTCAGCGGGCATTGCACAGACGAGAGCGTCAACGTCGAGTAGACCGCGCTGACCGTCCCAGACGGGAAGTTGCATAGGCAGTCTGTGGTTGCGACCAGCGTGGCAGGTGCCGGGCCCGGCACATCCGTCTCCACCGGGTTCGCTACGGAGTCCCCACCAGGATAGGCCAAGTCGAGAAAGCAGCCGCCACCGCTCACCGAGGGCATCGAGATCTCGATGTCGCAGTCAGCTTCGGTGGGGTTGGTTAGATTAACATACCCCATCTTGGGGCCGTTCGATCTAGGCGTAATTACCGAGATTAGAGTGGTCACGACCTGGTTGGTGATTTTGGGAGCAGTTGGTAGTTGTTCGTACTCGGTGCAGACCGACGAAGCGCCTGCAGGTACGTACCCGGTCGCAGTAGTAACAAGACCGGTCGGCATTACGTACGAATCAAAATCCGCGCCGCCCCACTGCACGGCGCTGGTGGAGTATCCCGCACCCGCAGTGAGCGCCTTGCTGCAGTTCGAGCCGCTGGTTCCTACGAAGGCGGAACCGTTGCTAGTGCCATCAGCGAATTGCGAGGCGGTAGTCGAAAAGGTAGGAGCGGTTTGCGAAGCGGAGTACCCCTCGATGCAGTCTCCTGGCAAGAATGAGAATGCGCAGTTGTTATTGCTGGGCGGTGTGCCGGAACTGACGTAGTTGTCGTTGCTGTTTAAGCTCAAGTTTCCGCCCGCTTGGCAGGCAGGACCGCTGGCAGGTGCCGTAAAGATCGCGATCGCTCCTGCAGTCGATTCAAAACCGCCCGTGACGGTCGGACCAAAGCCGTTGGCGGCTGCGGCCTGACTGGCTGCGACCGAATCGGTTGAATTAGCCACTTGCGCCAAGCAGCTTACGGCCGCCTCCCCGATATGGGGGGCGGCACCATAGGTGGTTGCGACAGGGACGATCCTCTGCTTCTGCAATGTGATGCTCAGGACCGGAGCACCATTTCCCGGCAGCGAGAGATCAACGGTACCGGGGATACTGCTTCCGACGGCCATCAGGCTGCCCAGTGTGTTCTGAATCCAGAAACTGAATGGAACGGTACCTTCAACATCCTCCCCGTCAAGCCAACTGTAGTTCGCGGCAAACGACAGAATGTACGATCCGCCAGGGCCGCCGCTTGACAGCAAGCCCGCCGCGAAGTTGTTCTGGCCGTCAAAGCACGGGACTCCGGTTCCGAGCAAGGACGATGAGGTGTAACAAACGGCGGGACCGAAATAGAGGCCGATGGGGTAGGTCTGGACATCGCCAGCGTTATAGATAAGTTCGCCGCCTGTCACGGCGCAACTCGTCGCTCCGGTTTGGGCGGCAGCGAACGTGATCGTACCAATGCCGAACGCGGGCGTGGCCGCTCCGGGGAGGCCTGTGCCTCCCGTCGCCGAAACGAGTTGCGGATTCCCTCCCGTCATCAACATTGCGTAACTGTGCCCGCACAAACCGGGTGCTAACGCACTTGCTGGTGGCGCGGTCATCAAAGATAGGCCGGCCGCGATAATTGAGCCAAACACTATCTTTCTCATAATGCCCTCTCCTTCGCCTCTATCGACAAACGTTCTCAGCACAAGGCGTGCCGTCTGCTCATCGAGCAGAAAGACTTCACTCAACCTTCCAAAATGGAAAGCAGGTTCTTAGGGAGTCACTTTTCTCAGCCGCTGGGTCGTCTGGATACAGCGACTGCTCGTTAGGTCTGTTGCAATCTCAAGACAGCGAGAATTACATCGGCGCCTCTACGCGCTTGCGAGGCTGACCACCACCTTGACCACCAAGGCATGAATGCGGGCGAGTGATATGCTCTGTGACGAACTGATTAGGGCGCGTAATCACTCAGTGTGGATAAGGGCGGAGGGTATCCCTTCGAACTTGAAAACCGGCAGGGATGAAAGTCCCTCCTGGGTTCAAATCCCACCCCCTCCGGCAGATATGCGAAGAGGCACTTGCTTCTTACACACTATCGCTCGATTTTAGAGCTCCTGATCGTCTAGACGCGGCGAATGATCACTCCACAGCGCCCCGAATCAACTAGCCAAATCAACGAATATTAGGTGACGACTTTGGCTCGACTTTGTCTGTTCATTCAAGTTGACGCGCCGGACTAGGGATACGTTCCAAGTAGCCGCGATGATCCACGACACGGGAGTCAAAACCCCGCTCCTTCAAACCGGAAGACTTCCGGACTTGCACTTGCGACGACCTTGATCCGACCGACTAGATGTTTGTCTCCCGCGGCGCCGTAGATAATGACGTCGTAGACGTGTCCTCCTTGAAGGCCGTCTCCCGGAAGAAATGTCGAGCTAACGGTACGATTTGCACTATCTTTAATTGCGAGATGTTCTGCCCAGGTTCCGGCTTGGTGGAAACGCTGATTTGCCACCGGAACGTCCTCCGACTGGAGTTCCACGAACATGATGTTGTCGACGCTTATTCTGGGGAACAGTATGTCAACCCCGATTTGTTGGCCTGCTGAAGTTTGCGCGTTCGCGGCGGGGGCGCTCTGCAAGGCCTGAATTGCAACTCGCTCCTGCGCGTTCTGCAAGTCTCGATTTAGCCCGGCGCTCACTGCCGGCCCTTGCGCACTCGCAATCCCTACCAGGACGAAGTAGCCGACTGTAACAACCATCGACGCCAAGCCTAGACTCGTTCTCAAGCCCGTGATTTTTTTCATCTCACTCCTCCTTGTTTATTGGTTGCGATGCTTGCTGGCCCCTGAAAAATCAGGGATCTACTCAGGGGCGTCTCTTGAGCTGATCACTCCCTAACCCGATTCCCTGTTCGCCGCCGGGGCCCAGCACATCGAAATTCAGACGCACAGGAGGCGACACCATGCCTTAGGCCGACACCGTTCCATGCAACTTTTCTGCCGAGTCCGGAAACAGAAAAAGAGCGCGGAATCAAGTGGACATTTTGAGTCGCGAACACAAGTAGAACAAGTTAAACAATGCATCCGAAGGACTCACACTGTTTCGTTTCGCACCGTCGCTGAATCGCCCTGCATCGGCTCCTCTCATCAACTACCCGACAAGTTCTCGGGAATGTCTTTTGAGGCGACGGCACCGCTCTTGCTGCCACACAATTTGCCCATCACCGAATCGCTTGAGCCAGAGTGATACTGCGCGGAGTCCGACGGGGGCTTTAAACTGTCCTAGCTCGCTTTTGGGCGGAAGAGATTATGAGGCAGCGGAGTCGATTTCGAATCAGCCGGTTTGTCCAGGCGGCATTTCGCTCGGTTCGCTCAATCCAACGTGCAAAGACGCGATCGAGAGCTTATTAAAGGCGTTGCCTTACGGTCGGTCCTTTCGGACGGAGCTCTTGCCAACCTAGCTGCACGCGCAGGCAAGACGCAGGAGTCGCGCAACAGCATGAGAGTCTGGTAGTCAAGCGCGCTATCGGAATTTGTTTCATTCGGAGGAAGAAGAATGAAGGCGCGATCCGGTCTTAGCTGGCTGATAGTATGCTCCGCTCTGCTCGTCCCGATCTCGGCCGGAGCGGTAGTGACTGATCTTCAGCTCAATGGGCAGCCCACAGAATGTACCATTATCCTGAAGCAGGCCGACAAGACCCAGACCGTCAAGACTGACACGACCGGCCATGTCAAAGTCGATTTGATTCCCGATCAGCCGGTTACGGTGACAACCAAAAACTACGACTACGCGCCGATCCCGGTGACTCAGACACCTCCGGCTCAAGGCGGCAGCTTCGAGATACCGGTCATGCCGAGCGCACCGCTGGTGCAAAATCCGTCGGGATTCGGCAGCGTCGGCTTCGCGCCACGATTTGACGGCGACTATTTCCATCATATGAAGATCACCGAGGTCCAGATCACCTCCGGAGGCAAGACCGACCTCTGGCAACTGGTCACAACGAACCCGACACGACCTTCAACATGAACGAGGGCGCAGTCGATATACCGTTCGGGATGCCGCCAGTTCATCTGTTCAACCGCACGATGCTTTTCTTTACGCCCGTGTTCACGGCCGGAGGAGCAACTTTTGATCTGGAACTAACCAACCGCACGACCAACCAGACTGTCTCGTTCAACGGTTCCGGAGCGGTGATTGGCGGCGGATTCAATTTCACTATTATGAGCGACGACTGCCCCTGGTTCGGCGGCGTGGACATGCTATATCGCACCAACCTGAACCCGACCGTGACCGCGACCGTCCACCCGAGCCCTACTACCACGAACGGCGCCAACGAGAAGAACAACCTGAGCTTCTACCAGTGGAACGCCGAAGCGCGTGGCGGATACGACTTTGCGACGGGCGGTAAGGTGTTCCGCTCGGTCGCGCCGTGGGCGGGGGTTGCATTCAACTCAACCAACCTGACTCTCAAAAGCACACAACAAACCGCCTCTCTCAATGTCGGGGTCGCGGCAAATGACTTTCGCGGGGTGGTGGGCGTGGATACTCATCTGTGGGGCCCGATCTTCGCCCGTTCCCAGGTGAGTTTCAACGATGAGGACTATTCCGTAATGGCCAAGCTGGTTTACCAGATTGATTTTTGCGATCTCTGGCATCAATAGAGTCTCCATTACATCGGCGACTCGACGCGCGCGCCCATGTCGCGGGCCCGGAGCAGCGAATTCCATATCCACTGCGTCGCAAACACGGTCCAAGTCGAGTCCAAGTCGCGGATTAACTGTTGATTCGGCTACCTGATTTCGGACGCAGCGAATCACAAATCCACTGCGTGCTTGGCGAAAAGGCGTTTCAAAGGTAAACGGCGGGATCGATCCCGCCGTTTACTGCCTATTTCGCGCGCCACTAGAGGGGCCGGTCCCCGTGAGGCTGATGTTATGCGGGCTGGTCGGATCGGTCCCGATACTCACCGCGAGGCTCGCACTCTCCGATACGCCACCGCCTGCCGTGGGCGTGAAGGTTACGGATATGTGCAGCTCGAGTTGGGCGATGCGGTAGCACCGCAAGTTCCGCCGGTCACTGCGAAGTCATTCGCATTGCTTCCGCTGAAGCTCTCGTTTAAGGGTAGCGGAAATCCTGACAGGTTCGTGACTGTCACGTTCTTAGTCTTCGATGGGGCGCTGGCCGTCAGCGTCCCATATGCGAGCGCGCTCGGCGCGACCGTTGCCGGGATCGTTGTCCCGGTGCTGAGCGTAGCTGCGTGCGGGCTCGAGGAATCGGGACTGTCAGAGACCGACAGCGACGCCGATTCTGTTCCGAGAGCGCCCGGCGTGAAGGTCACGACGATCGTGCAAGCGCCCTTGGCTCCGAGCGTTGAGGTGCAGGCCCCTCCCGTTACGGCAAAGTCGGCAGCGTTGGTTCCGCTGATGCTTTCACTGAGTGAGATCGCGACGGTCTGATGATTCGTGACCGAGAGTGCTTTGACATAGCCGTGGCCGAATTTTTCCGCGGACCACGTCAAGCTCGAAACCCGAGGTCGTCAGGTCAACCGTGTCCCCATCCTGGGCTAAAACGGTGCCGTCGGTGAGCAGAAATACGCTACCTGGATAGAATATGGGGGAGGATGCGGACGGCTGATTATTCAGCGGAATCCAGACGCCGGATGTTGCGGCGGACTCAGTCGCTGGTACGACAATCGCAAATATTGCCAACGAAGCCGCGCCAAGAGCCCAGGTTATGCGTATTTGGACCGGAATCTATCCCGAGACGGCTTCATCAGTTTCCCCCTCCGATAGGAAGACCGCCAAGCGACAAATTGTGCCGATCAAGTTAACCGGAATTTTCGGTTTCTGGCCTCGGATTAAGCCTTTTGGTACCCCAACTACGACCCCGTAATGCAAGCAGTTCGGTCAAGATTGACAAATATCCGGTGGGGCACCAGCACAGCGGATTTCCCTTGCGTTACCTATCTTATAGTGCCAGACTGAACGTACGCTCAGTTGACTGAACGAACAGTCATGACCAAAGAAGAAGTCCTAAAGATTTACCGAGTCAGCGAGATCCTCGAGGCTGCCCGACGCGTGATCGGGCGTTTTGGCTTCGAGGGCACCACCATCGATCGCGTCGCCGACGAGGCCCGAATCGCCAAGGGCACCATCTATCTTTATTTCCCGAAGGGTAAGGACGAGCTTCTGCATTCGGCCGTGGTCGTGGGTATCCGCGACCTTACTCGCGAACTCATTCGACGCGACGACGCGAGTCGCCAACCGATCGAGCGTATCGCCAGTCTGATCCGCAGCATGTTCACAACCCAGAAGTCACACGAAGACTTTTTCAAGGCACTTATTTTGGATTCGCGCTTCGTCAGCTACGAGCCCTGCGACCGACGCGGCGAGGAGTTGCGCAAGGTCTATCTCGAATGGGTCGATTATTTCGCCTGCGTGCTCGATCGGCGGCCGACAACGGCGCGATTCGCGCGCTGGATCCGCAGTTGGCCGCACTCATGCTTGCCGAAATGATGACCGCTCCGTTCGACGCCGCTGCTCCTGCTCACCGATGCTCCGGCCGAAGACGATGCCGAAGCGGTCATCGATCTGTTCCTCCATGGTGTCCGCGGACTGCATCCGGAGCGGCACATGCAAATGAAGTATCGCCTTCTCATGGCGATTGCTGCGCGCATCCGGACTCCTCGCGAGCGCATGCAATGGCCCCGCGCCCGCTAAGGCCTCGAATTCCCCGGCCGATTCCGACCGGATCGTCGTCGCGATTGCGACCGGCGCATCAACAGGACCTGATGCGCACCGCGCAGGCGCAAGGCGCGCTCTTCCCGAAGGAAAAAGCGGTTCTCGCCTCCGAGGTCGCGGGGCGCTGGCGTTCAGTTTACTCCGACATGGGCGACCAGGTGAAGGTCGGCCAGGTCCTCGCGCAAATCGATCCGCGCGAATATCAGCTTCGACTCGATTCCGCGCAGGCTCAACTCGAGCAGGTGCAGGCGCGGCTGGCGAATGCGCAAGCGAATTTCCAGCGCATGAAGCGAGCTCAACCGCCAACATCTGGTTGCGCGCAACAGTTTGATCAGACCTCCGCCGAAATGCGGGTCGCGCAGGCCGATGCCGATGCGGCCGAGAAGCAGCTCGGCATCGCGCGCAAGAAGCTCGGCGATACCTACATTCGCGCGCCGTTTGCGGATGGGTTCAGCGCCGCACCGTCTCGCTCGGCGAGCACGTCGGCGAAGGGATGCCGCTCTATGAGCTAATCGCGACCGATCCCATCAAGTTGCGCGCGCCGATTCCCGAGCGCTTTGTGCCGATGGCGAAGCTCGGGCTGCGGCTCGACCTCACCATCGATGCGCGTCCCGATAAGGTTTTCCATGGCCAGGTGACCCGCATCGCGCCCGCGCTCGATGACAACAGCCGCACGCTTCTGGTCGAGGCCGAGGTGCCCAATCCCGACGGCTATTCTGAAACCCGGCTACTTCGCGCATGTGACCATCGACCTCGGCCACGACCGCGCGCTGTTCATCCCGAACTCTGCGATTCTGCGCTATGCGGGCGTCGCGCGCGTGTTCGTTTTCAAAGACGGCGCGGTGCGCTCGCGCGAAGTCATCACCGGTACGATGGAAGGCGACAACATCGAAATTATCAGCGGGCTCAAGGCCGGCGAGCAGGTCGTCACCAGCGATGTCGATCGCCTCGCCGACGGGCCGCGGTAGTAGGAAAGGAGCAGTCGTGATCCTCGCGGACCTATGCGTGCGGCGGCCCGTCTTCGCCACCATGTTCGTCGGCGTGCTGGTGGTGCTCGGATGGTTTTCCTAATGCGCCTCGGCGTCGACCTCTATCCCAAGGTCGACATGCCGATGGTGATCGTCCAGACCTACCTGCCGGGCGCCGCGCCCGAGGAGACCGAGGCGCGCGTCACCAAGCCGCTCGAGGAAGTCATCAACACCGTCACCGGCATCGATGAGTTGCGCTCGGTCACGCTGGAAGGCGTGTCGCGCATCATGGTCGAGTTCAAGCTCGACCGCGACATCAACGCCGGCGTGCAGGATGTCCGCGACAAAATTTCCACCGTGCTCGACCAGTTGCCCGAGGGAACCAAGCCGCCGCTGGTCGCGCGATGGGACATGGACTCGCTGCCGATCCTGACCTTCACTGTGACCGGCTTCCAATCGATGAAGGAGCTGACCGAGATCGGGCGGCGCATGATCAAAGAGCCGCTCGAATCGGTCGATGGAGTCGGATCGATCGAGATCGTCGGCGGCCGCGAGCGCGAAGTGCATGTCCTCGTCGATCCGAATCGGCTGCGTGCGACCGGGCTTTCGGTGCAGCAGGTTTCGACCGCGCTGCAAGGCCAGAACGTCGAATATCCCGGCGGCCACATGAAGCAGGGGCTCTCGGAGAATGTCCTGCGCACGCTCGGACGCATCATCGAGGTGCCCGACTTCGCCAAAATCATCGTCAGCGAGCAGAACAACAAACCGGTTCTGGTTAGCGATGTGGCCACCGTCGAGAGACGGATCAAGGAGCCGCGCTCGCTCTCGCGATGGGACGGGCTGAACGCGGTCTCGCTGGTGATTCGCAAGCAATCGGGCACCAACACTATCGAGGTGGTCGATAACATCTTCGCGCGGCTGCACGCGATCGAACCCGCGCTGCCGCCGGGCGTGAAAGTGATCGCCTCGCGCGATTCGTCGCAGTACATCCGCGAATCGGTGCATACGGTGCAGGAGCATCTGGTGCTGGGCGGCATCTGCGCCGCGATTGTGGTGTTCTTCTTCCTCGGTTCGTTGCGTTCGACGCCTGATTGCGGCGGTCGCGATTCCGGTGTCGATCATCTCGACCTACACGCTGCTTTTGTGGATGGGCTTCACGCTCAACACGCTGTCGCTGCTCGCGCTCACGCTCGCGGTCGGTATCGTAATCGACGATGCGATCGTAGTGCTGGAAAATATATTCAGGTTCATCGAGGAGAAGCGCATGTGCGCCGATGGCGGCAGCGAAAGCCGCGACCGCCGAAGTCGGCCTCGCGGTCAGCGCGACCACGCTTTCGTTGGTAGTCATCTTCGTTCCGGTCGCGTTCATCCATAGCGTCGACCGGCCGCTTCCTCAACACCTTCGGACTGACGATGGCGTTCTCGATCATGGTGTCGCTGCTGGTCGCGTTCACGCTGACCCCGATGCTGTGCTCGCGCTTCCTGAAGCGCACGAAGGCGGCAGCGGACCTCGCGCGATTCGTGGTTCTTCGGCCCATCGAATCGCCTCTACGATCGCGCGCTCGAGTGGTCGCTCGACCATCGATGGGTGATCTCTCGAGCGTCGCGGGCGCTGGTGCTATGATCCCGGTGCTCGGCGAAGATCGTCGGCGCCAACTTCATGCCCGCGGAGGACTCCAGCGATTTCGCGTCAACCTCCGCACTCCGCCGGGCTACTCGCTAGAACATACCGATGCGATGGTGCGCGCGATGGAATCGCGGGTCCGCACCATTCCCGAAGTCCGACACATCTTTACACCGTCGGCGATACCACCGGTGCAGATAATGTGACGCTCGCGCAATCGTCGCGAAATTTCGCCGGTCACCGAGCGCCGGCGTTCGCAACAGCGGGTGATGGAGGATGCGCGCAGACTGGTCTCGCGGTTTCCCAGCGATGCGGGTTAGTGTCGACGACATCAAACCATGGGAGCAGGGCGGTTTCCGCGAAGTCGACGTCGAGTACGATGTGCGTGGGCCCGACCTCGACAAGCTGCAACGATCATCGCGGGGATGCGCGAGCAGGTGAAACACATACCCGGAGTACTGGACATCGATTCGACATACGAAGCGGGATTGCCCGAACTTCAGGTGCAAATCGATCGGCAGAAGGCGGCTGACCTCGGCGTGTCGGTGTCGGATATCGCGGCGACGATGCGTACCATGGTGCAGGGCGACGTCGTAACGCGCTTCCGCGAGGGTCAGGACACCTACGATGTGCGGCTTGAACTTAACGACAAAGATCGCAACGACCCCGCGGTAGTATCGAGCCTCACCCTGCCGTCCACTACCGTTGGACAGGTTCGGCTCGATAACGTCGCGGCATTGGTGAGCGGCACTGGACCGGTCGAGATCGATCGGCAATCGCGTCAGCGCCAGATCGCATTGGTGTTCAACCTCGCGTCTGGCACCCAGATGAACAGGATCATCAAGACCGTTACCGATGCTTCGAAGAAGGTTGATATCCCGCCCGGCTATACCACCGCATTCGGCGGCCAGAGCAAGATGTACAGCGAAATGATCGGCGGCTTCGTAATCGCATTCGGGCTCTCGATCGTTTTCATGTACATGGTGCTGGCGGCGCAGTTCGAAAGCTTCACCCATCCGGTGACGATCATGCTGTCGTTGCCGCTGGCGGTACCGTTCGCGCTGCTGTCGCTGATCGTCTTCCACCAACAGATGTCGCTGTTCTCGATCCTCGGCATTCTGCTGCTGTTCGGAATAGTCAAAAAGAATTCGATCCTCCAGGTCGATCAGACGATCAACCTGCGCAATCAGGGAATGGAGCGTCGCAAGGCGATCATGGAGGCGCAACCGCGAGACCGGCTGCGCCCGATCCTGATGACTACCGCGGCGCTCGTCGCCGGTATGATTCCGGTTGCGTTCGGACGCGGCGCCGGTTCCGGCGAACAGCGCGGCATCGCGATCGTGGTCATCGGCGGACAGACGCTGTGCCTCCTCATCACGCTGCTTGTGACGCCGGTCGCGTATTCGCTCTTCGACGATCTCGAAGACGTGGTGGTCGCGCTCGGTGTTGCGCATGCGTAAGCGCCCGCGGCTCAAGCTGGTCGAGCCGGCGTTCAAAGAGGAAGCATCGCGTTAAGGTAATCAGGAACTTCGGGCGAGCATGATAAGCAAAGCTGATGTTGCTTTGGCGAACCCAGTGCCGTCGCAAACCCGCTAAGAAACGCCGCGCTCGCGCTACGCTTGGCAACCGAGTAGCAATCGGTAACGCGCAAAGCCCGCGACACAAATGACGGTGACCGATGTCGCCAAAGTTCTGCATGTACATCGGATCACAATCTGTGGGTTTGCCCGGCGTGATTGGGATTGAGCAGGGAAATAAATTCCCTGCAGGAACTCGCTCCGAAATCCAGAAGCGCTAGTGACCAGCAGCTGCGACTGGGTTTACGCCATGCGGCGGTTTACAAGCGGCCATTTCGAGCGGCCGCGCCTGACCCAACGCCGCATCAAAATATGCGCACCGTGGTCATCTGCTCGATTTAGTTTTAGTCAGATCCGGGCCATAAACCCAGCGCGGAAGTTTATGAACCGCACGCCCGACCGAAGCTCTCTTCTATAAACCGCCGCAGGGCGTAAACCGCTTTCCCACACGAAAAGGCCAGTTTAGTAAACTGCGCTATCCACCGTCCAGTCTCTCAGTTTTCATACTTGTCGGGGAATCGCTCGAAAAGCGCACGTGTGCGCGAGTTCGCGCCCGATACGTGGACCCGGAGAAGTCTCTGGCTGCGCCAGTCGCAAGAATCCGGCAATACGTCTCCGCAGGCGATCTTGGTGGGTCCATCTCCGAGAGGCGGGAGGCATGCGATCACGAACATCCAGCCCGTACTTTCATCTTCATTCGCAAAACCGTTTGCTTTTTTTGCTTCAACCAGGCCATTAGAAGGAATTAGAATCGCTAACAGCTGAACACAGGAAAGCACAAGTGGCGCACGGTGAACTTTGCCCAGGTCTCCGATGGCCGCCGAATCAGAGCTGAGGGCGAAATAGACTTGGCCTCGCGGTCATGGAAGGGAACGCTGTTCGAAGGATGATTTGAGCCGGGTAGGGAGCGCCACGAAACGCGCGACCCACTAGCTTTGACAATCCGAGGGGCCGGCTTGCAGCCGGCCCCTTTCTTGTATCGAGTTAGTATTAGCGACTCGAACGATACTTAGTTGTCGAGAATAATGAAAGGCGCTTGAGGCGCAACGTCGGAGATATTCTCGCGGCAACTACGAACTGCTCCACAGATTTGTCGCCGACTCTCTTTTAACGCGGTTAGTAATACCGCTAAAGAAATTCTATCGATCCGATTCTGAAGGTTAGAGTGGCACCCATTTGGGTAGCGGTCGCGGCTCCGGGAGAAGCATGTCGTGCGCTGCAACAATACCCACCAACTCTCCCCTGTCCATGACCGGCAGAGCGCCGATTCGATGAGTCGAAATCAGTCCTGCTGCCCGTTCCAGAGTTGTTGATGGCTCAACCACAATCGGGTTGGCAGTCATCACCGCTCGGACCGAAACCGTGTCAAGCGAGGCGAGATGAGCCTGAAGATCATATTCGCTCAGGATGCCGATCAGATTGCCTTGCTCGATGACCGGCAGTCGACGGAATCGTCCCGACAACATTTTTTCCGCCGCGACCGAAAGACGATCATCAGGTCCTATAGTCACCGGATTGCGCGTCATCCGTTCCCACACGAACATGCTCGACCTCCTTGTCAAGGGTGTTTCGTCGACGAGAAATTGATGTCGGCGAAGTTGTTGCCGTTATTCCTGGAGCGCGATGTCCTGATATTAGCGATTGCAATCTTCCTGCCAACAAAATCGCTACGCTCAAAATCATCCCATAAGCCTGGTCAGAAGAGGCGGGCGGACCATTCACCGACAGAATCGTTGGGTACTTTACAAAAATTACCGCGGGAAGCCGGAAGTTGAACTCGATTTGGACCGATACTTAAACAGACAGGCAGATTTACAACCATTACGTATTGGCGCGAATTGCTACACGAAGGGTCTTGGATGGCTCGAAACGGTCCATCGTTGAGCGGCCGCAAAAGCGTGCAGAATACGGTGCACTGGAATGATTCTCTAGGCTTCCGGTGGCGGTCATTAGTCGATCGTTTGATCTTATGGCCGGACGCAAAACGAAGAACAAAGACGGCATAACCTGATCGCCGTCGAAGCCGAGGAGATAAAGGCAACCATCGAATACCCGCACCAAGAACTGAAGTCTGTTAGCCGGTTTGTTGCCCACCCGATTTCCTGACCGAGTTTCGCAAGGAAACTGCCACCGACATGATAAGTTGAGCTAATATTGGTACCGTCCGGCACCACCTCGAAAATAGCGACTTGTCAACCGCCGTAAGGTGTCAACCGGATTCCGGTTGACGGTCATTAGCGCTTCTAAATTTCGGAGCGCAGTTCGGGTCTGATTGGCGTTCATCCAGAAAGACGGCTGAAAGCGAATTCTCCGAAAAAGCGCCGGGCTCGAAGGCAAAGGAGGATTTCCGCTATGCCGGCGAGCTTGGGTACTCGACCCATATCGGGTACTCGACCCGTATAATGATGGGAAGCTCACGCTGGAGCCTGTGAACGCAGAGCGCGATATCGACCGTTAGGCGAGCATCCAGCGAAGATATCAGCTCACGGCTCGAGCCTGATTTGATCGCCGCCTTGTAGCGCTGCCATCCGCGGCGCCCGCCAGAAGGTTGCGCGGCCGTAGACCCATTTGTATGAAATCCAAGCCTTCGTATGCGAAATAGCGCTTGCATTAACAGGTGAATACGCGCTAAACCGCTTGTTGGCAATGCGGGCCGCAAGCTTGCTCAACACCGTCCCGGCCGACTGCCAATCGGGGGGGGACGGTTTTGATACGCGGTATCGCGGTTGCCATCACGGAAACGTGACGGCGGGAAAAGCAATGTCCAAAATAGCCGTCGCGGTCTTCTCGGCGCTGCTCGCCCTGGTTTTGTCGGCGCCTCTATCCGCTCAAGTCTCCCCGCAACCGATTCAGCACTTTGTCTTTATTGTGATGGAGAATCATACCACCGACAATTTTGGCCCGGTCCCCGGCGCCGACGTCGCCGCGACGGCCACGCTCTCGACCGGCGCAAGTTATCCGATCCCCGCCTGTCCCGACCCGCTGTCCGAGGACCCGGACCATGCCTGGGCAGCAGCTTTACTCGGATGGGACAACGGCAAGATGGACGGCTTCGACAAAATCGTCGGTTGTACGGCGAGCACGGGATACCCTTGCATCTGCCAATACAGCCAGACCAGCATTCCCAACCTTCATACCTATGCGACCGACTACACGTTTTACGACCAGTTCTTTACTTCGGTGCGCGGGCCGAGCTTTCCGAATCATCTATTCACCATTGCGGCATGGGCGAACAATATCGCCGGTAACCCAAGTGTCCAGTCAAACAACTACATCTGGGGTTGCGACAGTCCGGCCGGTACTTACGTACAACAAGTGGCACAGATCAATCCGCCCGGGTCCGCCCAATACGCCCGGACGCTGAACATCTCGCCCTGTATGGACTTTGCGGTGCTGCCCGATGTGCTCAATGCGGCCGGCCTGAGCTGGATGTACTATACTCCGCCGCTGGGCACGTCCGGGTCTCAATGGAACGAGTTCGACGCAATCAGCCACATCCGGTACAGCCCGCAATGGACGACCAATTTCAAATCGGATGCCCAGTTCCTGACTGATGCGGCAGCGGGCACCCTTGCAAACGTATCATGGCTGGTGGAACCGAATACCAAGTCGGCTCATCCACCGGCTTCGTTCTGTAAGGATGAGAACACTCTGGTCCAGTTGGTCAATGCGGTCATGAATGGGCCCGAATGGGGCAGCAGCGCGATCTTCATCACCTTCGATGATTTCGGCGGCTTTTACGATCACGTCGATCCGCCGCAGAGTAACCTCGCGGGCGGCGACCTTACCGGCTTAGGCTTCCGGGTGCCGCTGATCGTGATCTCGCCATACGCAAAGTCCGGATATGTCTCACATAGCGTCACCGAATTCTCGTCGTTTGCGGCCACCGTGGAACATAACTTCGGGCTGCCGCCGATTGGAGGGCCCGCGCGAGACGCGACCGTCAACGACCTGCTCGACGCCTTCAATTTCACCCAGGCGCCAAGTGCCCCGATGCCGCTTCCGACCAGGATCTGCCCCGCGGCAGGGGCAACCCCAACCGTAACTGCGACGCCGACCGCGACGGCCACGCTGACGGTGACTGCGACGCCGACAGCTACTCAAACAGCTACGGCCACCGCGACGGCTACTCAAACAGCAACGGCCACCGCAACGGCTACTGCCACCGACACTCCAACCGCCACAGCTACCGCGACGCCAACCGTGACGGCCACCGATACTCCCACCGCAACCGCGACGGCTACTGCCACCGACACTCCAACCGCCACAGCTACCGCGACACCAACCGTGACGGCCACCGATACTCCCACCGCAACCTCAACGGCTACTGCCACCGGCACTCCAACCGCAACAGCTACCGCGACACCAACCGTGACGGCCACCGATACTCCCACCGCAACCGCGACGGCGACGGCTACTCAAACAGCGACGGCCACCGCGACGGCTACTGCCACCGACACTCCAACCGCAACAGCTACCGCGACGCCGACGGTTACCGCGACTCCCACGCCAACGACAACTGCAACGCTGACCGCAACCGCCACGCCAACGGCGACGCCGACCACCTCGATGACAATGACCAGTTCGCTTATCGTGGGTAACGTTGCCGTCGGCCAGACTGGCGTTAAGTCTCTTACAATCAACAACACCGGTAATACCAATTCGCTGATCGTCTCAGGCGCGACAATGACCGACCCAGCTGAATATGCCGTAACCGGCGCAGGGACCTGCGGTGTGATCCCGGTGACGGTCGCGCCCAAGACGTCATGCACGCTGGGAGTCGCATTCACGCCCAACGCGATCGGCGCGCATAACGCATCGCTGATGGTCAGCGATAACGCCGCCGCCAGCCCGCAGAACGTGGCGCTGAGTGGTAGCGGCGTAGCAGATTTGACCGCTTCGACCAGCAATCTGGTCTTCGGGAGCGTAAAGTTCGGCGTCAAGGGGATGGGGTCATTCAGCGTCACGAATCATCAGACTCAGCCGGTGACATTGAGCGAAAACCTCAGCGGGATAAATGCCGCCGACTTCTCCGTTGTTGGAGGTACCTGCAGCTCGACTCTGGCCGCGAATTCAGCTTGCACGATCGCCGTGACCTTCGCCCCGGGTGCTTTGGGGACGGAATCGGCGATGCTCTCGGTCTCTGACAGCCCCGACCCGCTTAGCCCCTACCCGATCGCGCTAAGCACGGGACCGACGGTACCGGCGACACTGACGCCGCTCACGCTGGGCTATGGAACGCTCACCTCGAAGGCGCCATCGAAGGCGAAGACCGTCACCGTCACCAACCTGTCGGGATTTTCACTCTCGATAGGCGAAGCCTTTAGCGGCGCGAATGCGAATGACTTCGCAGTGACGGGCGGGACTTGCGGGACGACGGCGACACCTAACTCTAGCTGCACGATATCCGTAACCTTCACTCCCACGGCAGGCGGTGGAGCATCGGAGAGCGCGAACATGGCGGTGAGTATCGGCAGCGATCCGACCAGCCCGCATAATGTCAGCCTCAGCGGAACCGGCCCGTAGGTGTCGCGCAATAGGCGGTAACGGCGGATCGATCCCGCCGTTTACGTTGTTCGCCAAGCACGCGGAGGATTTGTGATCCGCGGCGTCCGAAATCAAGTAGCGGAATAGCGTCCAATTTCGAGACATGGACTCGACTTGGCCCGTGTTTATGGCGCAGTGGATATGGAATTCGCTGCGCCGGACCCGCGAGAAGGGCGCGCGCGTAGAGTCGCCGAGGTAATGGGAAAGCGTGCATTTCACGACCTCCATCAGGCTACTCATACACGCCGAGCTTGCGGGAAGGGCGTTCGGTCCCTCCCCCGTTTACTGCCGTGTCGGAGTCTCCGTTGTACAGCTTGCAGGCACTATTGGGCTAGTAGGGAACATGATATAAGAGCATCGACTGTGGGGTATTCTCGCAGGGCGACACACAATTTTAGGCACATCTGTAACAGGGCCAAGGCCGGAGACCTATGGTTCTCAGGCGTGGAAAAGTCGCGATTCGATCATGTGTATCAATCTTTAAGAGGGAGGGAGCGACCTATGAGGAAAAATGTGATTGGTTGCCTAGTAATTGCGGTTGCGGCCGCCTTGCTGCCACGAACTGTTAGTGCCGCGAGCGCGTTCAAAACGATGTCGGCGTTGGGCTCCGGGAGCGTCGTGGTTGGCTTTACCGGCTGCGCAGACATCACTTGCGCGGGGTCTTGCTTCTGCGCAGAGGGAACAATTCCGTTCAAGGGAACCGGGATTGGTTCGGGAATGGCTCACATCGAAATGCTCATGGACAATAACACTCAAACGGAAAACGTCGCGGGCGTATGCGAGAACGCGGGCGGATTGATGTTCTTCACCGTCAACAAAAGCTCGAACGCACTTACATTCGGGCTCTCCGGTCGGTTCTGCAAGACTAACCCCTCTAACTTTGCGCCCGCCATGGATACCGGCGGTTTCAACATACTCTCGGGTGAAGGAAACCTCACTAATGCCGGTGGGTCCGGCTCGTTCTCGTTCGGCGGTCCAACGCTTTCCGAGACAGGGACCGGAACGATGCAGCTACAGCTACTCGGCAGCTTCAATAAGACCGCAAACACAGCCGCCATAGCAGCTTCGGCGACCAGTACAGCCGAGCACGATCCGACCAGTTCGCATTAGGCCATCATTTCTCGACCACCGCCCCGCCGCCACCCAATCGCGGCGGGGCGGCGGGGGAACGATCTGCGACGGATGCTGAACTGAGTTGCGGTCGCGATGTGCGTCGCTCAGTGCCCCGAACCGGGCTGGTGCGGCTTCTGGTTCGCGAGTGTCGCTCTACTTACCTCTCCAGGAGCTGATCGGGCTGGCGCGAAATTGACACCTATTGCCAGCGTTTGGGCACCGTCTTGAGTCTGCGGACGCCGAGTTCATCGCACCAGTTATCGAAGCGCGCTGAAGGCACTCCGCGAAACTTCAGGTCATCAAGTGAGTCCGCGATTGGAACAGTTTCGACCAGCGTCGCCAGCTTCCGGTAGAGCAACGCGTCTTCGCGCCGCTGCACCAGCGTGGCCGCGAGATGGAGCGCGCCGCGCGGTTTGATTTTCCATTGCAACGGGTCGGCGGGAATCATCTCCAGCCGTTCATAGACGCCGAGCAGCAGCGATGCGCTCTTTTTGCCGAAGCCCGGTAGTCCGGCGATGCCGTCGGCGGTGTCGCCGGTCAGTGCCAGGAAGTCCGGCATGCTCTTCGGTCCGAAACCGCGCTCGGCGCGGAAAGCCGCCTCGTTCAGCGTCTTCTTCTGCCGTCGATCCACCTGGACCACCCGGTCTCCTTGTAAGCACTGCCCGAGATCCTTGTCCGGCGTGAGGATTCGTACTTGCTCGACCCCGTCGCGGAAACGACGCGCACCGCTGGCGAGACCATCGTCCGCCTCGTACTCGCGCATCGACCAGACCGTTACCCCGATCGCGCGCACGGCATCTTCGGCCGCGTCGAACTGTGCGCGCAGTTGGGGCGGAACACCCTCGTCGCTCTTGTAGGGCGGAAACAAATCATTTCGGAATGACCGGATCGGGTTATCGAACGCTACCGCGATATGAGTGACTGCTTCATGCTGGTCGTGCAGGAGGGCCAAGAGCGATTCCACAATGCCGACGGTGGCCTTAACATCCCTTCCCGATGGAGCCAGGTGACCCGGGCGCGGCGCATAGTGAGCCCGATACAGCTCGTAGGTCCCATCGACAAGGTGCAACCTCACGCCGCGAATATAGCACCGGTCGCCGCCATCGAGCGCTCAACACTTGAAGAGACACGGTCGCGATAAAGTTGTCTTCTGACATGAGGCCGAAGCGAATAAGCCCCCACTCGCGCCGCAAAATCGAGCAGAGTTTCAGCGTCGGTCTCGCGATGTAGATTTAGATGCGCAACTCAGAGACTTCGGCATTTGTAGCGAATGCGAGCTCCTAACAGATGCTGAACGTGGCGCTCTGATTCCAGCTGCATATCAGCTGGTGATCGCAAACCGCTAGACATATCCGCGCTCCCCGACGATATGTGGAGCATGGAGAGACAATCTGTGCTGATCGGAGAGATCGTCATTGATGACGAACCGCCGATCACCCTCCATGCGCAGTTGGCGTCCGACGAGACTCGCGAGAAATCCGCTGTGCTCAAAGACAAGCTCGCGTATCTGCTTGGCACGCGATTCCGGCCAGCCAAGCCGGCGCCAGCGGGACTATACATGAGCATCGAAGAAGTGGTGGAGACGTGGCACTGCTACCGCGCGACCGTATTGCGCATGATCAATGAAGAACAATTGCATCCGCTCACGATTGACGGTGAAGTGCGATTCAACCGGACGGAAGTTCTCAGCCTGGCGAAGTCAGTGCCGGCGCGAAACCGCTAGTGCACGAAACCTGAGCGGATAGTCCGCGCGGCGCTGGTCGCTCGCGTTTTGCATGGCTCGCACAGCGTTGCAGTTCCAGCGCATCGACGCTCACCGCATCGGACGCATGGGCTCAGAACGTCCACATTCCAAAGCGCTTCCTTTCCAATCCACCACTGCCGGGGCTTTTTCGTGACGCGCATGGCATAGAGCCTATCAGAGCGGGTAGATAGCCGGTTAGCGCGAGCGAACCGAGCGACTAGCGTCCCTGATTGTTCAGGTTGAAGCAGTGGACGCAAAGCCTGTATCCCTCAGTTCCGGGCTTGCGTTCATGTTCCGGTATCTCGCGAGCAACCGGACACGCAGAATTGTTGTGATGCACCCGGTTCTGCACCTGCTCGCTTACTTCTTTGAGTGAGTAGAAAGGGGCTACTTTCGGCATTCTGTCCCGCCCCGCTTTTTCGTTACCGCTAGAATATCGGCTCGATTGAATCGCCAGACGCGGCCTACCTTGAACGGACGCAGCTCTCCGCTGGTTATCAATCGATAGACTGTTACCCGGTGTATATGCAGGAATTTGGCGACATCGGTCACCGTCATTATGTCGCGGTCATCAGGCGTTCCCGATCCCTACTCGGTTGCTAAGCGTAACTCGAGCGGGGCAGCGTGGCGGAGTTTCACGTCTTCCTCTCAGGTTTCATCCGCCCGGGCAGGCCGACGGAGAAGAGCTACATCGAATCGTTCAACTGCCGGCAGCGAGATGAGTGCTTGAACGTGGAAGTGTTCTTCACCGTCGTCGACGTGCGCGAGAACAGGACCACCCGGCCCGAAAACTCTGCCTGCGGCTGGGTATGCTTTTGCGGGCAGGTCAAGGCTGCGGGGAGTCTACTTATGATTGGCGGAAATTGAGGAGCACACCCACTATCGCTGCCCAGACGCGACGGTCCTGGTCGAGCCTGCCGCTGCTGCCTGGTGGCGACGGTGTTCAGGGAAAGATTTTTAGGAATTTCGCAAGCAACTTGAGCGCGGGGGCTTTGTTGGCAAATCTGATTTTGTAGCTTAGGCCGATAAACGTCCCTTCGCGCCGGTGGCAGTCGCACCGCCGCTTGAAACTGAGGCTTGCAAGCGCGCGTCGAGCCTTTTCCGGTATCTCGCTGATCGGCCGCAAGCCGTTCTTATCGAAGAACTCGCCGGGATCCGCGAAAGCGATCGCAGCGAGCTCTTCCATAACCCGGTTGGCCGAGACCTCGGCTTTCTTGACCACTCGCGCGATCGCCTCGCCGACCGCGGCGGATTTGAGCAATCGATGGCCCTGTGAAGCGGCCGTTTTGCGAGAGTAGCCCGCCCGAATCGCGGCGCGGGTGGCGTTAAAGTCCTTGATGTACTCGAGCGCAAATAGATCGCGCATCGGAGAATCGCGCCGCTTCCTCGCCGCTCGCGAGGAGCGCTTCGCACCGAGCTTGGCTGAATCGGAAATCGCCGGACTCCCCCAAATACAGCGCTCTTTTAATCTGTTGGCGAGGCGTAACCCTGGGTTCGAAATCTCAACAGATTTCAACATCGGTCGCAACGGCGGGACCCTGATATTTCCCTGCTCACTCCCTGATCAGGGAAATGTAATTCCCTGCTCGGCGAAGAAAATTCCCTGTTCCGCGGAGTAGGGAATTTCCCCGAAAACCCCAGCGAAGGCCGAAGCTATTTCGGCTTCAAGCGGCGCCAGAACGCTCGAAATCTCGAAACTTCCCTGTATTTTCCCTGATCAGCAGGGAATTTGAAGGTGATCGGGGCGTACTAGCCCCGCAATAAGATTGTGACTTGGTGCCGAGGGGGGGACTTGAACCCCCATGTGGTTGCCCACGGTGGATTTTGAGTCCACTGCGTCTGCCATTTCGCCACCTCGGCACAGCTCGGAAAGAGAGCTTAGGCGACTCGACGACATCTGGAAAGCGCATGGCATCATTTATGTGAAACGAGCGCGACGGTGACCATAGACATCGCTCGCTTTTCGTGAGGCGTCGGCGGCAGCGCGCGCACATATTAGCCAGCATTTGATGGAGCGATTTACGCATCGGAGCGCGATTTCATTGCGTCGTTTTCATGCGGCTGCCGTAGTGATTCTATGGCGGCGACATTACCGGTTAAGATCCACGCGCATACACCATCGCGCGGCTGGAATTTGGAATACGCGCAGTTGCGGCATTGGATCGGAAACGTCCTGTTGGCGGCGATGTTTTTTCTCAGCGCCTTGCCCAACGCGCGTCGTTTGGACCGCGGACCCGCCAACATAATTTGGGTGGTCGGCGCGCTATTGATGGGCGCGATGTCATTGGTGCGCTTTCCGCCACGCGCCGTGATGATGGACTCCCGCGCATTCGCATCCACGATCGCCGTGTTTCTTCTGCCTTGCTTTGTCCGACCCGCGGCCTCCTCCGTCGGGCTGCTGGCATGGACCGGAACCGGGCTCGAAATCGCGGGCGTGGTGTTATCTCAGACCGCGCGCATCTACATGGGGCGAAGCTTTGGGATTTTACCCGGCAATCGTGGAATAGTGGTGAAGGGACCATTCGGTCTGATGCGCCATCCAATCTACGCGGACTGGTTTCTGCTCACGTTAGGCTATCTTGCAGCGTACCCTTCATGGCTCAATTGCTTCATAGTTATTGCCACGGTGCCGTTTATGATGTGGCGGATTCTTCTGGAAGAGGAATTGCTAATCAACGATCCCGACTATCGCGGGTATGCGCAGCGGGTTCATTTTCGTCTCATACCTGGTCTGTTCTGAGTTCCGCGCGGCACGGCCTTCAATCTTTATTCACATAAGCTGCTAATTTTCACTGGCTTCAACATACGTCGTGTGTTAGTTTCCGCGCGTTCGTGACTGATCCTGCGGTGGGGGAGTGGATTCGCGCGGCTACGAACGCAGCATGCTTGGGGTTCCGATTTCGCTCCTGATTCGCGTCGCCGTACGTTTCCTTGCTAGGACCTCTCCCTGTTCCCGCGGGTTGCGCTAGGAGGTTGTTCGTAAGTGTTCAGAGGTAGAGGTGTCGCCGAGCATTCAGGGGCGGATCGAAGACAGTTCCTGCGCTTTTCGGGATCTGTGTTCCTGTGCTTAATTGGCGGGCGCTGATCAGAGACAGCGTTGGGAATCGGCCCGCCCGGCTATTTTCCAGCATCCGCTTGGTTGGGCTGTCCGTACTGATATTGGACCAGGCACAAAACCCCTGAATCGGCGCGACGCCGAACGATGCTGAGTCCGGTTGTAGCGCTTAAGCGATTCAGCGGGGGCGGTTCGGGGCGGGCTTGACGAGCTTCATTATATTTTGCGGGACGAAGCCGAAGCGCTTTGTTCATGGGACGATTTGGGAGGGATTCGTATGTCGTTTTTTCCAATCAGGGGAAGAGTCAAGATCGCTGTGACGGCTGCCCTGTTCGTGTCGGCGCTGGGTGGGCGCGCTTGGGCCTCCCCGGTCCTGTTGGTCTCTCCTACCAATGGTTCCACGGTCTCCGGCACCGTGATTGTAAGCCTATCGCCTGCCCCATCGACCGCGATGTGCAATCTGTACGTGGATGGCGTTTACCAAAACTCGACCCCGCCGAATTTCTTTTACTGGCAAACCTCAAGCGTAGCGAATGGACCGCATCAGCTGGTCGTGACGGGCTACGATTCCTTAGGCGACAATCTGGGTTCCGTCTCATCCACAGTGACCGTCGCCAATGGAATCGCGGTATGGCTAACTTCCCCGACCAATGGATCAACGGTTTCGGGAATCGTGCCTATAACTCTTACCACCGGTCCGACGACGGCGTCCGCGAGCGTATACATCAATGGAACCCTTCAGGCTTCCACTCCACCGGATACGTTCCAGTGGGACACCACAGGAGTGTCTAACGGACAGTACAGCATCTCCGCGAGCGCCTTCGATCAAGACGGAAACGCGATTGGCTCGGCTCAATTGACGGTGACGGTGGCCAATGCAGCGCCGACACCAGTGCCAACACCGACACCGGCCGGTGGAAACGGTGGAGGAAACGGCAACGGCGAGGTTTCGATCAGTTCTCCTGCCAATGGCGCCACCGTCTCCGGCAATGTGAATGTCACGTCGTCAGCGGCTTCAGATGTAGTTTGGGTCAATTACTACATCGATGGTACCTATCTGAGTTCGTCGCCGCCGTATAACTTTAGTTGGAACTCCGCGACCGTCCTCAACGGCAATCACGTCATTTCAGCCAGCGCTTTCGCGAACCAGGGGGTCGTACTGGGCACCGCCTCGACCACCGTGAACGTACGGAATTCGCCGATGGTCGGCTCAACGTACTTTTATACGCTGCCACCGGGCTCGACTCTCCCCAGTGAAGCCGTCTGTGCCTCGGAGGTCAAATATTCCGACTTCGAACCGGCGCCAAACAATTATACAGCCAACCACACCATCCCCAGCGATACCGCTAATCTCGCTACCATGCGGTCCTTCAACGCCAAGCTGGGAATCTCTGCGAAGATCTCCAACAACATCGATGGCAACTTCACTGGCACCACCGACGAAATCCTCCAGTGGGGCGCTTGTAAATGGGGCATCGACGAAAATCTGGTTCGTGCGATGGCGGCGAACGAATCGTGGGGATGGAATCAAGCTGCGGCCGGCGACTTCACCTCCAATCTGAGCCTCTGTTTTCCGGGCCTCGAATTTGGCAACGGCGGATGTTATCTGAGCTACGGCGTCATGCAGGTTAAGGCCACCGACTCGCCGGGTACCTTCCCCGACACCCTTACCAGCACTGCCTACGTGGTTGATTACAAGCTCGGGTACGAGCGCGCCTGCATGGAAGGACAGATCAATTACCTGCGCAGCCGCAGCCCTGACTATCCCAGTGGCGATCCGAACGACATGCTATGGGGGTGCGTCGACCAGTGGTATACCGGCACCTGGTGGAACGGCACCGACGACGCATACATCACCGAGACGAAGTATCTTGACACTAACAAAGCGTGGCTGTGGAAGTACTTCATTCCCAATTAGGAGCGAGGCTGCCCGCGCGATGGTGCGGGCAGCCTCTCCTTCCGCTCAAAATTCCGCCGGCTCCCGTTTCGAGGTTTCACGCGTACCCAAGAGGTAGATACCGCCCGCGAGCGGGGTCGCGAACAGCATCGCGAATACCAGACCGCCGATGACGGCCAGCGCGAGCGGCTGCTGAACTTTCGCGCCCGCGCCAATTCCGAGCGCGAGCGGAAAAAGTCCCGCCGCAGTCGCCAACGTCGTCATCAGGATCGGACGCAGCCGGATCTCGGCGGCTTCGATCAACGAGTCCGCGGAGGAGAGTCCTCCGGCCAGTCCGCGCTCGGCGTGATCCAAAAGAAGGATCCCGTTCTTCGCGGTGATTCCCGCGACCATGATGATTCCCATGAACGACGAAATATTGAGCGTGATGCCGGTCAACCATAGAGCGGCGAAACTCCCCGTCAGCGACGCCATCGCAGCGATCAGGCACGCAACGGCCGGCGCCAGCCTTCCGAATTCCCAAACCAGAATCAGAAAAATCACCACCGCGCCGGCGATCAGCACCAATGCCAGCTCACCGAATGCCTTCTGTTGCTGCGCGTAGAGTCCGCCATATTCGATAGTAACTCCGGCGGGCAAAATCAGATGGCTAATTCTGCTTTGCGCCTCCGACATTGCGGTGCCGAGGTCGAGATTGTCCGTGAGCCTTGCGGTGACGTGGATCACGGGCCGCAACCGCTCGTGATCGAGTTCCGGGCGCTCGCCGAGGAATTGTAGACTGGTTACCAACGAAAGCGGCACCCGTCCGTTGCTCGGTGTCTTTAGCATCACCTCGGAAAGCGAGCTTAAATCCTGATGGAAATTATCCGGATAGCGGACTCGCACCCCGTACAAGCGATCATTGACCCTCACGTAGGTGGCGATACTTCCTTCGACCACCGAACGGAGCGCGTCGTGCACGTCAGTCGCTGAAATCCCGTAGCGCTGTGCGGCGGTCTCGTCCACCACAATCGCTTCCTCTGGATTGCTGAGCACGATCCCATCGAAGACGTCGACCATTCCGGTAATCTTGCGCAGCTCGTCCGCGACCCGGCGCGCAGTAGTTTCGATGGTCGCCTCGTCGGAGCCGAAGATCTTGACTTCAACCGGTTCGGGTGTCCCGGACAAATCTCCGATGAGGTCCTGGATGACTTGGGAGAACTCGATGCGGACGCCGGGAACGCGTTGCAGAATTTTTCCGCGCACATCGTTCATGATGGCGTCGATATCGCGGGAGCGCCGCTGCTTCAGTCGCACCGAGATGTCGCCGCGATTGGATTCGGTGAGAAAAAACCCGAGCTGAGTTCCAGTCCGCACTGAAAACGCCGCGACCTCCGGCGTCGATTTAAGGATCGCTTCGATCTTTGCGAGCATCGCCAGGGTGTCATCGAGCGAGCTCTGTGGCGGTGTGTTGTAGTCGAGAATGAAGGCGCCCTCATCCAGAGCCGGCAGGTAATCGGTGCCGAGAGAGCTGTAAAGGAGATACGCGGTGCCGCCCGAGACCAGTGCAAGTACCACCGCGAGCGCGGGGACCCGAATGAACGGCTTCACGGCGGCGAGGTAAAGGTCGCGCAGCCCGTCGAATATTCTTCCCGGCGGTTTGGCCTTGCCGCGGATCCGTTCGAATGCGATCTCCAGCGCCGGAGTGAAGTAGATCGCGATCAACAGCGAGATGAAGAGGCCCGCGCCCAACGTAATCGCGAGCGCGCGGAAAAATGTTCCCGTAACTCCGGAAAGAAAAACCAGCGGCGCGAATACCAGCACCACCGTCATGGTGGAAGCGAATAGCGGCCTGCCCAATTCCTTGAGCGCGGCCGGAACTCCCTGCACCGTAGCGGCGCCGAGCGACCGCGCGCGATGAATCGCTTCGATCATTACGATCGCGTCGTCGATGAAGAGTCCGATGCCGGCCGCGAGTCCGCCCAGCGTCATCATGTTGAAGCTCATGCCAAACGCCTTCAGCACCACGAAGGTGATCGCGAGCGTGCACGGCACCACGATCGCGGCGACTATCGCGCTCACCGGACTGCCCGTGAAGATCAAAACCACCAGCACCGCCAGCGCGAGACCGAGCACGATCGCGTCGCGCACGCTGTTGAATGACTCGGTGACCAGCGCCGCCTGATCGTAAGAAAGAGAGAACTGCACGTCCGGGTACCGGCGGTGGAAATCCTCCATCAGTTGCTTAACCTGGTTGGAAATTTCGACGGTGTTGCCGCTCGGCTGGCGAGAGACGCCGATCAGCAGCGCCGGTCCGTTTTCCGCGGCGGTCCGGATGTAGTCTTCCTGAATCCCTATTTCAACGGTGCCGATGTCACGCACCATCACCGGCTGTCCGCTGACGTTCGCGATCGGAATCGCCGCGACCTGTTCGGGCTGAGAAATATTGGCGGTGACCACCGTCAACAGCATGCGATGCGTATCGACGATTCTGCCCGCCGACTCGATGATGTTGGCCTTGGCCAGCCCGCTAACTACGTCGTCGGGTCCGAGATCGTGTGCGAGCATTTTTGCGGGGTCGATTCGGACCACGTACTCACGATATTTTCCGCCGACCATTTCGACCCGGTACACGCCGGGAATCCGATGCAGACTCGGCACGATATCGTAGAATGCGACATCCGTGAGTTCCGGGAGCGTGCGGATCCGCGAACTCATGCTCAGATCGACAACCGGAAAGGTACCGGAGGTCAGCAACCGGGTGTCGATTAGCGTTCCATTCGGCAAACGTCCGCGCACCTCGCCCAGAGCCGCGTTGAGAAGTTGAAAACTGGTGGTCGGATCGACACTTTCCGCGAACGTCACATCCACTTCTGCAGAACCGCGAGTGGTCGTCGATCGGACCAACGATACCCCGGTTACTCCGTAGGCGGCCTCTTCGAGCGGACGCGTGACCGTGACGATCATCTGTTCGGGCGGAAGATCGCCGGAATCGGCCAGGATAATCGCGCGGTTGAAAGTCATCTCGGGAAAGACGGAACTGGGAATCGAGAACGCGAGCATTACTCCCAATATCGTCAGCCCCAACACCGCGAGGACTGCCAGTATGGAATTCGATCGAGTCACCTCGGGATTGCCGGGCCTCTCACTTGCTCGCCTGGGCCACGCTGACCTCGAGTCCATCCGAAAGCGCGTAACCGCCCGAGATGATAACAGTGTCTCCCGGCTCAACGCCCGCGGTTACCTGCGCCTGGCCGGGATCGCGAATGCCGAGTGTGACCGCAACCCGATGCGCGCGATGGTCTTTGCCCACGATGAACACATGAAAAGCGCCCCCGTCGTCCTGGAACAAGGCGGCCGCCGGAATCACGATCGCATCGGGAACCGATTGGGTGACCACCAGGGCTTCGGCCGGCGCTCCGGCCGCCACCATACGATCGTCGCCGGTGAATTCCAGACGCGCCGCGGAGGTTGCGCTGCCGGCGTTGAAATTGGGCAGGATGGCCGCGACTCGCGCGGGCATTTCGACATTTGGCATGAGTGGGGATTTCACCAGCGCCTGCATTCCGACGCTGATGAGATGCACGTCATCGACCGGCACGGCGGCATCGACGTAGACACTCTTAGGATCGACGAGATCCGCCAACGGATCGAGATACGCCACCACCTGACCCGTGGTGGTGGGCGGAGCGGAGACGACTCCGCCTTCGGTAGCGACCACCGGAATCCCGGAGTCGGCGTTGTATTTGTTTACCGAATGCCCGAGCGATGCGGCGTCTTCGGGATCGATCTTCTGGGCAATCTTGAGACCTTGCCGCGCTGCCTCGATTCTCGAGGCTCAGAACGTGCGCGACGATCTGGCCTTTTTTTACCCTGTCGCCGATCTTGAGATTCATACCCAGCACGCGCCCGCCGACCGGCGCCCGCAAAATCACATGATGCATCGCGACGGTGGTGCCGAGCAGACGCAACGTGTTCTTCATCGGCCCGATGCGCACTTGCGCGACGCTGACGGCGAGAATTGGGTTGGGTGAAGCATCGGAAGGGGCCGCTTCATCAGAATTGGCGCGTCGGCATCCGGCGATAGAAATTGCGGCGGCAACCAGGATCGCGCCGAGATGAAGCCATCGAGGCCGAGATGGGCGCGCGGCTTTCATTCAGTGGCGCCGTAAAGCAGGGCGGCTTCCGCAGCGGCCTCGCGTGCCGCGAATTCCTGGTCGATTCGGGAAATTCTCAGATTCTCCGCCTGCGTGTAGGTGTCCAGCACTTCGAGCAGGGTTGCCGTGCCACCGCCCAAAAATCGCGTCCACGTGAGCGCGAAGGCATCGTCAGCATCGGGTTGCGAGCGGCTCAGGATTTCGAGCGCGTCGCGTGCCTTTTGATACCGCAGCCGCGCGTCATCCACTCGCCTCCTTAACAGGTACTCCGTCGAACGTGCCTGCGCCACCGCCTGCAATTGCTGGGCTTTGGCTTGATCGATGTGAGACGAAATCAGTCCGCCCTGGAACAGCGGCATCGAGACCAGGCCGTCGTACGACGCTCCATAATGGTGCTCGATAGTGCTTTGCGGATCGACGCCGAGCGCGCCTGTCGTTAGCGCGAGCTGTAAAGTTGGGTAACGTTCCGCTTGCGCTGCCTGCACCTCCATTTTGGACGACTCGATGGTACGCTGCGCCGCTCTCATGGCCGGAGTGCCGAGCAGGTCGCCAGTTGGCATCGGCGGAATTTCGGCGATCTCAACGATATCGAAATCGGCAGCTTCCGGCCCGCTGAAATCACCAATCATCGATCCGAGCACCATCGTTGCTCTGAGTTGTTCGCTGCGGGCATCGGAGAGCGCGAGTTCCGCGGTGTCGCGCGTGGTGCGGACCTTCAGGGTGTCATTCTCGATTGCGCGGCCGCTGCGTTGAAGTGTGCTGATAGTGCCGAGATAGCGGTTCAATCGATTGACGTTGGCCTGGGTTTCGGCCACCGCGTGTCTTGTACGCAGCAGATCAAAATATGCGACTTTGACGTCGAACACGATCTGCGCGCGCGTCGCTACGATTCCAAGTCTCGCGGCTTCAGCCGCGTAACGCGCCGCCCGAACCCGCGACATCCGCCGCCCGAAATCAATAGCGGTGTAATCGAGCGAGAGCAGCCCACTCGACAATCCGCGATTGGTAATCACGGTGTCGTAACCGGGCGCCTGGTAGTACTCCGCGCGCGCTGAGAGCGCGGGAAACATTGGCGCGCGCATCTCATCGATGCGGGCCTCGCTCAGGTCGCTGGTCGCCGTTGCCATCGTCAAGGAGGGCGCAAACCGCACCGCCCGATCAATAGCATCGGACAGGGTGAGCGTCTCCGCGTGAGCGGCACTTCCGGCAAAAAGAAGGGCCGCGAAGCCGGCGCCGGCGGCAAGTCGTATCATCCTGGCGGACTGAATCCATCGCGAAAAAAGCACGTGCCCCTCCTCTCGAAGCCGTAATCTCAAAGATGATACGTAAATGACGCGCGATGGGTAACGCCTCAGAGACACTGCCGGAAACGATCCCGACCGAGGGAAGCAAATATATCAAGCAAATACGAGAACTTTTGGGTTCGTTTGGTAAATTTCCGGCACGGCTTTCCGCTCCGCTGACATTCCGGGCGAGCGTTGCGATACTTGTCGAACTCGACATCGTCGTGACATAACCACGCGTCATGAAATATGTCGGCAGATTTACGCGTTGGGTTTCGATCATAGCGACACTGTCCGTACTATCACTCCCGACCACCGCGCCTGCCGGCGCCGACGAAGTCGCGTCATCTTCTAGCGGCGGCCTTAGCCTCCTTCAGCCGGTACAGGACTACTTCGAAAATTGGTTCATGCGCGTATCGCGCACCCAAGCCGAGCAGCCTCACTGGATGACGCCGGTGGTCACGGTGACGCCGCGCCTGGAACAGGAGCTTCGCTACGATCAATCGTTCCAATCGGCGCAGCACGGCGAGCTAACGACCAACTATGGTTCGGGAAAGGGATTGGAACTGATCCCATGGGACACGATCGAAGTGATCCTCGGCATACCGAACTATGAATCGCACGAGTTTCCCGGCGAACAAGGTATCGCGACTCGCGGCACCGACGATTTCGCCGACTGGACCGCGCTGATCAAATATCGTCTGCTCTCAGCGAACGAAGAAAACGGCAACTACATCCTGACCGCATTCGTGGGATTTAGCGCGCCGACCGGCACCAGCGGCAACACCTCCGGGCATGCGCAGTTCACGCCGACGATCGCATTCGGGAAGGGATTCGGTGACTTCGATTTCCAAAGCACTGTTGGTATGACATTTCCCAACGGCGGGCTGGATCGCCTGGGGATGCCCCTCGCATACAACACCGCCTTTCAATATCACCTGTTCGAGTACTTTTGGCCTGAGTTCGAAGTGAACTACACCTGGTTTCCCGACGGCGAGCATGCCGGAAAAAATCAGGTCTTGCTCACGCCCGCAATGGTGCTCGGACGCTTTCCAGTCTGGCAACGCGTCAAGCTGATTGTGGGTGCGGGCTTTCAGGTAGCGGTAACCAGGTTTACCCAGTACCACAACTCCTGGATCATTACCGGGCGCATCGCGTTCTAGGAATTGAAGCCGATCGGATTCGGATCAAATGACCATCGAGAGCAGGCCGGCGCCGATTAGCGCTGACGCCCAGATCAAATCCAGGTTGACCCAGGCGCTGCGCAAAATCGCGAGGCCGACTTTCTCGTAGATCACGATCGCAATCGTGCCCATCACTATCACCATCGCTGATGTGTGCACGATCACCACGATTGCGCCGGTGATAAAGGTCGTGCCCATCGCCGGCATCGCATGATGGTGATGCATCATCGCGTGACCCGGCGGCATCACATTCATCAGAATCGGAAAGAGCATCAGGCCCGCGCCATGCGCCGACGCCATCAGAAATGACCAGAGTCCGAGTTCGGCGGAGTTGACCCGCATCGCTACCCATCGAGGATGCGCGCGCGGCCAGATCAGGCGGAATATCCCGAATGCAATCAGAACCACGGCACCGCCATAGCGGACGTAATCGGGATTGAAGGAGGCCATCCGCAAGCCGCCGACGAGAGCAACGACTACCGCGATCGACAGCAGATGACCGATCGCGATCGGAATCAGCGCCGTCAGCACCCGCGCGCGGCTTTTTTCCTGCAGGCCGAGCGCGACCGCGAACAGCCATCCCATCGAGGGATCGATTCCGTGATACGCCCCCAGCATCGCGACGGCGAACCATGGCCAGACGTTCAGGGGTAACAATATGAATCGGAAGACGCGTCGCCGCCTTCGAGGCGAATCTGATGCGGCCGCTCGCCGTCGAAGGTCAGAAAAAACTTCGGGTCGACCGCGAGCCCGCCCGCGGGATTAGCGTCGAGCTTCACCATCCATCCATTGAGACCTTCGGGATAGAACTGCTCGTCCCACGCGCCGTAGAGCGAATTGCTCATGTAAACGCGGCGGCCGTCGCGGCTCAGCTCGATCATCTGCGATCCGCCGTTGAGCGGACCGGATTTCGGATGCGCCGCGTGTGAGGTGATACCGCCGAGACGCACGGTGCCGGTCAGCTTCGGATGAAACGGGTCGCTGACTTCATATTGGCGAAGATCGCCGGTTCCATAGCACGCGACGTACAGGAATTTATCGTCGAGACTCAGATTGATGTCGCTGATGAGCGGCGGCACCGCCTTGAATGGTTTCAGCGCGGGTGGCAGCCGATCGGCATCGGCCGGTTCGGCGGGAACCTCGATAACTTTTTGAATCGCCCACTTCCCATTGGCCTCGCGATGCCACAGCCAGACCGAGGCCGAAAGATCTTTGGTCGAGATCACCACTCCGCAAAATCCGTATTGCTTGGTCGGATCGTGCGCGGGGCGTAGTTCGAGGGCCATCTGATTTTCGGCACCGAGATCGAGCGTCTGGAGATGGCGGCGTTTGCGCAAATCCCAAATGTGGATGCAGTGGCCGTATTTGCCGGCCAGCAGCAAATCGGGATTCAGGCCTTTCTCGATCATATTCGGCGTGCCCCATTCGCTGGTGACCGCGACGTCCCACCCAAGATGCCACCAGAAATCGTAAGCGAACCGCTGCGGTCCCCGATCGACTTCCCATCGTCCGAGTACATCGAAGCTTTCGTGGTCGAGCAGGAAAATTCCGCCCGGACCGTCACCGTCGGGAGCGCCCAGCGCGCTTACATAGATCGCGTCGGGACCGCAGTGGATCGTATGCGGCCGGCTGTAACCGCTTTTCGAAGCAATTTCGCCCGGCTCGATCACGCGCACAATGCGCGGATTTCGCGCGTAAGGTTTGGTGTCGATGATGTGAATGCGCGAAGACCGCAGGCCAGGCACGATCAGATAGCGGCGCTCGATGTGCGGATGCGGCGCGTAGGGACATAGCGCGGCGCTGCACGCGTTCCATCCGAAGTGATGCAACTCGTCGCCGGCCTTCGGCATCTCGACCCGGCCGACGATCTTTCCATAGCTGCTCTGCTTGGGATCGAGATCGACCGCGCACAATGCATCAGGCTTTTTATTTTCGGGATGCGGATTGAAAGTGACGACGTATGCGAGCGTTTCAGGCGGCGCGGCCATCGCCATTCGCGCTGATGGATAAAAGGTCGGATCCGGCTTCCATAGGGCCATCGAAAAACTCTCCCGCGACAGGTAACCGCGAACCTATCATCTAAGAGAATTGATTCAAACCAGCCGCGGCAGATGCCGATGGTTTCCCTTGCTCGGTTGATCTAAGTTTGCCCAAGGCGGACACTCGGCTCGTTCACCGTACGCGCAACGCATAAATTCCCCGATCCGGACATCCAATCGCGACCATCTCAAGCGGCGCCGGAATGCGGTTGCGTAAACGGAGCGGCACTGATGCTCCATCACGAGACGCTGGGAGGAGGAAAGGTCTTCCAATATGAGTACAGGCACGAAAGAGCAAGAAACCAAAAGCAACAAGTCGGCGCTAGCAGCCGGTACTCCGGCGCCGGACTTCAGACTGAAAAGCACACCGGATCAGTTCGTTTCGCTAAGCGAGCTGCGGGGCGCGCCGGTGATTCTGGCCTTCTACCCCGCTGACTGGAGCCCGGTATGCGGAGACCAGATGGCTCTCTACAACGAGATTTTGCCTGAGTTTCGCCGCTTCAACGCGGAACTCTTAGGCATCTCAGTTGATGGGGTCTGGTGCCACAGCGCTTTCGCAAAAGATCGCAAGCTACACTTTCCGCTGCTCGCGGATTTTGAACCTAAGGGTGGAGTTGCACAGACTTATGGGGTCTATCGGTCAGAGGACGGCATCTGCGAACGCGCATTGTTCGTAGTTGACTCTCAGGGAACGATTACCTGGAGTTTCGTCTCTCCGATCGGCGTCAATCCTGGTGCCGACGGTATTCTTTCGGCCCTGGAAGCTCTTCCTTCAAGCAAGAGGTGACTTATGCTCGTCCCTCCTGTTAGCGCGAGCGATCACATTCAGGGACCCATGAACGCACGCGTGATCCTGGTCGAATACGGCGATTATGAGTGTCCCTATTGCGGCGAAGCTTATCCGATCGTTAAAGAAATTCAGCGCCGGCTTGGCGATAATCTATGCTTTGCCTTTCGCAATTTTCCACTGAGCTCCGCGCATCCGCACGCCGAAGCCGCGGCTGAAGCGGCAGAAGCCGCAGGGGCGCAAGAGAAATTCTGGCAGATGCACGACACGCTCTACGAGAATCAGGAAGCGCTCGATCGCGAATCTCTGTCGCAATACGCAAAGCAGATCGGCCTGGAGGTGCGCCGATTCGCCCGCGAAATAGGCGAGCACATCTACGCGCCGAAGGTGCGCGAGGACTTTCGCACGGGAGTCCGCAGCGGGGTCAATGGCACGCCAAGCTTCTATGTCAACAATGTGAAGCACGACGGCCCGTATGATCTTCGCTCCCTGTTGGCAGCGATCGAAGCGGCCACCAGTTAGAATCCGCCCGCCTCACGTCCGCGACGTATGTCTCACGGCGGGAGAGCAGATCACAGCGTGAGCACGGCCTTGCCCGCGATCGCGCGATCGCGATAGAGCTGCGTCGCGACCTTGCCGATCTGATCCCATGAGGTCTCCAGCTCGATCGGCGCTTTGACCTTTCCGTCGGCCACCATCTGCGCCAGCCGCGCGAGTCCCTTCGAGGCCGGCTCGCGCTGGAACTCGTAGCCGAGGAAAAAGCCGTACCAGCTTGCCCCACCGACGTGCATCAGGGTCCCCACATCGATAGTTGTCTGCGGTGATGAGGAAACTCCGACACTGACGCACATGCCGCCCGGCGCCAGCATCCCGAGCGCCGACGCGAGCACCGTCCCGCCCACGGATTCGAGGATGGTGTGATATGGGCCGAAGCTCGCGGCCGGCGACAGGTCCTCGCCGATCACGACCTCATGCGCTCCCGCGTCGCGCGCATTCTTCTCGCGCTCGGGGCGCCGGACCAACGCCACCACCCGCGCGCCGGCGTTGCGCGCGATCTGGCATCCGAAGTTGCCGACTCCTCCGCTGGCGCCGGTGACCAAGACCTTGCGGTTGAGGATGGATCCATTGCGCTCCAACCCGTAAAGCGCGGTTAAGCCGGCGACCGGAAGCGTCGACGCCTCGGCGAATGAAATCGAATCGGGCAACTCCGCGAGGAAGCTGCTCTGCGCCGCGACCTGCTCTCCCCACGCGCCATGAAACACCAAGCCGACCACGCGGGTGCCGGCCTTGAAGCCGGAGCCGTCGACCGCCGCTTTTTCGATCACGCCCGCAAAATCCCATCCCGGACGCCATCCCGCGGGAGCCTCGCTCAAGGCAGTGCGCACTTCGCCGAGATTCAGGGAAAACGCTTTGACCCGGACCAGAGCCTCGCTCACGAGCGGCGCCGGGGCTGGATATTCCTTGATCGCCAACCGGCCTTCAACACGAGGATCGACGGTGACCGCGTGGATTACATTTGCGCCCAAGCCAACACTCCTTCGCCGATGATCGACCTGCACGGGCGATCGGCCGAAAAGAAAATTTCGCGCCGCGACGCCGAAGTGAGTGCGGAAAAAAGGACGCGCGGAGGCTTCGCGGTCGCGCGTCCTTATCTAGCAGAACTTTTCAGACGGTGACAGTTCGTTGTGCGGTGTGGGCGGGCTCGGTGTGATGCTCAGAGCGTGCCCGCAGCATCGGCGCGAAAGCATCGCCATAAGCGCGGACCAGGTAGAGCTCGAGGCCGACCACGACCACGGCTACCGGAAGACCACCGGGAGCAAGGAAAAGATGAAACAGGAAGATATTGACGAGTATCGGCGCCAATAGGGCCAGCGCCAGTGGCACGTACAGGCCGAGAATCAGCAGAACGCCGGCCAGCGCCTGAGTGGCGAACAACAACGGCAGGATGTAGCCGGTTGCCGCGAGTGCGACGAAAAATTGGACAGCAGGATTAGGGATCGCCATCTGCGGAATAAAGTGAAGGAATCCATTCATCCCGAACGCCAGGAATATAAAGCCGAGCAGCCTCTGCAAAATCGCGGTGACCATTTTCATTTCATGCACCTCCTCCCGAGAGCCTCAACCTTGAGCAAAACTGTACTCGCCACAGCGCGAAAAACAAGATTAGCACCGCTTAGAATTATCGAGATGATTTCTTATGCGAGAAGTTTTCGGCCAAGCGAGATCGAATGTGGTCGAATCAGCCGATACGGGCTAATCCAGCATCGCTAAGGACGGAATTCAGTTGGTCCGATGGCGTCACCGTCGATGTAAACCGGTCGCGCTCCTTCTGGCAAGCGCGACTATCGGAAGCGATTAGAATCCAGTGCCATACAAGCCGAACTTCTGAGTGCCGGTTCCCGCGTTGGTAACGATGCTGATCGTCCCGTTGTCCGCCGTTGTGACATTCGGAGCGAATGTCACCGAGATGGTGCAGTGCTGCCCCGCCGGCAAGATCCCCACTTGGCAGGTGGAGGTGGGCCCGATTGCATAATCTGGGTTGTTCGACGTGATGCTGCTGATGTTCATTCCGACCACGTTGTTATTGGTCATCTTCACAGATTTTGGCGCGCTGATAGTACCCTGCCTCACCCTGCCGAACGATAGAACCGTCGGCGAAAGCACGGGCGCGGAAAGTGTCCCGGAGCCTTGCAGCATGATGGTCGCGGGGCTGTTTCGAGCGTTGCTCGAAACGATCAGGCTTCCCGTTTGGGCGCCTTGCTGGGTCGGACTGAAACTTACTCCGACGGTGCAGTTCGAAGCCCCGGATCCCGCCGGTTGCAGGGTCGTTCCGCTGCATTTATCTGTGCCGGGCGTGATTTTAAAGTCGCCCGAGGCCGACGAAACCGAAATCGAGATTGCGCCCGAACCCACCGGCTCGCCCAGCGCGACGGTGTTGGGATTTGTCAGCTTCGCGGTCTTCGTGGCGGCGGTCCGGGCCACCAAGGTGTTGGGAAACGATATCGCGGAAGAGAGATTGATAGTTCCGGCCAAGCCGGTGCCGTTAAGACCTACGTATTGCGTGCCGTTGGGAGCATTAGATGGGAATGCCAGAGTACCCGTCACCCCACCGAGTGCTGTAGCGGTGAAATTCACGTGGACCGTGCACGTTCCGTTGGGCCTGAGTGTCGTGTTGGAGCACGTATCCTGCGGCACCCCACCGATGGTCGCGATCTTGAACTGCGCTGAGGGTCCGGCCACTCCGGTAGTTGTAGCGAAGATTTGGCCGATGTTGATCGCGGCTGCGGACTGATTTCGCGCCGTTACGATCCTGGCGGTTGTCGTCGTTCCCGTATTCAGGATGACTGAGTAGTTGAATGTGATGTTGTAGGGCGTGACCAGCAGCGCTGCTGGGGTTGGCGTCGGGGTTGCAGTCGTTGTGGCGGTTGCCGTCGCAGTTGCGGTAGCGGTCGCCGTCGCAGTTGCGGTCGCCGTGGCTGTCCGTGTCGCGGTCAAAGTGGCCGTCGCAGTTGGTGTCGCAGTTGCTGTCGGTGTTGCCGTCAGAGTCGCAGTTGCGGTGGCTGTGGCCGTCGATGTTGCGGTAGCCGTCGCCGTCGCGGTAGCGGTTGAAGTAGGCGTAGGCGCCGGCGCTCCATTACAGGTGATCACAATGAGGCCGCCTGTTCCTGCTCCGCCACTGCCGCCGCCACTGCCGCCGCCGCCAGCGCCGTAATTGCCGCCGATTCCACCATTGACGGGGGAAGGGCTGTTGACGCCGCCCGCACCGCCGCCGCCACTCCCAAATGCTGGCGAGGCTTGGTATTCCGTACCGTTTCCGCCCGCGCCGCCAGCGGGAGTACCGCCCGCGCCACCAGAGCCGTTGTCACCTGACCCACCAGGACCGGCGGTCGTTGGCGTTCCGGGCTGTCCAGGATTGCCGGCTCCGTTGGGTCCCGCCGCGCCACCGCCGCCGCTGGAACCGACGGTGGGTGCGCTAGTGCCACCTGAGCCGCCTGAGAACTTGGTCGTGCCGGAACCGCTGCTAGCCGCACCGCCGGCGCCGCCGGTATTGCCCGATCCGCCTGATCCGCCAGCCGCAATGCAAGCCGAACCGAAAGAAGTGTTTCCGCCGTTGGCGCCTGCGGTGCCCAAAACGCCGCCAGTGCCACCGGCTCCCCCGGCTCCGATCGCGATGCTAACGATATTGCCGGTAGTCAGCGCGACATTGCTGACCGCGCTATAGGCGCCGCCACCGCCGCCTCCGGCGGAAGAATGGCTCGCACCACCGCCTCCTCCGCCGATGCACTCGACGGTGTTAGTGGAGCCGTTACATACGCCCGGAACCGTCCAGCTGGTGCCCGACGTAAGGAAGATGACCGTGGTTGCGGTTGGCGTCGGTGTCGCCGTTACGGTTGTGGTTGCGGTGGCCGTCGCAGTTGCCGTGGCAGTCGCGGTTGCGACTGCAGTTGCCGTCCTTGTGGCTGTCGCGGTGGCCGTCGCCGTTGCAGTCGGCGTCGCGCATGCGGTCACGACGAGGCTGCTTGCGGCGTAGGCAAAGGTGCGGTTGCTGGTCTGCTCTCCCTGAAGCGCAAAGTTGTAGGTTCCGGCCGGCGTGTTGTTCGCACCCCCGCAGGTAGTGGCGATGCTCATGGTCGGACTGGTGCTGCAAGTCACACCATTCTGATTGAAGGAGAAACTCGCGCCAGCCGGCGGGGTCCAGGTGGCGCACGTGTTGCCGGTCTCGCAGCCGCCTGCGTTGGTGACAAGGTTGTAGGTGATGACGTTGTTGCTATTGCTGGAGGTACAACTGACGGTATACGCAGCGGTCCCGGGCGGAACCACCGGCCGCGGTGACTGCGTCGTGATCGCGACGCTGGTGATACTGTCCGTGAAGCGATCCTGCGCGGTCAGGCCCGAGCTCTGCCCGGTCGCCGTCATCAGGAATGTCACGCCGCCGTCGCTGTCCGAGACGTAAAAATTCGTGTCGGTGAAGGAACCGGTCGAATCCGCAGTGTCGGTCAGAAACGTGTCGTCGTCGTCGGTTTCCTGGATCTGGATCGTGACCTGCTCGCCCGGAGTCAATCCAGCTCCATAAATGATCACCGGTGAGCCCGGCGGGTAGTCGCTCTTGTCGGTGCGGATGGTCGGATAGGAGAACATCTCCGTCAGCGCCAGCGGTTTGCCGGTGCTGTCCAGCCCGCCGCTCATCAGCACCTGCCCGACCGCGGGCACGGCGAAGAAATTGGCCGCGAACTCATCGCGCGCGATGCTCATCGGCTCGTTGGCAACGAAGCTGCCGCCAATCGGATCGTAAAGTTCGTTGGCTGTCACCGGCTGTCCCGCGCTGGTGCCGCCCGCGATCAACACCTTGCCGTTGTATGGCAGCGTTACCCCGAGGTGGCCGCTGCGCGGCGTGTTCATCTGCGCGGCCAGCGTCGTGAAAGTGGCGGTCGCGGGATCGAATTCCTCGGCCGTATTGAGGTCGTTACCGCTGGTATCCTGGCCGCCTCCGATCAGCACGGTGCCATCGAAATTGACCAGCATCGATGCGGTCGCGCGGGTGCGCGCCTGATTGAGGCTTCCGGCTTCGGTGACGGCGCCGGTGACGGGGTTGAAAATCTCGGCGCTGGCAAGCGGCCCGGAAGAGTTCGCGCCGCCCGCGATCAGAACGGTGCCGTCGATGAGCAGCGTGGCGGTGTGATCCTGCCGCGCATTTTGCAAACTGGCCGCCATCGAAAACGTTCTCGAGGCCGGATGATAGATCTCAAGGCTCGCGAGCTGACCCGATGCGCCCCTGCCGCCGGCAATCAGGACCGTGCCGTCGTTGAGCAGCGTGGCGGTATGATGGCTGCGCGCGGCATGCATCGCGGGTAGCGAGATGAACGCGCGGTTTGATGGATCGTAGAGTTCCGCCGCGGCAACCGCGGTGCCGTAACTGTCAAGGCCGCCCGCAATCAGGACGGCGTTGTCGTTGAGCACGGTCGCAGTCAGATCGGAGACGCCGGTCGCGAGGCCGGTCGGCAGGGCGGTCATCGTGTTGCCCGAGAGGCTGAAAATTTCGGCGCTGGTGAGCGCGTTGCCGGAGCCGTCGATGCCGCCGACGATCAGCGCCTGGCCGCCCGGTAGTGTGGCGGCGGCGTGATTGGCCCTCGCAGTGTTCAGATTCGCGAAAAGGGTCCACAATCCGGGCGCCTGCGCCGATAGCGGAAGCGCAAGCATCAGGACGACGAACAGCGACCTCGGGAAAATACTCCCGATAAGACGAACGAATCTGCGCGATTTGGCAGCCTTCGATGCCACAGTGCCCCCCCGGAACTGTCACCGTCCAAAATGACGGCATTTACTACAATCTGGTACAAGATATTCTGAAGGCAATAGGGAAACGAAGCAAAGGGGTGCGAAAAGGATTTTTAAGCGCTTAACTTAACCCCTCTTCGTCTGAAGCTTGGACGCCCACGAGCTGACGCCCGTGCGACTATATAAGGATGCAGATCCGTAGGTGGCACGGGCTTCAGCCTGTTGCGCGAGAAGGCTGTAAGACCCGGAAACTGAAACCTCACGCGGTTTCAGACCGACTGCGTGGCGCGCCCGCCTAGTCCAGGGTAGGGGCCGGTTCGAGGATCGCCCGCAACGATTTTGCTGAGAGTGCAATTCTTGGCGATTGGAACCAGGGAAAATTGTAAGACCGAGAAACTGAAACCTCACGAGGTTTCAGACTCGACCGCGAGGCGTGCCAGAGCGGTCGCCCTGAACTCAGGGAAGGGCCTACGCGAGCGACGGATTTTCCCGTCCGCCGATGATCGATGCCGGCGGTACGCTAACCGCCCATACTAATTAACGCGCTTCCTCAACGATCGATACATAGCCCCAGTGGCATACAAGGCAATCATTAGGACTGTACTAGCAAGGTATCCGATACCTTCTTGTAGGACGGGACGAAACCTTGGCATAAACAGGAATGCGGTTGCTAGCATTAAGACCGACCAGCAACATAGTTGCGTCCTCAAAACGGGGACCTTTCGGATTGTTCCCGGATAGTCGGTTGCGCCGATAACAAACAAAAAAAAGGCATTGGCAAACAAAACGTCAGTCCAGTCGACGGGCGGAAGTCGTGCAGCCATGCCGTCCAAGCCGAAGGCCACCAGAGAAGAGGCTAGAAACACTATAGTAAATATCAGACTAAGCCAAACGAGTGTTGCTAACCAGTTTTCTTTGTTCATGTCCAGTTGGAACCTCACTTTTGACTCACTTCAGGGCCGGCATTACGGCGCCGCGTTCAAGGTGAAGATTGTCTTGCCCTCTGCTCTTTTTTCCATTGCTCAATGTCCTGCAGGTAATCTCGTACAACGGATGCCGGAAGGTATATGGCTATCACTTCGAGATCGGTCAGGTTGGGAGTACTTCCTTCAGGATTCGTGTAACGAAATACATAGCGTACGCATATTTCCGGGACGCATCTTTCCAATCGCCAAGCCATTGATATACAGACAGCGTAGGGTGTTTTCTTGCGTCGAAAGACTTTTCCCACGTGCCCGCCGGAGACGAGGGCGAGTCGGGATTCAGGAAATCATACGTGGGAGGCTCCCGTTCCCATCCGGCCTTCCGCAGCTTATCCGAGATCAAACCGATGACAGGGGAGGCCGGATACTTCACATCGACGTGATAGGTGAGCTGGTCGGTGCCCCTGACTTCGGCAGACGAAACTTGTGTGGCATCAGGATACATGATTAGCGCGTTTGGGCGCTCGCTTCCGTGAGCTAGTCCGAAGTACAGGCTTCCGCAGATTGCGACCACGACGAGCAACGCGAGGTGCATTCTTCGAGATACTATAGACGCTGATGTCCGTCCGCTAACCATGAGTAACGCGGTGAGTACTCACGTCTTTCTCGGATGACTTTTTTTGTGGAGCTTTTTGAAAGCTGCGAGACGAACGTCGGCACGGCGTCCGCGCTCCTTCGCGACTATAAGCTGCGATTTCCGCTTTCGAAGCGCTCGCTCCCAATCCGCCAGAATCTTTTTTCGTTCCTTCAATTCGGCTTCAGACGCGTCTATCTCCTCCTTCGTCGCCCTCAATCGGTCCTTCAAACGGCGAGCCATTTCCCGTTCGACGGCGCGATTCACCCTTGCTTCTGCGCGAGCGCCGAACCACATCGGAATTTGTTGATTGATCCAGGTCCCATCTCCGGGGCGGGACCAGCCGAAACGACCGCCGGTTGCTTCCAACGTCATTCTGATCCCATGAATGGCGGTCATCAGCGACTGAAGTGAATCTACCCCGATTGATGAACGAACTATGGGTTCCTCGCGACCATCGATGCGAAAGACGCATCTCCCTATTCTCCGTCAGAGCGGCGCCGCGGCACCATTAGTGAGACCACAACCTCGCGCGTTTTATGGCCGATCTCTTCGATAAGAGTTCTGTGCGCGACTACACGCCCTATTTCAGATCGAGTGATGTGTGATCCAACCAGGTGTACTTTTCGTTCCATGCGTTGATCAGTTCGAAGATAGCGAGACTGACTCGAACTTCTTACTCCCAGGCCGCTTCCGTCGCCGTATTCTGCTAGCACACGGTTTACGCATTTCCATTCGATTTTACAAACCGATCGGATATGACCTCGCCCGACGGTGATGGAGTGCCAGGCATCTCCGAAACCCGCGTTGCTTTTTCCTTGTCATCCAGAAGCAAGCGCAGCGCAGCTGAAGGATCTCGTGGCCCCACAAAAGAAAGTCGCACCATCAACCTGCACCGTGAGCAATGCTGCCCGACGATCGCTCGCGCTCGCATGCTGAAAGCAACACTTGCTGCCGACACTCTCCCGAGATCCTTCGGCATCGCTCCGCTCACCTCTGGATGACACGGAAAAAGCTGGCTCGCATAGGTCGCGGTGTTCCGACAACGCGCGCGAAGCGCGCGCGGGTCTCATCCGGTTGGCATAGTTGTCGCGAAGCATCGGAGCGACAACTATGCTAACCACCTTCTTTATGCGCTTCGACTCCACTCGCGTTCCGCCTCAGCGGCTTCGCGTCCCGCAAAAGAAAAGCGGGAGAAGGGCTCCGGAAAGAGTCCATCGCGGTGCGGAGGTCCCTCGACTGCGCTCGGGATGGCAGGAAAGAAAAGTGCGGTGGACGGAGAAGAACAAACTTGCGAAACCCAAACTGGGTTTCGCGCTTCCTGTGTCTTCGCAACGGGAAGTCTGAAACCTCGTGAGGTTTCAGTTTCCGTAAACTGCTTGGGCACGCCTCGCGGTTGAGCGTCGAGAGAATGACCTTCGGTTGGTCGCGGTTCCCGCCACAACTAATGGCGAGAACCGCGCCGAACCCCCTTTCCTATCGATGCCCGGGGATCTAGCGACCTGCCCCTAATCGCGATCCCATCCGGCATCTTTCCTTCCCCAGGCCCATGCCCCAATAGCTACTTATCGCACGCCGGACTTTTCAATTTGCGAGGAAGCCCGTTAGGAGGAGAGCCGGACTTCCCCGCGCGCACAAAACACATACTGACGAAGCTGAGTCACCAGACGGCGCTGCGCGCCGTCCATCAAATCGTCGAGCATAACCGCGAGCCGGCATAGCGCCTTGCCGGCGATCGAGACCTCGGAGTCGGGACCGTCCGCGAACGAAGTCGCGCGCACGGCCGTCGCCAACGAACGCAGCTCGGAGCATCGCCGCTCGAGCAGACCCGCCATCAGCGGAGAAATCGAGTTGTCACCGGCCCACGGCATGAAGCCGTTCGCGTCGGCTATGATGTGGTCAGAGAGCATCACGCGGATGGCGTCCCATGCGATCGCGGCGCGCGTGCGCATCGCGAGGTCGCCCGGGTTGATGCTGAGCACGACGCCGGCCACCGAGGCCTCGAGCAGGCGCGGATCGCGACCGAAGTCTGCACGAGAGAGACGGTTGATACTCCCAAGTGAGTACCCGGTACGCTTTCCGGCAACATTCGAGCTACACCCGGCAGCATTCGAACTACTCCGAGCAACACTCCGAGCAACACTCGAGCTACACTTTGGCAACATTTCGCGGGTCTCAAACTGAAGCATTCCAGGTCCTCCCTTATCGTTCGCGCAGGGAGGATAGGGAGCAGTTGACGTGCCATACTTCCACATCGCTCCAGAGGAGATTGGGGATGCGGAATTAGCGAGGAAATCGGCGGCTTCCAAGGTCTCATAGATCGATACGGATGCCACTTCGGAACGGATTGACCAGCATTAGGCAGTCAATAAACGGATAACGGAATCGCCCCGGTTGACCATTATTCGTCAGAGTGCGCGCGGCCAATCTCTTCGGCGGCCTTTTTAGCCGCTCGCGCCAGCCCCTCGCGATCGAAAATGAGCGCGAGTTTCCTCATGAATGTGCTGCCCTTGGGTGGCCCGTCCAAAACGCGAGGGAAGGGGAAATATACCGCGGCCGCATCGGGGCGCCAGGCGTCGATCAGCGGCCGTAGCGCATCGTACGATCCGACTACGCCCACTAGGGTTTGGTTGCTCTTCCACGGCCCCAGAATGAGGCCATCTTTGGTGTACACATCGCGATCCACGGCCCAGCTCGACGGCAGCAGCCCGGCCTTCATCGCGATCGATGGTGTCAGCTGCGATGGATCTCCACCGGAGGAAAGATACTTGTCGGCCGCGATCACCAATCGATCGAATCGATAGCGATCGTAGCGCTGCTCGAGATCGATCGGATTCGCGCCCCGGTATTGGGTAATCTGGTCGGCCGGGATTCGATATAGCAACACGCCGCCGGCCTCGATCGGCGTCGCCTTCAGCTCATCGAGGATCGATAAAATCGGCGCGTAATCCTGCGCATGCGATTGCTCGACGATTATGTCGCGGGTGTCGTGCGCCGCCAGAAACGCTCCGAGCTGAAGCCGCCCATCGGGAATTTCGCTGCCCCAATAGAGCGCGCTGACTGTGGGCCACTCGAGGAACGCGTCGACAATCTCCGGCCCGGTGTAGCCTCCCGCCATCCGGAAATACATTTCCGAATACGCCTGCCACAGCATGCAACTGCCGCGATTTCCATACGGCAGGGTGACGATACTTTCGTCCTTCGCGAGGTACTTGCGATAAGTGCCGTTAGCGAAAAATTGCGGCAGGTCGAGCGGCGCGACCCAGAATGATGCGCGCAAATTCGGCAGCATGAAGATCGCGATTGCGATCGCGGCGCCGTACTTCATCGGTCGCGAGATCTCGCGCGAGGCCATTGCGGTTGCGGTCATTAGCGCGATTATCAGGAAGCCGTATATCGTGAGACGCGCGGGAAGCGCGCTTTTCATCAGCGGCAGATGCTCGACGATTTTCCACGGCAGCCCGAACATCGTATGACCGGCGAAATGGAGCCGGGGCCCTAGCGTCGCGAGCCAAATCGCAGCCAGCATCACGACGAGAACCTTGCCCAGGTTCGTATGCCATCGCGACCAGATGTAAAACGCGACGATCGCGAGCAGCGGCCACGGCACCCATGCGCCGGCTTCGGAACGGAAGGTGTAGTGCGCGGCGAATTCCCGGAAGAGAGAGTTGGCGCCGAAAAGATTTGCCTCGGTAGGAATCAGAAAGTTTACCAGGTCGGAAGAAACTCCGGCGGGTGAAATGATCGAGCCCTTCGGCATCGTGAACGCGAACAGATAAAACCAGTACGGCGCCGCGACGACCGCGGCGATCGCGTAGCTGCCCGCGAGCGGCATTGCGGTCGGGCGTATCGCGGACCGCCAGTCTTCGGCGCCGATCGCGAACGCGAGCGCCATCGCGGCAATCCCAATCACGGTCATGGTGGCGAACATTTCGAGCGAGAATCCGATCTGCAGCGCAATCAGCGCCGCCATCAAGGGAACAAAGCTGCGAGGACTGATATCTCGCTCGAGCAGGCGAATCATCAGCAGCACCGCGAGTGGAATCGGAAACGCCAGTATCAGCAGCAGATGGGCCTGCAGGTGTCCGAGAAAATACGGGGAGAATCCAAACACGTAACCGCCGACCAGCGACGCCCAATAGTCACGCGTAAGATGACGGCAGAGCAGGAATTGCGCGAATGCGGCCGCCGGCAGCGCGCCGATGCAGAGCAGGTTGAAACTCGCGATCGGCCCCAGAGTGCGCGTCAGCGGCCACGCGAGGATCGCCGCGCCCGGCATCGAGGTAATCCACGCGAGATTTATTCCGCTCGGCCACCATACTGCGCGCGATAGAAACGGGTTGAGGTGATTGGCAATCGCGTGCGGCCACCACACCAGGCACCAAATCATGACCGAGGGATCGTGGCCGGTGCTCGCGCTGACGATCCCTCCGGTGAAATCGCCGAGCAGTCCGCGCGCGAAAAAGATCAGCGCAAGCGCGAGATAGATCAGTAGCGCGGCGGCGCACTGAATTCGTTCGGAGGATTTATTGCCGGCGCGAAAGTTCAAAGTCCTCGCAGCATCCGGGTGGTCAGGTAGATCGCAAGCATCCCCATCGAGGTTGCGACACCGACCCACGGCGAATCATGCTCGCGCGCTTCCGGAAGCAGATCCGACGCGCCGATGTAGAGAAACGAGCCTGCGAAAAACGCCAGCAGGAACGGAAGGACTTTGGCGTTCAGAACGAACATCATGCTGGTCGCCGCGCCGAGCACCGGTGCAATCATGTCCAAAGCGAGCCAGAACAGGGCGCGCTTGAGCGGGTTTTCATGGGCCAGGACGACCGCCACCGTGTTGAGGCCGTCGCTGATGTCGTGGCTGATAATCCCCATCGCGATCAGGAAACCGATCGGCGCGCTGGTTTGAAAGCCAACTCCGATCGCTACCCCATCCAGAAAACTGTGCAAGACCAAACCGGCCGCGGACATCGCGCCCAGCTCTTGCTCATGCGCGGTCACGGCGTGAACGTGTTCGCGCGCTTGATGCATCGCGGTGTAGCGCTCGAGGCCAAAGAAGGCCAGGAATCCAACCGCGGTGATAGGCATGAATCTGGATCCGCCATCGAAAGAAAAAACCTCGGGAATGATGTCGAACAGAGCGACGGCCAGAACGGCTCCGCAACTGAAACCGAGCAGCAGATGAAGCCGATCGCGAAATCGAACCGCCGCCATCCCGCCAATCCCGGTCGAGATGAGTGTGACCGACGCGAGAATGATCGGCATGAATCGCATGCGATGGAGCCTTAGCGGAGTTTCGAAATCGAAATCAATGATCGGTTGAGTTCGTGCGTCGTCAGTGGATCGACGACTTGCATTCCGAGGTGGCCCCCCGCAGCCCTACGCTCTGCGCCCGGCGAGGGTGGAAGCAGCCCGGGTCACACAGCGCTCGGTCGTGGTCCAGTCGATGCATGGATCGGTAATCGAGACTCCGTATTTCAGCGCCTTGCGATCATCCGTCAATGGCTGATTGCCGGCTTCGATATTGCTCTCGAGCATCGCGCCGAGGATCGCATTGCTGCCGGCCCGGACTTGCTCGACCAGCGTTTCAAAGACCTCCGGCTGCTTGCTGTAATCCTTGCCGGTCTGCGCGTGCGAGCAATCAACCATCACGCGCGGCTCCAAACCGCTCCGGGACAGCATCTGCTCGCATTCGGCGATACTGGCGGCGTCGTAGTTGGGTTTCTTCCCGCCGC
>CAVVEB010000018.1:0-39103 GCA_963747115.1 uncultured delta proteobacterium | reverse complement strand
GATTTCGCCGATCGTCTCCACGATCGCGCTCCTGAGCGCGCTGCTCGCACAGGTGCTTCGATACTCCGCGGTTGCGGCGCTCGGCGAGCGATGGAACACGCGCATCATCGTCGTGCCGGGCACTCCTCCGGTGCGGCGCGGACTGTATCGATGGATGCGGCATCCGAACTACGTCGCGGTCGCGATCGAAATTGCGGCGGTTCCGTTGATTCGCGGATGCTGGTTCACGGCGGCGGGGTTCACGATCGCCAACGCGCTGATCCTCGCGGTGAGGATCCCCGCTGAAGAGCGTGCGCTCGGCGCAAACTATTCGGAATCGTTCCGAGGAGTCGCCCGCTTCTTTCCACGTCTGCGCGACGAATGACGTAGCGACCATCGCGCCCGCTGCGCGCACTTGCTACCATCGCGGCGTGTTTTTCGCCCCTTTTCTAATCTTCTACGCCCTATTGTTTTTCGGCGCGCTGTTTCTATGGCTGATCTTTATCTGGATCGGCGTCATAAATGGTGTATTTCAGGCGCTTGGATTGCCGCCAAACCTCGCATTCCTCGCGCTGCTCGCGAGCCTTTTGGGAAGCTACATCAATTTGCCGATCGGCGAAGTGGATGGTGGCGTACCGCAACCGCCTGATATCGTTAGTCATTTTGGAATGCGCTATCGAGTTCCGATCCGCTACGGTGGCGCCCGAACCACGGTCGCGATCAACATCGGAGGCGCGATTGTCCCAATCGCCATTTCGATTTACATACTGAGCCGATTTCAATACCTGATTCCCCCGTCGTTACTTGGAGTGGCTATTGTCACGCTAGTAGTTCATCGATTTGCACGGCCGGTGCGAGGAATGGGTATTGCCACACCGATGTTTATTCCACCGATCATCGCGGCGATCTGTGGATGGACGCTCGGCGGCCATCATGCGGACGTGGTGGCCTACGTGAGCGGCGTGATCGGAACCTTGGTGGGCGCCGATGTTTTGAATCTGCGCAAGATCGGCGGTCTCGGCGCCCCAGTCGCGTCAATCGGAGGCGCGGGAACTTTCGACGGGATCTTCCTAACCGGAATTGTCGCAGTTCTGCTCGCCTGAAAATCTTACGAACTTTTGACGGGATGAGTGGATATGAGAGTTCGCGATGCGACGATCGAAGACTTGGCGGCAATCGTCGCGATCTACAACTCGGCGATTCCCGGACGCATGGCGACCGCCGACCTCGAACCCGTTAGCGTCCCGTCGCGGCGCGCCTGGTTCAACGAGCATTCTCCGAACGCGCGGCCGCTGTGGGTAATCGAGGACGATGGCGTCATCAAAGGATGGCTAAGTTTCCAATCGTTCTATGGGCGCGCCGCATATGCCGCCACGGCCGAGCTGAGCGTTTACGTCGCGACCGGCGCGCAGCGGCGCGGATATGCGAGAAAATTGGTTGCTGAAGCGATGCGTCGAGCGCCGGAGTTCGGAGTAGAGACGCTGCTCGGCTTCATCTTCGGTCACAACGAACCGAGTCTCGCGCTCTTTCGCGGCTTCGGATTCGAGAAGTGGGCGCATCTTCCGCGTGTCGCAGTACTCGATGGCGTCGAGCGCGACCTTGTAATTCTTGGCTATCGGCTCTGAGCCCGCGCCTCGCTGCCGTCGTCCGCAGAACGCCCTACTTCCACTTACGGAGTTCGCGGCGCGCAATCGTCATCCGATGCACTTCGTCGGGACCGTCGGCAATCCGCAACGCGCGGCTGTCGCGCCAGAAACGCGCGATGGGAAAATCGTCGCTCACGCCGGCCGCGCCGTAGAGCTGAATCGCACGGTCCAGCACCCGCATCACCATGTTTGCCGCCATCACTTTGATCATCGCGATTTCGTTACGAGCTTCGCGCTTACCGAGGTTGTCCATTTTCCACGCGGCATTCATCACCATCAGACGGGTCGAGTCGATCTCGATGCGTGAGTCGGCGATCCATTCCTGGATGTTGGCTTTGTCCGCGAGATAGCTGCCGTGAGTCCATCGCGTGTTGGCGCGCTGGCACATCAGTTCGATCGCGCGCTCTGCTATGCCGATGGTCCTCATACAATGATGGATACGGCCGGGGCCGAGACGCGCCTGCGAAATGGCGAAGCCGCCACCCTCCTCGCCGAGCAGATTGGTGATCGGAACCCGGCAATCGGTGTAGCGAACTTCGCAGTGACCACCGCCGCCGGTGTGGCCCATAACGGGAACCGGACGCACGACTTTCATTCCGGGAGTATCGAGCGGAACGATAATCTGGCTGGCGCGGCGATGCGGTTCTGCGTCGGGATCTGTGACTACCATCACGATTGCGAAAGCGGCCCCGATCGCATTGGAAGTGAACCATTTGTGCCCGTTGATTACATAGTTGTCGCCATCGCGCACGGCGCGCGTTTTGAGCTGAGTCGGATCGGAACCGGCGGTTTCCGGCTCGGTCATCGAGAAGCAGGTGCGAATGGTGCCGTCGAGACACGGCTGCAGGTATTTTTTCTTTTGGTCCTCGGTGCCGAACTCGGCGAGGATTTCCATGTTGCCGGTGTCGGGCGCCATGCAATTGAACGATCGCGCGCCATAGAAACTCCGTCCCATCAGCTCGCACAGCGGTGCGTATTCGAAGTTGTTGAGTCCCGCGCCGTGCTTCTTGTCAGGCAGGAACAAATTCCACAGGCCGGCTGATTTCGCCTTCTTGCGCACCTCATTCATCGTGGGCGACTGATTGAATTTTTCCCCAAGGCTTTCGACTTCGTGATCGATTTTCGCTTCGTTGGGGAAGACGTACTCCTTCATGAAGTCGTCAACCTTTTTATAGCAGTTCCGCGGTCCTGGGGCTCGCTTGAAAGTCCATTTCAGTCCTCTCGAATATATGAGACTTGATGCCGAACAAATAACCCAGATGGGCAACGAATAGAAGTCCCGCGAGTGTCGCTGGTGGAGGCTCTATCGCGGCGGCGGAGTCACGGAAGGCTTGGATTGCGGTTGTTGCTTGAGGAGTTTGAACACCAGTGGAACGAGATCGAGTTGCGACGGTTCGCGGTCTCCAATCTGGCCAACGAGGTCTTTCAGCTCGCTGCCCGAGGATTTCGGGTTAGCGATCGCAAAAGTAATGTGACTGTCCTGAAGCGACGGACTGCCGTGCCATGAATTGTAGGGTCGCGAGAAATAGTAGCGGTCCTCGATGGGACGATTCAGCCCCGACTTCGCGAGCAGCAGAACATCGCCCGCGTGATTGCCCCATGGCCCCGCCGATAGCCAGCGCATTCTACGTTCGAGCTGAATCAGATCGGGTCGCGGGTTGGACTTGAGATATTGATCTATCGGAACCAATTCGTTGCCGTCGAAAATCTCGTACGGTAGTGTGTCGGCGCCGGTGGGCTGGGGCTTACGCGCAAATATCAGATCGAGGCTTCCCTCCAGGCCATGGGATCGCAGTCCAGTCTTGTTGGCTTGATAAAAGGCTCGCGCGACCGCCATCACGTCATGATGGAATCGGGGCGGCTTGTTCCAGTCGCACTTCCGTCCGGGTTTACAAATTGCTCGATTGGCCAGGTACAGGTAGGCCATCGCGCCCTGATAAGCGAGCACCGCGGTGTAGTCGTCACTACCGGTTTTTACCTCGAGCGGCCGCATCTTGAAGCCCAGCCTGGTCAAAACTCTCGGCGTGCGATCATCCGGTTTCGGAGCCAGAGAGTGCCGATCATCCCTGAGTACGGGGGTGTGTCCATGGTCGGAAACGAAAATCACGAAGGTATCATCGAGAGCGCCTTTTTTCTGATATTCGTCGATAACCAAGCCAACCGAAGGATTGATGATGGTCTTGAAGTAATCGACCTGATCGCGCAGTGGATCTTTGGCGATGTGCGTGTATAGATCGATTCCCGGGAAGTAAACTACCTGAACAATCGGAACACCGTGCTTCTCGATCGCCTTGACCACCAGGGAAATCGAATCAAGATCGAGCTTGGCGTATGCATTCTGTTCCGCCTCGGTGTCGTCACCTATCTCACTTTCGATGAAGCTGCTGGCCAGCGCTCCGAACCCAGAGGTATCAACGCTGGTGAAAATACTCGCGCCCTTGTAGACACCGTTCAGAGAGACAAATGACGATCCGTGAATTTGCTCGAACAGGGTCGGCGTTTTTAATTGCGCTCCGATCAGATCCTCGGAATACACCTCCGTTGTTTGCCCGCCGTACTTGGGCAGCGAGACCGGCGCGGGAGCAAAGAAGGTAGCGGTCTCGCGCTGGAACCACTCATTGCCCGTGACTCCATTGACGGCCGGTGGTGTGCCGGTGAAAGTTGCCGACCACGCATCGATAGTGGTCGATGGCAGGACACTGACCGCGTCTGGAATGGAATATCCGTGCTCGAAAATTCCCGCGCCGAGGCTTTTCCCGAGCAGCGCCTCGACGCGCGGCGAGGCTCCGGCTGTGGTAGCATCGGTAAATTGATCGTAGCCGACTCCGTCAAGTGCGAAAATGAGTATATGCGGCCCTGACTGAGGCGGCGGCACCACAGGAGTGAGCTGTTCAGTGCCGCGATGGAGCACCAATTCTCCAAGTGGACTGCATGCGGCCAAAAGCAGGGCGATGCAAATGAAGCTCAGGACGCGTGGCCGTTGGGGACGACCAAGTGCTGAGAAGCGGCTTATCTTCTTCAATTCGGGCTCCGGGCGTTAGCACGGGGTAGGTCGCTCAAAAGCTTCACGACCTTCCTCCCCAAGATGCCTAACCGCAACTGAACTGGAAAGAAAGAACTCCAATGGAGCAACCCGTAGCGACCGTGCCTGCGTAAGCAGGCTTTCAGATGTGCGATCGCCGCCTTCCTATCGCACACCCATAACATCGATAACGCGACGGCCTCTGCATCTTTCGGCGGGTACTCAGTTATCGCCCGCCGGTGTATAAACCTCGCTATGGAACTCGCGAAAGATTGTATCGACGTCGGCGTCTTCACCAACCAGGTAGACCAGATGCGCGCATTTTACGCAGAGCGCATTCGCTTGCCCTACGAGGAGATGCTCCCGATCGGAGGCGGCGTCAGGCAGTATCGTTATGGGCTGCTCGGCTCGGTATTGAAGATAAATCATTCGCGCGATCCGTTGCCGGAGCGCGCTGCGAGCGGCTACTCCCGGGTCATTATTGCGGATCGACGCACGCCGATTCCTCTTGCGCTCACTGATCCGGACGGCAATGAAATTCAACTGGTCCCGAGCGGGCAGTCCGGCATCAATCAGATTGAGATTCATCTCGGCGTTACCAACGAGGCCGACTTTGATCGTTTCTATGGCGAGGTGATGGGCGCTGAGAAGCTCGCGCCGCGACGCTATCGGATCGGCAAGACGATCCTGAGTTTCGATCTCGATCCGAAAGCGCGCCGCGCCGATCGCTCGGATCCGCGCAGCGCCGCCGACATCATGGTTTCGATACGCGCGGTTGGAATCCGCTACATGACTATTCAGGTGCGCGACTGCGACGACGAGTTCAAGCATTTCATGGGCAGCGGCGTGTGGCCAGGCTCCGCGCCCATCTCGCTCGGCGCGGTCGCGCGCATCTGCTTCATCCGCGATCCCGACGGCAACTGGATCGAAATCTCCCAGCGCGCGTCGCTGACCGGTCCGCTGCCCAAGGACTGACCCCCGGCGCGGCGGCTAAAACTTGCCGTGGCGTCCGATGCCCGCGCTGAAGCGCGCGGCGCCCTCGCGCGTCTCACCCGATTGAACCGTCGCGATACCGTGGCGATATTCGTTGGCGATCGCATCGCTCAGCGGCATGCTCCACGCTTCGTAAGCCGACATGCGATCCGAGCGCAGGCATCGCTGCGGAAATGCCGCGATCTGTCGCGCGAGTTCTGCGGCCGACGCGAGCGCGTTGCCGCGATCAACGACGCGGTTCGCCAGCCCCATTCGCAACGCCTCGTCGCCGGAGACTCCGCGCCCGGTCAGGATCATGTCCATCGCGTTACTCATTCCGATGAGCCGCGGCAGACGCACGGTTCCACCGTCGACCAGGGGAACGCCGAAACGGCGGCAGTAAACTCCGAAGATCGCGTTGCGCGCCGCCACCCGCATGTCGCACCACAGCGCAAGTTCCAGGCCGCCCGCGACCGCGTATCCCTCGACCGCTGCGATGACAGGCTTGGAGAGGAGCATCCGGGTGCATCCGAGCGGGCCATCGCCCTCGGCGGTCACGCGATTGCCGCGGCCGGTTGCGACCGCTTTCAGATCCGCGCCGGCGCAGAAAAATCCGCCGGTGCCGGTGAGGATCGCGACGCTGAGCGATTCGTCGGCATCGAAGCGGCGAAATGCGTTCGCGAGTTCCTGCGCAGTCGTATAATCCACCGCGTTGCGCGCCTCGGGGCGATTGATGGTGACGATTGCGATGCTCTCTTCGGCTTTGAATTCGACGTTCATCAGGTAACTCCGGATGAGCAACTGGATGACCGGGCCACCAGGATCGGCGTTTTGAGCAAGCCGATTCTTATTCCAGTACGGGGAAAAGGCAAAGCGGAAAATTTACTCGAGCTTGTACTTGGCAATCTTCGCGTAGAGCTTTTTGCGCGAAATCCTGAGAACCTTCGCCGCGCGCGCCTTATTGCCTTGAGTGCTGGTGAGCGCGCGCCGGATGAGGTTGCGTTCCACTTCGGCAAAAGGAGCGACGCCGCTTGAGGGTACTGCGGCAGCGGAAGCCGCGGAAAGGTCCGGCTGCCCAGACAGCGTCGAGGGTAATTCAGTCAGCCGAATTACCGATGCCTCGCCGAACGTGAATGCTCCTTCGATTGCGTTGGAAAGCTCCCGAACGTTGCCGGGCCACGAATAGTTCATCATGGCTTCGAGCGCCGCCTCTTCGATCCCAAGCACTGGAGTCGGCCGCTGCATCTTCTCGTTGAACAAGGTGATGAAGTGATAGGCCAGCAGAGGTACATCTTCAAGGCGATCGCGCAAAGGCGGAACGCGCAAGATGCTGGCCTGCAACCGGTAGTAGAGATCGTGCCGAAGTTGACCGACCTTCATTGCCTCTCCGGGATCGCGATTGGTCGATGCGACCAGACGCACTTCCACCGCGATCTCGGTGGTCGCGCCAACCGGCCGCACCTTGCGTTCCTGGATCGCGCGCAGCAGTTTGCTTTGCGTATCGGGAGTCATCTCGGTGATTTCATCGAGGAATAGCGTGCCGCCCTCGGCGGCGCGAAACAGTCCCAGGTATTCGCTGTCGGCGCCACTGAATGCGCCCCGCCGATAGCCGAACAGTTCGCTCTCGATGAGATCCTTAGGTAGCGCCGCGCAGTTCAGCGCGACGAAAGGAGAGTTGCGATCGCCGCCGCATTGGTGAATCGCACGCGCGACCAGCTCCTTACCGGTGCCGCTTTCGCCCACCACTAGCATCGTGCCCCGGGTCTGCCCTGCCATTTCGATACGCCGGTACAACTCGCGAATGGCGGCGCTGGAACCCACGATTCCATGAAACCGCGTGCGCAACTCGGCCGGCAGGCGGTTCGCCTCAGCCTCGAGGTCCTGGATGCAGGTAGCAACCGTCGCGTTTTGGAGGCGAAAGTAGGAGTTCGCGAGCACGATCATTCTGCAATGAGTCAACTTATCAAAAGACTGATGGGTCTGGGGTAGCTCCGGGGTTAGCGACGCAAAAACCGCGCTCGCACTTTCCTCGAAGAGATGCATGGCGACGATAACTTCCGAAAACGGAACGTTGTGTTCCGATAGCGCCTCGCCAACTTCGCGCACATGGTGAGTGAAGGCGTCGATGTCCTTGTGGAGGAGATCGTCGGAGGTGAGATCCATCTCGCTTCCGAACAGTTCCATGAATTTCGGCTCGGCGAGGGTGCGCTTGTCACCAAAATGGAGCGCATAGAGATGGTACCAATCGGCGAGCACCTCATTGCGCCGCCGCTTGAGGCTCTCGAGAATGCCGCTTAACTCGTCAAGTTCGTGGTCCCATAGGAGGTCGAAGTATTGCGGCTGGCCTGGCGTAATTGCAGCCAGATAAAGCCTCCCTCGTATATGGCTTGCTCGGCCTCCCAGGAAATGCCGAGCAGCCTCCGCCAATATGCTGCCGAGGGGCACAACGTCCTTCTCGATCTGCGCCCGGCGGGAACACCACCGCAATAGCACATCGGGAATCGGTAAGTAAAAGCTATCAATTAGTCGAGCGGGCGAATGGCACGCTTTTAGCTTTAAGTTTAGTCGCCTTGGACCGCTCCTGCTTGTTACAAGCTGTAAACGCTCGCAATGGCTATGCGAGCAGGAGGAAGAAATTCGGGAAATACAGCGGCGGTTGAAAGCCAAATTCGAACCATTTAACTCGCCGAACTTCGGTGGTTCGAAGGTCGATTAGCTATGAAAAGGTCGGCTTGAGATCAACTGAGTGTTTATAGATTATGAGCGTCCGCGCGGCACCAAATAAAATGGGGCTAATCCGGCCTGATCGTGGCGCGCCTATGACCACGATCCAACCCGTGTCGGCATCCGGCGTGGAATCGGCGCGCGTTCCATCGCCGACGGTGGTGCTCTTTTCCTGCGACGAGGAACTAATAGAGTTGGTGGAAAAACTTGCGACGCATCCATGGCAGCTGGAACTCTGCGAGGATTTGGCGAGTGGCCGTCAAGCGCTTTCGCGCTCTACCGTGAGGCTCGTGATCGTCGACGATAGCGCCGTGGATGAAGCGGTGCGCGGATGGCTCCTCGATCGGATTCGGAAATTTGTGCCCCAAGCGTTGCTCATATACGTCGCTTGCGTGCATACCGAGGCCGACGAGAAGCGCGCGCGCGGATACTCCGCGCAGTATTACACTGCGAAACCGTTCGACCTCGATAGGATGTCGCGGGTGATTGAATCCTTCCTTCGTGCCGCTTGCATCCGCGACGCCGGACCCGCCGCGTCGGGTCAGCGCATCCACTGAATTTGTTCCCCTGACTCACCGAGAGGCCCTCCCTTAAGCAGAGGGCCTCTTATGGGTTTTTATGGAGTCGTGATCTGGCTCAGGGTCTGAGGCAGCCCGGTAAAGCTCAACTGATTTCCCGCGCTGTCGGTTATGTTCACGGCGACGAGGGTCTGTACCGTCGACTTGTTCGTCTTGGTCGAGCACTTGGGACACGGATCGCATCCCGGCAGCGTCAAGGTGGCAAGTATCATCCCGAAGACTGCGGCCATCATGCGCTGGCGGATGCCGCCCTGAAAGATGAACATCGCGAATAGAAGCGGAATTATCGCGCTCGCAATCATGGTAAAGCCTCGGCCCGACGACGCGTCGCGCAACAAACCCGACGCGGTTGCGATACCCGCGCCGCTCCCGAAAACATTTCCATCGGAGTTTAATGTGCTGAACGAGACCGTCATCGGCGTCTTCGCAGCCCCACCCGCGACCGTCGCGGTCAGAGAAAAGCTCACGGTGGCATCCGGTGGAATGTTAAACGGCGGACTGAAAGTGAATACCGTCGTGCTGCTTGGAGTCTCAGTCACCGTTGCGCTTCCGCATCCGTCGAACTGCACCTCGCCGATCGTCCCGATCTTGCTGGTTTTGCCGGTCCTGCTCGGGCCATTGACTCTGCTTCCGCAGGTCTCAATCGTAGCCGTGAGCGACAGCGAGCTGAGAACCGATGGGTCGCTTACCGTGACGGTGACGCTATGCAGTATCTGGGCGAAACTCGTCGAGCTGGTCACCGTGAAGCCGCCCGCGCCCACGCTCTGCCCCGCGCTCCCGGTTATGTTCACGGGGGGCGGGGCGGTGATGTTGCCGCCCATTCCGGTGGTTGGAGTCGCAGTCGGTGTACTGGTCGCGGTGGCAGTCGGAGTGCTGGTCTGCGTTGGTGTTGCTGTCGCGGTTGCGGTGGCCGTGGCAGTTGCAGTCGCAGTCGGCAGGAGGATCTTCGCCGCGAATGCGTTTGCTCCGCCCTTGAGCGCGGGTTGCACAACGCCTTGCGATGCGGGGAAATCGTTCGAAGTGGTGGTACCGCTTAGATAGATGGCGGAGCCGTCGGGAGCCACTGCTATTCCCTGGCCGAAGTCGGCGCTCGTGCCGCCGAGATAGGTCGAAAACAAAAGCTGGCTGCCGGTCGAATCGAGTTGCGAGATTATCGCGTCCGTTTGCTGATAGTCGGACACCAGCAAGCCTTCCGGATCGCTTTCGGTAAGATCGACCGCCAGGGCATTGAACTCGAAAGGCCCGACGAATGGCGATGTGTTCGCTCCCGAGTGTGACAACGCGAAGACCGTCGCGAAGGTTGTTCCCTCATCCTTGCTGACGAGGAGACCTTGCGCGGTGCCGGCGTACAGCGTCGGCGGTGAGGTGCTCCCATCGAATGCGAAAGCGTATCCGGGAAACGAATTGGGCCCGAGCGGGAAAGTGAAGGTATTGAAACCGTCGTTACTGGTAATCACCGCGTTGTTCTGGCCGGCGGCGACCACGGTAGGACTGGCTAACAGGGGTTGCAACGGGAGGATTGGTCCCACCGTATCGAACAACAGGATCGTTGGTACGACGAACACGGCGGAGATGGCGTCGAAATTCATCTTCGTCGGAGTAAAGGTCAGCCCGCCGTCCGTGCTGATCAGAACGCCTTGGTTGGTTCCCGCGTAGATCGTTACTGGCTGAGTACTGGAGTCGACCGCGGCCGAATACACTACCGTACCCGCAGGAAGCGTCGCCTGGGTGAAGGTTGATTGGAACGCCACCGCCAAACCATTGTTGCCGGTCCGAACGACTAATGCCCCGGACTCCGGGTCGTAGGTCAGTGGCTTCGCGGGGACGGTGCCGAGGCTCGTGAGGGCAAAGGTCGCGCCGCCGTCGCTACTCACCTTCAGGCCTTGCAGAGTGCCCGCGTAGATTGTGCTCGGAGACGTACCCGCGATCACGACTCCGCCAACGTATCCGCTGGCGATAGAGGTGCTGAAGAAGGTCTTTCCTTCGTCAGTACTCTTGATGAGTCCGTCGCTGACGGTGGCGGCGTAAAAGGTATTTGGCGTAGGGGCAGGGTCTACTGCCCACGCCAGGACCGTTGACTGAAGAACCGTGGTGGTGGCCCAGGTAGTGCCCCCATCTGTAGTAAGCAGAAGTTGGCCGGTAGGCATGGGCGGGCCCCCGAAGAGTTGGGTTGCCGTAACCGGAAAGTCGGGAGTATCCGAGAAGCCGGTAACCGATAGATTGCCGGCGTTATCCAGCACCGGGCCGCCCAGAAGTCCCGCCGTAATGCCGCCGAGGTAACTGGAAAACGTGAACGCTGTGCCTGCCGCATTGAGCCGCGCGACGAATCCATTCTCGACCGCATAGCTGGGCGAGGCTGGGCCGAAAGTAGATTGAACCCCTCCGGTGATGGGAAAGTCACTCGAGTAAGTGATCCCGCTGACGTATGCGTTCCCTGATCCATCCACGCCGATGCCGGTGCCGGCATCGTAACCGCTGCCACCGAGATAGGTCGCATAGACGATGGCGGTCCCGGTGGAGTTGATCTTCGCCACAATCGCATCGGAAGTACCGCCAAAGGGCTGCACACTTCCTTTGACCGGAAAATTGTTCGGTGGGACCGCGTTGTCGGTTGCGCCGGTCACGTACGTATTTCCTGCCGCGTCGACTGCGACGCCGAGTACGCTGTCGCCGCTCGATCCGCCGAGGTAGGTGCCGTAAACGAGTGCCGTCGCACCCGAGTTCAACTCCGCGACGAAACCATCGAAGGGATCGGTAGTGCCTCCGTTGTGGCTCTGAATCGTGCCGACCGCCGGCGCGGTGGGAAAATCCGACGAGTCGGTGATGCCGCCCACAAACGCGTTGCAGTCGGATTGGCAGCCGGGCGCCAGCGCGATCGCGATACCAGAATCGTCGACCGGCACCGAGCATTGAGGCGAGCTTCCACCGAGATACGTAGAATATACTAGAGTGCTGCCGTCCTGACTCAGTTTGGTTACGAACGCGTTGGTTACCTCGCTGGATACCAGCGCGGTTTTGATCACTCCCTCGGTAGTTGGATATCCCGGGCTACTGGTTCCGACGATGTACGCGAAGCCCGAGCCGTCAACCGCTATACCGCTGCCGAGATTGAAGAAACTGCCGCCGCCGAGATAGGTCGAATAGATCAACGGCGCGGTCGCTGTGGGATTGATCTTGGTCACGAAGGCGTTGCAGTTCCCGCCCGATTCGCTCTCATCGGTCACCGGAAAATCGGTGGAGCAGGTGACACCGGTCAGGTATGCGTTGCCTGACCCGTCCACCGCAATGCTGGACGATCCGTCGGCGCCGCTTCCGCCCAGAAAAGTCGCATAGCCGAGTGCAGGCGCTAGCCCGGGATCGATGATCAGCGGCTTGCCGCGATCATAGCTGGCGAGTTCGATCGCTACCGTATTGCGGCTCACGATCCGGTAAACGGCGTCGATCGAGCGCCGCTTCCTGTCTACCTCCTGATACACGATCGGCTTCTTCAGCAGGAGCGAGTCGCTACCGAGACGCAGAACCCCATCGCCGTGGGTGTCGATCACGACATTGTCAGTGCCATTGAAGTGGATTCGGACTTTCGAAGGATCGGCGTGTGGGTTGACGATCAGATCGTATTCAAGTTGGTGATTGGTGCCGTAATAGACCAGATCGATGCCAGGGTAGACGGACGCATATCGAACCTGGCCGAAATGCGGAATACCCGCGTGCCATTTGGACGGATTGTTGCCGATGAAATAGTTCGAGTGGCCCGCCGTCTTTCCGACCCCCGCAATCCGGGCATTTGCGTTGCCGCCCTGGAAATTCATCCGCAGTACGCGGCGCTCGGCGAGTTCGGGAGATCGGATGGGCGCCGCGGTGATCTTCCGCGGGCGAAATTTTTCCAGCGAGATCACCGCCTCATCGCGGGTCAGAAAAACCGAATAGCCCGCGCCTCGGGCGATATACTTCGCGCGCGGATTCACCTGGCCACGATTCGGTTCGAAATCCATCGGAAGACTCGCCAGGCGCGCAGCCGCCGCTTTCCTGACGAAAGCCTCTTTCGGCAACGCTTTTGCCGGCGTAGTAACCCGGCTCGCCGAAGCGGTCGATGCTACCGTGAAAGACGGTTTGCTTTGGGAGTTGCGATAGTTGAACGTCGCCAATACCAGAAATGAAGCCCCGGCGAACGCGGCGAGTAACCCGCCGCGAAGCGAGCTGAATCGGTGTCGGTTGCGATTTAGATCCGCGAGATCTTCTGACGCCATGGTCCCCCCGCGCATAATACGGCACGGAAACATATATTTCGGACTCGCGCTTCAGCGCTCAAAGCGCGGAAGCCACCCTGACCTGCCGCACTTGAAGTAGTGAGCAACTGTATGCGGCTCGGCGACATTCGTCGCGGACGCTAACTTTTACGCCTATCGAAAGTCAAGCGGAGAAACAGTCCGCTATAACTCGCCAATTTAACCATAGAGGGATAGTTTAGTGGCTACGCGCGCCGAGTAGATTTATCGACGCTCTCAGCGTTTCGCGTCACCGAACCTGGTTTCTTGATGCTCTCGGAGGGCTTTGCACCCAAGGTCCAGGCGTGCCTTCGACGCACCCTCGAGGTTGCGTCGGCGTCGAATCGAGGGAAAGGTAGTACGGATCAATGCAGGCCGGCGTCGAGCGCGGCGCATCGCGCGGCCCCGATGAGCGCTGTCAGATCGTTCAAAATCACACGCACCGGTATCGCTCCCAGCAGCGCCGCCATTCGTCCTTTGGCGGTGAAGGATTTCATGAACGCGGGTTGCGCGAGTTTGCTCACAATCTTCGGTGCGATGCCTCCGCCGATGTAGACACCGCCCAACGCCATCGTTTTGAGTGCGAGGTTTCCCGCCTCACTTCCATAAAACGAGACGAACATATCGAGCGCCTTCACACATAGCTCGCATTTGTTTTCGAGCGCCGCCCGCGAGACCGCCGCCGACGGATCTGAGCGCCGGACTTCGTCGGCAAACCATCGCGGCTCCTCGCCGCCACCGCGTTCGCGCAGAAAACGATAGATGTTGTACAGCCCGGGGCCGGATAGCACGCGCTCCCAGCTCGCGTGCGCAAACTCTCGGCGCAAGTAGAGGAGCAACTCGCCCTCGAGTTCGTCACGCGGCGAAAAATCGCAGTGCCCGCCCTCGGTCGCGAAAGCGTGATGCCGCTTGCCGTCCCAGAACAGTCCCGCCTCGCCGAGTCCGGTACCGGCCGCGATCACGGCGGCATTTCCTTCGGCGTCGCGCGCGCCGGGGTTCAGCACGGTGAAATCTTTTTCATTAAGCGCGCCGATTCCGTAGGCGTTGGCCTCGAGATCATTGATCAGGCGCAAATGCGAAACCCGCGCCGCCTTCGCGAGCGAGGACGCATCCACCACCCAGGCGAGGTTGGAGGCTTCCGCTTTTCCGTTGCGCACGGGACCCGCGATCCCGAAGCATGCGTGCGTGAGATTGGCGGGATGCGCGGCGGCAAACTTCGCGACGATCTCTTCCAGACTCTTGTATTGCCGGCTAGGAAAGGTCTCGCTCGCGACCTCCCTCAGCGCGCCACTATTCGGATCGAACACCCCGAGCCGCGCGTTGGTGCCGCCGATATCGCCCGCGAGAATCATTCTTCATTTCTCATCGTGAAAGCGCCACTGGCGTCCGTCGCGTTCGAGCAAGCGATCCGCTTCTCTCGGTCCCCACGAGCCGGCGGGATAATTTGGAAACTCGCGGGCCGGCAGCGCCTTCCACAAATCGAGCAAAGGAGTGACGATGCGCCATCCTGCCTCGACCATATCATCGCGCTGGAAAAGGGTCGGGTCGCCGATCATGCAGTCGAGGATCAACGTCTCATAACCGGTGCTGGGCGCGGCCCCGAAGTAGTCCGAGTATTTGAAATTCATGTCGACCTGCTCGAGCTTCATCGTGGGCCCGGGAATCTTCGCGCTGAATCCGAGTGAGATCCCTTCATCGGGCTGGACGTGGATTACCAGCAGATTGGGCATGGTCTTTTCAACCGCGGTATCGCGAAATAGCGTGAATGGCGCGCGCTTGAATTTAATCGCGATCTCGGTGACGCGCCGCTTGAGGCGCTTTCCGGTACGCACATAGAACGGCACGCCGGCGAATCGCCAATTGTCGATGTACAGTTTCAGCGCCGCATAGGTCTCGGTATTGGAGGCGGGTTCTACATGCGGCTCGGCGCGATACGCGGGCACCGGCTTGTCGGTCTCGGCACCGGCGCCGTATTGACCGCGCGCCGCGTGCTGCAAAACTTCCTCCGGCTTGATCGGCTGGATGGCGTGCAGGACCTTGGCCTTTTCGTCGCGAACGGCGTCGGCGTCGAATGAGTACGGCGGCTCCATCGCAACCATCGAGATCAGTTGCATCATGTGATTCGGCACCATGTCGCGCAGCGCGCCCGAGGTGTCGTAGTATCCGCCGCGCGCTTCGACACCTACCGTCTCGGCCGCGGTTATCTGTACGTGATCGATGTAGCGCGAATTCCAGATCGGCTCGAAGATGCCGTTGCTGAACCGAAACGCAAGCAGGTTCTGCACGGTTTCCTTACCGAGGTAGTGATCGATGCGATAGATCTGGTTTTCCTCGAGCACTTTCTTGATTTCGGAGTTGAGCGCGTGCGCGGATTCGAGGTCGCGTCCGAAAGGTTTCTCGATGACGACCCGCCGCCATCGCCCATTTTCCTCAGTGGTCAGGCCGGCGTCGCCCAGTTGCTTGACTACGACCCCGAAAAATCGCGGCGCGACCGCGAGATAGAACAGGCAATTGCCCTTGGTCGAATGCAGCTTGTCGGCCTTGGCGATCATATCGGCCAACTGCTTGTAAGCGGCCGGATCGCCAAAGTCGCCCTGCACGTAATCGATTCTCTCGTTGAACCAATCCCAGGTCGCGTCGTCAACCTTGGTAGTCGCGAACTCGCGAATATCCTTGCTTTGCGCGTCGCGAAATTCCTGGCTGGTAAATTTATCACCGGAAAAACCAATCAACGCGAATTCATTCGGAAGCGAATTGCTGCATTTCAGATTGTACAGCGCCGGGACGAGCAGGCGCTTGGTGAGATCGCCTCCCGCGCCGAAAATCACCATCGTGCAGGGACCGCTGGCTATTGCTTGCGCGCCGTCATCGTTCACTTCATTTGCCATGGTTGATTTATACCTTCGGCGCCGCGTTAGGCGAATGCCGGTCCACCAGACGTTTGACACTAACCGGCGCAGAGCGATGATCCACTGCGCAGAGGGTGGTTCAGAGCATCTTCGGGTGAGCGAAGTTTTGGCGAACGACACTTTGCCGGTGTCATCGTCGCAGATGCCGCCGAAAGCCGACAAACAGGTCGCGAAATGCGCCGAATGTCACGCATTTCACGAGCACGGAGCTACACCGACGCGCGACTCGAGCAACATCGCGGCAACATCGCGGCAACATATGCCAGATGCTGGGAGCAGAACTGCCGACCCGCTTTATGAAAGCCACCGGCATTCGGATGGTGAAAAAAGGCCGTTAAACGCACCTGAACGCCTTTTGTAACGCTCGTTCAGAACGGCCTCGGCATTGAAAAAACACAAGCGGCACTAGCGCAACCTCTGACCACGGATTACATTATGTAGCGGAAATGTAACCGGAAATTAACTCGCGGTTAACCCCTTGATCGATCGCTGCCCGAGTGTCAGGTTGCAAAACGAATGGCTCGGCATAGCCGTACTTCGATAAGGGCCCCGTCTCAATCACGTCGATCGCAGCGGAAACATTCCGCCCTCAACCCCACTGAAATTTCTCCGGAACTCGAACGTAGATGGTTCGCCCTCGACCGCAGCGTCGTGACAAATCACCTCTGCAACCTGGGCCGCGCCATCGATCATGGCGCGGATCACATAGAGATGTTCGCGGCGGAGAGGATGTTCAACAAGGCGCTTTCGAATGCATTGGCGCGTAAAGCCCGGGCGCTGCATCAGATCGCCAAACAACTTCAAATGCTGAACCAAATGGTCGCGCGAGCCAGCGGATATCCGAAGATCACAAAAAATGATTCTTTGCGGGATCGCGTCAGAGGATAAAAGAACGCGGCCAAGGTTCTGACCACCTCCTTTTGGAACACGAAGCTAATGCGGCAGCGGCGGCTTCTTGAATCCTCCCAGCTCTTGCTCGAGCGCCCTGGCGAATGCGAGTACGGTTTCCTCTTCGAACGCGCGCCCGACGATCTGCACTCCGATCGGAAGCCCGTTGCGATCGAGGCCCGCCGGCACTACCACGGCCGGCAGTCCGGCACAATTGACCCATTGCGCCGGCCAACCCGCCGCATACACATTGAAGGTTGCGCCGTCGATATCAACATTTGTCGCGCCATGCTCGAACGCCGTGGTGCAAAACGGCGGCCCGATGATGATCGGGTAGCGTTGCATGAATTGCTGGAGCTGAATCCGAAGACTATCGCGCTCGATCGAGGTGCGCCAGAACTCCGCCGCCGATTTCGAAGGTGATGGCGACAGAAGTGACGTGCGCAATCGTTCGCGCGACAGATGCTCTCGTCCCGCCAAAATCTCGCGGGTTAGCTCGCCCCCATCAGCCGTCAGATACTCCATCCACAGCCGTGAGGCCTCCTTGATCGGCGGCGTCTGCTGCTCGACCGCTACGCCGGATTTGCTGAGCGCCTTTGCCGCACGTTCGGTCGCGGCGCGAATTTCCGCCGCCACCGGTATCGATCCAATGTCGGTGAAATATGCGCACGCGGCGTTTTTCAGCTTCACCTTCTCGGGGCGCGCTTCCAACGATGGCACGGTGTAGGGAGTGCTGTGATGGGGTCCGCGCACAATGTTGTAGGCGAGCGTGAGATCGTCGACGTAGCGCGCCATCGGTCCAATCGTCCCCATATGCGCGACCGGAGGAGCCTGAGTCCGTCCCGGCGGCATATGGCCGGTACCGGGAATCGTCCCCCAAGTCGGCTTCAGCCCGACCACACCGCAAAAGTGCGACGGTATCCGAATTGAGCCGCCAAGATCCGAGCCGAGTCCCAGCGCGCACATGCCCGAGGCCAGCGACGCGGCCTCGCCACCGCTGGAGCCACCCGGCACTCGGCCAATGTTCCAGGGATTGTTGGTCGAACCGAACAGCGGATTGTCGCAGTCGTAGTCCATCGCCATTTCGGGAACGTTGGTTTTCGCGATTATGATCGCGCCCGCCGCTTGCAGCCGCGCCACCGTCGGCGCGTCTTCGGTGGGAATATGATGCTCGAAAATTTTCATGCCGTCGGTCGAGCGGATACCCTTGGTCTCGATCGAATCCTTGATCGTGATCGGAAGGCCTTCGAGCGGGCGAATTTCTTCGCGTCCCGCGAGCCGATGATCGGCCGCGTCGGCCTCCTCGGCCGCGCGCTCTTCGCGCAGAGTGACGACGGATTTGACGTGGTGATTGAGCGATTCAATTCGCTCGATGAAGGCCGAGACCAGTTCGGCGGAAGAAACCTTCCGCGAACGGAGCATGTGAAGTAGCTGCGAGGCCGGCGCGAAAAATAATTCGTCGGAAAATGCCATTGGCGATACCTCGACGCTTTTCTACCACCGCGCCGGACCATATGTCATCGGGCGCCGATGAGCGACTGAGGTGCTCAGATTCGGATCTGTTCCGATGGCGCGCAAAAGCCGTCGCCATCGAAACCGGCAACGAACAACCCTTCCCGCGATCAGAATAATCGCGGAACCTGAACTCCTCGCCTTGCGACGCGCCGTTCAAAGCTACGACGCGTCGTTCAGGATGACTCCCAGAAAAACTTCGCGTGTTTCACCACGCGCTCAGCATCGAGCCGGGCTATTCGATGCTGGTGTCGGGCAGCGTCGACGGAGCGCCTGGCCGCGCCACCGAACCGGCGCCGTGATCCATTGGCTGCGATCCCATGGTCGATGATGGAGCCGTGTAACCCGACGCGGAGCTGTAGCCCGGAGCGGGAGCAGACGCCGGCGCCGCGGCGACCGGCTGCACGGTGCTGTCCGGAGCCGGCGGAGTCCCCGTTGGCCCGCTGAAATGGAGCGGCTCCTTTCCGGCGAGCATGTCGGGGGTGATTACGTAGTCTCCTCCCAGCGAGCTGCGCCAGATGGTATTCGCGGTCTGGGTGTTGCCTCCGGTGAGACACCAGGCGCCGCCACCGACCAGGCCGCCGAATATCGCGTACACCAACTTCGCCGGAATGTAGAGCAGGTTGGTGAACAGCGAGCCGGTCCCGTAGCCGACGCCCGGCCAGTTCACGCCGCCTTCGTCGGGCTGCGGTACTTGAGGACTCGGCGCCGCGGCGGTTGTCGCTGGCGCGCTGCTCTGGGCGAACGCTTCGCTTGCGAGCGTTCCCATGGGCGCCATCAGCATGATCGCGATCGCGCCCGCTAATAATCTCGAACCACTACTATTCTTCCGCATCTTCGGACCTCCTCCACGATATAATTCTATTCCACTTTCACCACCGCGTCGCCGGGGATCAGCTCGAGCAGATGGTGAAACGCCTTGTCCAGATATTCCGGGTCCTTGGATTCCAGCGTCAGCTTCACCCGATAGTCGGGATGGCCGATCTTTGGATACGACCCCAGCATCAATTTTGGATAAATCGAGAGCGTCGCGTTCAGATGCTCGGCGAGCGAACTCTCGAAGCTGTTGCTATAGATCGCGCGCACGAAATACGGGTCCGCGCTCAACCTCGCCTTCAGCGCGGTGAGCTTGCTCTCGAACAGTTGCGGAATTCCCGGCAGCACGTAAACATTCTCGACCTGCACGGTTGGAAAGCGGATGTCGCCCGCCTGGTTGAGCATCGCGCCTTCAGGCACTTCGGCCATTTTCAGGCTGGCGCTGTTGGTGCGCACGCCCATATGTTGCCGAATCAAATTCACCAGCTCCGGATGCGCGATGAGTTTGCGTTTGAACGCCATCGCCACGCCTTCCATCGTGATGTCGTCGTGCGTGGGGCCGACTCCGCCCGAGGTGATCACGAAATCGAAATGCGCTGAGCAGTGGCTGACTTCCTCGGCAATGGCGGCGATCTCGTCGGGCACCACCGCGATTCGCTTCAGCTCGACCCCGGCGTTGCGCAATTCGCGCGCGGTAAAGTAGGCATTGCTATCCTGGGTTTTGCCGGACAGGATTTCGTTGCCGATGACGACCAATGCCGCGCTACGATCCCGCATACGCCTGACCGCATTATCCTAATCGAGTTGATATGCGGCAAGCCGCCCCCTCATCGATTCCGGGGCGCGCCGGAGCCTCTTACGGGCCGGCCTGCTCGATATCGCCAGCCTGCGTCTTGACGAATTCCTTGAAGCGCTTCTTGAGCCGGCTCTCGATCTGGCGCACCCGTTCACGGCTGATCCCGAACTGCGCGCCGATTTCCTGCAGCGTCATGGGATCCTCGGAAAGCAGCCTGAGGCGGAAAATCTCGAGCTCCTTGTCCTTGAGGGTCTCCGCGAACTGCTCAACCTTTTCCTTGGCGAAGGCACGGAACTCATCGCCCGCGGTGGTCTCTTCGGGATCGCCCGAGGGACTGGGCAGTACATCGCCGAGCAGCGTGTCCTCACTATTGGGAACTGGCTGGTCGAGCGAGACTTCGCTCTGCGACATCCGCTCCTGCATCTCGCGGACCTCGCTTTCCTTCACGCCCATGCGCTGCGCGATCAGCTTGGGTTGTGGCGCGAAACCCTCCCGCTCAAGCCGATCGGTCTCCTTCCTCAGATTGAAAAACAGTTTGCGCTGCGCTTGCGTGGTGCCGATTTTGACCAGCCTCCAGTTGTTGATCAGGTATCGATAGATATACGCGCGGATCCACCATACCGCGTAAGAGGGAAACCGGATGCCTCGATAGGGATCGAAATTTTTGACCCCCTCCATCAGGCCGACGTTGCCTTCCTGAATTAAATCGAGGAGGTTTTTGGAGGCGCGCGCGAACTCCATCGCGATTTTTACCACCAGGCGAAGATTCGCGGTGACCAGCCGGTATGCGTCCTCCGGATTCTGATGCTCCTTGTAGCGCTTCGCGATGACGGTCTCCTCTTCCCGCGTCAACAGCGGAAAGCGCCGCACTTCGGCAAGGTAGCGGCCCAGCGGATCGAACGGGACCAGTGCCGCCTGGCGTTCGGCCGCCACCTCGGCTTGCTCAGCGGCCTCAAGCAGAGCGTCGGGGTTATCGGGATCGAGGCTTTCAGGTTCGAATGCGCGGATGGCGCCGGGCTGCAGGACTATCTCCGGCGCAGCCTCATCGTCGTGAACAATCTCGACCTCGGGTTCGAGGTCCCCGCTATCCGCCGACGGCCTCGCGAGCGGTTCTCGCTCGTCGACGATTTCCGGTTCGAGGCGATCGCGACGCTTCGGCTCCGTGCGAACCGGTGCCTTGCGCGCGCGTCTCGCGGGAGCTGCTTTCCGAGGTTTACGAGGCACGTGAAAAATCCAGTGCTCGGGCGCTTATAAGCGAGGAATGGCCCTGCTCAGCAACGCCCGCGCATCGCGAGCCGCGGCGCCGGAGCGCTACTCCTTTTCCGGGAACTCGATCTTGACCTTGAAGGCCGCAATCTCGCGCAGCGCCGTGACTACTTCCTTGTTGTCGGAATCGACCAGGGGAGGAGCGCCCTTCAAAAGTTGTTTGGCGCGGCGAGCAGCCGCGAGCACCAGTTCAAAGCGGTTGGGAACATTTTCGAGACAATCTTCTACTGTAATGCGTGCCATGTACGTCAATTCTCCAGCCCAGCGATGGCTATGTCAACGCGATCGCTAATGCGCCACGGCCTCGGCAACCCTCTCGCGGGCAAAGGTTTTCGGGGCAACCGATTGACGGATCAGCCTCCGTAGTTGAAGCCGGTCTCCGCGAGCATCATGATTTTGGTCTCGCGCTTGAGATGCCCTTCGGTGACCTTGCCGACCACCGTGCTATGGTCGCCGAGTTCATAGAAGCCGACCACCTCGCATTCGACGGCGGCGGGAGCGTCGCTGATGATGGGACATCCATTGCTTCCCGACTCGAATGCGAACTCGCCGAATTTCCCGTTCTGCGGCTCCACGTGCTTGAAGTACGAGGTCGCGATTTTCTTCTGGCCGGTTTCGAGAAACGATAGCGCGAACTTTTTCGAATGCTTCACCATCGCGTGCGAGCCTGAATCTTTCTTGATCCCGACCACCACCAGCGGCGGCGCGAACGCGGTCTGCGTCACCCAGTTCACGGTTGCGACGGTCGATTTGCCGCCGTGCGCGGCGCCGAGAACATAGAGGCCGTAGGGGATCATCAAGAGCGCTTTCTTTTTCGCATTCTCATCCATTTTTGTACTTCCTCTCGTTCGAAATTTACTTGACGCTGCTTTTGGGGACGAAGCCGTCGGTCCCTTTGTTGGGACCGTCAGTCACCTCGATGTCGTAACCGAGGTCATCGCTGGAGATGATTCGGATCGGGGTATTGTTGTCCATTTGCGTGGCAGAGAAATCCTGGCCAAGACCGCCGATCATTCCACCGACTCCGCCTTGTTTCTTCAGGTCCGAGATTCTGGTGTAGGTCTTTTCGTTCGGATAGACCGGCACCGTGGTTTCGCCCGGAGCGGCGATCAGGTGATGCTGACAGCCGGCAAGAGAGATGGACAGTCCGATCAGCGAGGCCGCAACTGCGAGCCGAGGTTTTGACACCGCGAATTCCTCCGAGCAATCGATTTCGTTCCTAAGCAGTTCGGGTAGCCTAAAGTCTTAGCACGCGGGAGCGACCCTCGTTCAACCGTAAGATACGCGCGCCGATTGACCTAAGAGAGCGGGCGTCTCAATCTCGCACAATGGCGATATCAACCACGAAACCTCGCACGACGCTGCGCAAAATCGATTGTATCATGGTCAAAGTCGACGACCTCGAGAAGGCGCGCGAGTTCTACATCCGCGTGTTCGGGATGCATCCGACCTGGCGCGACGAGACCGGCGCTGGACTCCATTTCCCGGAAAGCGATGCGGAGATCGTCTTGCACAACATTCCCGGGGTTCCGGCCCGGGTCGATGTCACCTATCTCGTCGATGATGTCCTCGCTGCCGTCGCGGCGCTGGAAGCCGAAGGATGCACCATCGCGGCGCGCCCTTTCGACGTCGCGATCGGTAAATGCGCGGTGATCGTCGATCCGTTCGGCACGCCGATGACGATCATCGACATGAGCAAGGGCCCTCGCACCTGAAGCGCGGCATGAAACGCCGAAATTGCCGACGATTTTCGCGCGTGATAGCTTTTAGGGCTCGCGTTTTCAGCCGATCGTAAAAGCACTTCCGAGCGCATCGCGCTTGCTCGCGAAGCGGATGAGTCCGGTCTTGAGGCCACGGCTAGTCAACGCGACGCGATCAATCTGGCACGGAGGAATCGTTGTCCGCATCAGAAGCTAAAGCAGATGCCGCCACCGAAAAGCGGCGGCCGGTTACGATGGAGAAGATCGTGAACCTGTGCAAACGGCGCGGGTTCGTCTTTCCCACCAGCGACATCTACGGCGGACTCGGTTCCACTTACGATTACGGGCCGCTCGGCGTCGAATTGAAGCGCAACGTCAAGGAAGCGTGGTGGCGCTATATGGTTCAAGAGCGCACCGATGTGCTCGGACTCGACAGCGCGATCCTTCAGCATCCCAAAACCTGGGAAGCATCGGGGCACCTGAAGAACTTCACCGACCCGCTGGTCGACTGCAAAAAGTGCCACCATCGATTTCGCGCCGATCAGTTGAGCGACCCGAAAAAATGTCCCGACTGCGGCGGTGAGCTGACCGAGGCGCGCCAATTCAACCTGATGCTGAAGACCTTTCTCGGGCCGGTCGAGGACAGCGCGAGCACTGTTTACCTGCGGCCGGAAACCGCGCAGGGAATCTTCGCCAACTTCGCCAACATAGTAGATACGCAACGCGTGAAGCTGCCGTTCGGCGTCGCCCAGATGGGCAAATCTTTCCGCAACGAGATCACGCCGGAAAATTTCATTTTCCGCACCCGCGAGTTCGAGCAGATGGAGATGGAATACTTCATCAAGCCCGACGAGGCCGAAGAAGCCAGGTGGTTCGAGTTCTGGGTCGAGCACCGGATGAACTGGTTTGTGAAATTCGGCGCCAAGCGCGACAACCTCCGGCTCCATCAGCATCCGAAAGAGGAGCTTTCGCACTACTCACGCGGTACCACCGACATCCAGTACCGCTATCCTTTCGGATGGAGCGAACTCGAAGGGGTCGCCAAGCGCGGCAGCTACGACCTCGATCAGCACGCCGGCGCGAGCGGCAAGGACCTTACATATTTCGATGAAGAGGCGAAGGCGCGCTATCGGCCATGGGTGATCGAGCCAGCGCTGGGTGTCGATCGCGCGATGCTGGTGTTCATGCTCGACGCCTATGACGAAGACGTGGTCGAGAACGAAGAGCGGATTGTGCTGCGACTCGATCCTCGGATCGCGCCGATTAAAGCGGCCGTATATCCGCTGCTGCGAAAGGGCGGGCAGCCCGAAAAGGCGAATGAAGTTTTGACGGCGCTCAAGAAGCATTTCACGGTCGCATACGATCAGGCGGGATCGATCGGACGGCGCTATCGCCGCCAGGATGAAGTGGGGACGCCGTTCGGCATCACCATCGATCATCAGACCATGGAAGACGACACGGTGACGCTTCGCGATCGCGATTCGATGACGCAGGATCGCATCGCGACAGGTCGGCTGGTGGAAGAATTGAACGGGCGGATCGGCTGGTCCAGGTGATTCAAGGTTCCGCAGTGGCGGGCATCTTCGGACTTTTGGAAATCGGAACACTCCGCGCCAACGCGGGGACGGGGAGATAGTACTCGATGGCTCGTGTTCATCCTGAGGTGTTCTTTTTCGGTGCGGGAATCTCCGAGGGCCGCGCGGACATGCGCGACTTGCTCGGAGGCAAAGGGGCGAACCTGGCCGAGATGGCCTCGCTCAAACTGCCGGTGCCGCCCGGTTTTACGATTTCAACCCGGGTCTGCAATTACTTCTACGCGCACGGCAACAAGTATCCCAAGGGACTTGCCGAGGCGGTAAAGAAGAGCGTCGCGCGAGTGGAGAAAGCGCTCGGACGGAAGTTCGGCGACGCAACCAATCCGCTGCTGGTTTCGGTGCGCTCGGGCGCGCGAGTCTCGATGCCGGGCATGATGGACACGGTGCTGAATCTCGGCCTCACCGACGAAACCGTGAAGGGCCTCGAGGAAGTCAGTGGCAACGAACGTTTCGCGTGGGATTCGTATCGGCGCTTCTGCCAGATGTACGGCGATGTGGTGCTCAAGCTGAAGCCGGAGAACAAAAACGATCCCGATCCTTTCGAGGAGCTACTCGATCATAAGAAGGCCTCGCGCGGCGTGACCAACGACACCGATCTCGCGCCCGCCGATTTGAAGGATCTGGTCGGGGAATTTCACGCCCTGATTCGCCGCCGCGTCGGCCGCGACATCCCGCAGAATCCCGAGGAGCAATTGTCGGAGGCGATCGGCGCGGTGTTCGGCTCCTGGAACAACGATCGCGCGTTCACCTATCGCCGCATCAACAACATTCCGCATGATTGGGGCACCGCGGTTACGGTGCAATCGATGGTGTTTGGGAATCTCGGCGACGATTGCGCCACTGGCGTTGCCTTCACGCGTAATCCTTCGACCGGTGAAAAAGGGATCTACGGCGAGTTCCTGCCCAATGCGCAGGGCGAGGACGTGGTCGCGGGAATCCGCACCCCGCATCCCATAAGTCTCGCGGCGGGGCAGGCGGCCGCCGAGCGCGAGGGCGTCGGCGAGAAGCAGCGTCGCGAGAAATCGTCCACGCTGCAGGAAACCTTTCCGAAGGTGTATGGGGAGTTGCTGAAAATCTCCGCCCGCCTCGAACGTCACTTCCGCGATTGCCAGGACATGGAGTTCACCATCGAGCGGCAGAAGCTCTTCATGCTGCAAACCCGCACCGGCAAGCGCACGGCGGAGGCGGCGGTGCGAATCGCCACCGACATGGCCGATGAGAAGCTAATCGACCGGCGCGCCGCGCTGATGCGCGTCGATCCGGTGCAACTCGAGCAACTGCTTCATCCGCGGCTCGATCCGAAGGTCAAAAAAACCGTTATCGCGCGAGGTCTGCCGGCCTCTCCGGGCGCGGTGTTCGGCGAGGTGGTGTTCTCCGCCGATGAAGCGGTCGTGGTTTCCAAAGCGGGCCGCAAGGTGATCCTGGTGCGGATCGAAACTTCACCCGAAGACATCCACGGGATGCAGGTGGCGGAGGGAATCCTCACCGCGCGCGGCGGCATGACCAGTCATGCGGCGGTGGTCGCACGCGGAATGGGAAAATGCTGCGTCGCCGGATGCTCCGCGCTCGAAATCGATTACCACGCCGGCAAAATGAAGGCCGGCGACACCATCGTCAACCGCGGCGAATTTCTGACCCTCGACGGGACCGCGGGCGAAGTGATCCTCGGACGCGTGCCCACCGTCGATTCCGAAATGTCGTCGTTCTTCACCCGCTTCATGTCGTGGGCCGACACCGAGCGCACGCTGGGAGTGCGCGCCAACGCCGACACGCCGCACGACGCGAAAGTCGCGCGCGGTTTCGGCGCCGAGGGAATCGGCCTGTGCCGGACCGAGCACATGTTCTTCGCGCCCGAGCGTATCGACGCGGTGCGCGAAATGATCATGGCGCAGAACGCCAAGGAGCGCGCGAAGGCATTGGCGAAGATCCTCCCGATGCAGCGCGAGGACTTCATCGGCATCCTGCGCGAGATGCGGGGGCTGCCGGTCACCATCCGTTTGCTCGATCCGCCCTTGCACGAATTCCTGCCCAAGGAAGAAGAGGAGATCCGCGATCTCGCCGCCAAGATCGGAACCACCCCCGAACATCTCAAGCAGGTCCGCGAAAGCCTGTTCGAGTTCAACCCGATGCTCGGCCATCGCGGCTCGCGCCTCGGCATCAGCTATCCGGAAATCTACCAGGCGCAGGCGCGCGCGATTCTCGAGGCCGCCTGCCAGCTTCGAGCGCAAGGCGTGAAGGCGATTCCCGAGATCATGCTGCCGCTGATCGGCACGCGCAAGGAATACGAGGTCCTTGCGGCCGAGATTCGCGAGGTCGCCGCCGAGGTGTTCAAAGAGACCGGCCACAAGGTCGCGTTCACCGTCGGCACCATGATCGAAGTTCCGCGCGCGTGCATCGTTGCCGGTGAGATCGCGAAGACCGCCGAGTTCTTCTCCTTCGGCACCAACGATCTCACGCAGATGGCATATGGACTATCGCGCGACGACTCGGTGAAGTTCCTGAACGACTACCTCGTGCGCGGAATCTACAAGAAGGATCCGTTCCAGGAACTCGACGGCGAAGGGGTCGGCGGGCTGATGCGGATCGCGGTCGAGCGCGGGCGTAAGACCAACAAGAAGCTGAAGCTCGGCATCTGCGGCGAGCACGGCGGCGATCCCGCGAGCATCCGCATCTGCAACAGCATCGGCCTCGACTACGTGTCGTGCTCGCCCTATCGGATACCGGTAGCGAGACTGGCCGCGGCGCAGGCTGCGATCGATGCGCGCAAGGGCAAGCGCGAGTTCAAGGACGTGTAGATGCGGGGCGAAGATTTAGCGTAAAGCCGCGAAATCATTCAGGAAGTTTGGGTTCGTTTGGTAGAATCGCCGCGCTGCTCAGTCATCCCTCGCGGTGGGTTTGTTTCGACCGTGAGGCGCGTCTGAACGGTCGTCCTGAGCGTTTCGCGAAGGATCTCGATAGGCACAGTGGCTTTGTTTCGTCATTTTCGTAGTTGCCCCACAGGTCCTTCGCGAAGCTCAGGACACCGCTCGGCGATGCCGCAAAGTGGCTTTGTTTTTGCGTTTTTCGCGCGCGCCTACGAATCGATACTTTCCCTTTCTTCGACCACGCGGTACTCGGCTTCGGTGAGCGGCTTGGCTTTGCGCGAACCGAATTTCTCGTACATCTCGAACAGCGCCGACTTGTGCGGGCGAACCTTGCCGAGCGGACACTTCGCCCATTCATCGAGCGACTCATCGCAGTAACCCATCCGGTTCTCGCCGCATTTCGGTTGCAGGAACACCGCGATCTCCGGCAGCACGCGCTTTATCTCGGCGCGCATCAGCGCAACCATTCTACGAATCTCCCATTGCGCGCGAACGCATAGCCGCAGATCGCAGATGTGCAGCATCTCGGCGAAATTCACCATCACCTGAAAGTTGGTCGGCGCCGCGTTCGGGAGCACGAAACGCGCGTCCTCGGCGGGGATGCCGGCCTTGAGCGCGCGCGCATAGAGCTCCGAGGTGCGATCGAGCAGGCCCTCGAATTCCTCGCGCATGCCGGCGCGCTCCCACGATTCGGGCATCACGAAGGCGAGCTTCTCCTGCTTGAATTTCACGTAGCGCTGGCTCTGCTGTTCGAAGCTGATTCCGATCCGATGGCGCACGAACTGATGCGACAGCGAGCGCGATACGTTGGCGATGCCGAACCAGAAGACCACCTGTTCGAGCGGCGAGGCGTGGCCGGTCTTGAGGCGCTCGCCGATAAACTCGCGGATTTTTTCGCGGCTGATTTTCTCCGCTTCGATTTTTTCCCAAATCTCGATCGGGGTTTCCGAGGAGTAGCAGGTGCGAAAGGCGGCGTAGAGTTTTTCCAGCGGCGACTTCGCAAAGTCGATCAGCTTGACCTGGATTTTTGCCTCGTTGCTCAATGTTCCCCCTCCGCCTCGCTACCGATCTCGACGGAGTACGAATATTATGCCACGAAATGCGCCTTCGCATCTCGCATCTCGTTTGTTTTAGACAGCTGTTGATAGTGAACTGTGCAGGTGCGTGCACACGACCGGATTCCCGATGATGCCGGTGATTTCGCCGCTGATCTATCGCCGACTGATGAGGCCGCTGCTGTTTCGCCTCGACGCCGAAACCGCGCATCACCTGGCGCTCTCGGCGCTTTCGATGATGCCACCGTTTTCGCCTCCCGATGATCCGCCGCAGTTGCGATCCTCGCTATGGGGCGTGGAGTTTTCCAACCCCATCGGACTCGCCGCGGGGATGGATAAGGATGCGATCGCGATCAACGCATGGCAGTCGCTCGGCTTCGGTTTCGCGGAGTTGGGAACTATCACGCCGCAGCCGCAGCCGGGAAATCCCAAACCGCGCGTCTTCAGATTGCCCGAGCGCCACGCTCTGATTAACCGGCTCGGATTTCCGAGTGAAGGAATGGACTCGGTCGCGCGCAGGATAGAAAAGATTCGCCGAGCCAGCATTCGCATCCCGATCGCGCTCAACTTCGGGCCGAACAAAGACACGCCGGTTGAGAAAGTCGCCGCCGATTACGTCGCGCTGATGACGCGCCTCGCACTGCTGGCGGACTTTATCGTGGTCAATGTCAGCTCGCCCAATACCCCCGGACTACGCAACTGGCAGTCACCCGACAAGATGCGTGAATTGTTCGCCGCGATGGAACAGGCGCCGATTGGGCCGCGGCGTCCTCCGATTCTGCTCAAGGTTGCGCCCGACCTCGATGAAGCCGCGCTGGACGCGATCTGCGACGGCGCTATCGAGCTTCGCCTCGACGGGATCGTCGTGTCCAACAGCACGTTGCAGCGTCCGGATATCGCCGGGTCAACGCAGGAGGGCGGTCTCAGCGGACGCCCTCTGAGAGCCATCGCGCGCGATTTGATCGCAAAAGTATATTTGCGAACCAGGGGCCGGCTTCCGATTATCGGCGTCGGCGGAGTAATGAATGCTGAAGATGCGCTCGGGCACCTCAAGGCGGGCGCGAGCCTGGTGGAAATATACACGGGGTTGATTTACGAAGGTCCGGGGCTGATCGCCGAGATCAAAACCGATCTGGCCAACTTGCTCAGGCGCGAGGGATTTCGCTCTATTAGCGACGCGATCGGAAGCGGCGCAAAGGGTTAAACAGCGATGGCAGCAGAAGCGGATTTCATTGTCGGCGCGCGATGGCTCGCCGATCATGCGCGCGACGCGAATCTCGTGATCGTCGATACTCGAGCGGCCAAAGATTTCTGGGCCGGGCATATCGCCGGCGCGCGTCATTTCGATCCGTTCCCGTTTCACTACAGCGACAGCAGCGAGCGCGGCATCGCGGAATTCAAGGCGCAACTGAAATGGATTTTTTCCGCGCTCGGAATCACCACGCGGCAGACGGTGGTTTTCTATGAGAATGATTCGGGGATGCGCGCGACCCGCTGCGCCTGGGCGCTTGAATGGATGGGGCATCGCAACTCGAAGATTCTCGATGGCGGACTGCGTCAACTTGATCCCGCGAACCTCGTCACCGAAGTGAAACCGTTCGCGCCGGTGGAATACGACGGGACACCAATAGATGAGGTCGCGGCGTCGCTCGGCGATGTTCTGCGCGGAATCGGAAAAACCGGCGTCCAGATTTTCGATGTGCGTAGCGACGAGGAATATTACGGCGAGCGCGTGCGCGCGAAACACGGCGGCGCGATTCCCGGCGCGATTCATCTCGATTGGACCGCGAGCCAGAACGAAGCGGGCGCGTTTAAATCGCTGGAGGAGTTGCGCGCCGCATTTGAAAAGCTCGGCCTCGATCCAGGCGCCGAAGTGATTCCCTACTGCCAGGGCGGCTATCGCGCCGCGCACGCCTTCTACGCGCTCAAACTCGCCGGCTACAAGGCGGTGCGCAACTATTGGGGTTCGTGGGGCGAGTGGGGCAATCGCGACGACGTGCCTATCGATCATCCGCGCCGCAAGAAGTAACCGCTCGCGATGCCGCCGATCATCATCGTCAGCGGATTCGCGCCGTTCGGAGGCGAGCGCATCAACCCATCATGGGAGGTCGCGCAGAGTCTCGACGGCGAGGTGATCGGCGGCCTCAAAGTGAAGTCGGTGCGATTGCCGGTGAACTGCGCCCGCGCGGCGAACGGAATCGCAGCGACGATCGCGCGCTATCGTCCGCGCGCCGTTCTCGGGCTCGGGCAGGCGCAAGGCAGGCCGGCGCTATCGATCGAGCGAATAGCGATAAATCTTTTTCAGCAACGCGGCGCCGGCAAACTGGACGCGCGCAACGAGGGCCAGCCGGTGATTCGCAACGGGCCCGACGCCTACTTCTCGCGGCTGCCGATCGGCGCGATTCTGAATGCTCTCGCGCGGCGCAAAGTCCCGGCCGCGGTATCGCTGAGTGCGGGCGCGTACGCATGCAACGCGGCTATGTACTCGGCTCTGCACGCGACGCGGCGGCGTCCGAATCTCCTCGTAGGATTCATCCACCTGCCGTTCGACTCGGCGCAGTCGGTGCGCGCTCCGGCGGTACCGAGTATGCCGATCGCGCTAATGGAGGATGCGATCCGCGCGGCGATCGATGTGATCGCATGGGCAGCGCTTGCTCGTTCGGAGAAGCCGCGCCTCCTAGCTACTTGATCGCGACTGCGTTCGGAGGCGACGCGATGCCGCCTTCGAGGTTCATCGGCACCGACACCATCATGAATTCGTAGCGCTTGTCGGCCGCGCAATCCGCCGCCAGCGGATCGAGGATGAATTGCTCGCCCAGCGGCAACCCCAGCATCGAGAGCGTGCGATAGTGAATCGCGCCCGCATCGCGAAAGCTCCACGGCCACGGCTCGACCGCGGGACAATCGGTGCCGATGGCGGCGACGCGATTGTCCCATAGCCACCCGACCATCTCGCGCGAAGGATCGATGCCGCACGCCTTGAGCGCCGCTATCGGCGCCATCGCGGTTTTCTCCTCCGCCGAAGCCTTCTCGTAGGCCTGCATCCATCCGGTGCGCACGAGCAGAATCGATCCCGGCTTGAGCTGCCCGGCCTGCGCTTTGAGCGCGTCCTGCAGATCCTTGAGCGTGTATTTTTCATCGGTGAGCGGATTGAGCGGGCGGCCGGCTTCGCTTCGATGCTTGAACGCATCGATGAGCACGCCGCGCCCGACCACCTTGTTCGCCCATTTGTGAATGCTGAGTTTGCCGCCCGGACCGTCTTTGATCTGATCGTCCTTGACGCCGTTGTAATAGGCCTGATGCGTAATGTGGCCGACGTGACCGAGGCCGTCCCACTGGCTGCCTTCCTGGGTGTTGTAGTTGTCGAGCGTATCGTCGTGACCGAGCAGCCCGTAACTCGCGAAACTCACGATGGTGTGCTTCGCGGGACTGCGATTGAAGAGCGGCGGCGTCGCGTAGTTGATCTTGGTGTTGAGGCGGAAAACTTTGCCGTGGCGCACCAACCCCGCCGCCTCGACGATCGCCTCGGGAGTGAGAAAGTTGAGGCATCCGAGTTCGTCGTCATCGCCGAAAACTCCCCACGCACAATCTTCGGGCGCGCCCTTTTTCACCGGAAGCTCCGCGAAGCGGGGAATTTTGTTGAAATCTATTTTCGCCATTGGCCGATCCTCCAAGCGGGTCAGATACGCACCGTCTCGCGCTGATGGCCGAGAATGTCAAGCGCCGCCTATATCTAGTACGGTAGTGCGATCGCGGATTGTGAAATGAGCAGACCCGTCATCGATATTCGCGGACTGCGCGTCGAACGCGAGTCGGTGATCCTCGCGAAGATCGATTGGCGCGTTGAGGCCGGACAGCATTGGGTCATCCTCGGCGCGAACGGCTCCGGTAAGACCTCGCTGCTGAGCACGATGACCGGATATCTGCCGCTGACCGAGGGCACCATCAGCGTGCTGGGCGAGACCTACGGCAAGACCGACTGGCGCGATCTGCGGATGCGCATCGGGATGGTCAGCAGCGCGATTCAACAGTTGATGCCCGGCCATGAGACCGCGCTCGACGCGGTGATCAGCGGCAAGCGCGCGATGATCGGGCTATGGGGCGACACCGCGGCCGACGATCGTTCGCGTGCGAATGAAATCCTGCGCCAGATCGAGGCCGACGCGTTCGCGGATCGTCCGTGGCGATTTCTTTCGCAAGGCGAGCGCCAGCGCGTGCTGATCGGGCGCGCGCTGATGACCAAGCCGGAACTGTTGATCCTCGACGAACCGTGCGCGGGACTCGATCCGGTGGCGCGCGAGCAGTTCCTGCGGTTCATCGAGCGGCTCTCGCACGATAGCGACGCGCCATCATTGGTGCTGGTCACGCATCATGTCGAGGAGATCATGCCCGGCTTCTCGCACGTGCTGATTCTGAAAAGCGGACGCGTGCTCGCATCGGGTCCGAAGGATCGCGCAATGAGCGGCGAGAAACTTTCGGAGGCGTTTGGCGCGCCGCTGCGCCTGTCGCATTCGAACGGCCGCTATTCTTTATCGGTGACCGGCAATTCCTCGAAAGTGGTCTGAAACGGCTCGCTCACAGCTTCAGACAGGCTTCGGCAGCGAGGTGGAACAATCGCTCGCGGATTTCGTGACGATTCCAGTTGCGATGATCCCATTTGCCGCTCAGATCGTCGCCCGCATACAGGAGCTGCCCGAACTCGACGCCACGAAATTTCGCGACCGCGAAAAATGCCGCCGCTTCCATCTCGACCGTCAGGCATCCTTCGCGTCTGCGCCGTTCAATTTTCGCGCGCGTCTCGCGATAGATCGCATCGGTAGTCCAGGTCTTGCCGAGGAGGTAGTCGTGACCGCGCGCCTTGAGCACCGATTCAATCGCCGCCACCGCGCGTGCAGATGGTTTCACTTCGCGCGCGGGCGTCAGGTAGTGATACGACGTGCCCTCGTCGCGCACCGCCGAAGTCGGCACCACGATGTGGCCGACCGCAATGCTCCCGTCGAGCACGCCGGCGCCACCACACGCAATGAACTTGCGGCATCCGAATACGATCGCTTCTTCGAGGATCGCGGCGCCGAGGGGTGCGGTGATTCCCGGATGGATCATCGCCAGGCGACGGTCGCCATAGTTGATTTCGTAGATCGGGTGATCGCCGATCTCGCTTTTGGACGTCGCGACCACGTGCGCGCCGTCCGCGCGGACTTCGGTCAGCACCTCATTGAAAAAACAGATGACGGCATGTTCGGGGACGTCGCGCTTTTGATGATTGGCATTCGGTTCCAACACCGCGCGCCGCGACGAATCGAACTCGAGGATCGGGAAGCGCGCCAAGGCAAGCTTCGATGCGCGAGGCCTTTGCGTCGGTGGGACTTTGGCGGACGTTTTGATGCGCCGCCGCTTGCTCGGCATCGGACCTTAGCGGTGGGCGCCTTGCTGCGGCGGCTCCGGGGCGGCAACGGCGCCCTTCTGCCGCATCGCGATCAGCATTTGGCGCAGCTTCGCGGGATTGACCGGCTTTTTGAAAATCGCCCCTTCGAGGCCCTTCAGCTTGCTGCGTTTGATGATGTGATCCTTGTCGTAATAGTACGCGGTCATGAGGACCACCGGGATGTGCGGCATCTCCTGTTTGACCTGCATATAAAATTCGTAGCCATCCATTTCGGGCATCACGACGTCGGAGATCACGGCCTCAACTTTCATGTTGCGCAGGATTCCGAGCGCGGCCGAGGGACGCGTGGCGGTGTACACGATGCATCGCTCGGCACGCAACACGTCGGCGAGCGAGGTGACCACTTCGACGTCATCGTCGAGCACCAGCACCGTCATTCCGGCCAGCGGCCATGACTGCGGTGAAGTAGCGGACGTCTCGGAGTCCTGAGGCTGCGCGGGCGCCACGGCTTCTCGCGGCGCCAGGTCCGTCATCTTCTTTCCATCGAGGTAGTCGCGGGTTTGATAGACGCCCTTGCGGCAATTCTCGTCGAGTCGGCGCACGATGGCATTGACGCGCACGATGCCGGCGCGGATCGCGTCGAGATGCGCGTGCTCGGTCGCGAGCTCCGCATCCTTCATGTGACCTTCGATGGCGCGGGCGAGCAGTTCGAGGTTGTTGGTAATCGATTCGAGCGGATTGTTGATCTCATGCGCAAGGCTGACCGCGATCTCGCCGGCGGTGGCGAGTTGCTCGCGCTGACGCATGCGGCGAATATCGCGCGCAAACCCGATCGAGCCGATCACTTTGCCCTCGTCATCGTAGATCATCGATCCCGAGATCATGACCGGGATCAGCTCGCCGTCCTTGTTGCGGAAAACAGTTTCGAAATTGGAGACCCGGCCGACGTCGCCGGACTCGCGCATCGCCTTCATGACGCGGCGCGCTTCTTCGATCGACGGATAGATGCGGATGACTTTCTCGCCGATCATTTCCTGCGCGTTGTAATGCAGGTTTTTGCGCGCGCCATCGTTATAGTAGACGATGGTGCCGTCGGCATCGACGGCGAAAATTATATCAGGCGAACTCTCGACGAGACGCTGAATGTATTTTTGATCGAGTGAAAACATGATTGCGGGCGTGTCGCCCTGCTCCTGCGCGGCTGCTCAGCCCCGCGCTCGTGGCCGAAACTTCGGCAGCCAGACGTGGTCACTTAGTTGCTCAAACGTGACCTCGACCGGCATGCCGCATCGGATCTGGTCGGGCTTCACCCCGACCAGGTTTGATACAAACTTAACCCCTTCTTCGAGCTTTACCACTACCACCGCGTAGGGAACCTCGCCGGCAAAGCCCGGATGATAAACCTGATGCATGATATTGAAGCTGTAGACTTCTCCACGCCCGCTAACCGGCGCCCATTTGGCGCGAGTGCTCAGGCATGAGGTGCATATCTCATGCGCCGGAAAGCGCAGCGCGCCGCAATCCTCGCACTTCTGGAGCATCAAAAGTCCGCGGCGAGCCCCGTCGAAAAACTCCGCCATTGCGGGGGTTATCTCGGGGATCGGCTTGGGAATCGAAACCGGCCTGCTTACTTCTGGCATCTTGCACTTCGAGCTGTCGAAAAATCGGTTGCGAGGCGGCTATTCGCTACCTCGCGTCGTTGAATCTTTTCCTATTCTATGGGTGAGATGCGACGACCAGAGTCGAGTGGGTCGAGAGGACTCCCCCATTTCCCGATACCAAGCCGACTTCGTGCTTCGGTACCTGCCGCTTGCCGCCTTCGCCTCGGACCTGGATTACAGCTTCCGAGATCGGCGTCATCCCCCACATGTAAAACGAGCTAAGCTGTCCACCCCCCGTGTTCACCGGAATCGTACCGCCGGGCCCAGTCTTGCCATCGGCGACGAATGGTCCACCCTCGCCCTTGTTGCAGAAGCCGTAGTCTTCGAGGGTGACCAATACTGTGAAGGTATAGCAATCGTAGAGTTGAGTAAACTGCACATCGGAAAGCGTAATGCCCGCCATTCCGAATGCCGTCCGTTTCGCGATGGGTGCCCCGGAGACCAGCGTGTCCATCGGATCGCCGCCCGGATGCCCTTGCCCCATTCCGAGGATATACACCGGCGGCTTCTTGAGGCTTTTCGCGCGCTCCGCCGACGTCACGATGACGGCGCATCCTCCGTTGGATACGAGGCAGCAATCGTACAGATGAAATGGCTCCACGATCCATCGCGACGCGCGATAGTCCTCCATCGTCATCGGAGTATCGAAGAATTGCGCCGCCGGATTCAGGTTCGCCCATCGACGCTGCTCGACCGCGATCGCTCCCAGATGGTCCTGCGTGGTCCCATAAAGTTCCATGTGCCGGCGCGCGACGAAGGCATAGTATGCGTTGACGCCGAACTGACCGTAAGCCGCGCTGAGCCCGCGCGCGAAGCCATATGTGGCCGCGGAACCGCCGCCGCCCTTTTGCTTGAAGTCCTTGGGGGGCGGGGGTTTCAATGGTGCGTCGGCGAATACGCATGCGACCACATCGGCCATTCCGGCCGCCACCGATTGCACCGCGTGCATCACCATCGCGCCCGCCGTCGCGCCCCCCAGACCCATCGTCGCGCTGAGGCGCAAATCGCGCAGCCCCATCGCCTGCTGCAACCCGAACGACGCCATCGTGGTATCGGTCCAACTGATTCCGGGATTGACCAGCAGACCGTTGAGGTCCTTGCGCTCGAGGCCGGCGTCATCGAGGGCGAGCTTGATCGCTTCGACCGCGAAACCGATCGCATTGGGATGATCGAAATTCTTGCCCATGCGGGTCTGGCCGAGGCCCGCGATCGCGCACTTTGCACGCAAACTCATCGCATCATAATAGTGGTCCGAGGGCTGCCTGCTCAAACCAGAAATGTTGCAAAAGTGTTGCTCGGGTGTTGCTCGGGGTCGCGCAGGAGCGTCCGCGATGTAGTCCGGCGGCATCGTTTGAGGATGCTTTCGCGAGACTTTAGAGACTTCGGCGCGTCTTTGGTGATTTGCGCCTTCCGTTCGCTCCGCAGGTGCGGTTTTCGCGATTATTTGTGTGGTCGGGAACCGCGATCTGCGATCAACCGAATGCCACCCTCTCGACGCCCGATCGCCCCGCGGAGTAAGCAGATGAAAGAGAACGCGCGGCATCAGTCTCGCGAATCAAAGAGCGAGACTGCCGCCGCGCCGCCGGAGCCGCCGCCACGTACTTCCCTGCCAGCACCTCCCGCCCCCATGTCATCCTGAGGGTCGTCCCGAAGGACCTACGCGGAGCGACCGCGAGGCGTGCCCGAGCGGTCGCCCTGAGCGAAGCGAAGGGCCTCCGCGCAGCGATGGATTCTTCCGAAGCCCTTCTCTCGCGATCGCGAGAGAAGGTGTGCGGCGCGCTGCTCGCTCTTTGGCTCGCGACCAGCGTGCCGCACAGATGAGAGCCGCGCGCCTTGCGCGCGGCGTTGGAACTCCACGAATCTTCCCGCTTGCGATCTTTCTTATTGTCATCCCGACCGAAGGCTGCCGCAGTGGAGAGACCTCCGCGAAGCGATCGGCTAGTATCACGGAAGATGATGATGTCGCGATAACGGCCCTGGCGCAGCCATCGCACGGCCGCGACGAGGCTTCGGCGGAATCCAAAAAAACCGTTGAGTATTAGTCAGCGACGTAATTCCTAAATTCGAGCCGTCCAGAGTCCTGGCCGTAACACCAGCAGACCAGCAGGTATCTATCGCCCTGGCGCGTGCCGGAATACTGGCGGATCTCTTGGACCAGACGATCCAAGCGGTCCGAAGCCGTATGCACAGACGCTTGGAAGATCATTACTCTTAGGTCCGCGCGGCTCACGAGCAGCTTCCGAAAATCCCACAGAATTTCGTTTAGGTTCAAATTCCACTCCGATTCCAACGCCAAAGGAATACCAAGTAGGTTGTCACCTCCGGCGAAGTGGAGCCACGTCATGTCCCATAGCCATTCCGAGGTCATTTCATCGGAGCAACGCCGTACCCAGACGGAGTATTTCAGCCGGTTACCAGCCTTCAAAACTTCGAACATGATGGCGGCCGTCCACCCGGGCGTGTCGAGACCTTCTCGTCGCGACGTATCCACGCCCTCCCGAATTGCGTTCCGAATCGCGATTTCGATCTCGTCTCCTATTAGCGAACCCATTTGCGCTCCTCACTCCAACTGGCGTGCACTCCCATTTCGGCAGTCAGATTTTGATTTTGCTTAACGTCTTATCGATTTTCGCCAAGCCCGCAAGTAGGGCCTCGGCCTTATTGAACTCGTTTTGGGGATCTAGCGGTTGGTGAGCCCTAAGCGAAGTATGCGCCGTCTCGCCGCGGTCGGCTCCAAAAGAATCAATTGTGTTAAGCCATGTCTGATCAATTTCGGATGGCCTAACCCCCAACGGGAATAGCATCTTCAAGATGTTACTTTCTCTAATGCCGTTATTTTTGGAAAGCATCGCGTTGAAGGCTTGCGCTGCGGTTTTCATGCTACTTCTCGACCGCGTCTTCGTGCCGACGAGTTCGTCCCTTAGATCTTGAGCCGATGGCGATTCCTGTTCGAGGTGGAACGATAACAAACTGATGAGGACGCCTTTAGGCTTTTGATCGACACCCCAATTCCTTACGCATTCGTTTATTATGAATCGTGCCCTGTCTTCGAGGTAAGACTCTATTTCTGCGTGTACAAGCAATCTGTAGCCGCGGGCCTTGTCGAGTTGCTTTTCGGTATAGTTGCCGATACTCGAAAAGGTCGCGGGAAGCAGATGTTTCCTGAGCTTCGCTAGTCGCCGAGCTAGCTCTCGATATCTGGCGGTAGCCATCGAAACGAGGCTCCTCGGTATTAGAAAATGATCTTGTTCTTCTTTAGTTCCGGCACTGGGAAAGAAATGCGCAACTGTCTTCTCAGCAAGTGACCCCAAATGCTCAAACGATTTGTCGTAGCATCTAAACTCTTGGTGGTAGTCTCAATAGCTTTAGAAAACTGCGGGTCTCTGGCGCAGAGAGCCTTGAATCCTGATTGGACAGCTTTCTTGGATCTGACTGCCCTTTTTCTGATTTTGTCTTTTGCAAAATAAAA
>CAVVEB010000017.1:0-72583 GCA_963747115.1 uncultured delta proteobacterium | reverse complement strand
TATTGGGCGTCTCGCTTTTGGGATCGCGAACCGGCAAAAAGGTGGATATCAGCTAACGAAAACGATCGAGCCGTTGGATAATCAATTTGAGACGGATGACCGCGGCGGCTGAACTGCAGGTGGCCATAGATTTCTTGGACCGCCTGAATGTCTAGCTGGCTGAGTTTGCCGTTGCCTAACCACTCGGGGTTGCAATAGTTCATTATAGATTTCAGATCATATTGGGGGGTTTCCCAATCAACGAAGATGCGGCCGGTTTTCTCGCCCTCGCACTCCTTCGGTGAATCGGGTCTCAGAATCTTCGTGGATAAATCCCAGACATGTCCGAATTCATGAGCCGCGGTTGCTTTGACACAGAACTCCAAATTCTTCTGACAGCGACTCGACGAGAACGTATGAAATGTTGGATTCAACATCATGCCATAAGGTTTACCATCCAATTGGCTCCCTAGGAGGATACCCGTGTTCGGTGTCCCCTCGCTAAAGTATACATGTATGCCAGGCTGACTCCCGACGCATTGTGTGAAGCCAGTGAATTCTACCGCCGAGTTTGCTACCCAGGTAGCATTTACAGACTCTTGCGACCCACCCCCGAGCATCATCTTCTTCCTTTCGCACATCTTCCCAGCAGACTGCGATGCGAAGCCTGTCTTTCGGCCAGAAAGCGTACGTCATACCCCCCGCAAACCCTTGAAAGCCTTGTATCTGAGACTCCGTAGGGTCTTCCGTGACACTTTGATTTCTGAGAAGGTCCAGGAAGTTATTCTCTTGGCGATATGCGGGCTTCGAAAGAACAATTGACGCAATGGTCATCAGGAATATTACTTCTAGCGACTTTGCCTTAGTCACAAATCTGATCCTACGTGCTTAAGAGCCACACCGTTGAGGTGCTGCGTGATCTCAAATGTCTGATTTTGGATCTTCAGAACTGAGCCCGGCTTACCTGAGCTATCGTTTCCCCTGCTTGGTTTTTAACGACGACGTTTTGGACCGTTTGGTATGCGCCGCCGACGGAAGCGGAACACCGGCCAAATTGATTTGCCGGTTAAGCGCGTCGGACAATACCAAGCTTTGAGCGACCACAACGTTGTTGACGGGTGGCGACGGTCTGGCTGTTTCACCTTGCGCTAGCGTCCTAGGAGCCTCCCAGATGTGAATGACACCGTTGATTCTCGCGGGAGATTTCTCTTTGCTTGTAAGTGTAAAAGATAGGCGCGCCTCATTGTCGGTCGATTGCACCGCGACAGCTCCGCAAAAGTTGCAAATGAACGTGTCGAACGTTGCTTTGCTAATCTCAAAGCCTGGGGTTGCGCTTTGAATCTCTTCGTAACCGATTGTCGCGGCTGTGTCGCCCTAATGTCTTGGGTTTTATCGTAAGCAATTTTCCGATTGGTCTTGGCGGGTCGAGTTGTTTGCGCAACAACGGTCAAGCCGCCTGAGGGGTATTCTTCGGAAATGGCACATCAAAAGGCTCCAGAATTTGCTTTGCAAAATTGACTGGAATGAAGTAATTCTGATTGTTGCTTCCCAGAATCCCGCCCGAGGCGATCGCAATTAATGTTACCCAACTGATCGAAGACTGGACTGCCGCTGCTTCCTCGTTCTATTGCAACAGAACTCATCCACCATCCATTCACTCCGTTGACGCTGCCAATAACCCCTGTCAGGATCATCAAATCAAGGCTTCCTGGATAACCAATAACTCCGATATCCTCGCCTCCTTTAAAAGTACTAGAATCTTCGAGTTTGACCGCTTGCCTGGTTGCACCGTCCAGACATTTCAGCAACCGGATGTCTAACTTCGAGTTTGAGTCGACAGTTGATAGTTTTACCGGATTGGAACAATTTCTGGATTTCAGACAACCGCTTATTTCAAAGTTGTTATACTTGTTTGGAAACTCATGATTCGTTGTCAGAATAATCGATGGTTCGGCGACGATAACACCGCTCGCGGTCCAAGGATTTGGTGATCGCACGGGCGCCGCTGTGCTCGAATCCTCGGTCAAACCATAAATATCCAGAAAGACAATCAGTCTTCATTGTCCGTATATATCTTCGACCAGTCGGCGGCATTGACCTTACGATCTCCAACGAACAGGAGCCACAATAGGCAAGCCACTCCCGTAATGAAGATCTGACGAGGAAGAGAAAAGTTGCTTTTCATCGTGCTTTAGCCTCACGGCGTCGCAGTCGCCTTTGGCGAGGCCGCTGGCGTCGCTTTCTTTATTGCACTGGTGAGGTCGCCGACCTGCTTGAACAATGTGTCAGACAGATCGTTCACCGTTTCCTGCGTAGTTTGCTCGGTCTTGACGTCAGCTGGACCGCACAGTTCGGGGAAGTCCACCTCGCCTTTCACCGGCAGTGGAACAGTATCCAAATACTCCGGGTCCGCGACCGTCAATCCGAACTGTAACGTGATTGCGACTGAAGGAGCTTGGAGTGTTAGTTTTGCACTGCGACAGGCCGTCGATATTGCGAGACCACGACCCATCGTCCCTTGATCGAACTTTGAGCGTTCGATATGACCATCGGGTTGATCTACATATTCCAGAGTAATTGTCCAGCCTGAGTTAACGTTCGGATCGGTTGATAGCGGCGTCGCGACGCCCGGCTCGATATCTGACAAGTTGATGACTGCTGGTAGGGTCAAAGGAGGGTACAGCGGTGCCCGCCCGCCAGCCTCGGGGGCGGCGAAGCCAACCGCAACCTTGGCCAGATTCACAGCGATCGACCCTGTCGTTTCAATAATCTCTTTGCGATGGTCTTCGGTATCTATCGACAGGGTCTTCAGTCGTTCCGATCTGGCTACATATGTTGGGGAGATGTTGGTGGTTTTGTACAAATGATTATTGGGTTGCACCGCGTACGTTGAACCTGAGTAGTCGATGGGGGCCGCGAAAGCCAATACTTCGTTATAGCAATCTTGCGGGTCGGTCGTGGTTGAGGCGGAGGTACTTGGTGGGCACGTTACCACGGTGCGAGCCAAAGAGATGTCGCTTTCGGTCGCGGCCCCGATCCTGCAGCATTGATATGACTGGGTGTCTGCGGCGATTGGCTCCCAGAGTCGGACTTGCCGTTTTGATTGCCAGCCCCGGCATTGTTGCCTTGGCTGCCAGAGGCGGAAGCGGAATTGTTCGGAGAATTCCTGGTTCGCTTGCTATTCTTGGAATTCTTTGAAGCTAGCGCGTTGTTCGACGCTGCGTTGCCTTTGTTTCCGTCGGTCGCGTTGTCGCCCGTGTTGGCATGGGACGTTGTTGTTTGCGCTTTTGACTTAGCGGCGATGACGATAGCGGTATCGGTGATCTTGAAGGTTACCCAATCGTCCGTACGTTTGTTTGCGCTCGTACTGGCGTTCCAATAGTTGACCTCGGGATGCACGGCGCAGCCGACAACGAGAACTATTAGCACTCCCAGAATCAATCGCGACTTCTGAATCCGCATGATAGTGGTCAACCTCGTTCGTTGCTGTGAAACGGCGTTAGGACCAATCCCCGTGCGCCGGTTTGCTATCATGGTGTCAAGCTGACTGTCAATGGTTAAAACAACAGTAGACAGCGGGTTATGCTACTTATTGGCCCGTTCAGACATGCCACTGCGCAGGCCTTTTCGCCGGAAGACTCCGCAGAAAGAAAGCCCGCGCGGCGCACCTAGTCAATTGATCCCGAGCATTGTCCTCACCCGGCGGCGGACTATTCTCGCTCCTTCCGGCGCGTTACCCTTTAGTAGGGTTTCACTACAGGAGGGCGCGTCGATGTCGATGAATGGTCAGTTCGTGCAAATCGCTCCCGATCAGTTGGCCGCGCTTATAGATGACCCGTCGAGAGTTGAGGAGCTGTTCGGCCCCGGTTCGCCCGGGTCGGGCGTCTCGGCCGCATCGATGCAAAAATTTGTCGGCTTGTTGGAAGCGAAGCGCAAGGAGCTTGTCGAGCGCGGCCCGCAGATGATTGAGGCCGTGCTGGCGCGGATGGATCCGAAGACGCGCGAAGCGACGAGCGCGCGGCTCGTTGAGCTCGGCATCAACGCCGACAGCCTCAAGAGCGGCGCGGCCGGCGAAGCGATGATCAAACTGTTGATGGCGCGCGCAGGCCTCGCGGCGGGCGGCGGTGGCTCCGGCGGGAACGGGCAGGGCGGCGCATCGCAATCACCGAACGCGCCGGCCGTGTCGTTATCGATCGACAAGACATGGCACGGAATTCATTACCTGCTCAGCGGCGGTGCGGTGCCGACGACCGCGCCGATCAGCAAGGTGATCATGGGCGGCACCGAGGTGGGCGACGATTTCTCCGGCTATGGCGAAGCGCGATATTTCGACGCCAAGGAAACCGCCGCGATCGCGGCGGAATTGAATCGCGGCACCCTCGAAGCCGAGATGACCGCGCGCTACGATCCGGCGCAGATGGAGAAGCTCGGCATCTATCCCGGCGTATGGACGGGTCCCGATGCGCAGTGGCTGATGCGCGAATTCCGCAACCTGCGCGCATTTTTCGCCGCCGCCGCCGCCAAGGGCTTCGCGGTGCTGACCTGTCTGGTCTGACACGGTTTGTTCGCTCCCTCTTTTCTTTGCGAATATCTTGACCGCGTGGTGCCTCATCGCTACAGAGAGTGCAACCGCGATGGATCACCACGACACTGTCTCCCTGCGCACCATCGAAGAAGCTCTCCGTCGCGTTCAGCAGGATTACTGCGCGGACATTCTTGCCGATACGATCGGACAGACTACGCGAGATATTTTCAAGATCTCGCTGGTAGCACGTCCCGGCGCGAGCTTGTGCGATATTGGCAGCGGTTTGGGCGCCTTCGGCCCAGCTTGTGCGGCGCTGGGGATGAAAGTCACCGTAGTGGACGATTTTCGGGACGAAGTCAATTTCAGCGTCGGAGGCGCCGGCTTCACTGCGCACAAAAAATACGGCGTGAGAGTCATCTCAGCGGATGCTTCCATCGGCCTACCGATCAGGGGGATGTTCGACGTGACAACTTGTTTCGCCTCGATCGAGCATCACCACAACTCGCCGAAGCGGATGCTTCACTCGATGGTGGATCATCTCGTTCCGGGTGGCCTAATCGTGCTCAGCGCTCCAAATGCGGTCGACATTATGAAGAGAATCGACACGCCGTTGGGGCGGGCCAAATGGTCGCGGATTGAAGAATGGTACGAACCGCAGGAATTTCGCGGACATGTCAGGGAGCCGGTCGTCTCCGACTTGCGCTATATTGCTCGTGACCTGGGGATCGCGGACTATCGAATCGTCGGTCGCAACTTCATCTGGAATCGAAGCCGCCTGGCCAAAATGCTGCTGGAGCAGGTCGGTCGCGTAGTACAGCATTGGCCGTCGCTCTGCACCGAGATTTTTCTTATCGGCCACAAATCGCAGGAATGAAATTGCCTGTGGAGGCCGAATACCAGCCGCATCCCACGCGAGTTTCGCACCGATCCGGCAGGAACGGTCCGCGAACGATCCTCATGAAGAAACGGCCGTGCCGAGGCATGGTTCTTTCAATTACATTCAGCGTGGTAATCGTCCATCGATGCTGTGCTAGAATGAGACAGAAAGAAGGCGCCTCATGTTTCGAAACATTCTGCGGATGCGAATGCTGACGCCCGAGCGGATCGGCGGGATCCTCACGCATCTGCCGCAATTTGTCCGCGTGTTCTACCGCCTGATGAAGGACGCGCGGGTTTCCATTTTCGTCAAGGCCGCGCCGTTTCTAATCCTGTTCCTGATGTTCACACCGCCCGCCATCGAGCTTGACTTCGTGCCGGTGCTGGGCGAGATCGACTGGATGCTAGCCGTATACCTCGCGCTCAAACTATTTATCTGGCTCTGTCCTCCGGATGTGGTGCGGGAACACGTCGGCCAGATTGCGCGCGGTCAATAACCCGGAATGCGCCCGCGGATAATCTTCTTCGGCCTGGCCGCGATCGTTATCGTCGCGCTGATCGCGCTGAGCGTGGCGGATAACTTTCTGGTCGATTTCCTATGGTTCAGTTCGGAAGGCTACCGGCACGTCTTCGATACTATCGTCGCCGCCCAGGTCTCGATCTTCACCGCGGTGTGGCTGGTCGCCTTCATCGCGATCGCGGCCAGCGGGCTGGCAGCCGTCAGCCTTAGTCCCGAGCGTCAGAACCTGCGGGTAGTGCGGCGGCCCGATGAAGTGGTCGAGGTCAATTTGCCCGAATTGATCCGCGCGTTCAGCGATCGGATTCCGTGGCGATTGCTGGTGCTGATTGCCGCTGCGATCCTCGCGATCTTTCCGGCGCAAGGCGAGTCGGGCGGATGGGATGTCTATATGAAGGCATTTTACGGGGTGCCGTTTCATGTGGGCGATCGCTCGTTCGGCCACGACGTCGGGTTTTATATTTTCAAGCTGCCGCTGCTGGAGGATTTTCGCGATCTGTTCCTGCTGATCCTGTTTCTGGCGGCGGCGGTTGCGCTCGCGATCTACTGGGCGCGCGGGGCGCTCGACTTCCGCGAGTCGCCACCGCAGATCACGCCGGCCGCCGCCGGGCACATTTCGGTTATTATCGGGATATTCTTTCTCCAGCGCGCGATGAACTATTGGCTCTCGCGCTATGCGCTGCTGTTCCACAGCAATGGCGTGGTGTTCGGCCTGCGCTACGTCGATCACGTGCTCTGGCAGCCGGCACTATGGCTGCTGACCGGACTTTCGCTCGTCGCCGCGGTATTGTGCTTCGCCAATGTTCGCCGGCTGGGGGTGCGGCTGCCGCTGATCGCGTTCGCGATCGTCTTCGCGCCGTCGCTCATCCTGAGCTTCATCGAGCCGGTCATCGAACGTCTGGTGGTCAAGCCCGACGAGCTGCGGATCGAGAAGCCCTACCTGACCGCGAATATCGAGATGACCCGGAGCGCATTCAAGCTCGACGCGGTTGATGTGAAGCCGTTCGCGGGCAAGGGGACGCTGACCAGCGCCTCGCTGGTGACCGACGCGGCGACCGTCACCAACATCCGCCTGTGGGACCCGCGGCCGCTGATCGACACCTACAAGCAGTTGCAGGAAATCCGCCTCTACTACGATTTTACCGACGTCGATATCGATCGTTACTGGATCAACGGGCGCTATACGCAGGTGATGCTCTCGCCGCGCGAGCTCAACGTCGGCCTGCTTCCGGAAAATGCGCAGACCTGGGTCAATCAGCATCTGAAGTTTACCCATGGCAGCGGACTGGTGATGAGCCCGGTCAACGAGAAGGACTCGGAAGGGCTGCCGGTTTTTTTCCTGAAGAATATTCCGGCCGAATCGAGCGTGGGTTTCAAACTCGGAAATCCGGCGATCTATTTCGGCGAAGAAGCCGACAACTACAGCGTGGTGGATTCTGCTACACCAGAATTCGACTATCCCAAAGGCGCCGATAATGCGTTCGGCTTCTATAAGGGCAACAGCGGGATCGCGGTCGATGGTTTCGGGCGGCGGCTGCTCTTCAGTTTTTATTTCCGCGACATCAACCTGCTGGTCACCGAAAATATAGTGGCCGGGAGCAAGATCATGATCCGCAAAAATATCATGACCCGGCTTTCGACCCTTGCGCCGTTTTTGAAACTGGACAGCGATCCTTACGTCGTGGCGCTCAACGGACGAATGGTGTGGATCATCGACGCCTACACCATCAGCGATCACTACCCGTATTCGCAAATCGACCCCAATGGACTGAATTACATCCGCAACTCGGTCAAGGCCGTGGTCGATGCGTACGACGGCCGTACCACACTTTATGTCGCGGACCCCGATGACCCGATAATTCAGACCTGGCAGAGAATTTTCCCGGCGATGTTCAAGCCACTGAGCGCGATGCCGGATGACCTGCGCAAACACATCCGCTATCCGGAGGATTTTTTCAGCATCCAGGCCGATACCTACCGCACCTATCACATGAAAGATCCGCAAGTGTTCTACAACCGCGAAGATCAATGGGACGTGGCGAAAGAAAACTACGCCGGGATGACCAGCGCGATGCAGCCCTACTACATCATCATGCGGTTGCCGGGTGAGAGTCAGGAGGAATACATCCTGATGCTGCCGATGGTGCCGAAGGGCCGCGACAACATGATCTCCTGGCTCGCGGCGCGCTGCGACGGTGCGGACTACGGCCATCTGTTCGAATTTGCGTTCTCCAAGGACAGCCTCTTTTACGGCCCCTACCAGATTCAGGCGCGCATCAATCAGAACCCGGAAATTTCGCGTCAGCTTTCGCTCTGGAATCAGATGGGCTCCAAGGTGATCCTCGGAAATCTGATAGTGATTCCGATTCAGGACTCACTGCTTTACGTCGAGCCGCTCTACATTCGCGCGGAAAACGGGCAACTCCCGGAACTGCAGCGCGTGATCGCATCGTATGGCGATAAGGTCGTGATGGGTGAAACGCTCGCGGCGACCCTGAGCTCGTTGTTCACCGCGGGCGAAGGTGCTCCGGCAGCGGTGGTGTCTGAAACCGCGCCAGCGGCTCCTCCGACCGCCGCGCCGCCTTCCGCGCAGCCTGCCGTGCCCGCATCGGCGGCAACCCACTACAATCGTGCGCTCAAGGCGCTGAGCGCGGGCAACTGGACCGAGTTCGGGTCCGAGATGCAGCAGTTGGGTCAAGACCTCGGCCAAAGTTCCGGGGCGGGATCGCATTAGCAGATCGCATCAGGGGTTCAGCATGGCCGGCCCTGCCGAGAAGACCAGCGGCGCGGGAGAAAAAATTAGGGTCCTCATCGCGGATGACCACCGGATGGTTCGCGATCTGTTGAGGTCGGCGCTCGCCGCGGACTGCGACATCGTGGCCGAAGTTGAGGACGGCGAAACCATCGTCGCAACGGCGATCCGAACCCGGCCCCACGTGATCCTGCTCGACGTTCTGATGCCGGGAATTGGCGGTCTTGCAGCCGCGCATCAGCTCGCGCACCAGGTGCCCAGTGCGAAGGTGCTGATGCTTAGCCAATACAGCGATCAGGAATATGTGATCGAGGCGCTCAGCGACGCCGGAGTCGGCGGCTATCTGCTCAAGACTGACGCCGCGGCGGAACTTCTTCCTGCCATTCGCGCGGTGCATTCCGGCCTGCGTTACGTCAGCCCCTCGGTCGCGCCGCTCGTGCTCCAGCAGATGAATCGGCCGGCTTCGCAGCGCGCGGCCGACAGGGACGTTCTCACCAGGCGCGAGCGCGAGGTGCTGCGGCTGATCGCCGAGGGCGCGACCACCAAGGACGTGGCGGAGCGCCTGAAGATCAGTCCCAAGACCGCGCAAGTCCATCGCGACAATCTGAAGCAGAAACTGAATCTGCATAGCACGGCGGCGATCGTGCGCTACGCCATTCAACATAAGGTCATTCGAGTCGATTAGCGCGCCGCTCCTGAACGATCGTTTTGCGCGATCGCGGTTCGCGTGCTACTACCTGAACCAGGAACTGAACCATCGTTCAGGAGGCTGGTTATGAAGAAGGGCGTTCATCACCTCGGTCTCGCGACTCTCGATATCGAACGTACGATCGATTTCTGGACCACCAAGCTCGACTTCGAGGTCGTGGTGAGCGACATCATCGAGCCCCCATCGGGCGGCAAGATCAAGCATGTTTTTATGGACGCGGGTGACGGCACCATGGTGGCGTTCATGTGCCCGGAGAAGGTGCCCGGAATTCCTGAGGAGTGGGCGACCGACATCAATAGCGCCCAGAATTTGCCCGGCGCGTTCTATCATTTCGCGTTCCATTGCGATGACGTCCCGCAGCTCGAGGCCAAGCGCGACTTGCTGCTGGAGCGAGGTGTCGATGTGACTCCGGTGGTAGATCACGAATGGTGTCGCTCGATCTACTTTCGCGATCCCAACGGTCTTCTGCTGGAGTATTGCGCGACTACTCGCGCGCTCAATGACGAAGACAAAATCATGAAGCATCACGAACAACCGGGCCCGATGGTCAGTGACCCGAAAGACGCCGATCGGGTTTACAAAACGCTGATGGGTCCGGCATCGAAACCCGGCAAAGTTCCGATCTGAAGAAATTCTCGCGTTGAACCGGGCGGCGGATCGCAGGATCCTCCGCCCTTTTCTTTCTCCGCGTTAATGACCAACATAGTCGTGAGGCGAAACTTCCACGCCGCACCTCGCTGACAAATTGGCTAATCGCAGCCGCGTCCGAAAGTGCGATTCAAATGAGAATCGAGGAACTCGACTACAACCTGCCCGAGGAACTCATCGCGCAGGAGCCGCTCGCGCGGCGCGACGAAGCGCGCTTGCTGGTTCTCCATCGCAAGGACGGCGACCTGGAGCATTCCCGTTTCTACAAGCTCGCGCGCCATCTCAATGAAGGCGATCTTCTGGTCCTGAACGATACCCGCGTGATGCCGGCGCGCCTGTTTGTGCGAAAGGAATCCGGCGGACGCGTGGAAGTTCTGTTCGTGCGCCCGATGACCGAGCGGCCTGGCTCGTGGCAAGCGATGATTCGGGCGCATCGCCCGCTCAAGGAAGGCACGCGGCTCATCCTCGATGACGGCCACGCGCTCGAGGTGCTGGGCTACGCGCGTCCGGGGCGCGCGATCGTCGCGAGCGAGAATTCGGTTCCGCTCGACGAACTAATTCGAAAAAATGGGATGCTCGCGCTGCCGCACTACATCAATCGCGAGGTGAATGCCGCCGATCGCGAGGACTATCAGACTGTCTACGCCGCGCATGAGGGTGCGATTGCCGCGCCGACGGCGGGCCTGCATTTTACCGACCAGGTCTTCCAGACGCTGGCCGAAGCCGGAGTCAGGTGCGCATTCGTGACGCTGCATATCGGCCCCGGAACTTTCGCGCCGCTGCGTTCGGACCTGGTCGAGCAGCATTCGATGGAAGCGGAGTGTTATGTGATTCCACCCGATACTGTTCGAGGCGATTGCGCACGCCAAGCGCACCGGAGGCCGCGTCATCGCGGTGGGCACCAGCAGCGTTCGCACCCTCGAATCGTATGCGGTAACCGGAGACACCGAAGGCTTTACCGGGCTGTTCATCTATCCCGGATTCCGCTTGAAACTCGTCGATGCGATGATCACCAATTTCCACATGCCGCGAACCACCGTGCTGGCGCTGGTGATGGCGCTGGCGGGCCGCGACAGATTCTCGCCGCCTATCGCGAGGCGATCCGCCATCGCTACCGTTTTCTGAGCTACGGCGACGCTATGTTGATCATCTGATGAGCCCGTCTCGACCCCGATAACTGTTCGCGCCACTGACCTCGCGCGACCGACGCGACGCGCGCATCGGGCAAGTCTGATCACCGCCCACGGCGAAATCGAGACGCCGTGTTTCATGCCGGTAGGCACGCAGCGCCGCGATCAAGGCGATGGCGCCCGATGAGTTGTGGGACATGGGCTATCGGCTGATTTTGGCCAACGCGTACCATCTCGCGATTCGGCCGGGTGAGGAGCTGGTCAATGAGATGGGCGGCATCGCGAAGTTCATGGGCTTTCGCGGCGCGATGCTGACGGATTCGGGCGGCTTTCAGGCGATGAGCCTCGCGAAAATAAACTCCATCAACGAAGACGGCATCCGCTTCCGTTCGCATCTCGACGGCGCGCCGCTGATGTTCACGCCTGAAAGCGCGGTGGAAATCCAGCAGCGGCTCGGCGCGGATATCATGATGGCGCTCGACGAATGCACGCCGTTTCCCGCCGATCTGCGAAAGGACAAAAGCGTCGCTCGAACTTACGGCGCGATGGGCCGAGCGAAGCATCCGCGCCCGCCGCAGCGAAACCCAGGCACTGTTCGGAATCGCGCAAGGCGGCATCTATCCCGATTTGCGCGCGCTGAGCGCGCGGCAGATCACCGAGTTGCCGTTCGACGGATTCGCCGCCGGAGGGCTTTCCGTCGGCGAGCCCAAAATAGCTATGCGCGAGATGGCGGCGCTGTCCGCCTCCAGCTTTCCGATCGAGAAGCCGCGCTATCTGATGGGGGTCGGGACCCCGACCGACCTGATCGAGAGCATCGGGATGGGTTACGACATGTTCGATTGCGTGCTGCCGACCCGCAACGCGCGCAACGGCAGCGCATTCACCAGCCACGGAACCGTCTCAATCAAAAGGGCAGAGCACGCGCGTGACAAATCGCCGCTGGACCCGGATTGCGAATGCCGGCCGTGCCGGACCTTCACCCGCGGTTACCTGCGTCATCTATATATGGCGGGGGAGATACTCGCGGCGCGGGCTCTGACGGAGCATAATCTATACTTTTATCGGCGCTTGATGCGCGACGCCCAAGCTGCTATCGCATCCTGCACCTTCAAATCGTTCGCGGAAAATCGGCGCGCGCAACTGGGCGCCGCCGAAAACATGGCACAGGACGAAAACTGATGTGGTTCGAGGGAATAGCATGGGCGCAGGCGACCGGCGGAGCCGGAGCGAACAGCCAGCAGGTGATCTTCACCACGGTGGTGCCGCTCGCCCTGCTGTTCGGCATATTTTATTTTCTGATCATCCGGCCGCAGACCCAGAAAGCCTCCGAGCATACAAAGATGTTGGCGGCGCTCAAGAAAAATGACGAGGTAGTTACCACAGGTGGGCTGATCGGCAGGATTTCCGAGTTGGGCGATAAGGTCATCACGCTCGAAATCGCGCCCAACATTCGGGTTCGGGTAGAGAGAACCCAGGTGGCGTCGGCTTCTACCTACGGCAAAACGCCGGGCACAAAAAAAGAATAAAGGGAAGGAGCAGGAACGCCTCGGTGATGCGCCGATCGAAGCATGGCGCGATGAAGCAGCGGTCCGCGACGGAAAGGTTCAGGTGGAATCAGCAAATCAAAGTTTAGGTCCAATTCTAGTTCTGCTCGCCCTGATGGTGGCGTTTCTCTATCTCCATTTCACCGGCGGAAGCGGCCGCTCCCGCCTGATCCTCGCCGCGGTGCTCACCGCGGTAGCCCTGACGCTGCTGCTTCCGAGCGCAAATTTGAACCCGCCCGACCCGCTCAAAGACTGGATGCCGGGTGCGAAGATTCAGTTGGGACTCGATCTGCAGGGCGGTACGCATCTGCTAATGGCGGTGAAACTGGAAGACGCGGTGGCGACGCAACTGAGGCGCCGCGGTGACGATCTGAAGAAGGAGCTGAAGCTCGAAAAGATCGACGCCGATCCCCAGATTACGCAAGATCCCAAAACCGGCGCGCTGCTGGTTACGCTCAAAGGTAACGAGAGCTCGGAGTTCACCGACCTTATCACCAAATCGTTCCCGGACCTGACCATGGCCTCCGCTACGACCGACAATGGCGCGCCGGCATATGCGCTGAGCTTCAAGCCGATGGAAGAGACGCAAATTCGCTCCAACGCGATGGAGCAAGCGCTCGAGACTATCCGCAATCGAATCGACCAACTGGGCGTGCGCGAAACCACCGTCGTCAAAGAGGGCGACAACGAAATCCTGGTGCAACTTCCCGGCATTCAGGATCCCCAGCAGGCCAAGGAACTGATCGGGAAAACCGCGGTGCTCGAGTTCAAGCTCGAAGACGATCAGCACAGCCTCGCCGATGCGATTAAGGACGGACCTCCGCCGGGCGACGAGATCCTTTACGGAACTCCGCAGCCCGGCGGCCGCCAGCAGTATCTGGTCGAGACACCGGTGCTGATGCAGGGTGACGTCGTCACCGACGCACGGGTACGTCCCGGGGGCAGGTTCGAGGGCAACTACGTCAGCGTCGAACTGGATTCTCGCGGCGCGCAGATATTCGATGCTCTCACCGCCGACAACGTCGGTAGAAAGCTGGTTATCGATCTCGATGGCACGGTCTATTCCGATCCGGTTATCAAGGAACGCATTCCCGGCGGACACGTCCAGATCACCGGCCGCTTCTCACTGCAAGAGGCGCACAATCTCGCGATCGTGCTCAAGTCGGGCGCGCTGCCCGCACCGATCGAACTCGAAGAGGAGCGGACCGTCGGACCCTCACTGGGACGCGACTCGATTCGCGCCGGCGAACTTTCCTTTGTGGTGGGCGCGCTGGTCGTGCTCATCTTCATGGCGGTCTACTACGATCGCGCGGGCATCCTCGCCGACTTCGGCCTCACCTTGAATATACTTCTGCTGCTATGCGTGATGGCCGCGGTGCAGGCGACGCTAACCTTGCCGGGCATCGCGGGAATCGTCCTGACTCTTGGTATGTCGGTGGACGCGAACGTGCTGATCAACGAGCGCATGCGCGAAGAGTTGCGCAACGGCAAAACTCCACGCGAGGCGGTGAAGCTCGGCTATCAGCGCGCGTGGGATGCGATCCGGGATTCCAACATTTCAACATTTGTCGCTGGACTAATTCTGTTCGAATACGGCACCGGACCGGTCAAAGGCTTCGCGCTGACCCTATGCGTGGGCGTGCTGACGGGACTGTTTTCATGCATCGTGGTGACCAGAGCGTGGTACGACTATTTAATCTCGATGCGTAAGTTAAATACCATTAGCGTCTAAAAGGTCATATAACCTAAGAGAAGTTCCTCTTGAAGCACCAATCGATTTCTCGGTTTTTGCGAGAAAAACGCAAATAAAGTCTGAAACTCGCTCTTTGTGGATTGGCGCGACCGATAACCCCAACTAAACTTGACAGCGCAAAGCGGCGCGTATTAGTAGAATCGCTTCCGCGTGCAAGAGGTCAGGGCGTACTGGTTGGACGAACGATGGCCGATCGCGACGACATCCTGTTGAATTCCCGGGAGGTAGCATTCCTCCTGGATTTGAGCCCGGACACGGTGAATGAGTTCGCGCGGCGCAATATTTTGCCTGCCTTTAAGAAAGGGCGGCAATGGCGCTTTCGCAAACGCGACATCACTTCGGCAAAACGCCAATTCGCTCGAGGAATCAACGCGGCGGCCTGAATCCGGCGTCGCATATTCTTCCGCGGACCACGCCCACCTAACTGCAAACTCATAAGGAAGAGCGATGGGCGAACCGCACGAGAGCCGCGTCTATTCCGATCTCGCGATTATCTACGATTCAATTTTCGGGCGGATGTTCGTCGACAGCGAGCATCAGGTTATCGAGAGCCTGAAGTTGCGCCCGCAGCAGCGGGTGCTGGAAGTGGGAGTCGGCACCGGCATCTCGCTCGACGGGTATCCACCGTACGTACATGTCGTCGGCATCGATCCGTCGGCGGACATGCTGGCGCGGGCGCAAAAGAAAGTCCGCGCGAATCGCCTGAATCACGTCGAGTTGAAGGTGGGCGACGCGCTCAAACTCGATTTTCCCGACGCAAGCTTCGATGACGTTTGCAGTTTCCACGTCATCACCGTGGTGCCGGACCCGGAACAGATGATGCGCGAGATGATCCGCGTATGTAAGCCCGGCGGCAGGATCGTGATCATCAATCATTTCGGCAGCGAGAAGCGGTGGCTCTATTTCCTGGTCGCGATGATGAATCCGCTCACCCGCCATCTCGGATGGACGACGCGGCTGCGGGTGCGCCACATCCTTGAGGGACAGCCCATCACGGTAGAACGCAACCAGCGGCTGTCGAGGCTGTCAGTGCATCGGGTAATCGTCGCGCGCAAAGCCGCCTAGCATCTGGCTCAACCGTTTCGTTCGCCTTTTCTTTTTCCGCTTCCGACCGAGCTGACTTCTCCGCCTTGAACGACGATAACGCATCGATCGCCTTCCGGAGTTTCATTCAGCGCCAGCCTGATCTCATCCGCCAACCGCTTGCCCACGATCAATAACCGTCCCGGACTCTGATGCAGTAACTGTTCGAGGGTGTGTTCGCTGAGTACATCGCTGTGGAATCGTCGTCCGAGGCTTTTTCGCGCGGCGCGAACGATGTCGACCATTTCATCCTCGGATTGCGAGACCGCATTCGACACCAGCAGCGCGTGCATCTTCGCATTGTGGGAACGCGTGATTCGCACCGCAAGGTCGAGCGCCGCGCGTCCGTCGGGACTCGAATCGACGGCGGCAAAGATGCGCTCGATCGGCCGATCGGTACCTTGAATAAAAACTCCGACGTGGACCTGCTCGCCGCGGGCGCTCGCAAACACATCGCGCACGACCCCGCCCATCGTTTCGAGACCCGACGCCTCGCGATGATAGCCGAGTAAAATCCATCCGACTTTCGCCTCACGCGCGGCGGCGATGATATCGGCGCCGGCGTTCGCCGACCATATCGATTGCGGCTGGATTTCGATTTTGCGTGTCTTCGCGTAATCGAGCGCCGCAGTCAGCGCCGCCGGATGCGCGGGCGCGCCAGGCGAAGCGTCATTGCCTCGGCTAACCAGCGCGAGCACGCGCACCGGAGGATCGCCGGGCGCGGCCGCCGCCAACGCGATCGCGAGCAGTGGCGGGACGCCCTCGGGATTAGCCACCGGCACGAGGAGACCTCGTCGCGGTTGAAGTGGGGGATCTGCTTTCTCCAAGACCTAATTATCCTGTTCGCTCGCCCGGCGTAAATCCAGACTTCGATACAGGGAAGGAGCCCCCCATAAAACGTTGCCGAGGTGTTGCTCGAGTGTTGCTCGTAGGTAGCTCGTATGTAGCGGGTATGTAGGTCGTATGTAGCTCCGATGCAGTACAAAAGGCGCCAAACGGTAGCGTTTCGTTGACAATTTAGTCGTCCATGGATACGTCTATGCGCACATCCGCGCGCGGGCGAAAAATGAGCGATCCCATCGACAAGTCATCCGGCAAATCCGCCGATCAAATCGCCACCTCCGATCAAGAAGATGAAGGCGCCGAGCGCAACATCGAGGATCTCGCAAAGCAGCTCGCCGACCGCCTGCGCAATCTGAAAAATCGCGACGAGCTGACCGACTATGCAGTCAGCCTGCTGCGCGAGAGTAACGAGGAAGCCGGCCAGCACGACAATCAACAGCGCCAGATCGCGCGCGCCTCGAAGGGCGATCCGTTCAATCCGATCGCATTTGGAATTCCGCTGCTGGTGATCGGGGTGGTGCTGTGCGCGACCGGGATTTTGATCGGCCCCGGACTCGGCGTAATCGGCATCGGGGTTCTGATGGTGCTCTATGGGCTGGTGGTCTCGCTATTCAGCCGGCGCGAGAAGCGCGTCGAGTGATGTTGATCCATCAGCCGCGTTTTATTGCACACATGGACCGGAATTAGATAATCTTACGTCCGCCGAATGCTGCGGGGCTGACGCGGGTTTTCAAAAGTGCCGGGTTTTTCAGATAATCACTCGGATCGAGCGATCGCGGAAAGATCGAAAGGGATGGCTGCCGCCGGGGAGCTGTTAGTTTAGGGATGGCCAAATTCGACTGGAAAGAGACCAAGCGGCAGATCGTCGAGTCGCAGGCGTGGCAATCGATTTTCCGCCACGGCTACGAGGACACCCCGCGCAACCGCATCCTGATGGTGTCGGGAAATATCTGGCTCCATCTGCATCCCTCCAAAGTGCAGAAGCACACGGTTCGCCTGCGCTTCACCTGGTGCATGGGCGGAATCACGTTCCTGCTCTTCCTGGTTACCGTCGTCACCGGGGTCTACTTGATGTTCTATTATCGGCCCACCGCCGAATACGCGTATGCGGACATGAAGTATCTCGAATTCGACATGCCCTTCGGGATGCTGATGCGCAACATGCATCGATGGTCCGCGCACGGGATGGTGATCGCGGTCTGGCTGCATATGTTTCGCGTCTTCATGACCGGATCGTACAAGCCGCCGCGCGAATTCAACTGGGTGGTCGGCGTGATTCTGCTGGTGCTGACGCTGCTGCTCTCGTTCACCGGATATTTGCTGCCGTGGGATCAGCTTTCGATTTGGGCGGTCACGGTCGGCTCCAATATGGCGCGCGCCACGCCCTTGCTCGGCCACGGCGGACCGTTTCACGAAATCATGGGTGTCAATCCGGTGTATGACGCGCGCGCATTCATCTTCGGCGGCGCTGAAATCGGACCGCATACGCTGCTGCGGTTCTACATTTTGCATTGCATCTTTTTCCCGTTGATTGCGAGCTTGTTCATGGCGGTGCACTTCTGGCGCATCCGGCGCGACGGAATGTCGGGGCCCCTCTAGTACCGCCGCGGACGCGCTATGGGTGGTTTGTTTTCAGGGCTGCTGCGGTTGGGAATCGTGCGCGTGCTTTTCGTGCCGGTCGTGATGATGGCGATCATGTATGGATTGTGGATCCTCGCGGCGCCCCCCAAAGAGGACGACGAGGATTCGCAACCGCGAAAGTCCTAGGGGTTTTGTCATGGCAACCGACGGCAGTGGAATCACAATGCAAGCGGCGGGCGCCGCGGCGCCGGCCGGTGGCGCTCCGCGGGCGGCGGCGGGCGGCAAGCGCGAGGTCCCGAAGAAAGTCGGCTCGGGAATGGAGGACAAACTTCACACCTGGCCGTTTCTGGTACGCAACGAATTTCTGATGTCGTTGCTGGTGATCGCGGTGCTGACTATCTGGTCGCTCACCATCAACGCGCCGCTGGAAGAGCCCTCCAATCCCACCCGCACGCCCAATCCGTCCAAGGCGCCGTGGTACTTCCTGGGCTTGCAGGAAATGCTGGTGTTCTTCGATCCATGGTACGCCGGCGTGGTGCTTCCGAGCTTCATCATCGTCGGGCTGATGCTGATTCCGTACCTCGACATCAATCCGAAGGGCAACGGTTACTACACTTTTCGCGAGCGCAAGTTCGAAATCCTGACTTTCTTTTTTGGATTTCACGTCCTCTGGGTCTCCTTCATCATCATCGGAACTTTCTTCCGTGGTCCGGGATGGAACTGGTTCTGGCCGGGACAAATTTGGGACCCGCATCTGGTTGAGGCGCTGACCAACGTCGATCTGCCGTACATGTTCGGGTTGCGCGACTATACCGCGTCGGCGATTTTCGGCCTGGCGGTGATCGGCGCGTATTTTGTGGTCGGCTACGCGGGGTTCTATTGGTGGATCAGAAGACGGCCTCCGGGCGATCCGTGGTCGGCGTTTCCGGGCGGCGGCAAAGAAGTCCTGGAAGCATGGGGTCCGGTGCGTTTCGGGATCACCGGATTTTTGTTTATCGCGATGCTGGGCGTGGTGGTGAAGATGGCGTTGCGCCACGCGTTGAACATCAAGTACATCCTCGTGACCCCGTGGATAAACATCTGAGTGTTCTTTCTTGCCAAAGTGCTCGAGGCGATCGGGTGCGTCGACGTGCTGTTCGGATTGTACGTGGGCGTTACCGCTCCGCACGGAATGGGGCGTGAGTTCGAGATCGCGGGAGTTGGCATTCTGGTGTTTGTGGCGGGCTTCGCGATCGAGCGTTATTTCGGCGAGCAATCGTGACGGTGCGATGCGGAAAGCATTTTCCGTGGCAGGTGTGATGTAGATGGCTGGCAGACCGGGACTGGATCAAGTCGAAGAGGGGAAATCGTTCAGCGCACTTTTCGTTCTCATGATGGCACTGCTGCTGGTGAGTGCGATCTGGGCGATCTGGGACGACAACATCTCGCGCCGGCCGTGGAAGGAATATCAGGTCGAATTCGACCGGCTCGCCTACAACAAGTACATGAAGGATGTCGCCGCCGAGCAGAAGAAGCTCAACGACAATCCCGACTATGTGAAGGACATCAAGGACCTCGCGGCCGCCCAGCAGCAGCTACAGTCGGGCGACACCCAGCGCCAACTCGAAGATCTCAAAGCGCAGGAAGTCCGGCTCACCAATACCGCCGACGACAAGGATCAGGCGGTGCGCTTTACCAAGTCGATCCTCACGGAACGGATGTATGACTACAATCACGCGATCCAGGTCAAGGGGGATTCGGCGCCGATCTGGAGCGAGATTCAGAAACTGCAGACCGAGCTGGCGGGGGAAAACGCCCAGTCCGATCAGGCCAAGAAGAATCTCCAGGACGTCAAGGATCAGATCGACAAAATCAATTCGACGGTCGCGGACCTGACCGACAAGCTCAAAGTTCTGACCAAAACCCGCGACGACCTTTCCGATAAGGCCGATACTTACATGATCCCGATCAAGTTTATGGGCCGGATCGTCGCGCGCTATCCGAAGATTCCGAAAATTCAGCAGACCGCCATCGACGATTTCGATCGCAACGCGTTCGATGAAGCGATCGCGCGCGTCGATCGCTGCCAAAGCTGCCATATGGGCGCCGACAAAAAAGGCTTCGAGGACGCGCCGCAGCCGTTTCGCACCCATTCCAATTTCGACGCGATCATTCTCAAGCATCCGCCCGAAAAAACCGGATGTACGCCCTGCCACGAGGGCCAGGGTCCCGCGGTCAACTCGATCGCAATGGCGCATGGCGACACCGAGCACTGGGACCATCCGCTGCTCGCGGGCGAGGAAATGCAATCGCGATGCATCACCTGCCATATCGATGTCGGCTCGTTGCGCAACAAAGACAACCAGCAGATCGCGCTCAACTGGGTCGGCGGCGAGCGTATGTTTCAGCAGATGGGTTGTCCCGCGTGTCATCTCGTCGCCGGCTACGAGGACATGCCGAAGATCGGCCCCTACCTGAAACTCGCTTCCGCGAAACTCGATCCGTCCTGGACCGTGCGCTGGGTCACCAATCCGCACCTGTTCCGCCCGCATACGCGGATGCCGAACTTCATGTTCAGTACCGATCAGGCGACTCAGATCACAGCTTACCTTTTCAGTAGCTCGCAGAAGGACGGCGACGAATGGAGCAACGCTCATCCCGCGCCGGCGGAGCTGGAAGGCGCGCTCGCGAATGCGAGCATGATCGAAGAGGGCAAGGGCCTGTTTGAATCAGTGGGATGCAAAGGATGTCATTCGATCGATCCGGGACAGATCGGCGCTCCGGTCGGATGGGACAAGGATTTCAAACCCGATCAGAGCCGCACGGCGAAGGATTTCGCGCCCAACCTCGACAACATCGCCGAGAAGACCGACGCGCGATGGATCTACTGGTGGATCAAGGACCCGACTAACTACGCGACCCATCCCACCATGCCGTCGCTGCGCCTCAGCGATCACGAGGCGCTCGCGCTGGTCGCGTTCCTCATGCAGCACGGGCAAAAGAAGCCGGACCCCAATATCGACGTCGCGCTGAAAGATCCCGCGAACATCCACAACGGCGCGGCCCTGATTCGCAAGTACGGATGCTTCGGCTGCCACGAGATCAGCGGCATGGAGAAGGAGTCGCGAATCGGGGTCGAGCTGACCACCGAGGGTTCCAAGCACGTCGATGAGCTGTTCTTCGGTAATCACACCGACATTCCCGAAACCTGGAACGACTGGATGTTCCACAAGCTCCGCGATCCGCGGACCTACGCGACCAAAGACGTCGAGCAGGTGATGCCGAATTTCGATTTGCAGGATGAGGACATCCGGGACATTCGGGTCTTCCTCGCGAGTCTGCACGAGGGCAAGGTGCCGGAGCGTTATCGCGCGCCCGGCAGCGCGCACCAGGAAGAGATCGTGATGGGGCGCCGCGATGTGAACTACCGCAACTGCGTCGGATGCCACATCATCGAGGATCGCGGGGGCTATATCCGCCGCTTCTATCCGCCCGAGCAAATCAATCTCGCGCCGCCGATCCTCAATGGCGAAGGCGCGAAGGTTCAGCCCGAATGGCTCTTCAGTTTCCTGCAGAGCCCGACTCCGATTCGGCCGTGGCTGAAAATCCGGATGCCGACTTTCCATGTCGACAATCATGAAGGCGACACCCTGGTCAATTACTTCACCGCGATGGCGGATCTGCAGGTGCCCTTTGTATATTTGAACACCAACCTGATCCCGGAGCCGGATTTAGAGGCCGGGCAGAAGCTGATGTCCAAGGACTACTTCAACTGCTTCAGTTGTCATCAGCAGGGCGACAAGCATCCCGAAGGTCCGCCCGAAGGATGGGCGCCCGATCTTGGATTGGCGCATGCGCGCCTCAATCCGGAGTGGATTCCAGTCTGGCTCGCCGATCCGCAGAAGATTCAACCCGGCACCAAGATGCCGTCTTTCTATCCGGGCGGTCCCGATGACATTCTGAAAGGTAACGAAGAAGAGCAACGCAAGGCGATTCGCGACTACATCTTCTGGTTCGGCACGCATCCGGGGCAATCGCTGCCGTCGCAGGTAGCGAGTCCACAACCGCCCAAGGGCGCGCCGGCCAAAAAGCTGAAAGTCAGCGACAATAACAAGATGTCAGGAAAAGCGTCATAGCCGGCAGAGATCCGCAGCAAGAGCAGGAGGAAGATCAGAATGAAACGATTCGCAATTCTCACCACGGCGTGCGCAGCGGTGGCGCTGGGTATGACTTTCAGCGCGGGTAGCGCCATTGCCGCCGGAGGAACCATCAGCGGCACCGTCAAATTCGACGGTCCGCCGCCTAAGCCGAAGACCCTCGAAATCACCAAGGACAAGGAAGTATGCGGACTCAAACCGCATTACAACGAAGATCTGGTGGTCGGAGACGGCGGCGGCATTGAGAACGCGGTGGTCGTGGTCAAGGGCGCCAAGGGCGACATGAAGCCGGGATCCGTGACCTTCGACCAGAAGGGATGCCGCTACGAACCGCATGTGCTGGCATTCGAGGCCGGCAGCACCGTCAAGATCATGAACGACGACGGGATCCTGCATAACATCCACACCTATTCAACCGTGAATCCTTCCTTCAACGCGGCCCAGCCGAAGTTCAAGAAGGAGATGGATAAGGTGATCGAAAAGCCCGAAGTCATCAAGGTCACCTGCGATGCGCACGGATGGATGCACGGATGGTGGGTCTCGACCGACACGCCGTACTTCGCGGTCACCGACGACAAGGGCAACTACACGATCAAGGACGTCCCTCCGGGCAACTACACCGTCGAGGTGTGGCAGGAAAAGCTCGGCACCATGGATGACAAGGCGGATGTCAAAGACGGCGCGACTGCCAGCGTCAATTTCACTATGAAGCCGAAGGGCTGATCGAAGTCGGAGCGCGATTTTTCAAACGGGCGCCGGAATATCATCCGGCGCCCGTTTTTATTCCACGTGGGCGTCGAAGACGGCGGTCTCGATATGTCCGGCGCGCTTGAATTGAAGGAAGAGCCGATACTCCCCCGGCTTCGGAAACCCATATGGCATCGAGATTTCCGGCGCGATCTTCTCGGATGCCATCTTCATGTCCGCCATCGATGACATATCCGTACTCGCCATCATCACCGCCGCCATCGACGCCGATCCCGAGGGATGGATGTGCGCGAAGACGCTGAGATCGCTTCGGATTATTTCCGCGTGCGCCGCCATCCCCATGTATGGCTCGAGGTCGCCGGCCGGCGCGCCGTTCGGATCCTTCACCTCAAACTCCATGATCATTGGAACGTTCGCTCTAAGCGGCGCGTGGTCGCGTTTCCATACCACGGTGGTGCCGTCCGCAAGCGTCGAGATGGTGGTGTCGCTCGCTTGAGTGAGTGCGGTCGCGGTGCCCTCGGAATCGTCGCCGCTCATCGGCGGACCCGCAATATCGGGCAGGTCGGTGTTGCCGACCAGGGTCCATGGAAACCCGTACTTGTCCACGATGTCGCCGAAGATCTCGTAGTTGCCCGCTTCGATCGATGGCAGATTCTTTTCGAAGGTTCCCTGATCGGTGCGCTCGGGATGCAGATGCCAGATGCGATCGAGCCCCGGCGTCCGCACCAGAAAGAGATGCATGATGTGGCCGTGGTCGAGAACCAGGTCCTGAACATTCTCGTTCGCGAGCCAGATCTTGTCGGTCGGCCGAATTGAAAGTCGATTGCCCGCCAGAGTCGCCGCGCACTTTGGTGACTTGAAAAATGTTGCGAGCGTCGCGTAGGCCTTCGCGTCAGCGCTCCACCATGCGAATGCGCCCCAGAAAATCAGTCCGACCAGCACCGTCATTATCGCCATCGCGCGCCGGCCTCGGTGCCGGTACTCGGGCGAAATTTCCGCGCCGGGCGCCGCTCGCGATTCGCGCGCGGCTGCGCCCACGATCGAAATCGCGCCGAGCGCCAGCCCGACGGCGAGCGTCAGCAATAGCGCGCCGAGCGCCCACGGCATTTTGAGCGTGCCTTGTCCGAACGAGGCCACCGGTACCGAAAGTTCCGCCGGGCCATGGGTGCCGTTCACCTTGAGCAGCACCCGCAACGAACCATACTCCATCAGCCACAGACTCGAGCTGAAAAAGCGCGGATCGGTTTTCGATTGCTTGGCGACGTCGGGAACCGGCACGTACTGCGAGCCCGCGCCGGTCAGCCGCGCGACCGCGGTTTTGATCTCTCGCACGTCATTGGAGTTGGTCCGAATCTCGACTTCCGCGACGCCGGGAATCACCTGCGGAACCCGCACCGTTACAAAAAGATGATAAGGGCCGGCGTCGCCTTCGTAAAAAACATTGGGGCTGCCGACATGCGCGAGGACGGGGCGTGCGAATATGAGCGGCGCCGCCAGCGCCACTATAATCGGCGCAAAAACTGAGAGCCGGTGCTTCAATGCTGCGTCAGCGCTGGACCTTGCGCATCCAGTTTCCCAGCGCCATTCCGATCGAACAAAACACTATCGATATCGCTACGACAACCAGCATCGCGACCGCGAAGCCGGCCCGCGTCTGGTGCACAGGCGCGAAGTGGTACGGATTGTAGAGCACATTCGCCGGATCGAAGTACCCGAAATAGATCGTTCCGAAGATTCGATTGCGCGCCAGCGGCGACATCAGGAAATCCGCGAACGGCCACTGCGCCGCGACGAACACCGCGATATACACGCAGCCTGCGGCGACGGCGGATTTCAAGCTGCCCCATTGCTCGCCCATCCGTTGCCGGAGCAAATCGAGCGCGAAGGCCGGCACGATCAGCAGCGTGGGGAACCACAGCGGAATCATATGCGTGATGGGTTGATAGACCGGCCCCAGCTTGGGCTGCGCCGGAAAGAGCGGAAAGATCCACAACGCCGCGAGAAACAGGAATGTGTAAATGCCGGCCATCGTGATCGCGGGCCATTTCGACTTCGAGATGCACGAAATCGCAATCAACACGATCGGAAAAGCCTGCGCCACCGATCGGTAAAAAATCGCGCTGTGCATAAATTCGAACGGAGTCGATTCCAGGCTGAAGAGCGCGGCGCCGAAGATTTCGATGCCGCCGACGTAAAGCAGCATCCGATCGAGCTTCTCCCGATACGCTCCCGACGCGCGATTGGTATGCGCACAAACCAACAGCATCGCGCCGAGACTGATCATTCCTTCGCCGAGCCCGAGGATCGAATGCGGCAGGCTGACAATTTTCACATCGAGGCCGTAGGCGGCGTGCCACCAGTTGTCGAATGGCGCCGAGGTCAGCATCGCGAAGGCGCCCCAGGTCGCGAGGAAGCATCCCAGCGGCCCGCGAAATCCCCAGATTGAAACGGAGGTATCACGCGCCTCACGCGAAGAGCCGAAAGTGGTCGTCAGGATGGTGTAGCCGCATGCGATTCCGGCCAGCACGCCAGCGAGATAGATCATCATGTGCGCCGGAGTCCAGAAGGTGTCGCGGCCGATCGAGATGTGCCACGAGATATCCCAGTAACCTCCGAACGCGTCGCAGGTCACCGCGGCCGCGAGGCACCATACGTACCATGGAATCGCGGCGACCCGCGTCGCTTCATGTGCGTGGTCCGCAACGCCGGTTTCGTTTCCGAAGCGGACAGGAAGGGCGGCGTTTCCCATAGCGTGCTCTCGATTTCAGATCTCAGTGGTGGTCTTCCACTCGACGATGACACTATTCGCATCGACGATGATTTCCGGCGCTGGCGCGAGACTACAGCTTTGGCCGCTCACGCATCGGCGGGTCACGATATCGAATCGATAGCCATGCCACGGGCATTCGATGATCCCGTCGGCGACGGTCGCGTGATCCAGCGGCCCCAGCGCATGCGGGCATACGGTCGCGTGCGCGACAAGTTTCCCGTCGATCTCGACGATGCGGAACTGACGGCCTCGGTCATCGATAACGATCGGCAGTCGCGATCGAACTTCATCGAGTGAGCCGAGCACGCGGCGGCTTTGCCGCGGCGCCGATACGTTCGCGCTTTTGATCGCGTCGAGCTGCGCCTGGCGGACCGACATCATCGACACGTCTTCGTCGTAAAGACGCGTGTAAAGATTTCGGTAATAGTTGGCGATCTCGGAGATGCGATCCGGTGCGACTCGCGGGACGAAAAAATTCGCGTCGATATGAGTCTCGCGATCGCCCATCGGGGTGGCATCAGTCACGATCTTGCTGCCGCGGCCGAAACCTTCGAGGGTCGACGTGATCCATCGGCGATTTTCGCGATCGAGGATCAACTCGATCAGGAACATCCGGTGCTCATCGTAAGGTTGGCCCCACACCCGCGCGCGAAAACCCCACGCGCCGTCCTCGACGCATTCGATCTTCGAGAAGCTGGTGCGATGGAGATAGGGCAGATGGGCCCAGTCGATCGCGTTTTCATACAAACGCTCGAGGCTGACCGGCAGCACCCGCCGATAGTTGCCGACCGGCGCGATTGCCGGCGTGATGGTTGCGGTTGTGATTGCCGTGGCCATGCAAAAAGCTCGGCCACCATCATAAACCATCGCCACGAGTGTTTCTAATGTCCGTTAGGCTGGTCAGGGACACATGCTTTAGCCTCTGAGCGAGGACCGGTACTCTGGTTGCGGCGACTGAGCGCGCAACGGCGCAGGGGTTGTCCAGGGGGGATTTCGAGAGATGAATTTCCTACTTTACTGCGGATCCGTCACTCAGATCATATTCGTCATCATAGTATTTGGCGGTGGCAGCATCGCCGGTCTTTGCCTCGTGCGATGGTTGGTTCCGCTGGACCGGTTGCAAAAGAACCACGAAGTGGCGGGCGTCACCTTCGGAGTGCTGGGCGCCTTTTACGGCCTGATCCTGGCCTTCGTTATTGTGGCCGCGTGGGAGCGGTTCAATCAGGCCAACGGCTATGCGCTTCAGGAGGCGACGGCGCTGGAGAGCCTGTACAAACTCGGCGCGGCGTTCTCGGAGCCGATGCGCTCGCAGCTCGATCTCGCGATCCTCGAATACACGCATCGGGTGATCGAAAGTGAATGGCCACGGATGGCTGACGACACCTTTAAAGGAGAAAAAGCCGGTGCCCACGAACTCTGGGCCACGGTGCTCGCATATCACACGGCGGACCCCCGCGAGCAAATGTTGATGGACAAGTCGATCGACCAGCTCAATCTCATCAGTCAGGCGCGCAGCCAGCGGTTTCTTTTTTACGAAGACGATCTCCCGTCGGTGGTGTGGACGGTGATCTATCTTGGATGCTTGATGACGATCGGTTTCAGCTACTTCTTCGGCAGCAACGTTTTTCGCGCGCAGGTAGTGATGTGCGGGTTCTTTTCGATCCTGCTCGGGATGACAATTCTCGCGATTCTGGAATTGGCGCATCCATATCAGGGTGTCGTCACCATCTCGAACGAGCCATTCCGCTACGCGCTCTCACGGATGGAAGCGGCTAACAGCTACAAGATGGCGACGGCGGCATCGCCGCCGGCGATCGTTCCGGCTTCAGAGCGATAAAAGGATCGTGCATAGGCGGCATCGGACCGATAGACCTTCTCAAATCGACGCGTGCACCGCTTCGATCAACGTGATGCCCCGCAGGAAGCGCGAAGATCCAGACACTGAAACCTCACCGAGGTTTCAGCCTGTGTGCTTGCCCGATCCTTCCCCTCGTCATCCTGAGCGAAGCCTACGGCGCACGCGAAGGATCTCGGTGGGTCATCTAACCGCGTCGTGCTATCAACCCGCATCATGAGCGATGCTGCAGCCGATCGCCTGCGCTCGAATGCTGAAAGCAACACGAGCCGTCGCGGCGGCGCGGTTGGCACGCTCGCACCTGTATGCTGTCTTCTGCGCCTGGGCTAAGTTCCTCTGGGGAGCAGCTCGATGATGATCAAAGAGACTCAATCGCGAGGGGAACTCGAAGAGTTCGTTTGCGGCGGTTACTTCATTGTGCAGGCTGCGAACAGCTCCGGTCCGGTCGAGTTCTGTGAGATCTGCAAGGCCAAGTTGCCGCAAGGCGAGATCGTCACGATGTCGACATGCCTGACTGTCACGCTCCCGCACGACTGGGCCTACCAATGGGTTAAGGTGACTGACGAAAAGCGGAGACGTAGGGCCCGAGTTCTGGGGCTTGGGGGAGTCCGATCTCAACGAGTTCATCAAGTGGACAACCGAGCGGCAGCGCGCTAACGAGATCGGCTACCCCAACGCACTGCGCACGCTGGACACTGCCAGAGACCTCCTTCGGCGGTTTCCGATCAGCCGCAACGGCTGGAAGCTGCTGGCCCTAGGGCTTCGGAGAGACATCGCCGCGAGCTTCGTGGCCGAATACGCTCCGACCCGCGAGAACGAGCTTCTTCCGGTCATTGCCGAGGCCGCCAGCAAGGAACTCGCTCTCGATCCAAGCGGGCATATCATCGGTTACGAAGTCCTTGCCTGGGAGGTCGACGGATTCCATTCCTGGTTCTGCAGTCTTTCGAAGAAGGATGTTTCCCAGGAGCTCGGCATTCGTCCAGGCCTTAATGGTTTGCTCGATAGCTACGACGATGCGGTGAAGGTTGCGAGCGCAGCGGCGCAACCTCATGATGCTGCCCCCGTCGGCTCGGTAGCTTGGTATCCTTGGGCGGTTGTCAGTTATACCGTTTGAAGTTTCGCAGGGTCAGCTTTTCTTATCTTCGGCACAACGCCAGCCTTGCGCTTGTCCTTGAGTCTGAAGCTCTCGCCGTTGATGCTGACGATAATCGAGCGGTTGAGGATACGATCGAGCATCGCCGCCAGCGATCACCCCTGGCAACGGATCGATAAAAGGCTGGTGCATAGACATTCCAATCGCTAGAAATAACTGATGATCAAACGCCTTGACCGGGTCGATGTGGCCACTACCGATCTCGATGATGCCGCATCGATTTACCAAAAGTATTTCGGTTTCAAAGTAACCCGCTCGGCAGATCGCGCATCGGTAACGATCGGCGGCGCGGAAATTCGCCTGGTGGCGGGGCCGCTCGCCGCCGATGCGATCAAGGCGAACGGGGAGGGGATGTTCGGCTGTGGCTCGAGGCGGAGGATGTCGATCAGGTGGTCGCGGCGCTCGCGAAGGCGGGCCTCGCGACGGCGCCGATCAAAAAGGAGATGGGCACCAGGACGGTGGCCATCGATCCGAAGATCGCGAATCAGGTTCCGCTGTTCATTTTCGATCGTAAAGGCTAGCCGCGAATCCGCGGCGACGCCGATTCATTCGCGCGCGAATTCGTAGAGCGCCTCCGCGCATTCGCGCGGTTTGGTGAACATCACCTCATGACTGCTCTTCACTTTTCGGATGCTCGGATTCTTGAGGCGGCCGGAATAGGTCGGATGCCATAGCGGATGGCCGTCGGGTGAGAGGTCATCCTCGCAGACCAGATAACTTTGTGGGACGTTGGTGGCGAAAAACGATTTCATATCTACCGGATCGAGGAACGGGCGAATCGGTTGCGGGCAGAGCGCCGAGATCACCCAATCCTGCAGCGCCGGCTTGGCATCCTGCATGTAGAATTTGCGGAAGCTCTCGACCATCGCATCGATGGGGAGCGATTTGTCGTAGCGCGACTCGGCGAGCTTGGCCAGCGGCTCCGCGAATTTGTCGCCGGGATCGAAAACCGATTTTCCATCCTCATTGACCACCGCGCTGACGAAGACCGCGCGCTTGATGCGATCGGGAATCTTCGCGACGACGCCGGGAATCACGACACCCGCCATACTGTGGCCGGCGAGGACCACATTGTTGAGTTTGCGATCTTCGATGTAGCGGACCGCGGCGTCTACGTAGGTTTGCAGCGTGACCTTGGCGCGATCGAAAGCGTTGGCGTTGCTGCCGGGAAGATCGATCGCATACGCATGATCGCCGTGCTTGCCGAGCTCATTGATGACGGCGGCCCAACACCATGCTCCGTGCCATGCGCCATGGATCAGGACAAAGTTTTCAGCCATTTGGCAATTCTCCAGCACGCAACAATTTCGCGGCGATAAGTCAGCCTTCGCGAGAAGTCACGATAAAAGCACGTCATCTGATTGCCTCGCAATTGGGCAAATCGATGCGGGCATACCTCTTGCTCATCCTTATATCGCGCGTCTCGGGAGGTTGTTATGAATTACCTCGAACACCCCATTTGGGGCTCCCAGCGTTGGGTGATCGGAGTATGGGCGATATCGGCCTTGGTGCTAGTTTCGGCGTGGACGGGGATTCAGACCGCGCAACCGATAGCCAGCCTTTCCAACGATAATTCTGTTGTGTCTACGAATGGTATCACAAGTCATGGCACGATTCCTGCCATTTCGACCGAATCACTCCCTGTGACTCCCGCGAGACAGACGACGGTGGCGCGCACGAAACATCGTGCCGACGCTGCCACTCGCAGCGGAACTTCTCCCGCGGGCGTGAAAGGCGCGACCGGGCTGATCGCGGGCCTCGCGCTCCTGGAAGCCACCCAATCCGGTCGTTAGCAATCGAAAAGGGGTACAAAGTGTCCCTTTTTGTACGCGGGATGTGACCGTCGGACCAATCGGGACTACATCCGAGCTACGTATTTACCACGGTTACCGATTGCCCATCCTTCAGATTCGCGGGCGGAACGACGATGACCTGCTCGCCGCCCGCCAGCCCCTGCTTCACCTCGACGCCGTCCTGAAACTCGCGTCCGGTCACGATTGACGTGAGGTGCACCTGACCATCGCGAACGATCCACACCGCGGTCTGATTATTTTCTCCGACGATCGCCTTCTTGGGCACGATCACCAACGGCTTTGTTTGCTCGTTCGGCGTGCCGGCCAGGAACGAGACCTTGGCGCTCATTTCGGGCTTGATGATCCGCATGTCGGGATGGGTAGAAGCGAACCTCGACCTTGACGGTTCCCTTCTGGCGGTCGGCCTCGGGGTAAATCTTTGACCACCGTTGGCGTCGAAAGATCGCTCCGGGTAGGCGTCGGGAACCACCGTCGCCGGCATCCCGATCGCGACCTTGGCGATATGTCGCTCTCGTTGATATCGACCTCGACGCGCATGTCGTCCGGTATCGGCGAGTTGCGCGATATCGGTGGCGCCGCCGCCGGCCTGGATGTCGCCGCCGTAGTTTATCGTGTCGCCGACCTCGCGATATTTCTTGCAGCACGACGCCGTTGATCGGCGCGAGCGATGACGCACTGGGCGACATAGAATCGGGCGTAGTCGATCGCGGCTTCGGCGTGCTCGAGCGCGGCGCTGCGCGACCGCCGAGCGCGTTCTCGGTCGACGTCGAGTTCGTCCTGCGAGTCACTCCCGTTGCGAACAGCGCGCGCTCGCGCGCGGACCTGGCATCGCCGAGCCTGACGTTGGCGACGGCCAGGTCGCGGTCGGCGACCGCCTGCTGGAGTTGCGCGCTGATAGTCGCGGTCATCGATCTTGCGCGAGCAGGTCTGCCTTTGTTGATCGGCTTGCCTTCCTCGATCGGCTCCTCGACGATCTGGCCGAGAATCTTGGTCCCGACCGTGATGTACTTGTGCGCGCGTGATGACGTAGCCCGAGCCGCTGAGCAATTCACCCGGCTGTCCGCGCACTGCGCACGCGCGACCGGTCGCGGTCTGCGACTTCCAGCGGCCTGCCCAGGTGTGTGCGTAGACTTCGTAGCCGCCGCCGGCCACGATCGCCAGCGCGGCTACCGCGATCGCGATCGGAACAGACGCGGCTGCGGCGTTTCGGTTGTTCGGCGCGCGCGATCCGCAGTGATTCGAGCTCGCGAGATCGCGGCATTTTTCCGCGCGTCTGCCGTCATGGCCCAAACCTCCGTTAGATCCTCCGCAAGGCGTCGACCACCGTCAGACGCATCGCCTGTGCGCGCCGGCAGCCATCCGCCGAGCAGGCCCATCATGCCGCGAAGGCCAGCGCCTGACCACGATCGCCGGCGTGACCCGGAAATTGAAAGCCAAGGTCGAGAAGGTCAGAAAATTGCCGAAGGTGGTCGAGAAGCCGTTGATCGGCAGGGCGATGATGACGCCGATCGACGCCGGCCGCGCATCGCAAGCATCAGCGATTCGATGCAGGAACGATCCCATCACCGCGCCCGGGCTGAAACCGAGCGCGCGCAGCGTGCCGATTTCCGGCAGTGCGCGCGGAGACCGCCGCGTACATGGTGTTCATCGCGCCGAACACCGCGCCGATTCCCATGATGACCGCGACCACCATCCCGAGCATGCGCAACTGATTCGCGACCACCGCCTGATCCTTGTAGTAATGCGGCTCTCGGTTCGGCCTCGAGGTTGATGCTGGGATCGTCCGCGATCCGGCGGATCAGCGCGGCATCATCGGCGCCGGGCGATCATTTGAGCCGCGCGCAGGCATAGTATGCGCCGCGGCGGGCTTCGGCCTGCACGTCGTGGATGTCGGCCCAGACCTCGGACTCGAACGAGCTTCCGCCGGCGTCGAACATGCCGACCACCTTCCAGACGCCGCGGCCGAAGTGAAGCGTCGACCCGACCGTGCAGTTGCGATAACGCCCGACCAGTCCCTTGCCGACGATCACTTCGTTGATGCTCGGACTGAACATCCGGCCCTCGATGATGTGGACCTTGTCGTGGACCTTCGAGCGCGACCGGCAGCACGCCGCGGAACACGATGTTGTCGCGGCCGCCGCCTGGTCGCGCTCGAGCAGCATCTGCACCGGCAGTTCCGGCGAGGCCTCGGGATTGCCGTCGGCGTCGCGGCGGATCGCGGGCAGGAACTTCAGCGCGTTGAACTGGTCGAGCGTCATCGACGAGTAGGTTTCGGTGGTCGCGCCCTTGCGCAGCACGACCAGATTGTCGGGCGATCCGGTGTCTCGCTGATCGCGGCGCGAGCCCCGACACCATCGCCATCACGATCACGAATACCGCCACCACCAGCGCGATTCCGCCGCCGGTCATCGCGGTCGATACGCGGCGCACCAGCAGGCTGCGCAAATTATATTTCAGCGGTATCGGCCATTTCAACCGCATCAGGCCACCATCCTCAGCGCGTCCACGATATTGCGCCGCGCGGCGGCTCGCGCCGGCAACCAGCGCGCTCGCCAATCCGATCAGCGGCGGCGGCCACCAGGCGTCTCGACCAGGATCGCGGGCGGCATCCGGATCGCTGGCGAACGGACCCATCGCGCCGCTGCCGACCGGCAAAAGACCTGAGCAACACGATACGCGGCACCGCATCCGAGCCAGTCCGCCGATCAAGCCGATTATCACCGACTCGGCCAGCAGCAACGAAAGGATCGTGCCCGCGGTGAATCCCATCGAGCGCATCACCGCGATTTCGCCGCGCCGCTCGCGGATCGACATCGCGGCGGTATTCGCCGCCACCAACCCGATCGTGATCACGACGATCACGCCTAAGATCTCGGCCAGGTTGAAGATCATCCGATAGTTCTTCATGAAGCCGTCGAGGAACGACGCTTCCGATTCGCTTTGCGTCTCGCGCCGAAGAATTGGCGAATTGCTCGTCGAGCGCAGCGATCACTTGCGGCACCGTTGGCGGCGTTGTCGGCCCGCACCCAGAATGTTGTCCACCATGCCAGGCCGGCCCGCGGCTTCTTCCAGATAGTCGCGGCGGAAAATACAGCAAGCTGGGCGGTGACTTGGCGCCCAGCACGCCAACGATATTGAGCGTGACATTGAACGGATACAGCGTGCCCTTCAGCATGATCTGCTGGCCGATATGCAGATGAAAGCGCTTCATGGTGTCGGGGCCGACCAGGCATGCGGTACGCAGACTTCCGAACTGGTCCCACTGCGCGGGCGTGAGCCCCCAGTCCGGCCACATCTGCTCCGCCTGCTCATCATCGATCGCCAGATTGGGAAACTGATCGTTGACGTCATGTAACACGCCGCCGAACCAGCTCTCCGGCACCACCGCGACCACATGCGGCGTGACCGCGATCTTTTGCCGTAGGCGTACGGAATATTGTAGGCGAGGCCGGCCTTGTTGTGCGTGATCACACGCACTGACGACGCCGAGTCGGCGAGGATCTCGTTGGCCACCGTCGGCAGGCTGACCAGCGCGGAAAAAATAAACAGCGACACCGCGATCGAAAAAACCGTCAACGCGGTGCGCCGCTTGTTGCGAAAAAGATTCTTCAGGACCAGGCCAATAAACTTCATCTGATACTTCCCGCCCGAAAACTATGTATTCGCTGCCTGCGCCACGCCGGCGCCGGGCGCGCGGCTCCCCGGCTCGACTCCGGCCAGCACTCCCTTGTCCAGATGGAACACCTGCTCCACGAAACGAACCGCGCGCTGATCGTGGGTCACCATTATGATGGTTTTGTTGAACATCCGGTTCAGCTCCAGGAGCAGGCTCAGGATTTCCTCCGCCGATTTGGCGTCGAGATCGCCGGTCGGCTCATCCGCCACCACGATGGTGGGGTCAGTCACGATCGCGCGCGCGATCGCCACCCGCTGCTCCTGCCCGCCGGAGAGTTGGCGCGGAAAATGATCCATCCGGTCCGCCAGGCTGACTACTTTGAGCGCTGTCTCGACGTGTTGCTTGCGATCGGCCTTGCTCAGATTGGTAAGCAGAAGCGGCAACTCGACGTTCTCGAACGCGGTCAGCACCGGAATCAAATTGTAGAACTGGAAGACCAACCCGATGTGCCGCGCGCGCCATCGGGCCAGGTCGCGCTCCTTCATCGAGGTGATTTCCTCGCCGCCGACCAGCACATGCCCCGAGGTGGCGTGATCGATTCCCGCGATCAGATTGAGCAGCGTGGTTTTTCCCGATCCCGAGGGTCCCATGATGGCGACGAAGCGCCCGTTGGGCAGCTTAATCGTGATGTCATCGAGCGCGCGCACTTCGAACTCGTCGCGGGTGTAGATTCGGCTCACGTGGTCCAGTTCGATTGCGTATTGGTTATCGGCCATTTGATCTTTCCTCGACTCCGCCAGTAGGCTCCGTCATCTATATTTAACTTCGGCCCCAGTAGGGGACCTCCGTTGCTTCGCGAGCGCTACGCGCTGCGCTTAGAAGGGCCTTATGATCTTTCCTCGACTCCGCCAGTAGCTCCGCATCCTATTCGAGATTAACCTCGGCCCCGTTAGGGGCCCTCGGTTGCTTCGCGCAACTTAACTTCGGCCCCGGTAAGGGACCTCAGTTGCGTCGCGAGCGCTATGTGCTGCGCTCGGAAGCGCCAGTTCTAATCTTTCCAGGACAGCAAATCGGATGCCGCGAAAAAGATTCAGCTACCCGCCGAATTTGTCGGGCAAATTCTTTCAAGCGTAATCTCCGATGGCGCAGCAGCAGTATAACGGCTGCGTACGCTCGACTGCATACCCCTAACCTCGCACCTTTCTCGAATGGTTCGTCTGACGGCCGCGGGTGCCGTTGCTTCGTGAGGCAGCGCCGATCTCACGGGCCATTTCAACTTCGAGTTTAGCCATCATCCGCGCCTTGAAAGCGGTAAGTTGGCGTCCGATCTCGACCACCACTTTGCGATAGGGAGTCTCGCCGCGCAAATTCATTTCACCCAGCACGCTTGCGAGTTCTCGCGCCCACATCTCGTCGAACCGGCGCATCCGCTCCATATGTGCGAGCGCGGACTTGGGGTCGTGATGGGCAAAATAAATCTTCACCTGGGCTTCATCGTGCACGAACAGCGGCGGCGACGGTTCCGCCAGCATCTTCAGAAAGCGCTCCCGGCCATTGGCCGTGATGGCGTACACTTTCCGCGCCCGCTTGCCGTTGCGTTCCGTGCGCATCGTGACCAGCTTGTCGCGAGCGAGTTTTTTCAGCGCCGGGTAAAGCGAGCCGTCGCTGACCCGGTAGAAGAAACCGATAGAGTCCTGGAAGCATCGCTTCAGATCGTAACCGGTCAGCTCGGCGTCCATCAAAAAGCCCAGCACCGGAAATTTGATATCGATGCGCGGGGGCGCTTGTTCGCGCGCACCCGCGACGCTGGCGAAAGCGGGCGGCAGCCAGTCGCCCTCTCTATCGCGATACGAGTTCAGATAAGGTTTCTCGGCCAGCATAACCACTCAACCCAATAGCTCGACTTGATGCATAGGTCAAGAGCCGGCGCATGCGCGGTGCTGGCTGATGTGTTTTCACTTAGGACATTCGCAGTTTTACTTTTTGACTCTTGCTCCAGTGCAAATCGAAAAGAAACAAATTCCGTCAAAGTCTTAGGTCGCGCTTTTTTTCGGGCTTGGCCTCGCTGCCGCCCCGCGCATCGGTAAGCGCGGATGTCGGGGCTAGTGCAGTTTTCACTATTACTTCCATAACTAATCATATAGTATACACGTACGTACTAGTCAAACTACTTGTGAACGATATTCCTAGTTAGTAATATACCAGTATGGCAAAAGTACCGATTACCGTCATGGGGTATCGCTGTGAACGATGCGGCCACGAATGGGTGCCTCGAACTAACGAGGACGTGGAACCTAAGGTTTGCCCTAAATGCAAAAGCCCCTATTGGGATCGAGCCCGAAAAATGACTTACGACGTATTCAGGGGCAGGATCGAGAGCGTTCTGATAGCGGCGGGCGTACCGTTAACATGGACCGAGATACGAACGCGCGGGGCTCTGCCGCAGATGTTTCCGAATAATCAATGGGTGCATCGTCTGGAGCAGGACATTAAGCTCGTTCGACAGCGGGACAAGGATGGTATAATCCACTGGCAGTTGTTGAAGGATGAACAGGCCGCTCAAACTGCCAAGCCGAAGCGCCCGCGAACAAGCGGAGCGAAAGGCGCTCTGGAATGAAGCGCGTTCAACCGATACGGCCAACTTCTATACCGTCGGATATGCTGGACGAACCGCAAACGATGTAGTCGAACGGGTGAAAGCGGTCGGCGGCAGATCGATAGTAGATATTCGCTTCACGCCTATCAGCATGTACAAGCCCGAACTCAGTAAAACGAATTTTCAAAGAATAGTTGAAGCGGGCGGTTTGCTGTATCTCCATCTCCCTAGACTCGGCGTGCCGCGTCATATTCGGGCTAAGGCTCTTTCTACCGGCAATCGACAAGTCATTTGGGATTGGTACGAGAGCTGGGTGATACCGCTATTTTGCAAGAATCTGAATTGGTTTATGAACATCGGGGAACACCCGCTCGCATTTATGTGCGTCGAAACCGATCCGGGCGAATGCCATCGCCATTTGCTCTTTAACGCGCTGGAAGATCAGGGATTGCAGGGATTCGATCTATAACGCAACGGGTCAAGCCGTGGCCGAGTGGATAGAAAAGCAAGTCCTGATAACGGTCAGAACGTATCCGACACCGTCAGCTAAGGACATTGAGGTGTCGTGCACAGCCGCAATCACTCTGAATGCGGAATGGATTCGCCTTTTTCCGGTACGCTACAGGTTCCTAGCGAGCGACAAACGTTTCAAAAAATACGACCTGATAAATGTCCGACTCAAGAAAGCGACTGATCGTAGGGCCGAGAGTTTCAATCTCGATCCAGATTCAATTGAGATCGTCTCCCAAGTCACCCCCGGCAAAAACTGGATCAATCGAAGGAAGATAGTCCTTCGCTCAAAAGCACCATCGCTCTGCTATTTACAACGTCAGCTAGATGCCGACCCTGGCGCGCCGACTTTGGGTATTTTCAAGCCAGCCGCGATAGAGCGGTTAATCATCGACCCCGATGCTCCAAATTGGACCCCTGACCAACTTGCTAAGCTTAAACAAAGCGAACAGACACATTTATTTGGGCAAACGACGAACATGCCGGAATTGGAGAAGATACCATTCAAGTTCAGTTACAAATTTCGGTGTGATGATTCGACATGTAAGACTCACACGTTGATGTGTTCCGATTGGGAAATGGGTGAGGCTTATCGAAGCTGGCGAGGTAAGTACGGACCTCTAGACTGGGAAGCTAAATTTCGCGAGAAATTTGAGCGACAAATGATCGAAAAGTCCGATACCCACTTTTACGTCGGAACAATCGCGCAACACCCGAAATCTTCGATCATTGTCGGGCTATTCTATCCGCCCCGACTAACATGAAACTCCGCCACGCCGCTGCGCTCGCGCTTGTGAGCTGGTATCTGATGAAGCCGCCTCTGTACGTTCCGTGGACGGGTAGAGTGCGCCAATGGCTAGGCTATCTTCCGGGTGACTGGGAATACGACTTTGACGCCCCTATCTCGAAATGGTCGCAGGTCGGCGAGTTCGAATCGCTCGATGCCTGTCATGTTGAAGAAGAGAGAATCGCCGATATCGCCAGACAGGATTTGACTAAATCGAGCGACTCGCAAATTAGCAAGATGGACGCTGCAAACACTAGCCTTCTATGCGTCGCGACCGACGATCCACGGCTCGCCAAGTGATCCCGCTATATCCCGGTTCATTCCGCCACTTAGGACACCCTCAAAGCACTTGGGACACTGGCCCGGAATCACCGCTCAATTAGGACAGCACCGCATGCGCGCACGTCTTTGACTTCGCGCGACGCCCTGATAAGCAATCAGCCGAATCATCTCGCGGGTGAGGAAAACATGGAGAACCTCGAGCGACTCGCGCCGCAATCGGGCGACGTCCTGCTGATGGTGGGCACCGTCAAGGGCGCGTTCATCTTTCTCGCCGATCGCAACCGCCGCGAGTTCAAGATCAGCGGACCGCATTTCAAGGGACAGACGATTTATTCCGCCGCGTATCTTTCCGACGGGAAGGCGCCGCCGCGGATTCTGATCGGCAACAAGAGCGAGCATTGGGGCGCGATGGTGAGTTGGTCCGATGATTTCGGCGCGAGCTGGCGCGAACCCGCCGAAGGAAATGTGCGATTTCCGGCCGGCAGCGGCCTTTCTCTGAATGCGGTGTGGGCGCTCGAACCGTCGCCGCACGCATCGCAGACCGTGTTCGCCGGCGCCGATCCGGCCGCGCTGTTTCGCTCCGATGATCGCGGCGAAACCTTCCAGCCGATTGACGCGCTGCTCAATCATCCGCAGCGTCCGTACTGGGAGCCTGGATTTGGCGGACTTTGTTTGCACACGATTCTGTTCGATCCGCGCGATCCCAATCGCATCTATGCCGCCATCTCGTCGGCGGGAGTCTATCGCAGCGATGACGGTGGGGAGTCGTGGACCCGGCGCAATCGTGGGGTGCGGATGGATTCCCGGCCGCTACCCGGACTTGAGCCCGCAGTGCGCGCATAAGTTGCGCCTTGATGCGCGCAATCCGTCGCGAATCTATCTGCAAAATCATCCGGGGGTGTATCGCAGCGACGACGGCGGCGATTCGTGGATCGATATCGCCGCTGGACTGCCTTCGAATTTCGGCTTTCCGCTGGTCGCCCATCCGAGTCGCGGCGACACCGCGTATTTGATTCCGCTCGAGTCCGACAATTTTCGCGTACCGATCGCGGGCGCGGTCAAAGTCTGGCGCACCTGCGACGCGGGCAATTCGTGGGCGCCGCTGAGCAAGGGACTTCCGCAACGCGAGGCGTACTTCTCGGTGCTCCGCGATGCGTTCACGGCCGACAGCCTCGATCCCGCGGGACTCTACTTCGGCACCCGTAATGGCCAGTTGTTCGCGTCCGCAGATGAAGGCGAGAGCTGGCGTTCGATCGCGGACTGGCTACCCGCAGTTCTGTGTGTTAAGGCTGCGGCGGTCGCCTGAGGTTCGCGATGCGCTTTCATTTGCCATCGGCGCTGCGCAAGTGGGCGGGCGGCAACGAGATCGTGGAGATCAGCCTTCCGCTCGATGCGCGCATGACGATCGTCGAGGCGGTCGAGCTACTGGGCGGCGACTATCCCGGCATCCGGCAGCGCGTGCTCGACGATCAGGGCAACATCCGCCGCCACGTCAATGTGTTCGTCGATGGCGAGAACGTGCGCTTCACACAAGGCGGCGCGACGCAAGTCACGCACGCATCGGAAGTGCGCATCTATCCATCGATGAGCGGCGGCTGAAACTTTTTCTTTCTGGTCCCCCTTCCACCTTAGGGGAAGGGGTTAGGGGTTAGGTATGAAGCTGTACGAATTTCCTCCCACCCGTTCCATTCGCGTGCGCTGGACGCTCCAGGAGCTCGGCGTGCCGTTCGAGGCTGTCACAGTCGACATGGTCGCGGGCGAGCACAAGCAGCCCGCCTTTCTCATGGTAAATCCCGCCGCCAAGCTTCCGGCGCTCGTCGACGGCGATCTGGTACTGACCGAATCGGTCGCGATCTGTCTTTATCTCGCGGAGAAGTATCCGGAGAAAGGTTTGATGCCGCGCGATCTCGCGCAGCGCCGAACTCTACAAATGGGTGATGTTCGCCGCCACCGAGTTAGAGCAGCCGCTCTGGCGCATGGCGCGCAACCAGAACGTCTATCCGGAGAATCGGCGGGTGCCCGCGGATGTCGCCAACGCGCAGCAGGATTTTGCGGAGATGGCTGCGGTGCTCGATGCGCATCTGAAATCGCGCGAGTTCCTGATCGGAGACGCCGTAACCGTCGCCGACTTCATCATGGCGTACACGCTGGATTGGGCGAACGAAGTGGAGTTGCTAGGTGAATTTCCGAATCTGAAGAACTTCATCGCGCGGATGTATGCGTGTCCGAACGCAGCGCCGCGCATCGCCGCCGCCTTCGCCAGCGTCGGTATCGATCCTTAGAACGGAGCCTTCGGCTCCGGTGGCGCGAACTAATCGGCGGCAGGAGCGGCAAGTAGCATGGTGCGGCCGTCGGCTTCGCGCAGTTGCGCCGATTTAATGCTCCAGCCGCGATTCTCTCGCACCATACCAAACAGGACCATCCCGCTCTTCGATGCGCCGGTGACATTGACCTCGAAGATTCCTTCGTCCTGCGCGTAGGTCTCGCTCTTGTGAAAACCGTCGCCGCTTACACGCTCAATCGAACTGATGCTTCCGAGCTCGGCGTGTATGGTCTGATTGTTCTGGATGAAATACTGCGCGGCGAGGAATTCGCTTGACGGCGAAAAAAGCCATAAGAGCGTGGCCACCCCGACCAGCACCGCGACAGTTGCCAAACGCACCTTCACAAATCGTGACAGCCTGCGCTTTGCGGTATTGGTGAGGACTCGCTCGACGTGCGGGCTCGGAGTCGCACGCAATGCTTGCTCCAGAAGCGCTCGCGCTCTATCAGCCTCGAAATTGAACCCGATTGCGCCGAAGCCAAATAAAAGGACGAGCGAAAAGACATAGGAAAGGCCTGGCATACCGTGTTTGGAGGAAAGCAGTCCAAGCTCGGACAGCAGGAACACAATCGGCGAACCACAGACCCACAAAGCAAAAAAGCCGGTGACCCAGTGCGCCAGTCTCATCGTAACGAGGATACGCGATCCCGACGGCGAAGGTTCGAAAGCACCTTCGATTACCGGCAGCATCGCGTTGCGATAGCCGATGATCCGTCCGAGTTTGAATCCATCGCTTGAGACGTCGCCGGCGAACAACTTGTTGGTCCGGACGAGCGACGCGACTAGAGGACTGCCCGGCTTGACGATTCCCTTGATGCGCGCGATCGCGGCCTCGCGCGGCAGCTCCGAGACGATCTCGAAGCGTCGATACGGAATAAGCACTCGCGCGAGAAAGCTGCTTTCCAGCTCCATATGATTCCCCCCTGGCGCCAAAGCGAAATCGTGCGGCCGCCGAACCTCGATGCTAGACAGGCGTCGAAAACGAGGCAACGCGGTTCGGTGTTCTTTTACGCCGCCACATCCACTACTTGTTGCGCAGCAGCAACTTGTTGCAGTTGCCTCATCTTAATGTGCGTCACCGAGTGCAACGGTGCGGCCTGTGCAGCTCGGCGGAAACGACTTGCCATGCGCCTCGCCGACGGCCTCGCGACGGTGGTCTCGAATGCGTCCGAGGTCTGGATCTATCCCGCGCTCTCCGGCGGAAGTTAGCGAAACGCTTTCGCCAGACACGCCTCGCGGCCCGGGATCTACATCGGCGCGCATTCGGATGCCCAAATGCGCGCATCCGCGCGCTTTTGGCGCTCCAGAGACGACATCGAGGCCGCCCCGAGCAACATCCGAGCAACACTTTTGCAACATCGGACACGCCCGAAATCGGCTAGCGTGAAAGGAAAAACCAGGGACGCAAAATGAGGCGAAAATTGCTCGGCCCCGTCATCGGCGCGATGCTCGCGACCGAGGCTTCCAACTGCGCGAGGCGGGCGGGGTCAGGCTCGCTGCCGAACACGCGATCCCATATGCGATTCGTGACCCCGAAGATTTCGCCGGGTGCCTGCGAATGATGCGCGAGATGGCGGCGGCGCAGGCGAGTCTCCATCGCGCATCGCGGCTGCGAAAAATGTATGCGGTAGTGGAAGAATTCGTAGCAAAGGAAACCGGCGACGATTCCCATCCATATCGTGGTTATCGGAGTTATGCCGAACACACCGAACACGATCGCTGATACGATCGCGGTCGGAAGCCACGCGCCGACGGTGAAAACCGCGTGCGGATCGCGATGATGGGCGGCGTGAAAAGGTGTCGCGAATGTTGCAAAAGTGTGGCTCAACCACGCATGGATGGCGTATTCGAGGAACGTCCAGGTCGACTATTCCGAGCACAAACGCCGCGAGATAGAGCATCGAGGTGATCGTACGCCCGCGGGTTGCGCGCGATCAAATCGGATCGACTTCTCTTGACTCCATAGTACAATAATGGAATAGTACAGTCCTTTACCACGAAGAGGAGCCCTCCCCGAATGATGTACGATTCCAACAATCCTTTCCTCAACGGCAACTATGCGCCCTGGCGTGAGGAGGGCGACGAGCGCGACCTTCTCGTCGATGGCGAGATTCCCAAAGAGCTCAACGGCTCGCTCTACCGCATCGGTCCCAATCCGCATTATCCGCCGCAACTCCGATACCATTGGTTCGACGGCGATGGGATGGTGCATGGGTTCACGATTCGCGACGGCAGGGCGTCGTATCGCAATCGCTATGTGAAGACCGCGGGGCTCGCGGCCGAGATGCGTGCGGGCAAGTCGCTGTTCGGCGGGCTGCTCGCGAAGCCGAAGGAAATCGGTCCCGAGGGTGCGTTCAAGAATGCCGCCAACACCAACATCATCGGATACGCCAATCGCCTTCTCGCGCTGTGGGAAGCGGGATGGCCGCATGAGCTCACCCCGGAGACGCTCGAGACGGTCGGGCTCTACGGCTTCGGCAACAAGTTGATGGGCGCGATGACGGCGCATCCCAAGTTCGACGCGGCCACCGGCGAGTTGTTGTTTTTCGGCTATCAGCCGGTTGCGCCGTTTGTCACGTGGCATCGCGCCGACACGCGCGGGAATCTGATCGAGAGTCATCCGCTCGATACCGGGCTGCCGGTGATGATGCATGACTTCGTCACCACCGAAAACTACGCGATCTTCTTCGTATGCCCTTCGGTGTTCCGGATGGAGAATGCGGCGCAAGGAAAACCGGTGCTGCAATGGGAGCCGCAACACGGCACGCGTATCGGGGTGATGAATCGCAAGAACTTCGAAGTGAAATGGTTCCAGACCGAATCGTTCTACGTTTTCCATTTCCTCAACGCGTACGAAGAGAACAATTCGCTGACGGTGGATTTCTGCCGGATGCCGAGCCTCGACATGACCGGCAACGGACCCGGCGGCCAGCCGCATCCGTATCGCTTCACCCTCGACCTGAAAGCCGGATCGGTAAAGCAGACGCAGATCGACGATGAGGTGAATGAGTTTCCGCGCATCGACGATCGCCTCGCCGGCTATCGTCATCGCTTCGGATACTTCGCAGCCGCGCGCCCGGTTGGAGGAATCGGTTTCACGCGGCTCACCGCGCGCGACTATCAGAAGGGCAATTCCGAGACCTTTTCGCTTGGCCCCAACACGGCGCCGAGCGAGCCGGTGTTCGTCCCGCGTCCGCATAAGTCGGGCGAGCAGGACGGATGGGTGCTCTCGGTCTGGTACGACGGTAACAACAATCGCAGCGAGCTGGTGATCCAGGACGCGGCGGATTTTTCGGCGAAGCCGGTGGCGCGAGTGAAGCTGTCGCATCGCGTGCCGTTCGGTTTTCATGGCAACTGGGTGCCGGCCGCCGCTTGAATCGGCATGAAGAAGAAACCGGCGAAGGAGAAAACCGCGGCTGCGGTGGCGCGACGCAGAGCCGCGCCGAAGCGGATTAAAGCCTCGCTCGAACTCGCGCTCCTCGGCTTGATCGCCGAACAGCGCGAGCCCTCGGGCTACGATCTGGTACAAATATTCCGGCTTTCGATGGTGCATTACTGGCATGCGCATCCGGGGCAGATTTATCCGACCCTGGAGCGCATGGAGCGCGACGGCTGGATCGAGGGACGCGAGATCATTCAGCGCGGCCGCCCCAACAAGCGGGTGTACTCAATCACCTCGCTCGGGCGTACGACGCTTATCGAATGGCTCCAGAGTCCGTACGAGCCTTTCAAGATGAAGAGTCCACCGCTGCTGCGAAGCCGCTTCCTCGGCTACCTCGGCGCCGACGGCGCTCGCGAGAAGTTCCTCGAAGCGCGTGGCGCGATGGCGGGTTACCTGGAACTGCTGCGCGGATACGACCAGGACTTCGCCGACCGGGGTAGGGCGTATGGCGATGTCAACACGATGTTTGTGTACTTCACGCTGAGTCGCGGGATCCAGTTTGCGCAACAAGAGATGGCGTTCTGCGACTGGGCGATTTCCGAAATCGATCGCCATCGCGCGCTCTTTGGCGACGCCAAACCGGCGGCGCCCAACGCTGGGCCGCGGCCCGAAGCCAAGGCCTCGGGGCGGGACCGAACCTTGTCGTGACCAGCCGTCCCTTCTGATGCTGCCTGACCCCCTTGGAGCCTGCCGGAGAGGCCGTTTTCTTCGCTAGCCGCATCTGATTTATTGATCTGATTGGGAGATTCTCGATGCGGTCTGGCTAGCGAGCACGCTATCCACCGCAACTACTGAATTTTGGACGGTCTGTATCGTCACATTAAGCAATAGAGCGTGATCAGGCCCTCGGCGGACTAGTGTGTGGTCCATCATGAGGCCAGGAGGGATACATGTTGAAGAAAGTTGGCGCCGTCTCGATCGGCGTCGTGGTCGGACTGGTGATCGCGTTTGCGCGCGCTGGAGCGTTCCAGTTGTGGGGCACGGATCAACCGAAAAGCCAGTCGAGTTCTGCTGCTCAAACGGCACAAGCGGACCAGGGCAAACCGCCGGCCAATTCGACTGCACCCGCCCCGGCCAATCAGCCCGAGCCGGGTGAGAAGATCGGCGTAATCACTTCGTTCGCACCGCTGGTGAAACGAGTGATGCCGACGGTGGTCAACGTCGCCGTGGTGCAGGACGTGAAGGTCAATGGCTTCGGGCTGCCGGGGATGCCGGAAGAAGGCGGCCCCGAAGAAGGCGGTCCCGAAGCCGGTCCCCCGGATTCACCGGGTGAAGGCGGTGGCGATCCGCTGGATCAGTTCCGCAGGTTTTTCGGCCAGATTCCGCACGATTACAAACAACACGGACTGGGCTCGGGCGTTATCGTCAGCGCCGACGGATATATTCTGACCAATAACCACGTGGTTGGCGGCGCCGACGAGATCCACGTCACCTTGATGGACAAGCGCGAGTTCACCGCGAAAGTGATCGGCAAGGACGCGAAGACCGATCTCGCGCTGATCAAGATCGATAGCAAGGATCCGCTGCCGGTCGCGGAGTTGGGTGATTCGGATGCCGAGGAAATCGGCGACTGGGTGGTCGCGATTGGAAATCCCTTCGGCTTCACCCTCACCACCACCGCCGGAATCGTCAGCGCCAAGGGGCGCATGCTTGGCGGTAACTACGACGACTTCATTCAGACCGACGCTTCGATCAATCCGGGAAATTCCGGCGGCCCGTTATTCAATACCAGCGGCCAGGTGATCGGCATCAACACCGCAATCTACAGCCGTACCGGAAGCAGCGCGGGAATCGGCTTCGCGATCCCGGTCAATCTCGCCAAGCACGTCATGGATCAGCTGAAGAATCACGGACACGTCGTGCGCGGATGGTTGGGGGTTGAGATCCAGGAAGTCACCGCCGACCTGGCGCAGTCGTTCGGTTTGAGCAAGGCCGAAGGCGCGCTTATCGCCGGAGTCGAGAAAGACGGTCCCGCCGCGAAAGCGGGACTCCAGCACGGCGACGTGGTGCTCAAGTTCGACGGCAAGGACGTGCACGACGAGCACGAGCTGCCGGTGCTGGTGGCCGATACTCCAATCAACAAGAAGGTGGAGATCGAGATCATCCGCGACGGAAAGCATAAGACCGTTGAGGTCACGGTCGGTGAATTGAAAGAGTCGCCCGCGCAGGTTGCGAAGGCCGCGGAAACCGGAACCAACTGGGGCATGCAAGTGGGAGATTTGACCCCCGAGATCGCCAGTCAGTTCCATCTCCAGGCCGAGAAGGGCGTGGTCGTGCGCAACGTGGCGCCGGACTCGCCGGCGGCCGACGCGGGAATCCAGCCGGGCGATCTGATTTTGGAAATCGATCACGACAAGCTCGACTCGGCGACTGACTTTGCGGCCAAAGCCAAGGCGGCCAAGGCCGCCAACAAATCGGCGTTGCTGTTGGTCCAGCGTGGCGGCACCACCATCTACATGGTGATCAAGTCGGGCAAGGGTTAGCGCGAAACGATGTCGGTGCGAGGGCGCGGCGGTCATTCGATCGCCGCGTCCTTTTTTTCGCCTTGTGTTAGACTTTGGCTCGATGTCCTCCGCCGTCAAATGTGACGTGCTCATCGCGGGTGCCGGTCCCGCGGGACTGGCGACGGCACTCTACCTGCTGCGCGAGCATCCGGAGCTGTGCGGACGTGTCGTCGCGCTGGAGAAGTCGCGCCATCCGCGGCCCAAGACCTGCGCCGGCGGCCTCATTCCCAAGACCATGCTCGCGCTGAAGGAGCTTGGTCTCGACCTGCAAGTTCCCGCGATCGAGATCATGCGCGGCACCGCGCGAACCGTATCGGGCGAGGTCGAGATGTTCCGCGGCGATCCGCTCTGCACCGTGATCAGACGCGATCGCTTCGATGCCCGGGTCGCGCGCGCCGCGATTGAAGCGGGTCTCCAGATCATAGATCGATGCCGGGTGCTGGAAGTCGAGCAGTTCCCCGATCACGTACGAGTGCGGACCGAGCGCGCGACCTATGAAACCCCGGTGCTGGTTGGCGCGGATGGATCGGGCAGCCGCGTGCGCGCGGCGGCGTTCGACCGCGGCAAGGAAACTATCGGGCGCGCGATCATGACCGATCTTGCGGTCGACCCGGAACAGACGCGCGAGTTTCTCGAGCGGCGCTACGTTTTCGATTTCAAATGCGTCGGCGCCGGCATCAGTGGATATGCGTGGTCGTTTCCGTGTCTGATCGATAACCGGCCGCATCTCAATGTCGGCATCTACGATCAGCATCCCGCGCATCATGGATCGGCGGAGAAATCCGCTTTGCCGGACCGCCTGCGTGAAGCGTTTCCCGAACTCGACCTCGATGGTTTTGAAAAGCGCGCGATGAATTTCAAGGCGTTTCCGATTCGATGGTTCGATGCTGCCGATCGTTTCGCGACCGCTCGCGTGCTCCTGGCCGGCGACGCGGCCGGCGTCGACCCGTTGATGGGCGAGGGGATCTCGTGCGCCTTCGAGCACGGCAAACTCGCGGCGCACTCCATCGGCGCTTTGCTCGGCGGCGATCGCGGCGCGCTCTCGCATTACGACGCTAGCCTGCACGACGGCGCGGGGGCCAGAAAACTTCGTAAGCTCGCGTTTGCTGCGCGCCATTTCTACGGCCGCCGTCATCGATGGTATTTCAGGCTGGCGGGGTTCAGTCGCAAGGCTCAGGCGGTCGGTGTCGACTGGTACAACGGCGCCGGAAACCTCGACGAACTTCCGACCAGAGCGCTGATCGCGAAATGGATGCGTGCGGTTCTGTTCGATTCGCCAGTAAGGTAGCATCCGCGTTTCGGAAGGGGGCCGGCGAGCAATGGCGAGGCGCGGACGAAAACGGCGGATGCGCAGTATCATGCTGCTCCTCGTGCTCGCGGTTTCGATCGCGGGATTTCTGGCGCGGCGTCTGCTGATGCCGAATGCGGCCCATTACCTGACTTCGCGCGCGCCGGAGTATCCTGCTCAGGCGCAACCCACCCATTCAGGAGGTGCGCAAACCGGCGAGGCGCAAGGGGCAGGACGCAACGGTAACGGGTCCGGCGAAAATCTTACGGATAGCGATCGGCGCGCGCTCGATGAAGTAATCAAGCGCAAGAACGGCGCGCAGTAGTTCTGGAATCGATGGCGACGCAAATTAACCTTACCGACGATCTCGGTTTCCGGGTCGAACTCGACGCGCCGCCGCGGCGAATTGTCTCGCTGGTGCCGAGCTGGACCGAAACGCTTTTTTCGCTCGGCCTCGGCAGCCAGGTCGTCGGGATTACGAAATACTGCGTCGAGCCCGCCGATGCGGTCGCGTCGATCGCAAAAATCGGCGGGACCAAGAATCCCGACTTGAAGGCGATCGCGAAGCTCACCCCCGATTTCGTGATCGCCAATGCCGAGGAGAACCGCCGCGAGGACGTCGAGAAAATCCGCGAGCAGGGGGTGCCGGTCTTCACGACCTATCCCAAAACGATTCCGGGCGCGGTCGAATCGATCCTCAAACTCGGCAAGGCGCTCGGCAAGGAGAGCGACGCGGACGTGATGGCGCGCGAAATCGTGCGCAACGTCAGCGGCATCGAAGCCAGTGTCGGCGTCTGGGCCAAGCTCCCGTTCCGGGTGTTTTGCCCGATTTGGAAGAATCCCTGGATGGCGTTCAATGCCGACACTTACGCGCACGACGTTTTGCGGATGCTCGGCTTCAACAACGTCTACGCCTCGGCCGGTGAACGCTATCCGACAATCACGTTGGAAGAGGCAGTCGAGCGCAAGCCCGATATCGTGCTGCTGCCCGATGAGCCGTACGAATTCAAGGACCGCGATGTCGAAGAGATCAAGCGGGTGTTGCCGCCGGCGCTGGCGCGCCGCGTGATGATCGTCAGCGGCCGCGACCTCCATTGGTACGGCGTGCACATGGTGACCGGACTCACGACGCTCGCGGGCAAGCTGGCGCGCATGCGCGCCGCGCTGCAGATCCCGCTCACTTAATTTTCATCAAGGAGAAAACTGAAGATGCCGTCAGCACCGCCGCTTAGCGGAATCAAGGTACTCGATCTCACGAAACTTGCGCCGGGACCCTTTTGCACGATGATCCTCGGCGATCTCGGAGCCGAAATTATCAAGATCGAGGAGCCGGGACCGCCGACCGGACGCCGCGCGCAGCAAGCCGGCTCCGCCGGGACCGTGGGACCCGCGGGCGGATTCGGCGGGTCGCCCTACAACGCGCTGATGCGCAACAAGAAATCGATCGGACTCAATCTCAAGAGCCAGCCGGGCAAGGAAATTTTCAGCCGGCTCGCGCAAAGGTCCGATGTGGTGGTCGAGGAGTATCGTCCGGGGGTCGCGAAACGCCTCGGTATCGATTACGCCGCGCTCAAGGCGCGCAACTCGAAACTTATCTACTGCGCGATTACCGGCTTCGGACAGGATGGACCATATCGCGATCTGGTCGGACACGATTTGAACTACATCGCGACGGCCGGCGCGCTCTCACTGCTTGGACGCCCCGGTCAGCCGCCGACGATCCCCCACAACATCATTGCCGACTACGCCGGCGGCGGCATGCATGGCGCGATCGGAATTCTTGCCGCGCTGATGGCGCGTCAGCAGACCGGACGCGGCCAGTACGTCGACATTTCGATGATGGATGGGACCGTCGCGCTGCTCGCGCAATCATTTTCGACCTACTTCGCGACCGGGCAGATTCCGAAGCGTGGCGAGACGATGCTCGACGGCGGGGTTCCCAATTACAACGTCTATCTGACCAGCGACAACAAATACATCACCATCGGATCGCTGGAGCCGTGGTTCTTCGCGAACCTGTGCCGCACGCTCGGATGCGAGCAGTTTATTCCGCACGAATTCGATCCGGCCAGGCGTCCCGAGATCCATAGCTTCTTCACCGCGGCCTTCAAGACCAGGACGCGCGACGAATGGTTCGAGATCCTGGCCAAGCTCGACATCTGCGTCGGAAAAATGAACACCCTCGATGAGGTGCCGAACGATCCGCAGGTGCTGGCGCGCAAGATGATTGTCGAGGTGGAGGGACCCGACGGCCTCAAGGTGAAGCAGGTGGGCATCTCGGTAAAGCTCTCGGACACGCCCGGCTCGATTCGTTCGCTGGCGCCGACGCTGGGGCAGCATACCGACGAGATCCTCGCCGACATCGGCTACCGCAAGGAGGATATCGAGCGCTGGCGCGAAGAGGGCTCGATCAAGTAGGCGGTGCGGACGGACGCGCTTGATTTATCGGTGCAACGGTAGGTCAATGGGGCAGAGGGCAAACCTCGATATGAATGAATTCGAATTCGTCATTCCCAAAAGCGGGCTGATTCCCGCTCCCGAAGTCAGCCAGCCCAATATCTTTCCGATGGAGTGGCGGCTCGAGACGCCGAAGCTCGCCGAGATTTACGAGCGTGCGAAACACGAGGGCTACGATCCCTCGATGCTGCCGTGGGACAGCTTCGATGCGAATGTTTTTACGCGCGAGCAACGCGTCGCGATGATGTACTGGTTTGCGCTGCTGTCAAATTTCGACGCGTCGGGGCCGCCGGTTTTCGCGAAGGCGATGATTCACGCATTCGAACAGCACGAAGAAGATCCGGTGCGCAAATGTTTCTTTTCGATCACGCGCGACGAGGTCAATCACGAGGAAACCTGTGGACGCGCGATCCAGAGGCTGGTGCCGGGCGGGCCGCTGGATTGGGAGCCGCGCACCGAGCTGGAGCGCGTCGCATACAACAACATCAAGTGGCTGTACCACAACGGCGGCCGTTATTGGACTGGCTATTCGAAGTCACTCGGCAAGTATCCGCTGGCTATTCTGTTTACCTCGTTCATGATGGGCGAGGTGGCGTCCTCGACGCTGTTTCACGGGATGTCGCGCGCGTCGACGCATCCGCTGTACCAGGATGCGTTCCGCAAGATCGGCCTCGATGAATCGCGGCATCTTCAGATCTGCATCACCATCCTCGAGAAAGATTGGCCGGGACTCAACGACGAGTATCGTTCATTCGTGACCAAGCAGCTGCGCGCCGGTTTCGTTTTTCTCTCGATGATCCTGTGGGAGCCGCCCAATCAATTCTGGGATCTTCCCGATTATTTCTTGCCCAATCATCGGGCGTTGCTGAATATCGCGCGCAAGGCGGGGCTGGGAATTCTCACCGTCGACGAACAGGCCGACAACTGGCGCCTGGCGATCGCGCGTGTGCGAAAACTGGTCGAGCGATGGCACATCGAGTTCCCCGCGATTCCAGAACTCGACATCCGGGGGGTCGACGTCGGTGACATTTCCGCGGAAGACATTATCCCGGTCTTCTAGAGGCATTGCGATGAGTGTCGATATTCTGATCGAAAATTCCGTCGCCGAAGTCGTTCTCAACCGTCCCGACAAGATGAACGCCCTGAACAACTCGATGGTGAATGAGTTGAACAACGCGTTCGATGCGGCCGAGAAGGGCCATGTGCGCGCCTTGATGATTCGCGGCGAAGGGCCGAGCTTTTGCGCCGGCCGCGATCTCGCGGACGCGGACCCAGGCAACGAAGATGCGGAGCGGATTGTGCGCGAGATCTTCAATCCGCTGGTAAGGCGTCTCGCGGATTTTCCCGCGCCCACCTTCGCCGCCGTTCACGGCGCATGCCTCGGGGTCGGACTCGGTCTCGCGCTGGCCTGCGACGTGGTTTACGTTTCGGAGGACGCGAAGATCGGCTCGCCCTTCGCGCGAATCGGCGCGGTGCTGGATTCCGGCGGCCACGCTTTTTTCGTTCAGCGGATTGGCTCTCATCGCGCGCTCGAACTGATCTACACCGGCAGGCTGCTTTCCGGCGCTGAAGCCGCCGCATGGGGTCTGGTCAATCAATCGGTCGCGCGAGGCGATTTAGTCCCGAAGGTCCGGCAACTGGCCGCGCAGGTCGCGGGCGGACCGACCGCCGCATTTCTCCAATCGAAGCAAATCGTCCGAATGATCGATGAAGAAGCCGCGGGTCTTTCCGAAGTCCTCAACCGTGAAGCTCGGGCGCAAGGTGCGGCGGGCAAGACCGCCGACTACAAGGAAGGCATCAGCGCGTTCCAGCAAAAGCGTCCCGCGAAGTTCCTCGGCCGTTAGGAATCAGCCCTTCAGCGCGTTGATCGATTCGGTCAGGTGGACGCGCACGATGTCGCGCGAAACCTCGCCTGCGGCGAGCCGTCGCGCCGGTCCCAGGCGCATCAGATGGAACAGGAACACCGCGAACGCGAATCCGGAGACCACCAATCCTCCGATCACGATCATTAGCGATGATACGTCGCTCGGGTCGCGCCGCAAGGAAACTCCGATCAGATAAACCACCCAGATTGCGGGTAGCACGCTGACCGCGATCGCGGCGGTGGCGGCAATTCGAACGTCGCGCACGGGTGCAGCGGGACCTTTCGCAAGAAAGCGGCGCAGCTCGCCGACGGAGAAGTAATCGAGGAACCATCCGGTAGCCTCGTCGACTTTGCGACGCGACGGCGAGGAGACCAACTGACCGGTTATCGGATCGAGGGCGGACTCACCGTGCTTGTGACGTTCGATGCCCTCGAGGATGTCGTGATGTTGCTGCTCGGTCATCGGGAAATGGCGCGCGATCAGAAACGACAAGGTGGAGAAGGTCGCCGGCCCGAGTGCGAAGATGATCCGGATCGCCATCACCACTTCAGGCGACTGTACCGCATTGGGCACGTATCCCTTCGAAGCCAGTATCGCGATCGGGATCGCGGCGCTCGGAATCGCGATGAACTTCGGGAGGATGGACCAGAACGCGCCGTACTGGGCCTCGCGGCGTTTTCCGGTATAAAACTCGTCGTAGTCGATAACGTCAGCCTGTATCGAGGGGGTCAGGAACAACCCCGCGCCAAATCCGAAGCCGGCCCATATGATCAGCATCATCAGCGCCACCGACTGGCCCTGATGCAGAAAGAACATCGCGCCGCCGCCGCTGATTCCGAGGAAGAAACTCGCCAGCCACACTTTCACTTTTCCGAGCCGCCGTGCCGCCATCACCCATAACGGCAGCGAAACGAAACCGGCCGCAAAGTAGCCGAGCAGCAGTAGCGAGAGCCATAGCTGCGGATTCTTGGGGCGGATCACGTAAGCGTTGAAGAACGGCATCATCGTCGCGGGGATCGCGCCGGTGAGGCTGATGACGAGATAAGTCATCAGCAGGATTACGAATGGCCGGTTGCGCAGCGCGCGCCGAACTCCCGGCACCAGCGGATTCGATTCCCGATCGGCGAAGTCGGGACGCTCCTTTATCTTCAGCGCCAGCATCCAGTACAGGACGACCAGGATCACGGAGAAAATAATTCCGACTCGGTAGAACACCTGACGATCGTTCAGATGCATAGCCTGATGCATGAACCCGGGAGCCGCGGCGGCGATAATAGTGCCGAGAATCGAGAACCCTTCGCGGATCGCAAACAGGGTTGAGCGCTCGTGATAGTCCAGCGTCAGTTCAGGGCCGAGCGCATAATGCGGCAACACATAAACCGTGTGAAATATAAAGTAGAGGATGAAGGTCATCGCGAACCACAGCGCCGCCTTCGATCCGGTGAGCCGCTCCGGGGGATTGAGCAGTGCGAAGAACGCAAGTCCGCAAAATGGGGCGCCGATCAGCATGTACGGCCGGCGCCGGCCAAGCCGGCTCCTGGTGCGATCGGAAATCCATCCGATCAGCGGATCGCTTAGCGCGTCCAGCGAACGCGCGGCCGCGATCGCGATCGCCAAATAGCCGAGCGGGACCAGCACTACATCGGCGTAGAACTTCGGCATGTAGATCAGGATCGGGATCACCATCGCGGCGCCGGCAAAACTCGGTGCGCCGTAAAGCAGCCTGGTGCTCCATGGAAGTGGTTTGAAAGCCGGTTCCGCGCCGACCTGATCGGCGACTTCGACTGCGCTCAGGGTCGCATTGATCGAACTCATCAATTCTCCAGCGCTCGCGCAGTCACGCGGGTAGTATTCACTACGTTGTGACGCGAGCCCCGCATCAGTCTTATCAGGGTCCGGCGAACGCGGGTAGAGAAAATAGGCCGAGCGGTGCAGCTGGAGTCTTGCGATGAAAAGTTTCCGCAGCTAGAGCGCCTTCAGTTTTCCGGCGCGGGAACCGCGATGAGAAAGACGGCGTGCCGTTTCGCCGAGCGCGCCGGCGCGATGCCACCGGCTGTACTCCTCGATGGTCAGGCCGCGCGCCGCTTCCAGCGCGACCGAGAGTCCCGCCAGCACGAATACCTGCGCCAGTACGCTGATCCTCGGCGCCAGGCCGAGGATGCCGCCCTCGCGTTTCACCGGCGCATGCAAAACCAGATCGGCGAGCTGTGCGAGTTCCGAGTGCTCGTTGCCGGTCACCGCGATCAGCTGCGCGCCGTGATCGCGAATCGCCATCGCGGCCTGACACAGCTCGCTGGTGTTGCCGCTATTTGAAATCGCGATCACAACATCGCGAGGATGCACCTGGCCGAGACTTCCGTGCAGCGTCTCGGTCGCGTGCAGAAACGTCGCCGGCGTGCCCACCGAGCAAAGCAGGCTCGCGCCATATCTCGCCACGTGCTCGGGCTTGCCAACCCCAGTGACGTGTACGCGTCCGCCTTTGTTGAGCGCGGCGCGGATTATTTCGACGGCTTTTTCGATGGAGCCGAGGTTTACCTCGCGCCGCAAAGAGGAAAGTTCCTCGAGCGCGACGTCGAAAAAGCGTTGAATTTCTGTTTCAGGATCGAAAGCGGCGGCCGCTCGCACGGTGGCGGTCTTTACTGCCGGATTGCGCGCGATCGGCAACGGTCTTCCATAAAGCTTCAGAATCTGTCCACGCAGCTCGAAGCCCGAGGGAAAGGCGCCGAGCCTGCCGATACCGATTGCCGCCGCCGCGTTCGCGAGCCGGCCTATTTCCGGCCACTTCAATTTCCACAAGAGGCCGGCGAGCACCCCGCCCAGGAAAGCGTCGCCGGCGCCGGTGCTGTCGACCACCTTAACTTTGAAGGCCGGGATGCGAACGCTGGTGTCGTGGGCCGAGATCGCGCATCCGTTTGCCGCGTTGGTTATGATCACCGCTTCGTTGCCGTAACGAGTGCGAATCTGCTCTCCGATCGTCAGCGGATCACCGCCTTGCGCGAGTTCGCGCGCCGCGCTCTTGGCCGGCTTGAGGTAGGTCGCGAGCTTGAGCGCCTGATCGAGTTCCGCGCGCGTGCCGAGCGTGCTGATCGCGTCGGAGGGGGGCACGTCGAGGTCCAGTACGGTGGGAATCGATTGTTCGCGCGCGAACTTGAGGATCGCGATTACGGTCTTCAGCGGAAGTTGCGAAATTTCGGTCGAGATGATCCGCGCGTTTTTCAGAAAGGCCCCGTGGCGCGCGCGAATCTCACCGGGTTTCAATTCGGCGGTCGCACCTCGCATCATGTAGATCGCGCGATTCCCGGCCGGATCGACGAACACCGTTGCGTAGGAACTGGCGGAGCCGTCAAGCGTCAAATGGTGGCGGATGCCGAGACTCTCCATTCCCTCGCGCAGAAACTCGCCATTGCGATCGTCGCCCATCTTGCCGAAGATTCCGGTTTCGAGTCCGAGCACCCGGGCCCATCCGAGATGATTCAGGACTACCCCGCCAACTGAAGCCTGCTCGATGGTAGCGCTGCGGCTGCCGGCGTCGAGGATAACTTTTTCGTCGGCCTTGATGATGCGGGGAGTGCGATAAAACAGATCCACCACCATACTGCCGCAACCGACGACATCGAGTTTTTTCGAATCAGCCATTTCGATTTTCCCGCGAATGGGTTTCGGTTGCGGGGTCATATGCACTCAGCCATTCGGGCTCCAGAACGCGAACCCATCGTTCCCGCAGTTCGTGAAAACGTCGCGCGAATTCGCGCCGCTCCTCGGTCGTGAGAGAAGGCGTTCCCGCGGCGACGGTCTCGCTACCGACGACGCCCAGCTCCGCGAGCGCCGCTTTCAGGCACGCTATCATTGGTAGGTAGGTTACTCCCGAACGCGGGAAGGAACACGCCTCATTAAATTCGTCGAGGGTGCGCGAATAGCGGTATATTTGCTCCGGATCCTGTTTGCGGCACCACTGCCACGCTCGTTGCCACTCGCGCGGCGCCACATTGGCGGGTCCTGCCACGACCCCGTAAGGGAGCGAATGACCGATCAGATAGCGATTCCAGTGATGCCTGGTGGCCGCGAACATCCCGTTTGGCGGCGAAAACAAATCGAAAATGAGATGCGCATTGCCGGCATAGATCGCGAACTCATGAGCCAGCTTGAAATGCGCCGCCGCGCGGGTGTAGTTGCCCAGTTCGGATTTGCTCGCGGTGACTTTGATTCCGCGCACATAGTTAAGCCGGCTCATTCGCTTGACGTCGCGGGTGTGCAGATGCGGCGGTTTTCCGGGCGCGGCGATATCGGCATTGTCGTAGAGAAATACCGGAATCATTTTTCCCGCGCGCGCGAACACCTCGCCGACATCGCGGGTCAGGAAGTCCACCGGGTCCGCAACGTCGGCGATCGAAAGCGGCGCGACCACTGCGGCGTCGGCTTCCAGCGCGATGGCATACTCCAGGTTTGCAAGGCTTTCGGCGCGAGTATGCGCCGTGATTCCCACCCACGCCTCGACCGGCCGCTTTCCGCTAGATGAGCGGCGGCACTCCTCAACAATGATGCGCGCGGCTTGCTGACGGCGCTGATTATCGATGCGATCCCATTCTCCGTTGGTGCCGATCGCGAAAATAATATCGGCGCCGCGTCCATCCTGGATGCAAAACCGGACCACCGCGCGCTGTTCCTGCTCGAGGATGCCTCCGGCGCGATCCATTATCGTGACAATCGGTATCGAGAGTCCCGGGTGGGGGACGTAGGCCGAGAGCGGATCATCCGTACGAGGCATCGCTATCGATCCCGTCTACAGCAGCGCCAGGCCGAGATAGGTTTTGAATTCCCAATGTTCGTTATCCAAAGAGGCGTAATTTTCCAGCCGAACTTCGATGCGTACCTTGTAATTGCCGTCGCCGTCGCGCGCTTCCGGCGGCGGATTGTGGATGTACATACCCTTTTTGCAAGCAGCGAGGACCATCTTGTCGACCATGGCGGTTCCGGAATGCTGTTCGAGCAGCAAGTCTTTCAGTACGCCGTCGCGATTCATGGTGCCCGTTACAATTGCCCACTTGAGGTCGGTTGGAGCGTGCAGGCGAGAGATCTCCTCCGTGTCCTCCAAAATTGTGATTTCCGAAAAGATCTGGTTGATCAGCCGCATCGAGAGGGCGTCGAACTGCACGGCCTTCTTGTTCAGAAGCCGCGCCTCGCAGGGATGCTTGTCGTCACCGATGTGACGGGTACTCGAGAGCGCCACGGGATTTCCGGCGTTGCCCGTATCCGCTTCAGCCACCACCTGCCGGGCTATCACTTCTTCGTGTTTGCCGAACGGATTGAGCGGATTCGCGGGAGAGAGTTGCGAAAGATCGGTGACCGGACGCGGCGCGTTGGGCGCAGCGACGGCGGGCTCTTGCGGTATCGCCGCGATATTCGGGCCGCAGCCCGGAAGCGGCGCCGCAAGCGCGACCAACGCGCAAACCGCTGGTAGACATAGCGATCGATTCATTTGGCTAGGGCCGGATCCCGGTCAAGTGCCGCAATCCTGGAGCGCGCGTCATTGTAATCCTTAAGGAACGCGTCGAGAAACTCTTGCGATAGTGCGCGACCTTCCTGGCGAACTTTTTCGTTGTCCTTGTCCGCGATGGCGTCGCCCAGGTTGGCAAAAAATTCCATCGCGGGCGAATAGGCAAACTCCGCCGTCTGCTCCGAGGTGAATTCGATCGCGCCGTCAGAAAAAACTTTCGAAGAGACCTGGCTCCGCATCCCGCCCGAGCCCTGCGCCATGGTGCGCATGAATTCTCCGGCGATCAATTGCGCGCCCTGTTCGATTCCAATAGGCGCCACGATCCGCGGAACCGCATCCATCCGGCTTTCGAAGGTGACTCCGGAATCGTCGCGGGTAAAATAGTTGGTGAAGCTGAGGTCCTCGAGACCGAAGTCCATGCCGAGACGGCGGATATGAGCCGAGGCGGAGCTTCGGGTACTGCCGCTGCGAAAATCTTGTAAAGCGATCGGCTCGCCGATCGGATGATAATCCGAATCGAACGCGGACAGCTTGCCGTCACGGACCATAAAAGTTATCCGGATCTTTCCATGATCGAAACCATCGCGCATCCAGTAACCCCCGGCGCCATTGGTGATGTCCATTGTGGTGGTCAGGGTTGGCCCGACCGCGGTGTAAAATTTGTATAGCTCGGGGTATTTCTTCAGCGGCTCAGAATTTATCTCGGCTGAGAAATTCAGTAGCACATAAGGACCACCGGGCCCGTCGAACTCGTTGAGGATGTTGTCGTACTTCAGGTACTCGTGAAACTTGTCGTCCACAGTTGGAAAATCGCGCCGGAAGCGATCGCGCGACGCTACATCATGATGATTGTAGCTCCCGGCAACGGTGTCCCATGGCGGCTCGAGATCGCCGTAAACCTGGGTGATCATCCGTGCGACCATGTCGATGATAGCGCCGAAGCCGAAGGTATCGCTTCGCAACTCACCTCCGAAGGTTCCGATTACCGAACGCAGCGCGCTCGCGTCCCTGGCGTCCGGCGTTGGCTTCAACGCGAAGTATGCGCCGAGGTGAAACGGCGAGTCCGGCTTCCGGCATTGAGCTGATGTGGTGACATAGAGCCGGGTGTCGGAAGGGTATCCTTCGGCGCAGAGCTCATGGGTGCCGTCGGCGCGCACGGTCCATGGCAAATCGGTTCGGCGGTATTCCGATGCGGCCCGGATCAGCGTCGAATTCCGGGGCGGTATTTTATCGAACAAATCTTTAAGTGATGCACTAAATTCCGGATGGAGCGTGAGGCGCTCGAAATCGAGTTGACGGTCGAGTGCCGCCATCGCGCGTTCGGCCCGATGAGGTCCCGGCGCAGCGAGCGCGAGAATCGGCGCGAACTGGGTTCGCTCCGGTGGCGCGAAGCCGCTAGGAATCGGCACCGCCTTCGTCGCAGCAGTGGAGGAAGGAGACGTCAGTGCAGTTGGGTGCGTGGCCTGTGCCGCCGCCGTATGCGGATGGCATAGTGCCTGTAGTCCGATGAGCGCAGCTAGAAATCCACTCCTGGGGCCATTGAAAGCGCGAATTGTATGCTTATCTTTGGGATGATATCGTGTTTGGCGAAAGTAAGGACTAGGTAGATGAAAGCTGCAATTCATCCTGAATACCACCGCTGCGTCGTGTCGTGCGCATGCGGAAATACATTTGAAACTCGCTCGACCGTTGACGAGCTGCACGTCGAAGTTTGCTCGAATTGTCATCCGTTTTACACCGGCCAGCAGCGGCTGGTCGATACTGCGGGACGGGTCGAACGGTTCAATCGGAAGTACGGCATCAAGAAAGCGCCTGACAAGGCGCCGGATGCCGCCGCGCCGCAAAAGTAGCATTGTAACTCCCGCCACTTTGAGCGCATCGCGCTTGGGTGTGCGGGGGCTTTGGTTTTGGAGTGGGAGAATGGAAGCGTCGCCGCGCACCATCCTCCCAATTTTTCTTTCGCGCGTGATGCTTCGCGGTCTTCGGATGCGCCCCGGGTCCAATGCTCGACGATAAGATCAAAGGTATCGAACAACACTTCAACGAGCTCGAACGCCGTCTCAGCGATCCTGCCGTAATCGCGAATCAACGCGAATACACCACGCTGGCCAAGGAGCGCTCGCAGATGTCCGCGGTGGCCGGCTCGGTGCGCGAGTATCGCAAAGTCTCGGATGAACTCGTCGAGTACAAGGCATACATGGAGGGCGACGACGCTGACCTGCGCGAACTCGCCAAGGCCGAGATGCCCGAGCTGCAGCGCCGGCAGGCCGCGCTCGAGGAAAAAATCCGCGTGCTGCTGACGCCGCGCGATCCCAACGACGACAAAAACGTTATCCTCGAAATCCGTGCCGGCACCGGCGGCGCCGAAGCCTCGCTGTTCGCGGCCGAGCTGTTCCGCATGTACACGCGCTATGCGGAACGTCATCGATGGAAAGTTGAGACGCTGAGCATCTCGGACACCGGGCTGGGCGGAGTCAAAGAAGTGATTGCGAGCGTTAACGGACGCGGCGCGTACTCGCGGCTTAAGTATGAAGGTGGCGTACATCGCGTCCAGCGAGTTCCCGAAACGGAAGGCTCAGGCAGAATCCATACTTCGGCCGTGACCGTCGCGGTCATGCCGGAGGCGGACGAGGTCGAGATCAATATCAATGAGGAAAAAGATCTGCGCATCGACGTGATGCGCGCGTCGGGTCCCGGTGGTCAGAGTGTCAACACTACCGACTCGGCTGTTCGGATCACGCACATTCCTAGCGGGATGGTGATTATCTGCCGCGACGAAAAATCGCAGCACAAGAACAAGGCCCGCGCGCTGAAGATCTTACGCGCAAGATTGCTCGACAAGGCTAACGCCGAGCAGGAAGCGAAGATCGCGGCGCAGCGCAAATCGATGGTCGGTACCGGCGACCGCTCCGAGCGCATCCGCACCTACAACTTTCCGCAATCACGAGTGACCGATCATCGGGTGAATCTCACACTTCATCAGCTCGATCAGGTGCTCGACGGCGCCATCGATTCGTTGATCGACGCCCTCACCAGCCAGGAACAGGCCGACGCCCTGAGCGCGTGACCCGTACGCGCCGAGTGCCACCAGATGATGCGCGAAACAGTTGCCGCCGCTTCATCGCGCCAGATCCTGGAAGAGGGAATTCGGATTCTCACCAATGCAGGCATCGATACCGGTCGCCTCGACGCGGAGATTCTGTTGGCGCACGCGTGTGGGGTGTCACGCGCGGCGATGCTAACCGGCTCGGCGACGGTGAGTGGCGATGCGGCGGAAAAATTCCGCGCGATGATCGAACGCCGCGCGGCACGGGAGCCGATTGCCTACGTCATCGGTCATAAGGAATTTTTTTCGCTCGATTTCGAGGTCACGCCGGCGGTACTGATCCCGCGACCAGAAACCGAGACGCTGGTGGAAGCGGCGCTGAACTTTCTCGCGACGCGTCCGCAGCTGTGCGTCCTCGACCTCGGCACCGGATCGGGAGCGATCGCGATTGCCATCGCGATGAACGCGCAGACTGCGCGAGTCATGGCCACGGACATATCTAAAGGAGCACTTGAAGTTGCGCGCCGTAATGCGCGCCACCACGCCTGCAACGGTCGCATCGAATTTCGCGAGGCCGATCTCTTTGCCAGCGACAACTCTGAATATGATCTGATCCTTTCAAATCCTCCGTATGTCGCGCAGCAGGAACTTAACGGGCTGGCGCCGGAAGTCCGCCGCTACGAACCGCGCGAGGCCTTAACCGACGGCGGTGACGGGCTGATTTTCCATCGGCGCATCGCAAAACAAAGCCACTCGCGCCTTGCTATCGGCGGCGCCGTGATGGTGGAAATCGGCGCGGGGCAGCGGATGGCGGTCGAGGGGCTTTTCCGGAGCGCCGGTTTCAGCAACATTGATGCGGTGACGGATCTCGCGGGGATCGAGCGCGTCATCCGCGCGCAGGGTTCGTAACAACATCGATGGACAAGATGATCATTCATGGCGGCGCCAAACTCAGCGGCGCCGTTAGCGTGAGCGGCAGCAAGAACGCCACGCTGCCGATCCTGATGGCGTCGCTGCTGACCGACGAGCCGGTGAGGATTCGCAACGTGCCGCATCTGCGCGACGTCGACACCGCGCTCGCGCTGCTGCGCCGCCTTGGCGTGGAAGGCGAGTGGACGGGAGATCACATGCTGACTCTGCATGCCGAACGCGTGACCTCGTACGACGCGCCCTACGAATTGGTCAAAACCATGCGCGCGTCGTTCTTTGTGCTGGGACCTCTGCTAGCCAGGGCAAAGCGCGCCAAGGTGTCCACTCCCGGCGGATGCGCTATCGGTGCGCGGCCGGTCAATTTGCACATTACGGGAATTCGCACGCTTGGCGCCCGTGTTCAACTGCGCAACGGATACGTCGAAGCGCATGCGGAGCGTCTGCGCGGTGCGCGTATCTGGCTGGATAATCCGTCGGTCGGCGCGACCGAGAACATCATGATGGCGGCGGTGCTGGCGCAGGGCCTGACGACCATTGAAAATGCCGCGCGCGAGCCCGAGGTGCAGGACCTGGCGAAGTTTCTGGTCGAGATGGGCGCGAATGTCAGGGGCGCAGGCACCCACGTTATCGAAATTAGCGGTGTCGAGAAGCTGCACGGCGCGGATCACGAAGTAATACCCGATCGTATCGAAGCCGGCTCGCTGATGATCGCCGCGGCGATCACCGGCGGCGATGTTTCGATTAGAAACGTGCCGGTCGATCAGCTTGAGGCTGTTATCTTCAAGCTGCGCGAGACCGGAATCTCAGTGATCGCAGCCGATGGCGGCGTACGTGTGAATGGCGGGGGTATCCCGCGGCCGGTCGAGCTGCGCACGCTCCCGCATCCGGGATTTCCGACCGACTTGCAGGCGCAGATGATGGCTCTGCTGACGCAGGCATCGGGCACCTCGGTTATCACGGAAACAATTTTCGAAAATCGCTTTATGCACGCACTCGAATTGATGCGGATGGGCGCTGACATCGTGATGAAGGGCGCCACCGCGGTGGTCCGTGGAGTACACCGCTTGCAGGGTGCGCCGGTGATGGCGACCGACTTGCGCGCGAGCATGGGACTCATCCTCGCGGGCCTCAGCGCGGAGAACCACACCGAAATTGGCCGTGTGTATCACCTCGATCGGGGCTACGAGGCGATCGACGCGAAACTCTCCTCGTTGGGGGCGCGGATCGAACGGGTCAGGGAAACCGCGCCCGCATGAAGCCGCGAATCCTGAAGTCGGGAACGCCGGAGTTCAAGCGGTTTCTAGACACCATCATGGCGCGGCGCGGCGGCGAGGATACCGCGCGGGTCGACGCGGCCGTATCGAAGATCATCGCGAACGTCCGCAAGCGCGGCGACCGCGCGCTGATCGATTACACCTTTCGTTTCGATCGGGTGAAGCTGACCCTGAAGACGCTTCGAGTCGCGCCGCGAGAGCTTCGGGACGCGCTCGCGGAACTTCCGAAGGCGCAGCGGCGCGCGTTGGGGTTGGCCGCGCGACGAATCGCGGCATTCCACAAAAGGACCGTCGAGCATTCATTTTCTTATGTCGATAGCTTGGGAATGCGGTTGGGCCAGATGGTGCGTCCGCTCGATCGGGTCGGAATTTATGTCCCCGGCGGAATGGGCGCGTACCCGTCATCGGTATTGATGAATGCGATTCCCGCTCGGGTTGCAGGCGTGCGGGAAATAGTGATGGTCTCGCCGCCGTCAGCCGACAGCGAACGCCCGGAGGTCATGGCGGCTGCGGCAATCGCGGGGGTTCACGAATACTACCGCGTCGGCGGCGCGCACGCGGTGGCTGCTCTTGCGTACGGAACCGCGAGTATCGCGCCGGTGGATAAAATTGTCGGGCCCGGCAACGCTTACGTGCAGGCGGCGAAGCGCATGGTTTACGGGATCGCTGACATCGACAAAATGGCGGGTCCGAGCGAGGTGCTCGTCATCGCCGACGACAGCGCGCATCCGGCCTGGGTTGCCGCCGATCTGATTGCTCAGGCCGAGCACGGATCGGGTGATGAATCTGCCGTTATGCTAACCCCATCGCACAAACTCGCCGAGGCGGTCGCGGTCGCAGTAGAGCGGGCGCTGGCGGATCTGCCGCGCGCGAAGGCGGTCGAACAGGTTCTCGCCAGACGCGGCGCGATTGTCCAGGTGCGCGATTTGCCGGAGGCCTTCGAACTCGCCAATGTCATAGCGCCCGAGCATCTCGAACTCGACATCGAGAATCCGGCGCGATGGCTTCCGCGGGTGAAAGCGGCGGGCGCGGTTTTCCTGGGTGGAATGAGTCCCGCGCCGCTGGGCGACTATCTTGCGGGTCCGAATCACGTGCTGCCAACGGGTGGTTCGGCGCGATTTGCCTCGCCTCTGGGTGCGTACGATTTTCTCAAGCGCACCAGTATAATCGAAGCGTCGCCGCGGGCGGTCCGGCAACTCGGTCCGACGGTGGCGCGTTTGGCCCGGATGGAAGGATTCGAGGGCCACGCGCGCGCGATGGAACTTAGAAGCGCGGAAATTAGAAACGGCGCCTCGGCGCGGCGGGGGAAATGATGGCGACCAAAAAGAAATCGAAAGCACCACAGGGCTTGGTCCGCAAACCTCGCGGAGCGCGGTCATCGCGCACGCCGCGCGAACCTTCGGACGAGCAGCGCGAAAGCGTGCCAGCGACGCGCGCCGACAACGGCAAGCGGATCGCGAATATCGATCGCAAAACCCGCGAGACCGCGGTCAAGATTACGCTCAAGCTCGATGGTAGCGGGCGCGGTGAAATCTCCACTGGCGTTCCCTTCCTCGATCATATGTTGGACAGTTTCGCGCGCCACGGATTTTTCGATCTCAAAATCGACGCCAAGGGCGACGTCCATATCGATGAGCATCACACGGTCGAAGACGTCGGCATCGTGCTCGGCAAAGCCTTCGCGCAGGCGCTCGGAGATCGTTCGGGAATAAAACGCTTCGGCGAGGCAGCGGTCCCGCTCGACGAGGCGCTATGCTCGGTGGTGGTGGATATCAGCGGGCGGGCGTATCTCGCTTACGACGTTCCGCTCACGCAGGAGCGCGTCGGGTCGTTCCAGACCGAACTGGTGCATGACTTTATGAAGGCGCTGAGCGACAACGTCGGCATGAACCTGCATCTGAACATGATCGGCGGGCGCAACCCTCATCACGTGATCGAGGCGGCGTTCAAGGCGCTGGCGCGCGCGATGGATCAGGCGACCTCGCTGGAACCTCGCGTGGCAGGGGTGCTGTCGACCAAAGGCACGCTCAGCTAAGCGAGCCAAAGCCCGGCGCTTCTCAACTCTTGCAAAACTTGCCGAAGACGCCTCCGCCGTTGAGGCAGCCGTCATCATCGATGTTGAAGACTTCCTGCTGACCGTTGACCAGGCGGGTATTCTCGAATCGATTCGGGTGAACGGTTAGTCTGATGAGCGAGGCCATAGGGAGTTGTTCGAAAAGTTCACCGTCATTCCGTCGATCGACCTCAAAAGTGGCGAGGTCGTGCGGTTGCTGCGGGGCGCGATGAACCATGCCACCGTGTACGGATCCGATCCGGCGGCGGTGGCACGAGGTTTTGAGCGCGATGGCGCGTCGATAATCCATGTCGTCGACCTCGACGGGGCGATTGCGGGCGTTCCGAGAAACCTCGATGCGATACGCTCGATTCGAGCGGTGGTGGGATGCGAACTCGACGTGAGCGGCGGCCTGCGCACGATGGACTCGATTCGCGAGGTCATTGCCGCCGGCGCGACGCGGGTATCGATCGGATCTGCGGCCTTCCTCGATCCCGCGCTGTTGAATGATGCGTGCGCGGCGGTGCCGGGAAAGATTTTCGGCTCCATCGATGCGCGCGACGGCAAACTCGCGATCAAGGGATGGGTCGAGACCAGCGCGCTGACCGTAGGCGAAGCTGCGCGACGCTTTCGTGATGCGGGAGTCGCGGCGGTGGTTGTCACCGACATTTCGCGCGACGGTACCGAGGCGGGCATCAACGTCGACGCGATGCGCGCGACCGCTCGCGGCATCGCGATGCCGATGATCGCGTCGGGCGGCGTCGCGAGTCTCGCGGATATATCGAATCTGAAGACGCTTTTTTCCGAGGGCGTCGTCGGCGTTATCACCGGCCGCGCGCTATACGAGGGCCGCTTCACCGTTGCGGAGGCGATCGCCGCGTCGCGCTAGAGCCTCAGCTCGTGGAGAATGAAATCGACGCGCTGCGGGACCGATACTTTCGGGACAAAAAACAGCTCGTGGCCAATGCGCTGATAACTTGTCAGCAGGGCGGTGTACTCCGCCACCGCGTGGTCGTAGCTATGGATACGCTCGCTGTCGTTGCGGAAAATCTCCGGCCACGGTGGCGTAATGAAGACCTTCTTGTTGTAACGGAAAGTCTGCAGCGCTTTCATGAGGTGGGGCGGGACGCTGACCTTCATCTGCTCCAGGCCGCTGACCGCGTCGACGATCGAGCGGTCGAAGAAAACGTGCGATTTAGTCGCGGCGGCGCTGATCATGTTGTGCATCGTTCGCGATACACATAGCTCGGTGCATTTGTAGAAATCCTTGCTCGGGATGGCGTCGCCGCCGATATGGTTCTGCTCCTTGATGATTTGCCGGCACGGCTCCGCTCAGACCCGGTAACCGCGATCTGCCAACTCTCGCAACAGCGATGATTTGCCCGCGCCCGAGCATCCGGAAATGACAACGTAGTAGTTTCGCGCGGCCTCAACCGCCGCGGGCGAATAACCGTCTTCAAGGATTTCGAATGCGCTCATACTGCTTTCCTCACTTGGGGCGGCCTAGCATGGCTTGCGCCTCCCCGCTAAAAGATTTAGAGCAATGGTGATGCGTCGTACGAGGGACTGCTTGGGCGGACGCGTGAATTGGCCATCGACGTTCTAATTGTCGACGATTCCGAGTCCTTTCGTTTCCTGCTGCACAAACGTCTTGAGATGATGGGTTGCGTAGTGGTAGCGGAGGCCGGATGCGCCCAACAGGGGCTGGAACACTTTCAAGCCCTGCGGCCGCGGCTGGTGACGCTCGACCTGATGATGCCGGACGACCCGTCGTTCACGTCGAAAGAACTGTTCCGCAAAATCCGCGAAGAAGCCCCCGAGACCGCGGTCTTCATGATCAGCGTGCAGAGAACCGGGATTAACGCACCCGGCTTTCTCGCGGAGGGCGCCGCGGCCTATTTCGAAAAATCGTTCATCAATTTCGATCAGATGAAGAAAAAACTGCTGCAGATTTTTCCCGAGCTCGGCTCGGGTCCGGCACCGAGGACGCTTTCGGATCGGCTCCGAAAGCCCTGAGCAGCTTACCAAAAGACCGCCAGGCACGTCTGCGCAGCAGCTACTTCGTGATCGCGAGGAACTGCGTGCCGGCGTTAATGTTCGCGGGATTTTCACTCGCAAAGGTATTGACCAGGCAGAGTGCTTGTCCGCAGCTACCATTGATCTGCAGTTCCGCAATGGTTCCGTTACCTGAATTTCCCGTGTAGACGAACTAGTGGGTGGAATCTACGAGCAAACCGGTCGGTCCAGAGCTGATGGCGGTCGTGATTCCCGCGGCCAGCGCGGCGAGGGACCGAGTGAAGGTCTGCGCGAAGTTGGCCGTCGGGTTAGCGCTAAACACGTAATTGTTGCCGGCGGCGCCGAAATTATCGACCGCGGCGATTCCGATTGGCCCTGCAGGCCACGGCACCGGTGGACGGGCCGCTGAAGGTGAGCGATCCATCAACGTTGCTGATCAGGAATACGTAGATGACGCCCGAAGACGAGTCGTTTACATCGAGGTACTGTTGGCCAGTTGTATCGGTCGAGATCGCCATCAAGGTGGGCAACGGTGTTCCGCCGCCGCCATTGCTCGCGAGCTGGCTGATTTGGGTCAGGTTGCCGGTGGTGGTATTGACGCTGAAGGCATAGACCAATCCGGCGGTTTCGTCGGTGACGTAAATTACTTCCATCGTCGGATTCGCGATAATTCCAAATGGCTTTCCGAGAAACCCGCTCGCAGTGCCAACAGGCGTCAAGATGCCGTTGAAGGCGATGGAGTATTCCGAGATCGATTTAGAACCGGCGTTGGTCACATAAGCGAAAGCTGAGCTCTCGTCGACCGCGATCATCTGGGGCGCATTCCCGGTTACCGCAAATCCCGAAGCTTGCAAACCGCCGGCAGGTCCAGCGTTCAAGATAACGAATATGTGGACCTCATTGTCGGCTTGATTTACGACGTAGAGGACATTGTTGCTGAGAGCAACCACCATCCCCATCGGCCCGCCGAGCGCGCCCGCACTGGTTTTGGAAATGAAACTAAGCGCGCCAGTTTTCTTTTTCTGGAACGCCGAGACGGTTCCGTCGTTGAAGTTCGAGGCGTAAAGAAACGCGGTCGCGCTAGCGGTCGAGGTAGAGGTCGCGCTCGATGAATTCGGGTTTACGGTCGGGAAGAGACCCTTGCCGCAACCGCCGGTGCCGGCCAGCAGAAGGCCGATCATGGTGGCCAACATGGCGGTCACCGGAAGCAGTCGCGCAAGCCGAATGATATCGTTGTGAATCGACAACTTTTTCCCCGCTTCCGCGCTGATTAAATCTGCATGCCTCAACTATCTTAGGCTAGCACGCGGCGCAACCGTTTATAGTGTGTAAGTCATCTAGTGAGCCGTCTGCTGAAGGCTTTGAAACGCCTGAACCTTGTGAAAAAATGTACTCCTTCATCAAGATCAGCGATCAACCGAAGGTTTCAAAGAACGCAGAGTCGGGTCGCACTTGAAACCGTAAAGATCCTGCTAAACTCCTGTTGGTAAGCTACGGAGGAAAAGAATCGCAATGAATTCAAATATCGTTGTCGGCGGCCTGACTGCGGCCTTGCTCGCGCTCGGATCGTTCACCGCCTCAGCCGGGGTCGTAATCACCGGCACTCAGACCATAACGAACGCCAATCGGCCGCCGCTGACTGGCCAACATAACATTATGATTGAGGGCAATAAGGAGAAGATCGATACTCCCGACAAGCAGATCATCACCGATCTCGACAACAACATGGTCTTTGTCGTTGATCCCGCGCGCAAAACCTACGCTGAGATAACATTTCCGCCGGGCGGTCCGCTGGCCGAGCTGCTTGCCGGCCCCGGGGCCGATGCCGTCTTGACGCAAGACCGGCAGCATCCAAACCGTCGCAGGGTACAAATGCGATCAATACCTCGGGACCGCAAAGGTTAAAATTTCCGACAAAAAAGTGGAGGCATGCTACTCGAGCAGCGCACCGGGAGCGGCGGATTTCGCTGCGTTCCAGAAGAATTTCGTCACCAAGCTGGGAAAGAACGCCATGGACGTTCCGAATGGGATGCCGCTGACGCAGCAAATCACCACTACGCTGGATGAAGAGAGCGTCGCAGCCCTGCGACCGGCGATCGCGCGACGCATTCGCACGCAGTACGCGAATAGTGGAGCGAAGGTCGAAAAGATCGAAGTGACCGGCGTCGAGTCCAAGAAGCTGGGGGACGAGGCCTTCCAGATACCGGAGGGATTTACCAAAGAAGTGTCGGGATTGCGATAAGCCCTAAGCTTGCCGAGATCGCGCGACCGTCGGGATCGAGACGGAACGGCCCGAGGAGACGCGTTCCGGAATTCTCACGATGAGCGCAATCGCCGCGATCATTCATTTTGATCGAAAATCCCAGCCGAAACCGCAATGCGAGAAGATGCTCGAGAAACTCGCAGTTTACGGTCGCGACGCAGTGGGATTGTGGGCCGGCGATGCGGCCGCGCTCGGCGTGTGCAAAATGCGCGCGCTGCCAGAGGATCGCTTTGATACTCAACCCTTGACCGATCCGGAACGCGGACTGGTTTTGGTCGCGGATGCGCGGATCGACAACCGCGAAGAGCTCCGCGCGAAATTGGAGATCGATCGGACGGCAGTTCTCCAAATGGCGGATGCGGACTTCGTCATGGCCGCCTTCAAGCGTTGGGGAGAACGCTGCACCGAGCACTTGATCGGTGACTTCGCGTTCGCGGTCTATGATTCGCGCAAAAGCGCAATGTTCTGTGCCTGCGATCATCTCGCCATGCGGCCGGTTTTCTACCATCGGGGCGCAGATTTTTTTGCGTTCGCCTCGATGCCCCAAGGCTTGTTGACCTTGCCCGCGATACCTCGGGAACTCGATGAAGAGTCGCTGACGCGTCATCTGGTGCTGATACCCGAAATGGGCACCAGGACCTTCTTTAGCGGTATCTCGCGTCTCCCAGGGGCTCACAGCGTCAGCGCGACAGCAGGTGGTCTTCGACTACATCGCTACTGGGACCTTGATGCGCTCCCATCAATACGGCTCGCTTCCGACGGGGAATATGTCGAGGGTTTTCGCGAGATCTTCAACCAAGCCGTGCGATGCCGGCTACGCAGCGTGGGCCCCGTCGGTTCTCATCTGAGTGGCGGGCTCGATAGTTCCTCGGTAGCCGTGACTGCGGCGCGCATTCTGGGCGACGCGGCGCCATCCTGACCGCATTTACGGCGGTCCCGCGTCCAGGCTTCGAGGGTCCAGAGGTACCCGGTCGTTTCGGTGACGAAGGCCCGCATGCCGCCGCTGCAGCCGCCATGTATCCAAATATTGATCACGTTTTGGTTAATACCGAAGGCCGCTCGTTCATGGACTACATGGAGCGCGATCAGCGCTTGGTGGGCCGCCCGATCAGGAATCCCGCCAACATCGTATGGTCAGATGCGATCAACGAGGAAGCGCATCGTCGCGGCATCGGCACTGTACTCACCGGCGGATGGGGCAACGTCACGCTCAGCTATAGCGGGAACGAGTCCTTGTCGGGACTGTTCAGAAGTGGCAGGTGGCTTTCTTTGCTGCGGGAGTCGCTCGCGCTAATGCGGACCGGAGAACAGGACCTGCGAAGCATCGCGCATTTGGCGCTGAGGCCATCGCTGCCCGGTTGGATTCGGAGATCAATCGAACAGCTCAGACATTCCGAGCCGTGGCGATACAGCCCCATCAATCCGGATCTGATCGAGAAGCTGAAGCTGAAGCCGCTGGCGGAAATGTTTTTCGAGCGCAGTTTTTTCCGCGCATATTTGAATGGCCGCTCCTTTCGAAACTACCTTCTGCTAAGCACGGAAATGGGATCTTATAGTCTCGGTCTGGGTGCGGCCGCAGGCGTGGACCAACGCGATCCTACCGGAGATAAACGCTTGGTGGAGTTTTGTTTGGGGATCCCCGACCAGCAGTTCCTATATCAGGGAGTCAGCAAGCGAATACTGCGCCGCGCGATGGCTGGCGCACTGCCATCCGCCACTTTGAACGAACGCCGCAAGGGTCTGCAGGCATCGGACTGGTATGAACGAATGAACGCAGCGCGCGCGCAGATTGTTGAAGAACTACGACTGATTGAGCGGTCGGCATTAGCGTGCAAGCTGCTTGACATTCCACGGATGCGGGCGCTGGTGCGGAATTGGCCGAAGGAAAGTTGGCAGAGCGAAAAACTTTATACCGACTACGCTCTCGCGTTGGAGCGAGGGCTTAGTACGGGCAATTTCATCCGCTGCTTTGAAGCTCCGTGAGTCTCGTCTAGATCGACAATGCTCAAACTAAGTGCGGAAGCGGCGGTCGAGCTTACATCAGAATGGCGAGAGAGTTACCCCACCGACGCGGCATCATTGTCGTCAAGCGGGGCGAAAAAGAAGACCTCCACGGTGGAGGTCTTCAAGAATCTCTTAGAAGGTGACCGGCTTCCCCAACCTCCTTGCTACGATGCAGAGGCGGGGGAGTCCTTGGCCGTGAAGCCCGAAACTTGCGCGTTCTCGAGCGGAAGAATCTTCAAAACCGGGGTTGCCCAGGTTTCCTTGGTAGCTGATTTTGCCTCGGCGCTGTTGGGCAATATGTTCCGTGACTCGTCCCGTGTTTTCATCGGTTACTCCCGCTTTCTTTGATATGTTCAGCCTTCAAACAATGCATCTTTATCGAAACGAGCTTCGTAGAGCAAATTCAGCCCTAAAGACTCAATAGCTTCAACGAGAGTCGGTATGTAACAGAAAGTGGTGTCGTAATTCAACCCCCAAATAGCGTTTTCTCTAGAAGTTCGCTTCTCTAAGCATCAGTTTAGAGGTCATTGGTTGAAAAACGGTACGGAATCACTCATTTATCAGTAAATCGGAGATTTGACGCGCTGCTGTATTGCGAGCCAAGTGATGCTCGGATCGCCATAGCGACCCATTCCCGCGTCTACACTGCCGGTAGGATTATGCCTGTTTCCGCAGATATCCGTTCTTCAAATGCGCCCGGACACGCCGGAAAGCAGCCGGCGCACTCGCGCGCTGGATGCCCGCGTTGAAGCGATGGAATCTTGATGACCATCAAACCCTGATGCTTTCGGCAGTACTGGTCTTAACGCTGCTGCTGTCGCTCAGGTCCCTAACCGATAGTTTCGTATTCGACGACAACGCCGAGATCCTCAAGAACAACCTGATCGCGCAATGGTCTTTCATATGGGATTCGTTCTTTCGCGATGTCTGGTGGTTTCGAAGCCCAGGCAGCCTTCATCCCGAGTCGGCGTATTATCGGCCGCTGCAAAATCTTTGGTTCGCGCTCGGGTACCATCTTTTCGGATTTGATCCCGTCGGATGGCATCTGTCGAAGATTTTGTTGCACCTGATCGCAGTGGTGCTTTCGTTTCGCGCCGCGCAACTTTTGACCCGCGACGTGAGGGCGGGATTGCTCTGCGCATTATTTTTCGCCGTGCTCCCGCCGCATGCGGAGCCGGTCGCGTGGGTCTCGGCGATTCCCGAACCGGTCGCCGCAGTGTTCGAACTCGGCGCATTCTGTCTTCTTCTTGGTGGGGAGAAACTGGAAAGCACGGTTCGCCTCCGTCGTCTGTTTTGCGGCTGCGATAGGTTCCTTTGAAGGAGCTATCGGATTTCCGCTTCTGGTCTTCGGATACTTTGTCGAGCGCCGGACAGCGAAGAAACTACGCGTTCGAGAGCGGCTCCGCCTTGTTCCCCTCGCCGCGATCAAGTCAGCGCCGTATTTTGCCGTGTGTGCC
>CAVVEB010000016.1:0-179563 GCA_963747115.1 uncultured delta proteobacterium | reverse complement strand
CGCTGATTTCCTGGCGGATGGTTTCGGCGGAACCTGGGACGAGCGCACACTCGCGCCACACCGCCTCCATCAAATCGCTTTGACGGCGCAGATCGGCTCCGCGATCGCCGGCCAACTGTTCGCATTTCTCGCTCAGCGGAAAGCGAACCGGATCGCCGCATAGCCGCTTGAAGTCCGCAGGAGCGCTGTTGGCGGCCGTTCCAGTCGGTACAGACATGTCGGGACCCACATCGGTGTTTTTGGCTGAGGATCCACAACTGACGAGCGCGACAATCGAAACGAGCAGAAGAAAAATGGTTACGACCGCTCGCATACTGGTACGCGTTATTTTACGCATGCGCACCGTATCGGCAACATAGTAGAATCCGCGAGCGTGAGCAGGACCCTTAACATACCACGCCTCGTCGTCGCCGCCACCGGCAGCGGCGCGGGCAAGACTACCGTGACCGTCGCGCTGATCGCCGCGTTGCGTGCGCGCGGGCTCAAGGTCGCGGTGTTCAAATGCGGTCCCGACTATCTCGACCCGACCTATCATCGGCGCGCGGCGGGTGTGACCTCGCACAACCTCGACGGCTGGATGATGGGACATCGCGCGGTGCTCGCGACTTTCGCACGCGCCACCCACGATTTCGATATCGCGATCATCGAAGGCATGATGGGACTCTTCGATTCGGCAACTCCGACCGGCGATCAGGGCTCGACCGCGGAGATCGCGAAATGGTTGCGCGCGCCCGTGCTGCTGGTCGTAGACGCCTGCGGGATGGCGCGCAGCATCGCGGCGATGGCGACAGGATATGCGCGCTTCGATGCCGCGCTGAAAGTTGCGGGGGTAATTTGCAATCGCATCGGCAGCCTCGGCCATTTGGATATCCTGCGAGAGGCATCGTGCGAAGTGCCCGTGGTCGGCGGCTTGCCCATGACATCGGAGCTCGCATTTCCCGAACGGCATCTTGGGCTTCGAACCGCTGACGAAAATGCCGTTCCAGAGAGGCTGTTCGAAGGATGGGGCAAGCTGGCGGAAGCTTGGTTCGACCTCGATACCGATCATTTCCATCGCGCGGTCGGCGCCGGAACTCGAAGCCGACGGACCGCGCGACTCGCGGCGAGCAAGCCAGCCCAGATGCAGAATCGGCGTCGCGTGGGACGAAGCATTGCACTTTTATTATGAGGACAACCTGCGCCGGCTCGAAGAACTTGGCGCCGAAATTGTCAAGTTCGCGCCGACCCGGGATTCGAAGCTGCCCGCCGTGGATGGTTTGTATTTTGGCGGCGGCTACCCGGAGGTACTCGCGCGCGAGCTGTCCGCGAATGATTCGATGCTAGTTGCGATTCGCGAGTTCGCGGCAGCCTCGTATCCGATTTACGCGGAGTGCGGTGGTCTGATGTATCTGTCGGATGGTATCCGCACGCTCGACGGCGTCACCTGGCCGATGGTCGGGCTGCTTCCACAGCTGGCGGTGATGTCATCCCGGCTGCAGGCGCTTGGATACGTGGAGGTTGAAACCCGCGCGCCTTCGATCCTTGGTCCCGCGGGCGCGCGCTTTCGCGGCCATCAGTTCCGTTACTCCACGCTGGAATCGAACGGCGGGGCGGAACTCTCTCATCTGTATACGGTCCGCCCGAAATGGGGCGCCGAATTTCAGGAGGGCTACTGCCGCGAGAATCTGCTGGCGTCGTATATTCACGCGCATTGGGCCTCGAATCCCGATGTCGCCGAGGCGTTCGTAGGAGCATGCGAGAACGCTCCGCGCAGAGTCTCCTGACATGCGCGCGAAGACTGGGAGTCAAATGGTCGGGCTTTGGGATCCGGACAGCCGCACGAGTAACCTGTAAAATCCAATGAGCATGAAACCGGGTGCGACCAAAAACGAAAAACGCTCGATGCTGCAAATGCCTGCAGCCCCGCTCGCGCTTGAGGGATTTGCGGTTCTGCATCAAATGTTTCGCGTCCGGCGGGCGCAATGGCGCGCCATCGAAATGACTGCGCAAACCGGGCTGGTTGCTGAAGCAGCCGCCGTGCTCGATCAGATGCTCCGGCGCGAGGACGGCGAGAGCGGACTCTTCTCGCAGCTCGGCCACAAAGGCGATTTGATGCTGGTACATTTCCGCCGCGGTTTCGATGAACTGAACCAAGCGGAACTCGCGCTCGCAAAACTGCCGTTGTTCGATTATCTGGAACCGACGACATCATACCTATCCGCGATCGAGCTCGGATTGTACGAGGCATCGGTAACCCTCTATAGCGATCTCATCGGGAAAGACATCGAGCCCCATTCGAAGGAGTGGAGCGCCGCGGTCGAAGCTGAGCTCGCGCGTCAGCGCGAAAAAGTCGCGATGCGCCTCTTCCCGAAAATTCCGCCGCGCCGATTCCTGTGTTTCTATCCGATGGACAAGAAGCGCGAGGGCGCCGACAACTGGTATCGCGTGGATATCGAACGGCGCCGCGACTTGATGCGCGAGCACGGGGCGGTGGGGCGGCGCTACGCCGGCGAGGTTACACAGATTATTTCGGGATCGATCGGCTTCGACGACTGGGAGTGGGGCGTCGACCTGTTTGCCGACGATCCGCTGGTGTTCAAAAAACTGGTTTACGAGATGCGCTTCGATGAGGCGAGCGCCGGTTACGCGAAGTTCGGCCCCTTCTATTTCGCGATCCGAATGGAACCCTCGGAGCTGGGTAAATTACTGATCGGCTGAGCGTCATTCACCTCGCGTATTGATCTCGCCAGGATCAGGGTTTCAACTTCCTGGCGACGTCGGTAGCGAAGTAGGTCAGGATCAAATCGGCGCCGGCACGGCGGATCGACGTTAGCACTTCCATTATCGCGCGCTCCTCGTCGAGCCATCCGTTAAGGCCCGCCGCGCGAATCATCGAGTACTCGCCGGAGACATTGTATGCCGCGACCGGCACATTGAACTCATGTTTGACGCGATAGATCAGATCGAGATACGGAAGCGCCGGTTTCACTATCACGATATCGGCGCCCTCTTCCAGATCGAGCGCGACCTCGCGCATCGCCTCATCGCCGTTGGGCGGGTCCATCTGGTATGAGCGGCGATCTCCGAACTTGGGCGCGGATTCAGCCGCTTCGCGAAACGGTCCGTAAAATGCCGACGCGAACTTCGCCGAGTAAGCCATGATCGCGACGTTGACAAATCCGTTTTGATCGAGCGCCGCGCGAATGGCGCCGACGCGGCCATCCATCATATCCGACGGCGCAACGATATCGGCGCCGGCGCGCGCGTGTGACAAGGCCTCCCTGACCAGCAAGGTCAAGGTCGCATCGTTATCGATATCCCGACCCGCGAGCGCGCCGCAGTGACCGTGATCCGTGTACTCGCACAGGCATACGTCGGTGATGACGCAGAGTCCGGGCACGCGCTCCTTGATCTCGCGGATCGCGCGCTGCACCTCGCCGGAATCATTCCACGCTTCGCTGCCTTCCGGATCCTTTCTTTCGGGTATGCCGAACAGAATTATGGCCGGCACTCCCGCGCTGTGGGTTTCCTGCGCGGCTTCGACGACCTTGTCGACCGACAATTGGGCGATGCCCGGCATGGAGGTTATGGGACGTTTTACGTCGCGGCCGGGACGTACAAAAAAAGGCTGGATCAAATTATCGCGCGAAAGCTGCGTCTCGCGAACCATTCGGCGTAACGTATCGGTGCGCCGCAGTCGGCGCGGGCGATTTATCGGAAATGCCATAGCGGCTACCTCTTGGAGATCGAAAGCTTACGCCGTCGGTTAGTCAACTCTCGGTTGCGAGGCGAAGTATTCACGGATCGCGGCGGTCAATGCGGCTATCGTGTACTCCCCGGGTTTTACCACGACTTCGAAACCGAGGCGCTTCGCGGTTTCAGCGGTGATCGGACCTATGGCTGCGGCCTTCGCGCCCGGTTTTGGTTTCCCCACAACCTCGACGAAATTGGAGGCGCTGCTGGAGCTGGTGAACGCGACCAGGTCGTAGCCGGTGGCCGACAGCGATTCGCGCACCCGATCGATCGCCGCGCCCGAAGGCTTGATGGTCTTGTAAGCGGGCGCTACCAGCACCTCGGCGGCGTCGCTATCACTGAGCATTCGCGGCAACACCTCACGGGCGATTTGCGCGCGAGGAATCAGAATGTGCGCGCCGCGAATTTTCCCGATGCCGATCGCGCCGATGATCGCCTCAGCGCGATACTCCGTGGGAATCGCGTCAACGGTGAGCGCGTATTCTCTCAGTAACTGTGCGGTCGCAGGTCCGATCGCTGCGATGCGAGCCTTCGCCAGCGCCCGAATATCTTTTCGGAGATCGCGCAGCCGCCACATAAAGCGTTCGACCCCGGTCGCACTGGTGAAGACTATCCAATCGAAGACTTCCAGCCGCGCGAGCGCGGCGTCGAGGATAGCGTACGAGTCCGGCGCGGTGCTTTCGATAGTCGGAAACTCGATCGTTTCGGCGCCGATAGCGCGTATCTCACGCGCGAATGAAGAGACCTTGTTGCTCTCGCGAGTCACTACGATTCGGCGCCCGAAAAGCGGCATCCGCTCGGCCCATTTGAGATGTTGCCGCAGATTGGCGCACTCGCCCACCACAACAATCGCGGGCGCGCCGAGGCGGGCGCGTTGAACTTCATGGTCCAAAGTAGCAAGGGTGGCCAACACCGTTTTCTGGTTCGCGATAGTTCCCCATTGAATCGCGGCCGTGGGAGTAGCGTCCGCAAGCCCCGCGTCGGCTAGCCGCTTCAGTACGTAGCGAAGCCGCGCGGTCGCCATCAGGATCACGATCGTACCGCGATGCTCCGCCGCACGTGCTAGTTCATCCCACGGCACCAGGGATTCACTGTCCTTGTTCTCGTCCTCGTGACCGGTAACAAAAGCGACGAACGATCCGTAGTCGCGATGGGTGAGCGGGATTCCGGCGAACGCCGGCGCCGCGATCGCCGATGTGACTCCAGGGACCACCTCAAACTCGATGCCTGCCGCGGCGAGCGCTTCGGCCTCTTCGCCACCACGGCCAAAAATAAACGGGTCGCCACCTTTGAGCCGCACAACGTTTATTCCCCTGCCGGCGCGCTCGATTAGAGTGGCGTTGATTTCACTCTGGTCGAAGTCGTTCTGCTCGCCTCCGCGCTTGCCCGCATATATCAGCTCGGCCTCCGCGGGAGCCAGCCGCAGCAATCCCGGATTCACGAGATTGTCGTAGATCACAATTTGCGCGCGGTTCAGAATCTCCGCTCCCCGCAACGTGATCAGATCGATGGCGCCGGGACCCGCACCGACCAGGAATACTTTGCCGCCGCCGTTACGCTTCATCGAGGATTTTGCGCGCGCCGCGCGAAACCATTTTGGCGCCGAGCTTCTCGCCTACGCGGGCGGCTGCTTTGGAATCTCCCGACCGCGCGCGATCCGAGATTTCATCGCACAGTTCCCGAGAGCCATCGACGCTGAAGAGAATCGCGCGAATCGCGATGTTCTCATCGGTAGCGCTGGCCTTGACGCCGACCGGGCTCACGCATGAGGCATGGATAGAGGCCAGAAATGCGCGCTCCGCGGTGGTCTCGGAAACCGTGGGCGCGTGATTCAGCGCGTCGATCGCTTTTTCGATCTCATCGGAGCCGCAGATCTTTTCGTCCGCGAGCGCCTCGATTGCCAGCGCCGCCTGCGCGGCGGAGGGGACGAACTCGCGCTCGTCGAGTTCCTGGAATTTGATTGCGGAAAGTTTCCCCAGCCGCTTCAATCCCGCCATCGCAAGGATAGTCGCATCGAGTTCGCCTGCCTGCACGCGCCCGATCCGCGTATCGACGTTGCCTCTGACAGCCGTCACCACAAGCGCTTGGTTGATCTTCAGCGCCATAAGCTTTCGCCTCGCCGAAGAGGTGCCAACCTTCGCGCCCCTTGGTAACGCATTCAGGCGGGCGCCGTCGCGCGTCACGAGTGCATCGCGAGGATTGTCGCGCTCCGGCGTCGCCGCAATTCGAAACTGAGGCAGAAGCAAGGCAGGCAGATCCTTCATTGAATGAACCGCGATATCGATCGAGTGCTCCGACAGCGCTTGTTCGAGTTCCTTGATGAACAGACCTTTTCCGCCGACGTCAGCGAGCGCGGACGTGAGCATTTTATCGCCGCTGGTTCTAATCGGAACGATTTGCATTTTCAGGCCCGGAATCGCAGCCGCGATCGCCGCGCGAACCATTTCGGCTTGAATAATGGCCAGCGGGCTTGGACGCGATCCGATTCTGAGAATTTCAGTCATCTATAAATTCGAGTGCGCTTCGAATCAGAGATGGTCGCCGTCGTCGCCGGTATCCTCCAGCAGCTCGCGCTCAAGCGCTTCTCTGATCTCTTTCGGGTCGGGATTCGATCCGTTGCTTTCGCAGAGCAAACGCCGCGCAATCTCAGCCGCGTTAATCGAGTTGGGTGAGTTACTCTCGCTTTGACGTAAGCCGGATAGAATCCGGTGCAGCAACTTGTTCACCAAACCGCGGGTGAGGATCTCGATGTGCTCGCGTTCAGTGGGGTCGAGCATCTCGAGCCATGCGCGATGACGCGCGAGTTCCAGATCGCGCAGTCGCTCTATGCTCACCCGAATATCTTTGATAGTTGGAACAATTTCGAGCTCGCCCAGCCATTTCAGAAAGCCGTCGATTTCCCCTTCGACGATTTCCTCGGCCTTGCCGGCCTCACGCTCTCGATCGCCGAGCGATTGGCGAGCGACCGCATCCAAGTCGTCGATGTCGTACAAATAGATGTTCTCGATCTCGTTCAGCCGTTCGTCGAAATTTCGCGGAACCCCTAAATCGATCAAAAACATCGGCCGATATTTGCGTTCCCGTATGATTGCGTCGATATCGGCTTGGCCAAGCATCGGCTTGGTGACCGCTAGCGAACCGATCAGAATATCGGCGATACGCAGGTAAGGCTTGTAGCTTTCAAATGGAACAGCGGTGCCTCCTGAGATCGCGCGCGAGCGCGACCGCGCGATCGAAAGTCCGCGAGGTGATGAGCAGCGATTCGATTCCCAAGGCCTTCAGATGGCGCGCTGTCAATTCGGCCATCTTGCCGGCTCCCATCAGCATCGCGGTCTTGTCACCCAGCGTGTCGAAAATCTGTCCGGCCAGACTGACCGCGACCGAGCTGACGGATACCGAGCCGTGTCCGATGAGAGTCGCTTTGCGCACTCGCTTCGCCACCTGAAATGCCTTGTGGAACGCACGATGCAGCACCAGCCCTACGCTTCCGGCTTCAGCCGCCTGCGCGTAGGCGAGCTTCACCTGGCCGAGAATCTGCGTCTCGCCAACCACCATCGAGTCGAGACTGGCGCCGACCCGGAACAGATGACGGACCGCCTCACGTCCGTCGAATGCGTATATCGCGCCGTTGAACGAGCCGGGCTCGACCTCGCGATCGGCGGCCAAGAAACTGGCGATCTCGCGGGTGGCGCTTCCAGGGTCCGCGGTAACTCCGATTATCTCAACGCGGTTGCAGGTCGAGAGCAGTGCCGCCTCGGCGACGCTGGTAGTTCTTTGCTTCAGCCGCCGGAGCGCGGGAGCGACTTCCTGTTCGGCAAATGCAAGACGCTCGCGGACCGCGACCGGCGCGGTGCGATGGTTCACGCCGAGTATGAAGAGCGTGTTTTCCACCTACCCAAAGCTCCCGCCATGCTTGCCCGGAAACGCGAGACTCATTCCCACTAGCGATCCAACCAGTACGGTGAACACGACAATCGTCAATGCGGCAGCGCGCCTGCCCCGCCATCCGACCGTGAGGCGCGATTCGAGCAACGCCGCGTAGAGAATCCAAATTACCAGCGACCATGACTCGACCGGCTCCCATGACCAGAAGTGCCCCCAGGTCGCGTCCGCCCAGATAGCACCGCTGATGATCGCGAGGCTCAACATCAGAAAGCCCCATCCCAGAAGGCGGTAGTTGATGCGGTCCAGCTTTTCGAGGCTCGGAACATCGCTGTCAGCGGTGCGCATCATGCGCTTGGCTTTGAGCCGGGACTCGAACACCAGATAGACGAGACTTACCGCGGTCGCAAGCACGAACATCGAGTAGCCGAGGAGGGCCAGGGTGACGTGTATCGGAAGCCATACGCTGCGAAGGCTTTCCGGCAGGACCAGGTGCGTGGTTCGCATGGTCGAGTACGCGATCAGCCCCGCAACGGTGACGATCGGTCCGACAAAGGCGCCGATTATCGCCATTCGCAAGCGCACTATAAGCACCAGTCCGACCAGCGCGATCAGCCATGCCATGAACGAAAGCGACTCCGCGAAGTTGGCAACCGGGATGTTGCCCGCCTGGATTCCGCGTGCCACCAGATCAAGGGCGTGGAAAACGGCGCCGATCGCCAGTGCTAGCGCTGCCAAGCCGGTCCATCGGATCCGCCCCGACGCTCGATCCGCAACGAAACCCGCGGAAGATAGCGCGTAACATACCAAAGCTGGCGGCAGAAACAGGGTAACCATCCGAATGGCTATCGAGCCGTTGGTACTTCCTCGGGCCCGGTCTTCCTATCCTCGTGCTTCAGAATATGGCACACCCCCAGAGCCTCGAGGCCGACGCCAATATCGCGCAACAGAATTTTGTCGAGCGCGTCGATATCTCCTTCGCGTAGGTATTCGGGAATTCGTGACGCCGCAAGGACGCTAAGCTTCATCGCGCGGGCGTGCATATTCGGTTCTACGGTTTTCAGATGACGGCGCGCCGCGCGCATTACTTCGAGAACAACGCCATATTCGGGGCCGAACAGACGCTCCAATTGCTCGACGATACGCTTCGCCATGCTCGGGCTGGCGCCACTCGTCGATACCGCAATCTTGAGGGATCCGCGAGTGAGGACTGCGGGAGCTATGAAGGTACACAACGCGGGAACGTCGGCAACATTTATCGGAATCCCGGACCCGGCCGCCTCTTCGTATAGCCGCTGATGCAGACCGATATTGTCGGTCGCGGCATAGACGACAGCAGCTCCTTCCATGTCGCTGGCAGCGTACTCGCGCCGCTCATGACGAATCAGTCCCTGTCGCACGAGAGCGGCAAGCGCTTCGGTGACGGTCGGGCTGACCATCATCACTTCGGCGCCCGCTTCGAGCAGACTTATGACCTTGCGGTGTGCGATGTCGCCGCCGCCGATCACCAGGCACTTGCGTCCGGTGACATCGAGAAATATCGGGAGATATGCCATGGGTCCGGTGTGATCCTATTATAGGCGCGCTCCTCTAAACAGGGCCGAAAAACGCTCGCGGGGACCCCGATTCAATGAATCTCAGGTTGGCTCGAAATCAAACCAAAGGTACGATTCTCTGTGAAAGACTGGAGGTAGCCGAGGGCAGGGCCGCGCAGAACAAGGGATTGCTGGGCCGCGATGGTTTGGAGCCCGGCTGTGGCATGTTGTTCGAGAACACCTCGTATCTGCCGCTGATGTGGATGCATATGTTCTTCATGCGCTTTGCCATCGACATCGTTTTCCTGGACAAACTTAACCGGGTGGTCAGGATCAATCACAATCTGAAGCCGTGGCGCGTTTCTTCGATGGTATTCGGAGCCCGAAAAGCGCTTGAGCTCGCGGCCGACGCCACCGCGCGCAGCAACACGACCGAGGGCGACGTCGTTCTGTTCGAGGCGGTTTCTCAATAGACACACTCTTCCCCGGAAGAGCCGCCACGTTGTTGCCTCATACCTACAGCTTGTTACAATCTGACGGGTTCGTAGCGATCTGGACCGTGGGGGGAGGGGACCAATGAAATCCGAGAGCGGTGCGGGGTCCGATCCGCAGGTAGAAAGCAGCCCTTTGACCCTGACCTCGTTTCCACCCGCATACAGCCATATCGCCGGCCGAGGCCCGATGCCTGCGCACCCGACGATCATTGAAGTCATCCGCGATGGCTCGTGGATCACTCGCGCCCGGCTCGCGACGTATCCCAAACTGCTGCTCGCGGTCTATCTGGTCGTAAGCTTTTGTTTCCTCCAGAATTACAGCCCGGCAGGCGCCAAGCACAAGGGACTGGGCGTCGATTTCGTTCCATTTTATGCCGCCTCCGCGCTCGCGCTCAGTGGACATGCCGCGCGATCGTACAACGATTCGCTGCAGTGGGCGGCGGAAAAGAAAATCGCCGACAATCGCGAGGGCAGTTTTGAAATTTGGGATTATCCGCCGAGTTGTCTACTGATGATTTTGCCTTCTTCTCTGATGAGTTTCTACTGGTCGTTGGTGGCGTGGACCTTAGTAACGCTCGGGGCTTACCTCGCCGTGGTCTGGGTCATCGTGCCTTACCCTGAGGCGATGTGGCTGGCGCTCACCTTTCCTGCCGTCTTCATCAACATACGTGATGGACAAAACGGTTGTCTTACCATGGCGTTGCTGGCGGGAGGACTACTTCTTCTCCAGCGCAGACCGATAGTGTCGGGACTACTTTTCGGACTAATATGTTACAAACCTCAATTTGGAATTCTGATACCGATCGTCCTGGCTGCCACCGGACGCTGGCGGTCTTTCCTTTCCGCCACGGTCACTGTGATGACTCTCGTGGTAGCGACCACGGCCTTGTTCGGTTGGGGTACCTGGCAGGCGTTCTTCGCCAGCATTCCGATGACCAGTAACCGCCTCCTGGTAGCTGGCGACATCGGATTTTTTAAAATCCAGAGCGTATTCGGCGCCGCACGTTCTTTGCACGCGTCTCTCGCCGCTTCCGGCCTGCTACAAGGTGTCGTGAGCCTTGCAGCCTTAGGGATTGTGTTATGCGTTTGGCGGGGCCGCTCCCCATTCAGTTTGAAGGCAGGAGCTTTGATAGCAGGCACGCTATTGGTAACCCCGTACGCGGTAGATTACGACCTCGTTTTGTTGGCCGCACCGATCGGTTGGCTGGCATATGAGGGTCTCCATTCTGATTTCCTGCCATGGGAGAAGTCGATACTTTTCCTCGGATGGATTTTTCCGCTGCTTTCGCGATGTCTGTCGTCGGTTCGATTGCCATTTACTCCGTTGGTAGTAGCGATAGTGCTAGTTGCAATCGCCCGACGCGCGGCGATGGTCTCATCCCCGGTTCAACACGGAAATCTCGAAGTTGGAAAGGGCGCGCTCGGGTACTAGTTACACCTGAGAAATCTATTACGCGGAAGGTGCGGCGGAGAGCGGGATTGTCGCTTGCAGGTGGGCTTCCTTCACGGCCACAGCCTGTTCCTGTCTGACTGCGGTCAAATCCTGATAGAGCCGGACATTCGCGGCGACGAAGAATGCCGTGGTAAAGTACGCTACACCCATTGAAAGAAAATCGAGCACAAAAACTACGCCGCAGACATATCCAGTAACGGCCCCGACCGGACCCAGCAAAATGCTAGCGACAAAGAACGCGCCCGACGCCCAGGAGTTGTAACCCGACCAGACTGCGAGGAATACGATGATTCGCATCGCCACCTTCAGAAACCGACCGCGCTCGAGTTCGCGGCTATGCAGCAGAGCGGGCCAGCTCCGCAGTCCGTCGAAAACCAGCGCGACTTTCGAAAAATACAGGACAGTGACAACCAGAAGTCCGGGAATAAGCAGCGGAAAGACTACGTACCCATCCAGCGCCAACGATCCAAAGAAAAGCAGATGCAGTAACTGCAGCGGGATCATGAAGCCAGCGCATGCAACTACCATCACGATGAACTGCAGAAGAGAAAGCCAGAGGAACGCGGGCGTGATATGCAGCACCGCCTTATAGATTTCAATTGCTTCGCGAGCTGCGGTGGGCGCGCGTGCATTGGCATTTTTGCGAGCCAGCCCGCATAGCACCACCAGACCCACCATCAGCCATATGAATAGAAAAACCAGGTGGAGACTGTAGGTCATCCATATGGGGTACGGATCGACGACAGGCGCGGCCGTCGTTTCGGGGCGATATGGCATCTGAACCGGATTCAAAGCTACGGCTCGTAGCGATACATTTACGCTATGGGTATTGCCGCCGAACTCGAAGGTCGCGACGCGATGTTGCAGGTTCAACGCATCCGGAAGCAGGCATAGCGATGCGAGCAGAATCGTGGGCGCAAGAACCAGCGCGAGAACCGCCCAGTCACCGCTTAAATCGTTAACCGCGTTCGCGAGATATATGAAACTGCTTCGTAGACGCGCCTGACTCACAGCCATACGAGGTTGGCATCGCGAATGGCGCGAAACAAGTGCGTAATGCGTTGGTAGTCGCCGCTGACGGAGTACCCAGTCGGACCCCCAATGATATAGTGAGTTATCGAGGTTTCGGCACCTTACGTTTTGGGAGTACGGCTATGGAGGATCGAGAGCGCAAAGCCCAGATCGAGATGGAAGACAAGTTGATCCGGCGGCTTCGCTTCCTCGTCAATCTCACTTTTGCCACTATAGCACAGGATGATTCGATTACGCTGGAGCAGGCTTGGGAGCATGTCGTCGCATTAAAGGGGGCGGCGGTCGCAATGTTCCCCGGTAAAGAGGAAACCTTCGATCTAATTTACATGCCGCGCTTTTCGCGCCTGCTCGCGGAACGTTACGGCGCCAATTGATTAGTCAGTTGGTCCGACTCTGATGCGCACTCTTCACGGCCGAATCGCACGCCCGGACGCATCAATTGTTTCGGGACGGATACGCTTCGATGACACCATCTTATCCGTCGAGCCTGCGGATGTGGCTTCGTCGGATTTCATCCTGCCGGGCCTCGTCGATCTGCAGGTCAATGGTTCCCACGGAATCGACGTCATGCGCACTACTGTCGATGGCATCCTGGAGATTTCCGCGAGGCTCGCCCGCGAGGGCGCCACGGCATGGCTTCCAACCGCGATCACGTCGTCGATCGACGACATCGAAAAGGTTCACCTCACCATAACCGAAGCCATCGAACGTCAGGGGCGCCACGGTTGTGCGGGCGCGAGGGTCCTCGGGATGCACCTCGAGGGACCTTTCATCTCGTCCAAGCGTCTCGGTGCGCATCCGAAATTGAATCTCGAGCCGTATGGTGAACCGCTGGCGCGGGTGATGGCGCTCGAGCGGTTGAAACTGATCACTCTTGCCCCGGAATTGCCGGGCGCTATCGAAGCGATTCGGCTGCTGACATCGCGCGGCGTGGTCGTTTCGATTGGCCACACTGACGCCACCTTCGAAGAAGCCGCGAAGGGCGTCGCGGCCGGCGCCACAATGTTCACCCATTTGTTCAACGCGATGCGGCCGATCAAGCAGCGTGATCCCGGCGTCATTACCGCCGCTTTAACCAGCTCGACGGTGACTCCGGCGGTGATCGCGGATGGCGTGCACCTGGACCCGGAAATTTTGCGTCTGATTTATCAGGCGCGGGGTGCGACGAGAATGATCGTGACGACCGATAAGGTATCGCTTGCGGGCACGCATGCGGACGGTTCGCCGAACCTCGGCCGAGGACCTGCGCGGATCGACAACGGCGCGGCCCGATTGCCGAACGGGACTATCGCCGGTTCTATCATCTCTACACTCGACGGTGTGCGACTGATGATCGAGAAAGTCGGCGCGAGCATGGGCGAGGCGGCATTGATGGCAGCGACGAATCCTGCCGCGTTAATTGGACATCGGGAGCTTGGACGGCTTCAAACCGGCGCGGTCTCGGATATTATCGTGCTTGACCCCGAGATGGAGCTGAAATCTGTTTTCCTTGCCGGGCGCGAACTGGGTTAAGCTAAATGGATCGCGTCATCCTCTGAACTGGAGCACATCTGAACTGGAGCACATCGATGCCGTTAAACAAGGACCTGGTAGGCAAGGAGTATCCGCCAGCTACCACCGAGGCGACCCTCGACGCGATGCAGAATTACGCGCGCGCATACAACGATCAGAATCCGGCGTTCTTCGATAGCACACGCGCTGGCGGTGTGGTCGCGCCGCCGATGTACGCCGTCGTAACGATCTGGTCCTCGCTCATGGGCGTCATCAGCGATACCGATCTGAAGGTCGACGTGGTGCGGCTACTGCATGGCGAGCAGGACATGGACTTTTTTCAGGCGATAAAACCGGGCGATAAGATCAGTTCCATCGCAAGGATCGTATCGATCGAAAACAAGGCGACGGGCGAAACGATCGTAATCGAGATCAACGCGAAGAATCAGGACGGGCAACGATTGAATCGAACCTTGTTCAGCGCCTTCATTCGCGGCGGCGGAAAAGGAGGCGCCGAGGCCCGCGTTCCCGAGCCGGCGCGTGGCGAACCGATGGTGAGCGTGACGCAGCAGATCGACCCGGATCAGACCTATCGCTACAAGGAAGCCTCCGGCGACTTCAATCCGATTCATGTCGATGAGAATTTCGCGAAGATGGCGGGACTCCCGGGAATTATCGTGCACGGACTGTGCACGATGGCGTTCACGTCGAAAGTGACGATCGATAAGTTGTGCGGCGGCGATCCGCTCAAGCTCAGGCGTCTGCGCGTGCGTTTTTCGCGCCCGGTTTTTCCCGGCCAGGTAATTACCACAAGGGTATGGCCCGAGGGCGAGCGCGATGGCCGCAAGATTTTCGCGTTCGAGACATTCAATCCGCAGGGGCAGGCTGTCATCCGCGGCGGGATCGCCGAAGTAACATCTTGATCGGATTTGGCTTCTAAAATCAGGATCGCCCTCTCGCTTTCGCTCACCGGCGTCTACGCGGCGATGGGCCGGCAGGCCGAAGCGGCGCTCCGGCTTTTCGTCGCAGATACTAATTCGGCTGGAGGCGTCCGCGTCGATGGCGAATCGCGCCAGGTCGCGCTCGAATGTATCGACGACGCAAGCGATCCGGATCAATGCGCGGAAATCTATCGATCGCTGTGCATCGATAATCGCGCCGAGATACTACTGGGTCCCTATTCAAGCCAACTCACGCGCATAGCCGCGCCACTGGCCGAGCAAGCCGGCAAGCTACTGGTCAATCATGGCGGCGCCGACGACGATCTCTACTCTCATGACTATAGAATGCTGGTCGGGGTGCTGAGTCCGGCCAGCGATTATTTCGCTGGCTTTATTCGTCTGGTGGCAGGCCTGAAGCTGTGGCGCAAACGTATCGCGGTGATCCGTTCGGCCGGCAACTTCCCTCAAGCGGTCGCAAACGGAATCGAACGGGAATCCAAAGAGCGCTATGCGCGGCGAAAGGGCGTCCGGATTCGAGTCAAGTACGCTGGCCCATTCGATCCCGAGTCGACGCCCGCCAGATTATTTCCGGCGCTGCTCCGAAATCACGTCAACGCTCTGGTCAGCGCGGGCAGTTACGAGCGCGATGTCGCGGTGATGCGCGCGATCACAAAATCGACCTTGAATATTCCGGTGCTGGCCTGCGTGGCGGCGGGAGTTGAAAAATTCCGTGTCGATTTAGGCGAGGATGGTGAAGGCATCGTCGGCCCCAGCCAATGGGAAGAGCAGGTGCAGATCGATCCCGAGATCGGCCCGCCGCCGCGGCAATTTGCCAGCGGCCTGCGCGCTCACAATCCTGCCATCGCGTGCGATTATCCCGCCGCGCAAGCGTATGCGGCCAGTCTGCTGAGCAAGATCGCCATCGAAAGCGCAGGCAGTATCGAGGCAGCGAAGGTCCGCGAGGCTTTTTCCGATCTCCGAACCACGACATTTTTTGGCGACTTCTCGATCGATCGCGTGACCGGACGGCAGCTTGGCCATCGCGTGTTGCTGGTGCAATGGCACGGCGGGCATAAGGTGATAATCGATCCCGAGGCGCACGTGGAATCCGGCACGCTTGAATTTCCCTCGGGATGGCGGCTCATACTCGCCTCGCTTCAGGGTCTCAAACTGACCCGCGGAAAGGTTTTACGAGAACGCGATGATGAAGACGAGCCAGACGAGCAAGGTCAGTAAACGATCGGCGGCGGTGAGCGTTCATTTCCGTGGTAACGGACCGCATCTCGCGATCGGCTTGATGTCCGGGACCTCGCATGACGGCGTCACCGCCGCGCTACTCTCGCTGGACCATAGCGCTCATCCGCGAGCTACGGTGATGGCGTTTCGAACGTTTCCGTATCGCCGAGAATTTCGCAACCAATTGCTCGAGCTCTCGTCGTCACGGACGGTCGGCGCGCCCGCAGTCTCGTCGATCAATTTCGAGCTTGGCAAAATTTTCGGTGGCGCTGCGATCGAGATCACACGGCTCGCGAGGGTTCCATTGTCGCGAGTCTCGTTCATAGGCTCACACGGTCATACGATTTTTCATTGGCCGCCGCGCCGCGCCGCCCGCGGCGAGACACCGTCCACGATGCAGATAGGCGAGTCCGCGCTAATTGCGGCGCTAACCGGTCTTCCCGTGGTCGCGGATTTTCGCCCGATGGATATCGCGCTCGGTGGCGAGGGCGCTCCGTTGGCACCGCTCGCTCATCTTTGGTTGTTTGGCGATCGGAAACTCGGCCGTGTGATCCAGAATATCGGCGGAATCGGAAACGCTACATATCTACGTCCCGCCGCGACGCTGAACGACCCCACTCTGATCGCGTTCGACACCGGACCGGGCGGAATGTTGATCGACGGGCTAGCCGCCAAACTTTCGAATGGCCGCATGACGATGGATCGCGGCGGTAGGATGGCTGCACGCGGCCGCGTGAACGATGAACTTTTGTCCGAGCTGATGCGCAACCCCTACTTTCGCCGGCATCCACCAAAATCAACCGGCCGCGAGGAATTCGGAGCACATTTTCTGGAGCAGGTGCGGCGCCGCGCAGTCTCGATCGGAGTGATCGGCGATGATCTCGTCGCGACCGTGACCGCCCTCACCGCGCGCTCAATTGCGGATGCGATCGAACGATTCGTGAAGCCGCTCGACCGGCTCGATCAGCTGATAGCCACGGGAGGTGGCGCGCGAAATCCAACACTTCTGAGAATGCTCCGCGGGTATTTGTCCAACGTGGCGGTGCTCACCGCCGACGCGGTGGGGGTGGACGGCGACGCGCTTGAGGCGGTCGCGTTCGCGATCCTCGGCTACCAGATGCTTCGCGGCTGGCAGGGCAATATTCCCAGCGTCACCGGCGCGCGCGCCCCCGCCATCCTCGGTAAACTGACGCTTCCACCGTCGCCGCCGCGCTAAAAGCTGCGCGCATCATCGGGTGGAGCGATGCCGGCCTCCCGCGCAGACTCAAGAACCGCGGCGCGGAAGATTCCGTGGCTCATTGTCGAACGCGAATCTTTCGCGCGCGCATCGTAGATCCAAACGCGGGCTTTGTGGGCCGATTTGTTCTGCGGCTGCGCCGACACCGCCCAGTCGATCAGATGACAGGCAAGTTGCAGCTTGCCTTCTTCCAGCTTCGCGATCGCTCGGGCCACGACATTGCCGATTCCGCCCGCGAGTTCCGCGATCTCTTGCGCCTGCTGCGCATCAGAAGCCGGCTTGAGCCGCGACGCAACGCCATCATGCCACCCGCCCTCGAGCCGCCAGATGTTTCTAACGATAAATTCCGGTTCGTCATAAACCGCCTGCAGATATGGTTTGTCAGCGAGCCTTTCCGGCGCTTTCACAGTATGAATTATCGCGTCGAGCGTTGCACCATCGTTCATCATAGCGAGCGTCTGCTGATAGAGGCTTTCGAGATACTCGGCGGTATCATTCAGAATCTGGCGCACCTTGATTGCGCCAAAAACCGGATACCCGTGCCCCGGAATGAGGACGTTGCCGCCCAGTTTCGCCATCGCGCGCAGGGCCTCAGCCCATTCGCGAGCGTAGCGTTGCGCCTTTTGAGGATTGCCTGCATTGGGCGCCGCCCAGATGATGAAATCTCCGGTGAATAGGACCTTCTGCTGCGCGAAATACACCCAACAATGATCGTCGGTCTCACCGCGCGCATGATGACATTCGAATTTGTGATCGCCGGCCGCGACATTGAGCTGATGATCGAAGTAGGTATCGGGATAGACGTAGTCGGTCGGCCAAATAGACGGCCGATTGAACTGCCGCGTGTTGACGGCGCTGTTGTAGCCAGCCGTCCTCTTATAGCGATCGAAACGCGCCGCGACCGCCCGGTGGCCGACGACGCGCGGCCTCGCAACGTGATTGGCTCCCGCCTCGGCGACGAACGCCGACATTCCGCACGCATGATCGACATGACCGTGCGTGTAGATCGCAGTGTTGATGCGATCGGGCGAGTAGCGGCGAATGACCTGGAGAGTATTGGCCTGATTGAAAAACGCGCCGGTGTCGATCAGCACTAGCCCTTCGGCAGTTTTGATAGCGCTGACATTGGCAAACCATCGGCAGAACATTACCCCGTCCGCGACTTCCTCGGACTCGCCGCTGAAGCCGAGCGGGTGATGCGCTCGGATGGAAACTTCTCCCGCGAACAGCTTGTCCGCGGTCTCCCGAATTGAACCCATCTCGCTGTCCTCGCGTTTCGTGATGCTAGCCAGAACCGCTAGCCCGCGAGGCGGTCAGCTTGCAAGCTCCATCTGGGGTGTGGAGTTCACCCACGTGGCGGATCTTAGGATGCTCGATCCAATCGTACATCGCGTGTTGATCGATGAGCTTGCCCTCGATACCCGCCGCACGCGCGCCGATCATGTCGATGGAATAGATATCGCCCGCGTACATTGCCTGCTCCGGAGGAACCTCTAGCGCGGACAGCGCTATCTGAAAGATTTTGGGATTCGGCTTTTCCACACCGACCACCTGCGAATCGATTATCACGTCGAAATATTTTGCGATGCCTAGCCGTTGCGCGTCGGCGGCCACACGTCCATCCGCATTGGAAACGATTCCCAGTTTGAGGCCAGCCGACTTGAACCTGTCTAGTGCGTGATGAGTTCCGTCGCGGATTATGCGCCACATGCACGCCTCGTTGTGCATCACGCGGAACCGGGCGGAGATATCCGCGAGTTCTGCTTCCGGAATTCCTGCTGCTTTCATCCAGCCGCTGAAGAAGTCCTCGTACGCAGAGTTCATATGGCTGCGGTGCTCAGACATGAGATGACGATCTAGCGCCAATCGTCCCGCGTATTCGGCATGCTCCAGCTTCAGTGGATCGAGCTTGCGATCTTCCCGCGAAAACTCGGCCGCAAGGAGATCGAAATCCAAAAAAGCTAAGGTGCCCCCGAAATCGAATAGGAGAGCGCGAACCAATCTGTCGTTTCGCTCAGTAGTCTTCATTTGCTCCCAGATTAATGGAGTTCCGGCGGTGTCTCGACTGCCTTAGTTGATGAGTTTCGATGAAGAGTTGGCGAGGGAGTTGTTTACAGCTAAACCGTGCGATCTTAGACGCTCCATAGTAACACTTGGCGATATCGGGAGTTCGGAGTTGCGTGCGCGGTCGGCAAAAAGATATGATCTTTCTGGATCATTTATGTACAGCGGTATCATCGAGGACTTGGGCACGGTCGCTAAGATCAAGCATCGCGACGAGGGCACCATACTAACGGTTCGGACTGCGCTGCCAATCACCAAAATCAAGATCGGCGATTCAATTTCGGTGAATGGAACCTGCCTGACGGTCGTCACCAAAGGTCGCGGCACTCTGAAGATGGATGTGTCAGCGGAAACCTTGCGGCGGAGCAACCTGGGCGGTCTCAAATCGGGAGATCGGGTGAACCTGGAGCGATGCCTCACGATGGAGAGTCTTATTAACGGCCACTTGGTCGCGGGTCACGTCGACAGCGTGGGCCGCGTCGTCTCGATCAAGCCCGAAGGTGAATCGAGGCTCTACACTTTTGAAGTTCCGGCGAATGAGGCGCGCTATCTCGTCGAGAAAGGCTCCGTTGCAATCGATGGGATTTCGCTAACGGTGTTCTCGATCCGAGGACGCCGGTTCAGTTGCGAATTGATCCCCCATACGCTCAAGGTCACTACGCTGGGTTTTCGGAAACCTGGCGACAAGGTGAATATCGAGAGCGACATGATGGCAAAGTACGTGGAGCGGATGTTGGGCGAACGCGGCACGCGGATGGCGGCTGACTCATGAGCCTGATGCAAATCCCGCGCAAGATCGAATATGCGCTACGCGCCATGATCTATCTCGCCGACCGGCCCGCGGGCGTCGCCCGCGGCAGTGAGATTGCGCGCCACGAACAGATTCCGAAGTACTACCTGGAGAAGGTCGTCCGCGACCTGATGCATCGCGGGCTCGTGCATGCGCGTCGCGGCCCGGGCGGCGGCTATCAACTGGGGCGCGCGGCCTCGAGTATTTCTTTCCGCGACATTATCGAGGCAGTTGAGGGACCGATCACGCTCAACGTGTGTACCGACGGCTCCAGCTCCTGCGCGCTGCAACCGAGCTGCCGGATGTATCGGGTGTGGGAAAAAGGCCAGCGCGTACTTCTGGAAGTATTTTCAGATACCTCGCTTCAGGAAATCGCTTCTTCGCGCGTCGGCGGAGCGTTTCCCGAAACGACTGGCGAACATCTCGCTGCCACTCCAGACAAGTAGTCCCCCGAAAACAGCGACTTGCATCCTTTTGACTTGAACCTCACCGCTGCGATCCACTTGTCGCGTATCACTTTTGCTTCGTGCGGCGGTGAGCCCGGCATCTAGCGCCGCGATGGCATCGCGTCAGCCAGCGCCGGTTTTCACCGAGAAAACTTTCTACCTCGAGGAGTTTTACGGCAAAAGCTTGCTCTTCGCGCTGATTCCGCCGGTCGGTCAGCGGATAAGCGATTTTGATTCTCTCGTCAAAACTCTGCGCGAATTGCGGCGCAACCAGACTCGATGTGTCGTGATCGTATCGCCCAGCGCGATGCCTCGAGTGATGCGGCGAATGGGCAACATGATCGGCAATATCGGGATGGCTAAAGATCCTCCCATTTTCGATCCCACCCTTGGTATGCGTACGCGCCCCTATCCGCCCGATTCGGCGGTCGCGAAAATTTGGCACGCGCTGAAGGCCGGATCGATCGTCGTCGGTTCCACTAGCACTGACGATCCCGAGGACCTGGTGGTGTTCGCGCAGGAACTCGCCTCGCGGCTGCGCGTGTTCAAACTGATCCTGCTCGATCGCGCGGGCGGCCTGATTGCCGAAGATGGCGAGCGGATGTCGTTCGTGGAATTGAAACGCGGCAAGCGCGCGCGCAAGCGGGCTGGCTCGAAGCTGCGCAGGAAAGTCGTGCGCCTAGCCGCCGATGCGCTGAGCGACGGCGTTGGTTCAGTGAACCTGGTTTCGCCGCGCGGCGTTTACGAAGAGCTTTTCAGCTTTACTGGCCTCGGCACGCTCTTCACTCCCGCGCAATATGGTACGGTGTGTCCGATCTCGATTGACGATTTCGAAGAGGTTGAGGCTCTGGTTAAGCGTGGTCAGGATGATGGCTTTCTGCTGCCCCGGTCTCCCCATCAGATTGCGGAGATCCTGCCGTCGTGCTTCGGCTACCGGGTCGGCGACGAACATCTGGCGGGAATCTGCTCGCTGCTGACCGACTCATATCGACGCGATCGCGCGGGTGAGATTACGGCGCTGTATACGCTCACCCGTTTTCAGGGGGAAGGCGTCGCCGCCGAGTTGATAAAAGAGATATTGAAGGAAGCCGTCGCGCGAAAACTCAGGTACGTATTCGCATGCACCAGCGAGGAACGCGCGGCCCGCTTTTTTCAAAAGCTGAAATTCCGCCGAGTCGCGCCGGACAAGGTTTCGCGGATGAAGTGGCGCGGCTATGACTCGGCCCGAATCGAACGGCTCAGCATTTTTCGTCTCGACCTCGGGTGAAGATCAACCTGACTAAGGACAACCGAAATGCCTGATTCGCTTGCCACCGCGCCGGGCCGCCGCCCTCATTCGTCGGAGGCGATGCGCGTCTTTATCGCCATCGTTGCGATCGCGGCTTTAACTCTCGTCCTCACTACCTTTCGGCTCCGGGAGCAGGACGTTTGCGGCGGCGATGAGGCGATCGAGGGCGTGTTCGTGCAACAGATGGTCGAGCACGGCAAATATTTGTTCCCGGTCGAGAACGGACGCGCTCCGATGTACAAGCCACCGCTCTTTCATTGGACGGCGGCGGCAATCGATCTGAGCCTCGACGCGAAAAAAGTGACCGCTTTCAACCTGCGCCTCCCATCGGTGCTCTATGCGGTAGCGGGCGTGATTCTCGCGATGCTGTTTGCGTATGAGATCCTCGGCGTTGAGGCGGCGGTCCTCGCCGGACTGACGCTAACCGGCGCTTACCAATACCTTACGCTCGCAAGATTCGGGCGAGCCGACATGACGCTGACCTTTTTCGAGACGCTCTCGCTGTTCTCTTTCTTCTGGTGGATCGGACCCCAGCCGACCGCGACGCCGTCTTTCGCGCAGGAAACCGTCAGCGAACCGATGCAGTACGTGCTCGCGATGGCGCTAGGACTGGCAGTACTGGCGAAGGGCCCGGTCGGCGCGTTGCTGCCGCTCGCCGCGATGGGAATTTTTGTGGTGACCGAACAGCGCGTGGCCGAAGCGTTCCGCCGGATTTCTCCACTCGCGGTGATCCTGGCGATTCTTGTCGGATCGAGCTGGTATGTCGCGTGCTACGTCGGTGGCCGCTACGGATTTCTGAACCGCCAGCTTGGGAGCGAAAATTTCGGACGCTTTTTCGGATCACTCGGCGTAATGTCGCCGCTCTACTACGTGATTCCGCTGCTCTTCAATTCCGCGCCTCTGAGCCTGATGATTCCGGTCGCGGTAGTGATGGCGCTGCGAACCCGGCGCGACCGCTCCGCGCAGGTGCGGACTCCCGCGATCGCAGCGCCGCGCGAAGCGATGCGGCTACTGGCGATCTTCTGGATCGTTACTGTGCTGTTTTTCTCGATCGCCGCATACAAACGCCGCGCCTATCTCCTTCCGCTATGGCCCTCCGCGGCGGTGATGCTCGCGTGGCTGATCGAAGTCGGGTCCGAAAGATTCGGCGGTGCAAAACTGAAGGGCGCGTACGCGGCGCTATGCGTCGCGATGGTATTGGTGAATTTCGTTTATATTCCACGAAGAGAAGCGCGCGAATGCGGCGGCGACTCGATGCGTCCCGCCGCAGAGGAAATCGACCGCGTCGTGGCGCGCGACGAGCCGCTTTATCTTTACGGCTTCACCGAGGAAGTCGCACCGCTGCTGTTCTATCTCGATCGCGATGCGCCCGAATGGAAGGGAAAGCTCGGCGACGCGCCACCCGGCTACATCATCGTGCCCGCCGGAGTATGGGCACAGAAACGCGGCGAGGCGCTCGACCTCGAACCGGTGCTGGAATCGAATCGCGGCAACCGCCATCTGTTCCTGCTGCATCGCGGCAAGGTGTACGCGAGGCGCGGTCCGATACTTCAGCTGATTGCTGAATAGCGAAAACAACCGACCAGATGATCGTTCACCATCCCGACTGCCTGCATGAACGCATAGCAGATGGTCGAGCCGACAAAGTTGAATCCGCGCTGGCGAAGGTCCTTGCTCATCGCGATCGAATCGGCTGTTTCGGCTGGGACTTGCTTGATGGATTTCCAGCTATTGCGCTTGGGCGCGCCGCCGACAAATTGCCAGATATATTGGTCGAAGCTGCCGAACTCATTTTTGATTTTAAGAAACGCGCGGGCGTTCTGAACCGCTGAAGCTATTTTCAGGCGGTTTCTCACGATCTTCGCGTTCTTCATCAGGCGCTCGACCCGGCGCCGGTCGTATCTCGCTACCATCGCGGGATCGAAGTTGTCGAAGGCCGCACGATAGCTCTCGCGCTTGCGCAAGATGGTGTCCCAGCTGAGCCCCGCCTGCGCGCCTTCGAGCACGATGAACTCGAAGAGCCGGCGATCGTCATGGAGCGGGACGCCCCATTCCTCGTCGTGGTAGCGCCGCGCGAGATCGTCGCGCGCCCACGGGCATCGCGTCAGCGATGCGGTTTCAGCGGCTGGTTCCGAAGCGGATGGAATCTCCGCTTTTTTCACTCGCGGGCCGCGCCGGCTAGGATCCACCCGCGGCGGCCATCGTTGCGGCCGGGTCCGTCGTAGCGATTTTATTGCCGGCGTCGTCGAGTTGGGCGCGCGTCTTCAATTCCGCGAATACCTCATCGACGAAGGACTTCATCAGTGAGACATCGGGCATCAGGTTCGCGTCGGAATTCATTCCGAAGCAGAGCGTCTGGGCATAGCTCAGAATTGCGACCCCATATCCCAGCGTCGCACCGCACGGCACCATCGGGATCTGCTCCAGGCACTTATGTCCCAAAAGATATTGCGGCACCTGAACTCCAGGAACGTTGGTGGCGATGAAATTGATTCCCCGCGCCGGCAGCAGGTAGCCGTCCGGCCGCGCGCGATATCGCGACATCTGAAACAGCGCGGAGACCGCACTTAATGCCGCCCCGCTTAAGCGCGAACCGACGCCCATCAGGGCGGGAGGGACCGAGTCCGCCAGCGACATCAACCGCTCGAGTGCTTGAGGCTGCTGCGTCTGTTTGATCTTTTCCGTTTCGGCGTTCACATACTTCAGGCGTTCAACCAGATCCATCGGATGCGCTGGCAGCATCGGGAACATCATCGAAACGCGATTACCCAAGGTGGACTGCTCTTCGCGATGGCGCACGTTCACCGGACATCCAATGCAAAACTGACCGTCCGTGCTGTAGCCGTTATGCTGCAGATAGCGGGCAGCGGCTTCGGTCAAAATGGTCAGCACGACATCGTTGATGGAACCGCCGAATCGATTTCGGATCGCGCGGAAATCCGAGAACGCCATGGTCGACCACGCGAGCTTGCGGCGCGTTCCGGTTAGCCCGGAATTCCAAGGCGTCGCAACCAGACTGCGGGTCCCCAGTTCCGTCACCAGTGCGACTCCCTCGGCGATCTTGCGGGCCTCGGCGGCGAAGCGTTCGGGATCGTTTACCATCTCGCGCGAGGCGTCCATCGCTGCCCGGATCGGCCCGGCGGTCGCGTCTCGAACCCCTTCGAGTAGTCGCCGCATGGGAGAGGACGGCGTCTCGGCTTGCCATGGCTCTGCGGGCGGCTCGACCGGATCGGGATCGGCTTTGAGGTCGAACATTACTTTGAGCAGTTCGACACCCGATACTCCGTCGACCAGCGAATGATGAACCTTCGAGACGATCGCGGTGCGTGCGCCTTCGAGGTTCTCGAACGAATGCATCTCCCACAGCGGCCGCTTGAAGTCGAGCGGCACTTCGTAGTGGCGCAGGATCTCCTCGATCGCTTCGGACTGAGTCATCCCACGGCGCAAGATGTGCCGAATCAGATGGTTCTCGAGGCGGAAGTTCGGGTCGTCTTCCAGAATGGCATGCGAGAGATTCATCATCACCCGCATCAGACGCTGCCGATAGCGAGGGATCAGATGCAGCCGGCTCTCGACGTGTTTGACAAAATCGTCAAAGTCGATCTTTCCCTCAAACACCAGAATCGATCCGATATGCAACGGGGTAGTTCGCGAATCCCCGTATATAAACGTTGCGTCTTGAGTCGATAGACGATATCTGCGCGAGGTGGCGTCCTTGCTGGGCATCGCTTGGACCTCCTGAAAAGCGGCTATGCGGAGCCGCTGACGTCGAGAAAAGTATCTTCCGGGTAAAATATTAGCGCAACGGTAATCCGAATGTGGTCAGATATGACCACGCGCTCCTACCGTCACCCCTCCATCTTGACCGAATTGGCCGCGAACGCAAACCCTCAAACCGCTTGCGGGCTGGACCTTGATGTTCGTACCATGGGCATCCCTGATGCCGGGCGCCAGATACGCGCGCGTGTTGGGGCTATTTTTCAGGAGGGAATCAGATGGCGGAGAAAAATAACTCTCACCGTCCATATCCGAAAACCGTAAAGCTGGGCGATGGCACCGCGGTCACCATTCGCATGATGGAGCCGTCGGACCAGGAAAAGATGCTCGCCTTCGCATCCAAACTGCCGGAAGGGGACCTGCTTTTTCTGCGCACCGACATCACCGATCGTCAGGTCGTGAAACAATGGGCCGAGAACATCAAGCTCGGACACACCATCACGCTGCTCGCCGAGATCAATGGAGAAATTGCAGCGTACGCCAGTGTGCATCTGGAGCAGGCGCGATGGACCCGGCGGGTCGGCGAGATTCGCGTCAATGCCGCCCGCGACTATCGAGGCCGCGGACTGGGCCGGTTACTCACCGCGGAAATTTTCGAGTTCGCCAAATCACTGGGACTGAAGAAGCTCACCGCCATGATGACGCCCGATCAGTCCGCCGCGCGCGCCGCCTTCGAGCGTCTCGGCTTCCGGGTCGAGGCGGTCCTGGCAGACTATGTCGAAGATCGATCGGGCCGGGTCCGCGATATGCTGATCCTGACCCACGACCTGGCGGGCTTCAGCGATCAGGTGGTTGCGAATCCTTAGCGATGCTTTTGTAATCGAGCTTTTGCAAATCCCCTCTCCATCGTGGAGAGGGGATTTTTTCTTTTATGGATGCGCGGCTTCGTGCCGGGACGCGCCGATCAGCGTGGCCGCCAGCGCGCTCAGATCGTTTTCATCATAGTAATCGATCTCGACCCTGCCCGGACTTTTTCCCCGGCGGCGAATCACCCGCACCTTGCGTTTGAGCGCGCGTTGCAGGGCGTCGATCAACGCGTTCAGATTAGGATCGGAGGAGTCATCTCCCCGTGCACCCGCGACCGAGGATGTGCCGTTTGCGGAATCCTTCCGATGGCGCGCGGCGATCTCTTCGGCTCCACGAGCCGTGATGCCGTCCTCGGCGATTTTCCGTGCTGCCGCGATCCGCTCCTCCGCAGTTGGTAGCCCGAGCAAAGGACGGGCTTGCCCGGCGCTGAGCTGACCGCGGGCGATCATCTCGAGCACCGGTTCGGGAAGGTCGACCAGCCGGATCGCGTTGCTGACGTAGGGACGGCTCTTGCCGATCCTATTCGCGATCTCTTCGTGGCTGAGAGAAAAGTCGTTACTCAACCGCCCGAAGGCCCGCCCCTCTTCGACCGCGTTAAGGTCCTCCCGAGAAAGATTTTCCACCAGCGACATTTCCAGCGCCGCGCGATCATCGAGGTCCCGCACCATCACCGGCACGGTCTCGAGTCCGGCCGCCTGCGCCGCGCGCAGCCGCCGCTCACCAGCGATCAGTTCATAGCGCGGCCCGCTGAAGTCGTCGGGATTGCCCACGATCCTGACGATCAGCGGCTCGATCACGCCCTGACTCTGAATCGCGCGCGTCAGCTCTGAGAGCTTGTCGGGATCAAAGTGCACGCGCGGCTGAAACTGTCCTGCCGAAATCCTGGTCACCGGCGCCATCGTGATCAGGACGTTCTCGCGCTGCGGATGCGATCTCGAGGGGATGTCTTCGAACGCGGTGCTCTCAATCAGCGCGCCCAATCCTCGCCCTAACGGTTTGCGGATCATTTGGATGTCTCCTCAATTCGGGACTGTGAATCATTCGCAGACCGCGATGGCATCTCCGTGGCCTCTATTGGTGATGCGACGGCGATTTCACGCGCGAGAATCTCGGCCGCGAGAGCGCGATAACCTTCGGCGCCGGCGGACGCACCTTCATATTCGATAACCGAAAGTCCGTGACTCGGACTTTCGGACAGCCGCACGTTGCGCGGAATGATCGATTTGAAAACCTTGTCGGCAAAGTGTTCGCGGACCTCGCGCGAGATCTCATGGCTCAGTCGATTGCGCGAATCAAACATCGTTAGAACCAAACCTTCGATTTCGAGGGCCGGACGAAGTTGCTCCTTCACACGCTTGATTGTACCTAATAGCGCGGTGAGCCCTTCGAGAGCGTAGTATTCGCACTGCATCGGCACCAAAACCGTATCGGAAGCCACCAGTGCATTGAGCGTAAGCAGCCCGAGGGACGGTGGCGTATCGATTAGAACGAAGTTATATTCTTCTCGAACGCCGTAAAGCAGCGCGCGCAAACGCCGTTCTCGACCGGGCATCGTCGCCATCTCGATCTCGGCGCCGACCAAATCCGCGCCCGCGCCAACCAGAAAAAGATTCGGCCGGACCGGATGGGTTACCTCGCTCAGGGTGCCGCCGGAAATCAATGCCTCGTAGATGGTCTTGCCGGACGCGAGCTGGTCGCGGATTTCGTCGGACGCGGCGAGACCGGAAGTCGCGTTGCCTTGCGGATCGAGATCGATGAGAAGCACGCGCCGATCGGATTGCGCGAGTGCGAAGGCGAGATTTACCGCGGTGGTAGTTTTACCTACCCCGCCCTTTTGATTGGCGATCGTGATTACCCGCCCCACAGCAACCCCACATCCGAGCGCGGCTTATTTCCGTTTCACGTGAAACGGCGCTTTCAAGATAATGCCCCGCAACCACATTGAAATCAAATGAAATTAAAATTACGCCGGAAACTCAATCCACAGACGGCTTATTCGCGGCGCCAGATCGCGAGGATGCGATCGACTCGTTCTCCGCGACGCGCAACCACATACGGTACGCGAATGTAACCCGAGAGATGCGACACCCCGGCCCTATCGAGGCTCAGGCGCTGCGAAGGATTCGCAAACAGCATCGCGAGGCCGCCCGGCTTCAGCGCCGCACCGGCGAGCTCGAAGAATTCCCCGGCATCTCCGAACGCGCGCGCGGTGACGAGATCGAACTCGGACGCGAGCTGGTTGACCTCGACGCGAGTGGGATCGATATCGACATTGCTCAGGCCCATCCCGGCAACTGCGACTCGAAGGAAACTCGCGCGCTTGCGGCGCGACTCGACGAGCGTGAAATGCGCGCGGGATGCGGCCGCAAGAACCAGCCCTGGAAATCCCGCGCCGCTGCCGAGGTCAAGCGCTCGACGCCCTTCACTGAAAGCATTCGCGAGTGGACCACTCGGATCGTCGTGAGCGATGACCAACGGCATCACGCTATCGATTACGTGAAACGCGATCTCTTCGGGGTCATCGGGATGCGCGGTCAGATTCGTCCTCGAACCCCATAGGGCGACGTTTGCCGCGAGGGTCTCGATGTGCGCGAAAAACTCCGGCGCGACGATACTCGACGCGTGGTGCAAAAACGCATCACTCGACTGGATCAGCTGGCGGACTATTTTAGCGATTTGACCCGGATCGACGGCGGATCCGGCGGAGGAATGTTTCACGTGAAACGTGGCCACCGATTCTGGTTTCCGCTAGATTGCGATCGAGCCCCGAGCGCGCTTCGATTTGATATGTACCGCGAGCAATGACACGGCAGCCGGCGTGATCCCAGGCATCCTCGCGGCCTGTCCGAGCGAGCGCGGACGCAGATTCGAGAGGCGCTCGCGCACTTCGGTGGAGAGTCCGGTGACGGCGCCGAAGTCCACCCACTCGGGAATTGGCGCATCTTCTAAATTGCGAAAACGCGCGATGGCTTCACTCTGCCGCTTTACGTAGCCATCGTATTTTATTTCGATTTCGAGCTCGGCAGCTTGATCGAAATCGAGCGCCGCATCTTGTCCCATCATTTTGATCACGGTGCCATATGATAATTCCGGACGCTTGAGGAGTTCGATTGCGCGCACCGATTGCGTCATCGATGCCGATCCTGCTTCCGCGAGGATTGCCTGATTCGCGGGCGTATCTGCAACGACGACCGCCCGCATCCGCGCGATCTCCGCCGCGACAGCTTCCGACTTGATGCGCATTCGCAACATCGCGTCATGTCCGAGCAGCCCCAGCTTCTCGCCGATCGGTGACAGCCTCCGGTCCGCATTATCTTCGCGAAGCACGAGGCGGTACTCGGCGCGCGAGGTGAACATCCGATATGGCTCGCCGCCGATTCCACGTGTAACCAGGTCGTCGATCATCACGCCGATGTAACCTTCATCGCGACGAATGATCAGCGCCGGTTCCGCTCGCACCTGGAGCGCCGCGTTGATTCCCGCGATCAACCCCTGCGCGCCCGCCTCTTCGTAACCGGTGGTGCCGTTGATTTGTCCGGCGAAAAAAAGTCCGCGCACCAATTTCGTTTCCAGCGACGGATGCAGCTGGGTCGGATCCGAGAAGTCGTATTCGATCGCGTAACCGGGCCGCATGATCTCCGCCGCTTCGAGCCCCGCGATCGATCGCACCATCGCGATCTGCACGTCGAGCGGCAGGCTGGTCGACAACCCGTTGGGATAAACCTCGACCGTGTCGCGCCCTTCGGGCTCGAGAAAAATCTGATGCCGCTCCTTGTCCGCGAAGCGCATCACCTTGTCCTCGACCGACGGGCAGTAGCGGGGGCCGCGGCTCTGGATCGCACCCGAGTACATCGGGGAGCGGCCGATATTGGCGCGAATCACCTCATGCGTACGCGCGTTGGTGAAGGTGAGATGACAGGGGAGCTGCGATTGCTCGATCCGCCTGGTGCGAAATGAAAATGGCGGCGGCGGTTCGTCTCCCGGCTGAACTTCGAGGCGCGCGTAATCGATCGTGCGCGCGTCGAGGCGCGGGCAGGTTCCCGTCTTCAGGCGCCCGATGCGAAAGCCGAGCTCGCGCAGATGATCGCTGAGACCCATCGCGGCAAAATCGCCGGCGCGTCCCGCCGAGTAATGCTTCTCGCCGACGTGCACCAGCCCCTTCAAAAAAGTTCCGGTGGTCAGCACGATGGTGCGCGCTTCGAAGACCTCGCCGATTTGCGATTCGACCGCGCACACGGCGCCGTCCGCGACGATCAAGCGCTCGACGCTGGCCTGGCGGATTTGCAGATTCGGCGTCGCCTCGAGTACGCGCTTCATCCTCGCGCGATACGCGGCCTTGTCCGCCTGTGCGCGGCGCGCGCGCACCGCGGGACCCTTGCGCGTGTTGAGGAAGCGGAACTGGATTCCGGTCTCGTCGATCGCCAGGCCCATCTCGCCGCCGAGCGCGTCGATCTCGCGCACCAGATGGCCCTTGCCGATTCCGCCGATCGCCGGATTGCACGACATCTGTCCGATGTGATCGAGGTTGAGCGTGAGCATCAGCGTCTTCGCGCCCATCCGGGCCGCGGCGAGCGAGGCTTCGATTCCGGCGTGACCGGCGCCGACTATGATGACATCGTACTTCATCTACAGGTTGTAGAGTTTACCTACTTATCGGAGACCAGCGAAACCCCTGCGCCACAGCCACTTCTACGCGGGTCGTTCCCGAACGACCCGCGCCAGGAAAATTGTCCGCGCAACGGTTCTCCGGCGGGGAATCCTAGCAGATCACTTGCCGATGCAGAATTCGCGGAACACCGCGTCGAGCACGTCCTCGGTATGCACCTCGCCGGTGATCTCGCCCAGCGCGTCCGCCGCGAGCGTGATGTCCACCGCGATGATCTCCGGCGGCATCGATTGGAGCGCGCTATGCTTCGCGGTGGCGAGCGCCTCGAGCGCGCGGGCGAGCGCCGCGCGATGACGCTCGCGCGAAATCGCGAGGCCATCTCCTCGCGTCGCGCCGCTGATAGCCTCCAGAGCCCGCGTCAATTCGCATTTCAGCGCGGCGACGCCGTCGGCGCGGATCGCGGAGAACGAAAGGATCGGCATCGCGACGCCGATCGCGCGAAGATCAGACGGCGCGACTGCGGCGGGCAGATCATTCTTGTTCAGCAACGCGAGGCCCGGACGATCCGAGACCTGATGCGCGATCGCAACGTCGTCGTGCGACAGCGGCTGCGACGCATCGAAGATCGCGAGCACCAGGTCCGCGTCGGCGAGCGAGCGCCGGCTGCGCGCGATTCCGATCTTCTCGACCTCATCGACGCTCTCGCGAATGCCCGCGGTATCTTGCAGCACCAACGGATACGCGCCGACCTGAATCGAGTCTTCGATCACATCGCGCGTAGTGCCGGGAATCGCGGTTACGATTGCGCGATCGGTGCCGAGGAGCAAATTCATGATGCTCGATTTGCCCACGTTGGGCTTGCCGACGATCGCCGCGCGCGCACCTTCACGCATCATTCGTCCGCGCGCGTAGCTCTCGTGCAGCATCGCAACATCATTCTCGAGATGACCGATCGACGATGCGATCTCACCGCGCGACGGCAGCTTGATGCCTTCGTCGGAAAAATCGATCTCGGCTTCCAGATGCGCGCGGATCGAAATCAGCTCACGTCTGAGGCCGCCGAGTTTTTCCGCCAACGCTCCGGTCAGATGCGATATCGCCTGCTGCAGAGCGCTCTCGCTGCGAGCCTCGACCAGATCCGCGATCGCTTCAGCCTCGGTCAGATCGATGCGTCCGTTGAGAAAAGCGCGGCGCGTGAACTCGCCGGGCTCCGCGAGCCGCGCACCCATCCGCGTCGCGAGGCCGACGATCCGCCGCATCAGGTAGGTGCCTCCGTGGCATTGCAATTCCGCGACGTCCTCTCCGGTGAGGCTATGCGGTTTGGGGAAAAAAACCGCCATCGCGAGGTCGATTTGGACCCCGGTTTCGGGGTCAATTATGTTGCCGAGGTGTAGCTTTCGTGTTGCTCGGAGTCGTCCGGATGGTGTCCAGATCGCGCTAATTATCGCCTTTGAGTGTGGTCCCGACAGCCGGATGATGCCGACTGCGCCCGTAGCGGGGGCGGTGGCGGGTGCGACGATGGTATCTGCGACATACATGCTAGAACGCGGTTTCCTCGGAGGGTTTTCTCCGCGGGGATTCCGAGTCGAAGAGTAGGACATTCACCACCAAGGCACAAAGACACGAAGTCAAGATCCGGAGCCGTACGACACATCACCGCGACGGGAGAAAGCTTTTTCGCCGTGCTTACTCCATTTTGTCTTATTGCCTTTGTAATGAATCCTACCCTCGCGATTATTTCCAACCGGGTTTCCGGTCGGGATGGTTCGGCAACCGCCCGCATTCCGAATCTACTATCAGCATGGAAACCGCGGCGCGCGTCGAGTAGAAGATTGTCATTCAGAGGTGAGCGTCAGCGACGCCGAAGAATCTCGGGAGCGACTACGCATCGATGGTTGCTTTCAGCATCCGAGTGCGCACGATCGTCGGGCAGCATCGCTCACGGTGCGGGTTGATGGTGCGACCTGGTTCGGTGGGGCCACGAGATCCTTCGAGTGCGCCGCAGGCTTCTCTCTGGATGACCAGAACGGGGCGATGAAATGAAACTTCCTCACGCCACATCGCTCCTGCTCGCAGGATGGTTCCTCCTGATGCCGCCGACCGGCCGCGACTACCCGATGGGGAACCTCGATGCGCCGCTCTCCCAATGGACCAGGAAAGTGACCACCTATCGCGACAAGGACGAATGCGAGCACGTGCTCGATAAACAGCGCCGGCTGGCGAATCAGAAGAACAAGCAGATCGCGGTCAAGTACTACAAACAAGCGCAATGCGTCGCGGCTGACGATCCGCGCCTCAAGGCAAAATGAAGCTTCCCTACGTCGCTGTTCTGCTTCTGTTCGCCGTCGCGGGATGCGCACCGATGGCGACCACGCCATCTATCGGCGGATGGGCCATGATGGTCCCGCCGATGACGCCGGGCGGCGCCGCCGATACCGCTCAGCCACTGTACAACTGGCGCAACGTCGGCAGATTCGGCAGCCAGGAGGATTGCAAGAACTCGCTGGCCAATCAGCAGTTCGCGGTTCACGGGCAGTATGGTCCGATCGCGTATGCGCAGACGCCGTATCAGGCTCAGGCGGTCCAGACTCTGAACGCTCAGTGCGTCGCGGCCGACGATCCGCGCCTCTTCAAATAATCGGGATATGAAATTCCGTCACGCCGCCGCGTTCGCGCTCGCAGGATGGTATCTGATCACTCCGCCGGTTCTGTGTGACCGCGGCCGGTGTACGGTCGAATCGGAAACGCCGACCTGGCAGTGGCATCGCAGCCAGGCAATGGCTGATGCGTATAGCTGCGAAGATTTCCGGATCACCGTGGGCGACGCTATTGGCGACGAAATGAAGGACCGCGAGGTTCGCGATACCTATAGCAAGGCGTTAGCCGCCGGGCTGTGCGTCTCCGAGAGCGATCCGCGGCTCAAGGAAAAATGAAATTCCGCCGCGCCGCCGCCCGCACCAGACCTCTCAGGTGGTTTGGAATCTCTCTGGGTGTGATCTTTCCAGCGATTGCGGCGATCGGTTCTCTCCTGTGGGCGATCTCAAACTATGCACACGGCCAGAAGCTTGCCGAGCCTGTTGGCGAACTTATTTTGTCGGTGATCATTTTCTCGTTCGGAGTCCGGGTCTGTTTCTTACGCCCGCCTGCGACGCTCTCAGAACATTCGGAACGCTCGCTCTAAATCAACGGAATTCAGGCGCGACCCCCCTCTAAAACCCGCTTGCTCCGAGGCTTGCCATAAAGAAAAATTGAGCATATGAAACTCCACCACGCCGCCACGCTCGCGATTTTTCTAGTCGCGGGCAACGCGTTCGCTTTGACCGGCGAACAATATCTGTCACAGGCGAAAGTGCCATTGGATCAAGCACGTCAGATGGCGCTGAAGGCCTATCCGGGGGAGATCGTCTCGCAGGAACTAGAAGAGGAGTCTGGCGGTAGCGGGCTCCGGTACTCGTTTGTTATTCGCCGCAATAACGTGAAGCACGAAGTCGGAATCGATGCGAAAACCGGCAAACTTTTAGAAAACTCCCTTGAGGGCGGGCATCCCGACTGACCAGTCAAATCAGGGCACTAATTCGGTTTGAGGCGCGGACCACCCGCTTGCTCGGAGGCTTGCGGTGTGGTTCCATTGTCCGTTCGTTTCATACACAATTCATCACGTAGATATCTAAACGTTTTAGTAGGCCCTGCGTCAGGGCCCGAGTATCGCTAATTGGTTACGCATCATGAAAAGGACCTACCAGCCACACAATCGCCGCAGAAAACGGACCCATGGATTCATGGCCCGTATGGCCACGCCCGGCGGCCGCAACATCCTGAAGCGTCGACGCGCCAAAGGGCGTCATCGCCTCGCGATCGATATTCCGGCCAAGCAGCCGGGCTGATCGCCGTGCGTGGGCCCGCGAGTTTCTCGCCCGCCGACCGTCTCCATCACAGCGCCGAGTTCCGTTACCTGCAACGCCACGGGGTTCGCGCCGAGAGCGCCCACTTCGTCATGTACGCGGGACGTATCCCGGGCGAGGAGCGATCGCGCCTGGGCGTCACGGTCTCGAAGCGAATCGGAATCTCGGTGATCAGAAATCGAATCAAGCGCCGGGTGCGCGAGGCCTACCGCTTGCAGTTGCGCGCGATGCTGCCGGCCGGGACCGCCTTCGTCGTCATCGCGACGAAAGGCGCGGGTGAGTTGACCGGCGCCGCGATCGGTGGCGAACTCATGGCAGCGGCCGACGCGATGGTCCGCCGATTCCGATGATTCGAATATCAACCAATAATTCCCGCAATAATTCCAGCGCCGCGCAGAGCGTGCCCATCCGGGCCGCATTGACGGCGCTGCGCATTTATCGCGCGACTTTATCGCCGATGATCGTCGGACTGTTCGGGCCGGCCTGCCGCTTCGAGCCGAGCTGCTCGGAGTACGCGCATCAGGCTATCCAACGCTATGGAGTAATGCGCGGCGGGGCGTTGGCGGCGCGGCGGCTGGCGCGATGTCATCCGCTGGGCGGACACGGTCACGATCCGGTACCGGTGCGCGGGGGGGCGGGACACGAATAGTCCCGGGGGAAGCAAGGTTTGGACACCAGCAGACTGTTGATCGCGATCGTGCTCTCGCTAGGCCTGATCTTCGCGTATCAGGAACTGGTGCTCAAGAAGATGTATCCGCCGCCCAACCCGGAGAGCGAGCAGACCCCGGCCGCGACCACCACGGGAGTGCCGCCGATCGCGGGAGCGCCGATGAGCGCCGCTTCGCCGCCGGTCTCCAATGGCGCACCCATCGCGCCGGAGATCGCGTCGATGGCGGGCGCGTCGATGCCGGAGAAACTTATCGAGGTGGACACGGCGCTCTATCACGCCGTTTTCAGCACTCACGGCGCGCGCCTGAAGACGATGGAGCTGAAGCAGTATCGCGAGAGTGCGGCGAGCAACAGTCCATTTTATGAAATGGTCCAGCCAACGGCGGCGGGTGGGCTTCCGCTCGGGGTGCTGATGGACAACGGCGGCGCCTCCGCGGTGGACGATCACGCGCTCGACTACGCGACCGACGCGCCGGCGAAGATCGAGATCCGCGACGGCGAGCACGCCAAGGTCATCTTTAACGCGCAGACTTCCGACGGCACGAAAATCGCCAAGACCTTCAGCTTCGAGGGCGACAAATACGCGTTCGATATGGAAGTCGCGGTGAACGCGCCGAAGCCTCCCGCGACGCTCGGACTGACAATGACTCAGTCGCTCAACGAGCATAGCGAGGGCTACTACGACATTCCCGCGCTGCAGGCCGAGGTGCAGGCCAAGGTCCTCAACGAGAATGAAAAGTCGCTGCGTAAAGGCGTCGCCCCGGCTTCCGGCAAGATTGCCTTTGCGGGATTCGGCGACCGCTATTTCCTCAATGCGTTCCTGCCGCAGAGTCCCGAGAGCGGCGACCTCACGATGGAGTTCGCCGGGACCGAGGCCAATGCGCGGCTGCTTTTCCGCGACACCAGCGTCCTCAAGACCCTGGTCTACATGGGTCCCAAGAAGCTGGAGGCGCTGGAGGCGGTCAGCCCGGCGCTGACCAAATCGATCAACTTCGGCTGGGCCAGCATGCTCGCGCTGGCGTTCCTTCGAGTGCTCAAGGTGTTTCATCTCTTCGTCGGCAACTGGGGATGGGACATCATTCTGATGACGCTGGCGCTGCGGCTGCTAATGTTGCCGATATCGATAAGGGGGCAGCGCTCGATGATCCGGATGCAGCGTCTGCAGCCGCAAATCGAGCGGCTGCGCGCGCAGTTCAAGGACGATTCCGAGCGCATGAACAAGGAGATGGTCGACCTCTACAAGCGCAATCATGTGAATCCGGTGGGAGGGTGCGCGCCGATGATCATTCAGCTGCCGGTCTTTATCGGACTCTACGAGGCGCTGCTCAACGCGGTCGATCTTCGCCACGCGCCGTTTATCTGGTGGATGAAGGATCTCTCGGCGCCCGATTGCTATCCGATCGCCTCGATGCCGAAGCTGCCCTTCATGCATTGCCACGGGATTCCGGTGCTGGTGCTGCTGATGGGGATTAGCGCGTACGCGCAGCAGGCGATGGCGCCGACCCAGCCGGACCCGAATCAGCAACGGATGATGATGCTGTCGCCGATCATCTTCACCGTATTCCTGGTCAACTTTCCGGCGGGGTTATCGCTGTACTATTTCGCTTCCAACGTGCTGGGAGCGATCCAACAATTCATCCTCAACCGTGAATTCAAACAAGTCACTCCAGCCACATGAGTAACACCGACTCAATCGAAACTTCCGCCGCCACCATCGAAGACGCCGTCGCGCACGCGCTCGCGGAGCTCGGCGCCAGCAAAGACGAGGTCGAAGTAGAAATCCTCACCGCTCCGCGATCGGGATTGCTGGGACTCGGCGCGCGTGAGGCGCATGTGCGCGTCACGCGCCGCCCGCGCGGCGCCAAGGCAAGCGGGGTGACCGCGCCGCCGCAGCAGCGCCGCGAAGGCGGGCCCCGGCGCGCGGGACCTCGGCGCTCCGGCAACAAGGAAGCCGCACCACCGCGCCAACCGCCGCCGCGCAGCGAAGCGGGCGAGGCGGCCACGCGGGAAGGCGGTATCGAGGACGGCGGCGACGCCGATCGCCGCATGGCTAATGCTGACGAGCAGGTCTCGGAGGCGAGCGCCATCCTTGCGCAGCTCCTCGAGCTGATGAACGAGAAATCAGAGATTCGCCGCGGCGAGGGCGATCGGGAATCGATCGAGCTCGAAATCAAGGGCGACGGTTCCGGAATTCTTATCGGGCGCCATGGACAGACCCTCGACGCGCTCGAATACATCATCAATCGGGTGGTGGCGCGCCGGATAAAAGAAGCGCTTCCGATCGTGCTCGACACCGAATCCTATCGCGCGCGCCGCCGCCAGCAGTTGCATCGGATGGCGCTCTCGATGGGTGAGCGGGTCAAGCGCGACCATCAGCCGGTAAAGCTCGACCCGATGCCGCCGCGCGATCGGCGCATCGTGCATCTCGCGCTCAAGGACGATCCGATGCTGAACACGCGATCGACCGGCGACGGCTTTCTGCGGGCGGTGGAAATCGTTCCCGTCGAGGAACGCCGCGAGCGCCGCGGGGAGCGCGAGGACAAGCGCGACCGGGAGCGCGAGCAGGAGCGGCCTCGGGAGCGCCCTCGCGAGCCGGAGCAGTCATCGATCGGCGAGCAGGGCGGCTTCAAGCACGGGCAAAAGCGCCTGTTTTAGGGCATCCGTTTCAGATTGCGATCGAGGAATGAGATCGTGCGTGCCCAGGCGTCTTCCGAAGCCCCAAGATCGTAGCCGGCGGATTCGCGGAAGTTGAATCCGTGTTCGACCCGCGGATAGTCGCGGATCTCGTCTGCTTTCTGGCGTCGCGCGATAGCCTCATGCAGCCGGATCGAATCAATGACGTGCGCGCGGCTGTCGGAGTCACCCTGTAGTATCAGCGTCGGTGGAAAATTCGGCAGCTTCGCGACCGCGTCTTCGACGCGCGAGTTGGAGAAGCCGTAGTAGTCGACGATCGCATCGATGGTATGCGGATTGAGCGCCTCGGAAATCACCGCCAGCGTCCCGCCAAACGAAAACCCCACCACACCGAAGCGCGAAGTGTCAGCCGCGGGATTACCTGCGAGCGAACTCTTGGCGCGGATTATTTCGCGCATCCAGGTGTCGTCCGGAATCTGAATCGCCAGCCCCGAATTATCGGTGGGATCCATCGCGAGCGCGCGGCAGTTCGGCTCACCGCTGGGGCCATAGTACTCGACGAACATGGCGTAGTAGCCGTGCTCCGCGAGGCTCACGCACATACGTTGAAAATCGCCGGCGCCAAACCCCTCCGGTGCGCATCCGTGGAGCAGAAGCACCACCGGATGTTTGCCGTTCGACGGCGGTACACAATGAAACTCGTCAATCGCGACCCCGCCGGCGAGGAACTCGCCTTTGACCGGCGTTACCTGACGAGTTGCCGGAAGCCGTTCCTGGGATCTCGACCGCGCATCGACGCAAAACGCCGACGTCGCGAAGCTCAGGCTCGCGATCGCGAGAAATACCGAGGCCCATCGGACCGCGCCGTTTTTCGATCTCATGGCCTGCCAAAAGAAAATGGCGCGGATGCGAGTGCCGTGCCATCTTTCGCGATGCGAAAATTGGTGAATATTTACGCGAACAACTTCTGCACTGGTTGCAATAGCTTCGCGGCCGCTTCCTGATCGGGTTTCAATTTCGCGGCAGTTTCCGAATCAACTATTTCGGTTTGGGATGGTGGGTGCGAGGTTGCGGGAGTAGATAATATCGCGCCAGGAACAGTCATTGGCGGCAGATAGCGGCCAAAGCGATCTTTTTTCACCATAACGCTCCTCCCTGCTTCCGCAAGTATTAACCGCCATTCACCTTCCAGCATTTCGAGGTCCATTAGTGGCTGCGTATTTTGACGATGTGACCGGCGCAAAATTCATAAAAAAACGCCGGACCGTCCAAAATGGGGCGGCGTCGGCGTTTGAATTCGCGGCCGATGTGATTTAGCGGCTACGCGTTAGGATCCATTCCCCATTTCTTTTTGTTCTCCGCCACCTGATCCGCATTAGGATGGGCGGTCTGCACAAAGTTCTTCACTTTGAAATTGTCCTTCTGCTCGAGCAGCGCGTGGTTCAAATCGATGTCGGACTTGAAAAGATCGGGCACCGCCGGCTCCTCAAAGATGGCCTGCCACGGGCATTCCGGCTCACACGCGCCGCAATCGATACATTCGTCGGGATCGATGTAGAGCTGGTTGGGAAATTTGGCTTTATCGGAACCTACATATTCGTAAATGCAATCGACCGGGCAAACGCTGACGCATCCGGTGTCGACGCAATCGATGCAAAGTCGGGTAATCGTCCACGGCATGGGTCACTTCCTCTCTCTTGATGGAACTGGAGTTTTCCTAACCTATATGGACTGTTGGGCGATGAAAAGTTCCACGCAAATATGGCTTCGCACGGTTAAAACCTCAAGTACAATAGGGGCGGTTTGCGCCACTTGGAAGAGGCGCGAAAGCACGCTTATACGCGACCAAGGAGCACGCACATGACCGAGAAGCGCCACCCCGGTTCACATCGGACCGAAACCGACAGCATGGGCGCAATCCAGGTTCCTGCCGATCGGTACTGGGGCGCGCAAACCGAGCGCTCACTGCTTCACTTCGCGATCGGATTCGATCGCATGCCGCGCGCCGTCATTCGCGCCTTCGGCCTCCTGAAAAAAGCCTGCGCCGAGGTCAATCTGGAGCTGGGCAAGCTTCCTGCAGACAAAGCCAAGCTCATCGTTCGCGCCGCCAACGAAGTGATCGAGGGCAAGCTCGACGATCATTTCCCGTTGCGCATATGGCAGACCGGCTCCGGCACCCAAACCAACATGAACGCCAACGAGGTGATCTCGAATCGCGCGATTGAAATGGCCGGCGGTAAGATGGGATCGAAAACGCCCGTCCATCCCAACGACGACGTCAACCTGGCGCAGTCTTCCAACGATACTTTTCCCACCGCGATGCATATCGCCGCCGCCGAGCAGCTGAGTCACGAGCTGCTTCCCGCGCTCAAGAAGCTGCGTGCGGCGCTCAACCAGAAGGCCGGTGAATTCGCCGGGATTATCAAAATCGGCAGGACTCATCTGATGGACGCGGTGCCGCTCACGCTGGGGCAGGAATTTTCCGGCTATGTGGCGCAACTCGACTACGATCTTCGCCGGATCGAGGCGGTCCTGCCCGACATATATGAACTCGCGATCGGCGGCACCGCCGTCGGCACCGGCCTCAATACCTATCCTCAGTTCGCGGAAAGGGTGTCGGAGCGTATCGCCAAGCTGACCAAGCTGCCGTTCAAATCGGCGCCCAACAAATTTGCCGCGCTCGCCGCCCACGACGCGCTGGTGATGGGTTCGGGCGCGCTCAAGACGCTCGCGTGCTCGCTGATGAAGATCGCCAACGACATCAGATGGATGGGCTCGGGACCGCGGTGCGGTCTGGGCGAGCTGAGCCTGCCGGAGAACGAACCGGGCTCGTCGATCATGCCGGGCAAGGTGAATCCGACGCAGAACGAAGCGATGACGATGGTCTGTATCCAGGTGCTCGGCAACGACACCGCGATCTCGATGGCGGGTTCGCAAGGCAATTTCGAGCTCAACGTTTTCAAACCGCTCATCGTCCATAATTTTTTGCATTCGACGGTGCTGCTCGCGCACGCATGCGACGGCTTCCGCAAATATTGCATCGCCGACATCGTCGCCAATCGCGAGAAGCTGGCGGAGTATGTCGAGCGATCATTGATGCTGGTGACGGCGCTGAGTCCCCATATCGGCTACGACAAAGCGGCCAAAGTGGCGAAGAAGGCGCATGCCGAGGGCACTACTTTGAAGGAAGCCGCGGTCGCGCTCGGCTATGTATCGGGGAAGGATTTCGATCGATGGGTACGGCCGGAAAAAATGCTCGCCCCGGAAGAATGAGCTGACGCGGAAAAACAGGAACACCTTATGCGGGAACGGGATCTCAGAGCACTGGAATTTGACAAGGTGATGGCGTTGGTCATGGGCATGGCCGCGTCTGAGCCCGCCCGTGAAGTGCTCGCGCGCCTGCGCCCCGCTATCGACGCCGATACGGTTCGCGACCGTTTGCGCGCCACCGCCGAGATGACCGAATTGCGGCAGCATACTGGCGCGATTCCGATCCAGGAATTTTCCGACCTGCGCACGCTGTTTCTCGCCGCCGCGCGCGACGGCGCGATTCTCGACGGTGAGTCGCTGGTGAAAATTCGCGACTTCGTACTTTCATCGCGCCACGTGGAAAGCTTCATCCGCGCGCGGGTTGAGCCGTTTCCGCACGTGGCCGCGATCGCGGCCAACCTGCTCGCGCCCAAAGAACTTGCGGACGCGCTCCTGAAGGCGCTCGCCGATGACGGCGAACTCCTCGACGACGCCAGTTCCACGCTCAAGCGGCTGCGCAATCGCCTGCGCGCCGAGCGGGTCGAGCTCGAAGCGCGGCTGCTCCGTTCGCTCAATCAGCCCGGCATGGAGGCCTTCGTTTCCGATTACCTGGTGACGTTGCGCAATCATCGCTTCGTGCTCCCACTGAAGCTGAACTACACCGAGAAGCTGGAGGGCATCGTTCAGGACCGATCGGTCTCGGGTGAAACGCTGTTCGTCGAGCCGATGTGGGCGGTGGAACTAAACAATCGGCTGATGATGCTCGAGAGCGAGGTTGAGGCTGAGGAGCATCGAATTCTGCTGCAACTGTCCGCGATGGTACGTGGGTACGCGACCGAGCTGCATCTGACTTTCGACGCGATGGTCGTCCTCGATGCGCTCAACGCGCGCGCGGTTTTCGCGGAACGGTTCAAATGCGCCGAGCCTGCGATTGGCGGCGGCGAGATCGAAATGCTCGCGGCGCGCCATCCGCTGCTAACCGTCGCGGTGCATGACGTGGTGCCGATCGATCTCCGCATACCCGCCGATCACAAGGGCATCGTCATTTCGGGGCCGAACACCGGCGGAAAAACCGTCGCCTTGAAGACACTGGGACTGCTGTCACTGATGGCGCAAGCGGGACTTCTGATTCCGGCGGCGCCCGGCAGCAAGGTCGCGATTTTTCGCAGTTTGTTCGCCGATATCGGAGATGAACAATCGATCGAAACCAGCCTTTCGACTTTTTCCGCGCATATCGCGAATCTTTCCGAGATTGTGCGCTCGCTGGTGGAACCCGCGCTGGTGATTCTCGATGAGCCCGGCGCGGGCACCGACCCGGCCGAGGGCGCCGCACTCGCAATCGGCCTCATGAATCATCTTGCGGCGCGCAAATGCCTGGTCGCGATCGCGACTCATTCGACCGCGGTAAAACTGAACGCCTACTCGCGATCGGATTTCGAGGTCGCGGCGGTCGATTTCGATCCCGAGCGACTGGTCCCGCTTTATCGGTTGAAGCCGCACACCATCGGACAGAGTTACGGCCTGGTGGTCGCGCGCAGGCTTGGGCTCCCGGAAGAGATCATCACAGGTGCGCAGGCGGCGATGGGCGAAAGCGTGGTCGAGTTGCAAAGCGTACTCGAGCGCCTGGAGCAACAGCGCAGCAGCCTCGAACAGGAGACCAATCTCGCACGCGAGAGCGCGACCGAGCTGGCCGCGCTGCGGCACGAGGCCGCCGAGGCCGAGGAACGCGCCCGCGTGCGTGCGGAGCGCGAACGCAAGCGGCTGGGCGACGAAGTCATGGCACTGATCGTCGAGCTTCGCCGCGAAGGCGACGAGCTTCTGCGCGAGCTCAAGAGCGGAGCGAAATCACGCCGCGAACTGGGCCAGTTCCAGGCGCGCGCCGCCGCGCGGCTGGCTGAAGTCGCGCCGCTCGCGCCGAGCGCCGAAGCCGACGGTGAGCAAACGCCATTGAAAGTCGGCGATCAGGTGGAGCTCGGCGGCATCCGTGGCGAGCTGGTAGTGATGGAACCGGGGAAAGCCGTGGTCAGCCGGGGCGGCTTGCGCATCGAGGTGGCACCGGAACGGCTCCGCCGCGCGCGGGCTGAATCGATCGCCGCCGACGCGCGCGAGCGAAGAGCGACGCCCTCGGTCACGGTGACCTCGGGCGCCACCGAACGTGAGGAAGTCAATTTGATCGGGATGCGCACGACCGAGGCGCTGCGCAAGCTCGAGGAGTTCCTAGATCAGGCGTATCTGACCAATCGTAAGGAGGTGCGGATCATTCACGGCATCGGATCGGGGGCGCTGCGCAAAGCGGTCTTCGAATATCTCGCCACTTCGCCCTACAGTTCCGAATATCACGAGGCCGAGCCTCATCAAGGCGGCGCCGGCGCCACCATCGTGCAACTGAACTTGTGATTCCTCTAGTGGAATAGTCCTTTCAGTTGGTCGAGCGGATTGCTGCCCTTGTCCTTGCCTTTCTTCAGCAACTTGCCGATCACGTCGACGCCCTCCTGCTCAAGATGACTTCCGGCACGTTGCGCCAGTTCGCCGACGTCGGGCGTAACAATGGGCTTCGGCAGCCTTCCCTGAATCTGCAGCGGAATATCGACTTGGCCATTCTCGTTGGTGACGAACACCACTTCCTTTCTCGCGGCAACCATCTCGTCGGTGAACTGTTTGGTCAACAGCAGGTGCGCCATCAAATTGATGTTTTTGTCCATATCGAACCATCCATCGCCCGTCATCGAATAGTCAGGCGTCTGCACGACGAGATCGTGGGTGGTAATGCGCGGTCCGTTGAGTACGAACGTAAGACTCGCGCTATTAATGTCGGTGTCGGAATTTTTGAACAGCTCAGGATGGCGCTGCACCAACGACGACGGCATCAGGTCGCCAATCTTTGGAATGTGGTTGGCCTTTTTGAGCGCGTCGGCCGCGACGTTCACACCAACCAGCTTACCATCGTGCACGGCCGCGCGTCCCTGGCCGCTGAGCGTCGGTTTGATGTCCTCGAACTTCGTGCCTTGCCCGGAAACCCGGACCTGCGAATTGAGGACGCCGCGAATCATATCGGCCGACTTCGATTTCTGCGACTGCAACGCGCTCTGAATATCGACGCCGTTAGCCGCGAGGTTCAGCGTGTAGCTCGGCACCTCACCGAGAGTCACAATCCCATTGACTGACACGGCGCCATTGAATGCCTTTAGATCGATCGATCGCACAAAAATTTGTTGGCCCAGCATGGTCGCGTTGAGGTTCAGCTTGGTGAAGGAGACGTTCGCGACACTGCCCTCACTCGCGGTGCCGGTCGCGCTTACTGAGAGTTTTCTGCCCTGCGCGACGATTCCAGTTATCGCAACCTTGCTGAGATACTCGTCGGGAGACCGTTTCGGCTCGAGGTCGGCCAACCTAATCCTGTCGATGCCGAGGTCATAGCTCAGATCAACCGGTCGAATTGATCGGACCCGCACCGAAAGCGTCGCATGACCTCCGCCGACACCGAATGTAAGCGGACCTGCCTCGCCACGGTTGCCGTCGAATCGAATGTCGCCGGTGAGGTCGCTGATAAGCGCGGTTTGGTCCTGCTGACGCGAGAGCGCGACGCCAGTTAGCGAGACTGTTCCGTTGGCTTGCGGCTGCTGATTTGTATCGCGGACATCGGAATGAATCTCAACCTGACCCCCGAGGCTGTACTTTTGCATCGCCGGGACAATCTTCGCGAGCGCGCCAATATCGAAGCGATTGGTATCGATGCGCGCGCTCAAACCTCCGCCGGCGAAATGGATTCGCTGCACCTTCGCGTCGAGATCCCCCAACGTGACGTTCGCTTGAGACAGCTCGACCCCGGACTCGGAGCGCGAGCCGTCGGCGCTGACGGTGAAGGTGACCGAGGCCGGCTTGATGAACGAGTTTCCCCAGGCGACCCGGTCGGCGCTCAGGTCACTGTCGACATGAAACGTTGCCGACGACGCGACTCCCTCGGCGGTCAGTTCCAACGACACCGGATCCGGAAGCGCGAGCGGTCCCGGAATGGCTTTCCCAATAGCTTCGAACGCTTGCAGCTTTGCCAACTCGATGGGGCCGAGTTTCGCAGTCAGCTTGAACGGTGTCTTCTGAATCTCGATCGCGCCGCCCTGCGAGAGCGGCCCGAACGACCCGGATATATTCACGTTCTGCCGATCGGAAAGCATCGCCATGGCGAGTGTCGCCTCGAATTCGCCGGTGAAACTGAAATCGTTCACAGAGAGATCGACGTCCTTGACCGTCACCGTCTGCGGTTTCGGACCGCGCGCCTCGTACGAGATGACTCCCTTGTCGACGACGAAGTTGGCGATATAAATCGCATTCAGCGTTTCACTGCGAGATTTCTTCGGTTCGTTGCCACTTTCCGAAGTGAGCGGCATTTGCGCGGCGCCGCCCGGTCCGGAATTTTGCGGCGCGGCGGGTGCTTCAGCGGCGTGATCGCCGTGCCTTTTGCCGATGGTCGAGATATTGAAACCGCCCTGCTCGGTGCGAACGATGTGGACCTCGGGATTTTTCAGCATCACCTGCGATACATGAATCCGGCGCCACAGCAGCGGCAGGATGTCGACCTTCGCGTAGACATCACTGGCCTCAATGAACGGCTGGTCCGAAATCGCCGGGTCGTCATGAACGTTTACGCCGGTCAGATCGGCAAAAATGCCCCACCCGATAGTTACCTTGATGCTGGAAACCTCTACTTTCCGATCGAGCGAATCGCTAACCCGAGCGAGCAGATCAGTTTGCCGCTCCGCGATAATCGAATTGAGATTTCGCGCGGCATAGATGAGGACCACCGCAACAGCGATGACAATGGTCGCCACCAGCGCGCCCACGATTGTTCCGGCCTTGCTCATGAAATTCCGATTGCCCCCGATAGTACCTACCCCGCAACCCGACGAGTGTAGTCGACGGGCCGCATTATCTCACGCTTTTCGGCTACAATTTAAATCCCGCGCAGGCTTCAAATTGGCAAAAAAACGAAAACCCCCGGCTCGACCTGACCGGAGCAAAGTTTCGCGGACTACGCCGAACGTCAAAGCAGTTTTTTCTTCGCCCTTCAAAGACCTGAAGAAGTTGCTTGCCAATCGGATTGCTAAAGCTGCGCTCCCACCGCCACCTCCTATCGCTGAGCCTGACCCGAGGTCATCGAGTCTTAACGCGCAGCCGATGGATGAGGCCGAGATTCTCCGCGAGGCCTACGCAGGAGTTCGCCCCTTCGAAAACGGCAGCGCGCGACGGATGCCGGTGGTTCCACAAATCCATCGCATCGTCGTCAGCGAAGAGGCCGAGGTTCTCGCGGCGCTGTCCGACCTGGTCTCGGGAGTCGGGAACTTCGATCTCACCGAGACTGACGAGTACGTGGAAGGCGCCCGCGCCGGTCTCGACCCGCGATTGCGCACCCGCCTGCGGCGCGGCGAGTTCGCGGTCCAGGGCCACATCGATCTTCACGGGATGATTCAGCCCGATGCCAAAGCTGCGCTGCGAGAGTTCATCCTGGAATCGGTGCGCAAGGGAATGCGGACAGTGCTCGTGGTTCATGGACGAGGGTTGAGATCTCCGGGCGGACGCCCGGTTCTCAAGCATGCCGCAGCGCAATGGCTCTCGCGCGGGGAAACCGGCGCGCACGTGCTCGCTTTCACCAGCGCTCGCGCACAAGATGGCGGCGCGGGAGCGATGTACGTTTTGCTCCGGCGCGATCCCCGTCGCGCCGCCTTCGATGTGCTGCGAGGCGCGAAGCGCGGAGACTGAAAAGAAACGGGGCCCCCCATCGGGACCCCGTCTTTGCGAAATGGGCGTCGCGCTCGGCTAGATTTTGCCTTGCAGCAAGAAAGCGACAACGAACGCGTACAGGGTCAAGGCCTCGATGAACGCCAGCGCGATGATCATCGGGGTGAACAACTGCCCGGTGCTGTTCGGATTGCGTCCGATCGATTCCATCGCGGCCGCGCCGACGCGCCCCTGACCGAGTGCGCTTCCGAACGCGGCGATTCCGATACCGATATTCGCGGCCAGTGCGATGAGACCTGCCATCTCGCCATGCCCACCGCCGCCCGCTGCACCCTCTTGAGCCATCGCGAGCAGGGGCGACGCGAGCACGAGCATCGTGACCATACCCATCACCGTTGAGAGTTTGCGAACCATGTAACCAGTCCTCCTTGTCGTCGCGCCCGCCTGGTCCATCGGCCGCAGCCCGCCTCTTCTTTCCTCTACCGCCACCATTGCTCAAGCCGGGTTGGAGGGATCGCGAAATATCCCTTGTGATGCCGCGCGGTCAGTGGTCGTGGCTCGCGGCAAGCCGTACGTAGCTCAGCGAAAGTATCATGAAGATGAGCGCTTGTACGACGCATACGATGGCGCCCAGTGCATAGAACGCCAGCGGAAAAGCCAAGTAGGTCAATTTGGTAAAAATTCCGAGCACCGTATGATCGGCGAACATGTTCGCGTAAAGACGAACGCCGAGCGAAAACGGACGGAAGAGGTTGTCCGCGAGCTCGATGGGCAACATCAGGGGGGCGAGAAACAACACCGGACCCAGAAAGCTGCGCAGATACCATACGCCGTTGGAGCGGAACCCCTGTACGACGTAGAAAGCGAAACAGATCACACCGAGCGCAAACGTCAGATCGGAATCCGCGGTTGGCGGCTCCATGCCGGGAATCAAGCCGAAGAAATTCGCCACGACGATGAATATGAAGAGGCTGCCGAAAAATGGCACCATCGCGCGGTAGTGACGATCTTCGATGACGCCGTGGACGGAACTGTCGATGAATTCCGTGATCGTTTCGCCGATCGCGCGCAAAGACCCGCCCTCGTCAGGAATGACCGGGTCGGATGCGCGCCTGATGGCGCGACCCGCGACGAACCCGAATACGAGGAGTATCCCCATCACGATCCAGGTCCCGATCAGAACCTCGGGGATTTTCCCCCGGGCGATCAATTCGAGAAAACTTACCGGCTTCAAATTACCTCCAGGATCGCGCCGCCCTCTCTCCCGCTCACAATGACGCCTGCGCAACGCGACCCGCCCGGTTTGAATAATTATCGCGGTGACCTGAGTCAAGACACCGAGCGCGAAACCCAATCCATCAAGATGCGCCCGCGCGAAGACAACGTAAACGAGCGCCACGAACAACAACAGCTTCAACGGCAATGCCGCCATGCCCAACCTGGTCACGCCGCCGCTTCTTTTCGCGGATAACATTGAGAACTGGCCAAGCGCGGCGAGGAGAAACATATTGACGATTACGACCGCGCCACCGACCAGACATCCTACGGCGGCGGCCCAAGAAACAAAATAGGCGAGCACGCCGGCGCTGACAGCGACCAATGCTACGTTGGTCGCTTGAATCGATCGGATAGTCGGTATTGCCGAATTGGTTTGGGGCGAAATCATTTCGGATTGGACGGCACTTTCAAAATTCGCAGAAGATTGATGGTGCCACCAATGAAGCCAAGCACGAAGCCTAACAGGGCAAGTTTCGGCGCCGTTCCGAAATGTTTGTCAGCGAAGTAACCCACCGCCCCGCCAGCAATAGGAGAAGTAGTAAATTGCGTCGCCGCAGCAAGATACAGCCACGCATTGCCCCTGCCGCGGTTTTGCCCATCATCGTCGCTCATGACAGCGGAAATTTCCTCAGGCAGCAGCCAGATCGCGCAATGACTCGCGCGCCGCGCCCACCGTTTCATCGATATCGGAGGCACTATGCGCCAGCGAGAGAAACATCGCTTCAAATTGTGACGGTGGCAGAAAAATTCCGCGCTCAAGCATCCGATGGAAATACTTTGCGAACTTTGCGCTGTCGCAGCGACGCGCTTCATCTGCATCTTTGATTGAATTGCCGCCGAGGAACATAGTCACCAGCGATCCGGTTTGGTTCACGCATCCCTTTTCGCCCGACGCTTGAAGGGCGTCCCTCAATCCTTTCGCTAAACGCTCGCCTGATTTTTCCAGGTACGCGTAGGTTCCGGACTGCGCGAGCAGTTTCAGGGTCTCCAATCCTGCCCGCACAGAAATCGGATTCCCCGAAAGAGTTCCGGCCTGATAAACCGGACCGGCAGGCGCAAGGAGATCCATTAGATCGCAGCGCCCGGCGATTGCTCCAATCGGCATCCCGCCGCCGATTACTTTTCCCAGCATGATCAGATCCGGCGTGACTCCCATCGTTTCCGCAATCGAACCGTAGCAAAGGCGAAAGCCTGTGATCACTTCATCGCTGATGAGCAATGCCCCATGGCGCCGGGCCAACCCGGCGAGCTCTTTCAGAAATTGAGGGATCGGCGTTACGACGCCCATATTCGCGGCAACCGGCTCAACGATCACGGCCGCGATGCTTCTGGGATTCGCCTCAAAGCATCCGCCGACACTTTCCAGCGAGTTGTAGCGGGCGATGATCGTCATCGCTGCCAGCGCGTGAGGAACCCCTGCGCTATCCGGCACTCCGAGCGTCATGCCGCCGGATCCGGCACGCACCAACAATCCATCGCTGTGCCCGTGATAACAGCCGTCGAACTTGATGATTCTTTCGCGCCCGGTTGCCGCACGAGCCAAACGGATAGCGGTCATGCCGGCTTCGGTGCCGGAACTCACGAGGCGAACTTTTTCCGCCGCACGAATCGCGCCGGCGATAGTTTCCGCGAGTTCGACTTCGAGTTCGGTCGGAGCGCCGAAACTGAACCCTTTTTTCGCCTGCGCCGTGATCGCGTCGGCCACATGCGGATCGGCATGTCCCAAGATGGCCGGTCCATAAGAACCGACATAATCGATGAAGCGGTTACCGTCAGCGTCGAAAATATGGGCGCCGAGCGCGTGATCGATGAAAAGCGTCGAGCCTTTGACGGCAGACCAAGCGCGCACCGGAGAATTTACCGCGCCCGGAATATTTTTTGATCCACGCTGGAGCAGTTGCCGTGACTTTTCATCATGCAGCTTCATCTTGGACACCCTGTCGCTAACTTCACTTGAGATTCGCATTTGAACTTTGATTCACGCAAGCTTAATTTTTTGCGCGAAACACAAAATTCGGAAATCGCGCACTCTGGCTCTGGAAGCCTGCGTGCGAAGTAAGCTCGGCGGCTCTCAAAATTGTGACATCGTGCGATCATAAATCGTGTGGAAAGATTCCTTTGCAAAATCGCGCGCTTCTCCAAATTCTCAATATCTCGCTTGAGACAATTTCGGAAAGAGTTTATCAACTTCCCTTGGCCGCAAAGATTGTTGCAACTACACAACCGGACAAGTTAGCGCGAGTCGAGTATTGCGGCGCAGAAATATGGGTCCAATAGGGGATCGATACGCGGCGCCGTCCTTACCAACAGTAGAGTCCGAAACATCAGTTAAATTCGGTCCCGGGTTGATAGTGGATCTCGTTCGGTTGCGCAGTTGCGGGCTTTGCCGAAGGAAAAGGCGCTTATCCACAGATGTGGATAAGGCTGTGTGTAGTTAACGCTGTTTTGTGCGACCCGCAACCGGGCGTAGGGGCGGCCCGGAAGGTTTGGGGGAGGACTCAATGAACGGGCTATGGGAACGTGCCGCTGATCGCATGCGCGATCAGCTCGGCCAAGTCGGCTTTGAAACCTGGATCGGACCGCTTAACTTCATCGCGCTAGACGGAAAGACCGCGACCATCGAGGCGCCAAATCGTTTTTTCAAGGACTGGGTTAACGAGCGGTATCTAGCGCTGCTCCGACAATCGCTCTCGGACGAAATCGGCGAGCAGATCGAGGTCAAACTCACGCTCGGTGGCAACGGCACCATTGTTCTTAAGCCAGCCAACGGAAACGGCAACGGCAATGGGCATCACAACGGCAATGCCCGCTACATGGCGTCTGCGGCAATGAACCCGCGACCTGAAGCTCAGCCGCGAGATCGTCATCCGCAGCTGAATGCTCGTTATACTTTCGCGGAGTTCGTTGTCGGCTCTGGAAACCAGTTTGCCCACGCGGCCGCATTGGCGGTGGCGAATCAGCCCGGCGAGAAATATAACCCGCTTTTCATCTACGGCGGCGTCGGGCTCGGGAAAACTCATCTGGTGACCGCGATCGGTCATCAGATCTGGCTGCAAGGCGAGCGCAACAAAAAAGTTTTGTTCATGCCGGCCGAGGTTTTCATGAACGAACTTATCAACTCGATTCGGCGGGATAAAACCGGTGAGTTTCGCGATAAGTTCCGCCGCGTTGACGTCTTGATCCTCGACGACGTTCAGTTTCTGGCCGGCCGCGAGCGAACTCAGGAAGAGTTTTTTCATACTTTCAACTCGCTCCATAGCGATCATCACCAGATCGTGCTCACTTCAGATAAAGTTCCCAAGGACATTCCCGGACTTGAAGAGCGTCTGCGCAACCGCTTCGAGTCGGGACTGATTGCGGACATCGCGCCTCCCGACCTTGAGACCAGGATCGCAATTATTCAAAAGAAGACCGCGCTCGATCATTTGCGGCTCTCCTCCGAGGTCGGTCTCTACATCGCGCAAAATGTTTCGTCGAATGTTCGCGAGCTGGAAGGATGCCTGACCCGATTGGCCGCGCTAGCATCGCTCAATAACTCCGAAATAACTCTTGAATTCGCTCATCGCGCTCTACACGATCTGATTCGCAAACAGGACACCAAGCCCGACATCGAGGCGATCCAGCGTACCGTTTCCGATTTCTTTCACATTCGGCTGGCGGAACTGAAATCGAAAAAGCGGACCCAGCACATCGCATTCTGCCGGCAAGTCGCAATGTATCTCTGCCGCAAGCTCACCGACTGCTCATTTCCAGCCATCGGTGACAATTTCGGCCGCGATCATTCGACCGTCATTCACGCATACAATCTGATTGCGCGCCGGGTGAGCAGCGATTCCGCATTTCGGATGTCGATCGAGAAGATCGAACGCGAACTAAAGGTGATCAGAAACGCCGCGTGATTCTGAAACCGATGCGGGAGCGATTGGCAATCCTGTTCACAGCGTGTGGAAATTCCGGATGCTATCTACAGGCCCGGGCGCGGTAATCGGATTTCCACGATGTGCCGGTTGTTTTACCGACAGGTTTCCTAAACCCGATTCCCTTTTGTTTTTGAACGCATGAAGGCACAGTTAACACATGCACAGCTCCTACTATTACGTCTTTCTTTTTCCTAGAAAGAACTAATATAGGAGTATTAGGAGTCGGACCTCACAAATGGGAATTGTTGTCGAACGCCAGGCCCTCATGAACGGCCTCGCCCTGGTCCAGGGAATTGTTGAACGCCGCAACACCGTGCCGATACTTGGGCACGTTCTCATCGAACCCGAGGGCCAAAGTCTGAGACTCGCCGCTACCGACCTGGAGGTTGGTATCAGCACGCAGGTTCCCTGCAAATCCGGCAAACAGAAAAGTCTCACGCTCAACGCGCGTAAGCTTTTTGAAATCGTGCGCGAGACCGAAGGCGAAGATTTCTCGATCAATCCGCTCGAAAACGATTGGATGGAACTGAAATCGGGACGCTCCCGGTTCAAAATGATGGGCCTCGATCCGCGCAGTTTCCCCGAAATGCCCAGCCAATCGACCAAGAGCGAAGGTCCGAAGAAATCGGTCAAAGCCGTACTGACGATTAACGCCGCGGTGCTCGCGTCGATGATCGACAAGACCATTTTCGCGGTTAGCCCCGATGAAGCCCGTTACAACTTGAGCGGCGTCTATCTCGAGTCGCACGACGCGGGCAAGGCGCGGATGGTCGCGACCGATGGTCATCGACTCTCGATGATCGATCGGATGGTTCCCGGATTCGCGATGGAGGGCGGGACCATCATTCCGCGCAAAGGCCTCACCGAGCTGCGAAAACTTCTCGATCAAGGTGGCGACGCGGAAGTTAAACTGCTGCTCGATGGACAACTTGCGTCATTGAAACGCGGACCCACAGAAGTTTCAATGCGGCTGGTTGAGGGCGAGTTCCCAGACTATCGCGGAGTGGTTCCGAAGCAGACCAAGTATCGAATCAAGGTTACCCGCGAGCAGCTTCAGGCCGCGATAAAGCGCGCCGCGATCTTTTCCAACGAGCGTTACCACGGCGTGAAGCTTGCGCTTTCTTCGGGCGCGCTGACCGTTTCCTCGACCAGTCCGGAGATGGGTGAAGCGAGCGAAACCGTCGATGTCGATTACCGCGGAGACGAATTCGCCGTCGGATTTAACGCGTCGTATCTGCTCCAGGCGCTGGCCGTGATTGGTGAAAAAAGCGAAATCGAGTTAGGTCTTTCTGACGAAGCGAGCCCCGGACTGCTGCGCACCCCGAATTCCGACAGCGAATTCAGCTACGTCGTTATGCCAATGCGTCTCTAAGGCGGTTTATTCGAGGTCGCCGCGTCAGCGCCGAGCCTCACAAGCAAGACTTTGTTGCGACGTTGGCTATCTGATTCCCAGGGGAACGATGCTTCCTCCGCGATGGTTTCGGTGGGCATCGTGATACTCGGAATATCCCTTCGCCGTACGATCACCCAGTCGATCTTGCCGGTACTGACCGCATTCGCGAGATCCTTCGGCTTGTCGAATTCGGGCAGCGGCTGCGGAGGGTCGAGATAGAACAGTGGTCCCACCGTGCGATAGAGCCCGAGCTGAGAAGTTTGCGATCCGATACGGTTCAGCACCTGGTACGCGAAAGGCTTCTCGCCGCGATACGCCTCCGCCGCCGGCGTTGCGAAAATATAGATGTAGATCATCGCCGCATATGCTCCTGCAGCCATCGAGAGAGTGATCCGGCGGCGGCGATAGTTTGCCAGCGTGTAGATAGTCGCCGCCAGCACTACCACCCACATCACGCTGAACACGAGGCGATCTGGGGCGACGGGCAGTCTCGACATCATGCCGGGCAGCACAGCGGAGGGTGGGACCAACAGCGCGAAACCGGCAACTACAACTGCGGCAAAAACTCCGTAGCCGAGAGACATGAGCTTCCGTGCCAAGACTGAAAGTCCTTCCCGGGGAGACGTCAGCAGCCGCGCCACCATAATCGAGGCTGCCGGCAGAATCGGCAGGATGTAGTAACTGCGCCGCGACCCCGAAACCGTAAAGAAAACGAAAGTCGACCAGAAGAAAATCAACGTAAATCGATCACTTTTCGCAGGCGCGGCTTCGATGCGGCGCTCGTGATGCGCCTGGACCAGCGCGGCCGGCAACAGGACGGACCACGGCGCCATCAAAGCGAAGATCACATACAGGTAGAGATAGATAGGTCCGCGATGATCAAACGGCTCGAAGAAGCGCACGACATTTTCGCGATATACCATCGCAAGTCCCGCACCGGAGCCCATGAGCGCTCGCGAAATCCGAAACGGCGTGAGGTAAATCGCAAGTCCGATCGGAATCGCGATGATGGAATGCCAGTTGAAGACCCATCGATTGCGATCGATCACCCATCGGATGCGATCGATGATCGCGCCGTGGAGCAGTTTCTTGCCGAACAGCGCCCATCCATCCGAGAGCGTCGCGTAAAGTCCGATCACCATGATCGGCAGCACGAAACCAAGCAGCCCCTTGGTCAGGGAGGTGATCGCCATAATGGTCCACAGTCCGGCCACCCACCATCCGGTCGGATGATCCTCACACTTCAGGAAGAGCAATATTGCCCCGAGTTCACCGGCGATTGTCTCGACGTCGGCGGAGGCGTTACGCGAGAAAAAGACGAAACTGAAGCTGGTCGCGAGGATCAACCCGGAAACTACGCCGGTCCTGAGATCGTGCAGCCGCCGCGCCAGCAAGATGAGCAGGCCGACCGCGAGTAGCCCCGCTATCGCGGAGGGCAATCGCGTCGCCGCCTCGTTGAGGCCGCCGGTCAGCCGGGTCGCGGCGAGTACCAGCCAATACGAGCCCAGGGGTTTGTCGTAGTAGAGATGGCCATTGATAGTAGGCCAGAAATAATTCCCGGTCCGAATCATCTCGCGCGCGATCTCGCCCCAGCGAAATTCCGAGGACCACAATGCGCGCGCGCCCAGGCGCATGAAGAACAGGATCGCGGTTAGCGCCATGACGCCCCATCCTGCCAGCCGCCAATTAGTGGAGCTGCCGGAAATATCCGGCGCGGATTTATCCGAATTATCCAACGCTGCGCCCATCTTTATGCAACATAGCCGAACTGAATGACCGCTCTGATACCCTTGTGCTTCGGCCCCGGCGTTTCGGTGCGCGTCCGCACATGCTACCGTCGAATACACGCGTGGGCGAGCAACCCGATACCAGCAAATCTTTGTCCCGCCGCGATAATTCTGGTTCAAATGTGCGCCCATGAGCGATAGCGACAAGCATCCACGTAGCGACGATCGGCACGGACATAGTGGCCGCAAGCCCAATCGGCTGATCAACGAACAGAGTCCCGTACCTGCGTCAGCACGCCTACAATCCCGTCGAGTGGTATGCCTGGGGCGACGAGGCGCTGGCGCGTGCGAAGGCCGAAAACAAACCCATCCTGCTCTCGATTGGGTACTCGGCGTGCCATTGGTGCCATGTGATGGAGCGCGAATCGTTCGAGAACGAGAGCATCGCGCGCCTGATGAACGAAAACTTCGTGCCGATCAAAGTCGATCGCGAAGAACGGCCCGACCTCGACCAGATTTACATGGAAGCCGTGCAAATAATTACCGGCCGCGGCGGATGGCCGCTCACAATGTTCCTCACGCCGGAGGGGAAACCGTTTTTCGGCGGAACCTATTTTCCGCCCGGTCGACCGCCAGGGCATGCCGGGGTTTCCTCGGGTACTTATGGCGGTCGCGGACGCCTTTCGCCGCGATGCGCACGAGGTTCGGCATAACGTCGAAAAGCTGACCGCGGCGCTTGACGCGCTCGGCACTTACACGGCGACTGACGGCGAGATTAAGCGCGACTTGCCGATCGTCGCGGCGCACGAACTTGCCCGCGCGTACGATAGTGTTCACGGCGGGCTCGGTCAGGCGCCGAAGTTTCCCAACACCTTCGTGTTTTCGCTTTTTTTGCGGACCTACGACGCCGAGGACGATCCCAACTACGCGCATATGGTCGGTGACACTCTGACCAAAATGGCCAAGGGCGGTATCTGCGATCAGATCGGCGGCGGATTTCATCGCTATAGCGTCGATGAACGATGGCTGGTTCCGCATTTTGAAAAGATGCTTTACGACAACGCCCTGCTCGCGCGGCTCTACCTTGACGCGGGGCGCGCGCTGAACGAGCCGGAATTTTTGAATGTTGCGCGTGAAATTCTCGACTACGTTTTGCGCGAGATGACCAGTCCGGAAAACGGCTTCTATTCCACCCAGGATGCGGACAGCGAGGGCGAGGAAGGCAAGTTTTTCATCTGGACCGCGGGCGAAGCCGACGCACTGCTGGGCAGCAAGCTGGCGCTGATCGCGAGGCGTTACTACGACATCAGCGACGAGGGAAATTTCGAGGGCAGCAACATCCTGCATCGCACCGTCGAGTTGACCGATGTGGCGACAGCAATTTCATACCACGCACGAGGAGATGGCCGACGCGATTCGCACTATCAAGAAAAAGCTTTTCGAGGCGCGCGAGAAGCGCATCAAACCGGCGCGCGACGAAAAAATCCTCGCGGCATGGAACGGGCTGATGATTTCCGCTTTTGCCGAGGCCTATCGCGCGATACACGACCCGCGCTACCTCGAAGCCGCCGAGCGCGCGATCGAATTCGTGATGACGAAGCTATGGGACGGGCGCTCGCTCAAGCGCTCGTGCAAGGATGGCGTCGCACGCTTCAATGCCTATCTCGAAGACTACTCGATCCTCGCCAATGCGATGCTCGATACCTATCAGGCATCGCTCGATCCGCGCTACCTGGTGCACGCGCGGACTCTCGCCGGCGTCATTCTCGATCGCTTCGTGGATCGGGAACGTGGCGGTTTTTTCTTCACCTCCGAGGACCACGAGGAACTAATCACGCGCTTCAAAGGCGCCTTTGATGGATCTACGCCTTCGGGCAACAGCGCGGCGGTGATGGCGTTGCTGCGCCTGTATGGCTACACGGGCGACGAGCGCTACTTGCACGAGGCCGAACGCGCAATAAAGCTGTTTCGCGAATTTATGGAGCAGCAGCCGTTCGCGTTCTCGCATATGCTCGAGGCAGTCGATCTTTATCTTCGAGGAGCGACTGAGATTGTGATTATCGGACATAGCAAATCGGCCGAGTTTCGCGAATGGACCGAACGAATCGGACTGCTCTACATTCCCAACCTCGCGATTTATGCCGTCGATCTGGCACGCGCGCCTGCTGATTTCCTCCCCGAGCAAGCGCGCGGCAAGGAACAACTCGACGGTAAGCTGACGGCATACGTTTGTCGCGAGCGAGCCTGCTCGATGCCGCTTACGTCTTACAAAAGCCTGGAAGCGGAACTGCGCGGTTGAGGGGACGGCCGCGGGTGTGAGCAGCTTCGATCCGGCGAAATGCCAGGTCCGGTAAAGGCGTGACATTGCGCGAAATGCCCCTCGCTCGACCGGTGCCACAGAAGCCGGGCACAAATGCCCATCGGTTCGATCCGATAGTCGAAAATCGCCGCGCATCCTCGGTCGTGGGGCCGTTTCGTGTGGTTGCCTTCAACGCGATGGGTGGAACCAATCTCGAAGGAATTCTGAAATGCCTGGCGATAGAGCCGCTCAAGAGCGCGTCAGTTCTTCTGCTCAGCGAGACTGACGCCGATACGAAACGCACGCGGCGCCGCAAAGTTGCCAGTGTGCTCGCCCGCGAGCTTGGAATGAGTTGCGCATTCGTCCCCGAATTTGAGCTTACCAGTTCCGATGGCGTCACTCGTTCATTCCTCGGAAATGCGATCCTGGCGCGGGAGCCGATGCAGCAGGTATACGCGGTTGCGCTGCCCAAGCTCACGACTGCATACCGCGGATTCCATCGTTCGCTGGCCGGACTTAAGCGCGCTGGCAATCCAGCGGCTATCGTCGCGACCATCGCGGTGCATGGAAAGCCGATTCATATCTCTGTCGCCCATCTCGATAGCCGCGCCGATCCGGATGGACGCGCGCTCCAGATCGCCACCCTGCTCGAAAGCTTTCCGCCCGAGGGTCCGGCGATCCTCGGCGGCGATCTCAACACCACCACCCTCGAGCTCATCAATCCCGGCAGCGCGGGAGCCGTATTTCGCAAGATGATCGTGGACTCAAAACGATTTCAGCACCCGCGTCCACATGAACCTTTGTTCAGCCGTCTTGCCGATGCCGGATTCGAGGTGCGGGGCGCGAACCTGGAGGGACGGCCGACATTCACGTTCACGCGGCTGATCCCACCGTGGTTTCGTCCGCGGCTCGATTGGTTCGCGCTACGTGGGTTGCAGCCGGTTCCGGGTTCCGCGGCCGTGATCCCCGCGCGTCCGAGCTTTTTTTTGCGACGGGTGTCAGATCACGATTTCATTTCCGTTGACATTGCGATCTGAAAATCGCGGCCGCTGCGACGCGAATTAGATTGGCGCCGCGGCGAGGGGGCCGCGCACCGATTCGTAAGCCGCCGCGACGCGAATCACTGACGGCTCATCGAAAGGCCGCCCGATCAACTGCATCGAGAGCGGCAGCCCGTCACCGCCCAAGCCGGTCGGGATCGCTAGTGCGGGTTGTCCCGTGCAATCGAACGGTGAGGTGAAGCGGAGAATATCGTTGAGGACGTCGACGCGCTGCTCGCCCACGCCGACCGTTGTGACTTCACCGATCTTCGGCGCGGTGACCGCACAGCCCGGCGCGGCCAGGACGTCATGATGAGTCATCGCCCTGAGCGCGTCGGCCAGCAGGCGCGCTCGCGCACGTTGAGCGCGCACATAGGCGACACCCGTGATCGTCATTCCCGATTCCAGCAGCCGGCGCACGTCGTCGCCATACTCACCGGACCGCGTGCGCATCCACTTTTCGTGATACTCGAGCGCCTCGGTGAAAGTGACGATGGTATTGATAACGCTGGCGGTCGGAAGTGAAGGAATCGAGACCTCGTCAACCGACGCGCCAAGGCCGGTGAGTTGCTTCATCGCGGCAGCGAACGCTTTCGATACATCGTCTGAGAGACGATCCATCAGCTCGCGAATCACTCCGATGCGGGTTCCTTTGAGCTGCGAGTTCAGGGTCGCGGTGTAATCTGGCACCGGTTCGCTACTCGAGGTGGAATCATTCGGGTCATGGCCCGCGATCACGTTCAACATCAGCGCCGCATCGCGAACCGTGCGCGTGATCGGACCGACGTGATCCATGGTGTAGGCGAGCGGGACAACGCCGAATCTGCTGACGCGGCTCCAGGTTGGCTTCAACCCGACGCATCCACAAAGCGCAGCGGGAATTCTGATCGAACCGCCGGTGTCGGTGCCGATAGTTGCGAGCGCGGTCCGCGCGACAATTGCCGCCGCCGAGCCGCCACTGGAGCCGCCGGGAATGCGATCGAGTGCGTAGGGGTTGCGGCAAATTCCCCAATGCGGATTCGATGACGTAATCCCGTACGCGAATTCATGCAGGTTGAGCTTCCCGAGCATAACCGCGCCCTGCGCTCTGAGCCGGGCCCACGCGGTCGCATCGTAATCGGGCCGAAACTCCCCGAGGATTTTCGATCCTGCGGTAGTCCGAACGCCCTTCGTATAAAGGAGATCCTTCAGGCCAACCGGCATGCCATGAAACGGGCCGCGCCAATTCCCTGATGCGATTTCGCTTTCCGCACGCCTCGCGCCGGCAAGCGCCTCATCGGCGGTCACGGTGATGTAGCTGTGGATCTTTTCGTCGACGCGCGCGATGCGATCGAGATATGCGTTCGTGACTTCGACCGGCGAAAGCTTCTTCGTGCGAAGATGGTCGGAGAGCATAGAGACATCGAAGCCGAGAATTTCGTTGGTAGCCATCGCAGCTTAATCCTTGTCCAGCTTTTGGCGCGATGCTTCCGCAATCAAGGCGGGGTATCCGAAAGGTGGTTCAATTCCACCGAGTCCGAGCGAACCTAGATGGCGCGCGAGAGTGAGCATCGCACCGGCAGTATTCGCCATCGCGATCAAATCGGCGTCCGCGATCTCGTAGTCGAAGATCTCGTGCGCCATCTGTTTAACCGTTTGAGCCGTGAATTGCGCCATCGAAATTCTCCATCATCGTTGTGGCTGGCCTGCGCCAAGCTTGCGATGGAACAGTTCCAGCGCAAGTTCATAGCAGATGCGCGCGGCCGCGGGATCGTAGCGTGGGCCTTCGTCGCGCATGAAGGCATGCGCGGCGTTGAATTCATGCCAGGTGAAATCGATTTCGGCGGAAGTCATCGCGTCGTAGATGACTGCGCGGCCCTCGCGCGGGACGTGCGGATCCTGGCGGCCGAAGATCATCAGCATCTCAGCTTCGATATCACCCGCGCGGGCCAGCGTGTCATCATGTTGGCCCTTGCCGAGACCGTGTTGGTGCAGATCGGTAGGATACCAGCACGCCGCCGCCAGCACTTCGGAATTCATCGCGGCGCGAAATGCGAGATGGCCGCCAATGCAAATTCCCGCGACCCCCAATCTGCCGGTGCAACCCGGATGCGACTTGAGAAACGCAATGGCGGCACGCGCATCGTCGTCATAGCTCGAAAGCGGTTTGGCGATTTTAAGATCGTTGCCGCGCGCAGAGCCGGCGTCGTCATAGTGAAACGCGACACCCGCGGGAAGGAACTCATGATAGATCTCGGGCACGGCGACCGCATATCCATGTCCCGCGAACTGGGCGGCCATTCTGCGGATTGGCGCGGTGACTTGAAAAATTTCAGAATATAGAACGATGCCCGGATAGCGCCCCGGCGCGCTTGGCCGCACTATGAACGTGCGCATCGGCCCGCTCGGAGTCTGGATATCCGCGAACTCGTCGTCCTTGATGGTCATGACGCCCTCCGCTGCGACGAATCGGCGCGAGATGGATATAGCATGTTTGCCGGCGATCTAGGGGTGCCAGCGCGAAGCCAAAACGCAGCAGCTGAAACTTTGCGTTCACTTCAGCGTCTCAGCGGACTAACGTTAGTACATCGTCAGGAGGAAATGATGATTGACTTATATACGTGGACGACTCCGAACGGCCGCAAGGTGTCCGTCATGCTCGAGGAATGCGGCATTCCTTACGAGGTGCATCCGATAAACATTCGCAACGGCGATCAGTTCAAGCCAGATTTTGTAAAAATCTGTCCCAACAGCAAGATCCCCGCGATCGTCGATCGCGACACCCGCATCTCCATTTTCGAGTCGGGCGCCATCCTGATTCATCTGGCCGAAAAAACCGCCAAGTTTCTTGCCGCGTCCGATCCCGCTCGCGCGAAAGTGCTGGAATGGCTGATGTGGCAAATGGCCAACGTCGGACCGATGTTCGGCCAGATCAATCACTTCGCCAACGCGGCGCCCGAAAAGATTCCATACGCGATCAATCGCTACATGACCGAGTCCGCGCGGCTAGTGAAGGTTCTCGACGATCAGCTGGCCCGCACCGAGTTTATCGCTGGCGAGTATTCGATCGCGGACATCGCGACCTATCCGTGGATGGCGGTCGGCTTTGGCTTAATCAAGGCCGCGAAGCCGGAGGTGGTCGGTGAAGGGAAGAATGTCGCTCGTTGGATCAGCGCCATTGGAGCGCGCGCAGCGGTCAAGAAAGGGATGGTGGTACCGCAGGTCTGAGAATTTCGCGGGAGCGGACGCGATCGTATCTATCGATCACAGCGCCACGCGCTCGAGGAATGCCCGAACCGCACGGTTGAAGGCTTCGGGCTGATCGATGTTGGAGGCATGGCCGGCGTCTTCGAGAATGATTTTTTCCGCGCCCGGAATTTTCGCCGCCATGTAGTCAGTGGCGGCAAGAAATTGCTGGTCGCGGGCCCCGGCGAGGACCAGGGTCGGAACGCCGATCGAAGGAATCGATTCAATCACCCGGCCGTCGGCCTGCGCGAGGATGCCGCGCGCGGCGTGAGCGAGACCTTGCGGGTTGCGATGCCGTGCGACGGTAACTTCTGCGCTCGACGAAATCGCGGCAAATCCTTTCTTTTCGAGTGCGCGCGCCATGCCTTCCACCATCCGGTTCCACCCATCTCGCGGCTCGTCTCTTTTGTAACCGGGTCCGGTATCGAACAGCATCAGTGCCACGACGCGCTCCGGATGCGCGAGGTTAAACGCCAGTGACATGAAGCCGCCCAGCGACAATCCTCCAATGACCGCGCGCTTCACTCCGCAAGCGTTGAGGATCGCGGCCATGTCGGCGATGGTCGCCTCATGAGAATAGAGAGTGGGGTCCGGCGGAGAATCGGAGCGATCGTGCCCGCGCATATCCCACGCGATCAAATGATAACGATCCGAGAGCGCGTCCATCTGTCCCGCCCACATCCGCGCGCTTGCGCTGTAGCCATGAGAAAGCAGGACCGCGGGTCCCTCGCCGCGCTGCTCGTAGTAGATACGCACTCCATCTCGATCGAGAAACGGCATGTGCCCTCCAGTCCCGACTTACGAATTAGCTACTCAGCGTGCTCACCGAGTTAGCTACTCGAATAGCTAGTCGCTACCTCAAATCGCCTTGCAGGTGCAACGAAAAACGCCCGCATCATTTCCGATGCGGGCGTTCGATCATTCATCGACAACGACGGCTCAGACGCGCTTGCCGAAGATTGCGTGGTAAACGACCAGCAACACTACCGCGCCTACGAACGCGACGAAAATACTCCATAGGTTGAAGCCAGTCACGCCCGGAGAGCCCAGCAGGTTGAAAATCCAGCCTCCGATCAGCGCACCTACGATTCCAAGAAGGACATCGCGCAAAAATCCTTCACCAGAACGGTTAACCACCTTGCTGGCGAGAAAGCCTCCGACCAGACCCACGATGATCCAGGCGATTATGCCCATCCAGGTATCTCCTTATATGGTTGGGATTGTGAGAGGAATCAGAGCGCGACTGATGCTCCGGCAGGTAATCAGACGAACCTGGAGCGATCATACTTTAAAACTGGCCAAAAACACACCGACTCTTCGCTTTGACGATGATGGTGCTAGACGTATGCTCACTAGCCCGCGCGCTGGTTATCCGATAGTAAACGCGCCGGGCGAGAGGAAATCTGATGGCGGAATTAAAGAATCGTCAATGGCTGCTGGCGTCGCGCCCGCAAGGCTTAATCAAAGAAAGCGATTTCCGCTGGCATGAAACCACGGTGCCGGCGCTGAAAGATGGACAGGTGCTCATACGCAACCTCGCGTTCTCTTTCGATCCGACGCAGCGGGGATGGATGTCGATGGATACCTACATGCCGGCCATTCCGGTTGGCAATGTGATGCTCGCTGGAACGGTAGGGCAGGTAGCCGAATCGAAACGGCCCGGCTTTGCGAAGGGAGACCTGGTGCAAGGACTTTTCGGCTGGGAGGACTACACCGTCAGCGATGGCGGCGGACTGATGGGACTCCAAAAGCTGGCGCCAGGAACCGATCCGCTACTCGCCCTCTCGCTATTCGGCACCACCGGATTGACGGCCTACTTCGGAACTCTGGCAGTCGGAGCCGCGAAGGCGGGAGAAACTTTCGTAGTTTCGGGCGCCGCCGGAGCAACCGGATCGGTTGCGGGAATGATCGCGAAGATTAAAGGATGCCGGGTGGTGGGTATCGCCGGTGGACGCGACAAGTGCGAATGGCTACTCAAAGAAGCCGGCTTCGACGCGGCAATCGACTATAAGAATGAAAATGTCGGAGAGGCTCTGTCGCGATACTGCCCCAAGGGAATCGATGTCTACTTCGACAACGTCGGTGGCGAGATCCTCGATCATGCGCTGATGCGGATTTCGAATCACGCGCGGGTGGTGCTATGCGGCGCGATCTCGCGTTACAACGAGACTGGCATGTCGGGCGCGGGTCCGAAAAATTATTTCAGTCTGATTCTTCACGGCGCGCGGATGGAAGGTTTTCTGGTGTTTCATTTCGCCAAGCACTATCCGGAAGCGATCGGCGATTTGACCAAGTGGTATGCCGAAGGAAAAGTCAAAAACAAAATCGATTTACAGCACGGCCTCGAGAACGCGCCGAAGACCATCATCAGGCTTTTCACCGGCGCGAATTTCGGCAAGCAGTTGCTTAAGGTGGCCGACCCGCAATAGTTCCGCCCCGCATTGAGGAAATGAAAAAGGCCCGTGCATCGAGCACGGGCCTTTTGTTTTCCAGCTATGTTGCCGGTCTATTTTTCGCTCGACACCGATCGCAACTGGCGGAAGTCGCGCACGTCGCTCGCCATGCCGACCTCTTCGAGCGCCCTGATTACCAGGTAACCGGCATCGGGCTGCCGCCACGTCCATCCCAGCCGTGCGAGGCCCGGCCGCGAGTGATGGTTGCGATGCCAGTTTTCGCCTTGGAAAAGGTGCATGAACGCAAGCCATGAAACATTGCGGCTTGAGTCCTCACCCTCCGCGACCCCCGGCTCCGTGTGACATACACTGTTCACGAAGCATTGCGCATGAAGGGCGAACACGATCCGGATTGCTCCGAGCCAAAAGAAAGCTGCCAGCCCGAAATACAATCCGCCGAAAAACGAAAGCGCTAGTATCGGCCCCTGCAGATAGGTCCATACCTTGTATGAAAACTTGTTCAGGTCGGGACAAAAGCGCTCCAGCGGAGGAGTTGGCGCCTGCCACAACCATCGCAGATGCGACCAGAAGAAACCCTGGCGCGGGACTCGAGATGTCCTCCTCTGTATCAGCGGAGGCATGATGCAGCCGGTGATTCGAGGCCCAACTTATGGGAGCCCCGGAGCCGTTAAGCATCGCGAAGAACGTCAGTATCGCGCGCGCGAACGGGTTAAGCTTCAAGGCGCGATGAGTGATCGCGCGATGATAGCAAACGGTCGTGCCGATACCGCCGATCCACACCAGCGCGAGCGCGCTCAGAAAGATTCGCCACCCAGGCAGCGGGAATAAAATCAGTCCGATCAGCGCGGTAAGGTGGATCAATATGATCCACGCAAACGTCGCCGAGTGCTGGAGGGTCGTGTGCCACCACGGCCATTCCCAAGGGTACAGTTCGAGCCGTTCGGAAGTTTCTTCAGGAAACGGTGTGACTGCTAACGATGTCCCCCGCGGCACTTTACGCCCACCGCGCCCGGGGCCGGCTGCGCCTCGTATTTCTGGTCGAGCGGAAAATCGTGACTGGCTTGGGCGCCGTAATCTCCGGCGCATCGAAGCCTGTAACTTTCTCGCGATCCAATTGCTTGCCCAACGTCCTCTCCAACCTTCCGAGCGCCGCGCGCTCCTCCGGAGTTACGAGGCTCAGGGCCTCGCCTGACTTGCCCATTCTGGCAGTTCTACCGATGCGATGAATGTAGTTTTCCGACTCATCGGGTAAATCGTAGTTAATAACGTGTGAAACATCGGGTATATCGAGACCGCGCGCCGCGACATCGGTCGCCACCATCACCCGATAGGTACGGTTGCGAAATCCAGCCAGCGCCGCGTTGCGCTGACTCTGTGAGCGGTCACCATGGATCGCGACCGCCTTGATCCCGCTGCGCGTCAGCATCCTGGCCACGCGATCGGCGCGGCTGCGAGTGCGGGTGAAGACGATCGCGCTTTCGACGTCCTCGCGTTTAAGGATCTCGATTAGCATCGGCCCCTTGTTGTCTGAAGTGACCGGACAAATACTCTGGCGAATGGTCGACGGCGGGGTTGCTTTGGCGCCGACGTTCACGTGCTCGGGATTGGTCAGGAACTCGCGCGCGATTTGTGAAACTCCCGAAGGCATCGTGGCCGAGAACATCAGGGTCTGGCGCTTGCTCGGCACCATTCTGATGATGCGGCGCAACTGCGGCAGGAAGCCCATATCGAGCATCCGATCGGCCTCATCGACGACGAGTATTTCGACGCGATCGAGCTTCACGGTCCCGCGCTCGATGTGGTCGTAGAGCCGTCCGGGGCAGGCGACCAGCACATTGGCGCCGACGCGCAAATCGTGGAGCTGACGGCTCATCGAGTCGCCGCCGACAATCAGCGCCGCCTTCAGACGGGTGTTGCGAGCCAGAAATGCCGAACTCGCGGACGACTTGTGCGGCGAGCTCGCGGGTCGGAACCAGCACTATCGCGCAGATGCCGACGGTCGGTTTACCTCCGGCGCGCTTGCCGTGCAGCTTATCGATGATCGGAATCAGATAGGCGGCGGTTTTACCGCTGCCGGTTTCGGCGGTCGCGATCAAATCGCGTCCCGTCATCGCCACCGGAATGGCGCCGGATTGAATGGGGGTGGCCTGATGGTGGCCTCGGTCTTTAATCGAACGAGCTAGTTCAGGTGATAAGGAAAACTCAGCGAAGGACAAAAAATACCTCTCGGTCCAGATCCAGCGGATTCCCGTTGGCGCTTGGCCGAACGATGGTTCTGATTGGGTTGGAAGGTTGGCGGTCGCGGAATCCGACGCGCGCTGTAGCCTTTATTGGCTTCTGGGCTATGACTTTACGGGGTCCGGGTCGGCGAGTCAACGGGGTAATCGAGAGAGACGCTACGCTAACTGGAACGCGAATCTAAAATATACAGCATCTTTAGACATTATTTTACCAAAACAAGAATAATCCAAAGCTGCCAGAACTTCTATAGATACGCTTCACAACTCCTCCGATTCCGACCTCTCCGCGCCGCCCTCGCACGATGCTAGATTGCCTGCCCCGCGCACCATCCGCTCGACCACGCCCACTGAAAATTGTAACCACCGAGCCATCCGGTCACATCGACCGCCTCGCCGATCAGGTACAGGCCCGCAACCGCGCGTGCTTCCATCGTCCTAGACGACAGCGCCGCAGTATCGATGCCGCCGACGGTCACCTCCGCCTTCGCCCATCCCTCCGACTCGTTCGGCCTTATCTGCCAGTGCTTTAGACGATCCGCGATCGCGAGCAATACGCGGTCCGACAGGTTCGCCATCTGACCTTCGCCCGCGCCGATCGCCTCGGCGAGGCGGCTCGGGAGAATCTCGCCGAGCACTGTTTTCAGTTCCGCCTTCGGACGTGTGCGTTTGCGCTCGCGAAGAAATTTCTCGGCCTCGATCGTCGGCGCAAGGTCGATCGAGATCGCATCGCCGGGTTTCCAGTAGGAAGAAATTTGCAGGATCGCGGGGCCCGACAAACCGCGATGGGTGAACAAAATGTTTTCGCGAAAACTTTCGCGGCCGCATGTCACGATCGAATCGGCCGAAACTCCCGCGAGCGCATTGCAAAGGCGCAGCGTCTCGCCAGCGACTTTGAGGCCGACCAGGCCGGGGCGCGGCTCGATGATCGCGAGGCCGAAGCGCCGCGCCGTCTCGTAGGCGAATCCGGTCGCGCCCATCTTCGGAATCGAAAGGCCGCCGGTCGCGATCACCATTACGGGCGCCTCGAACACCGCGCGGTTCGTCTCGATCCGAAAGCGATCGGTGCGCGCGATTCCGGTGACGCGATAGCCGACGCGCAGATCGACGCGGGCGCCGCGGCATTCCTCGAGCAGCATCGCGAGGATCGCGCGCGCGGAGCCGTCGCAAAATAGTTGGCCGAGGGTTTTTTCGTGATACGTGATCCGATGGCGCTCGACCATCGCGATAAAATCGCGCGGCGTGTAGCGGCTCAGCGCCGACTTGCAGAAGTGCGGATTCGCGGAAAGATATCGATGCGGCGAGTCGGCTTCGAGGTTGGTGAAGTTGCATCGGCCGCCGCCCGAGATCAGGATCTTCGCGCCGGGATTTTCCGCGTGCTCCAGCAGCATCACGCGACGCCCGCGACGACCCGCTTCGAGCGCGCACATGAGGCCGGCGGCGCCCGCGCCGACGATCACTACATCGTAGTTTTCCATCGCCAAAATGGGGTCAAAACGGGGTCAAAAATGTTGCAAAAGTGTTGCTCGGATGTTGCTCGGGGCGGTCACGATGTGGTCTCGGGCGCGCAAAAAACGCGCGCTTGAGCGTATTTCAGCATACGAATGCGCCTCGGCGGAAGATGCCGGCTCGCGAGGCGAGTTTTTCGCTGTAACTTCGCCGCGAAGGCGTGAAGACTCAGAAACTGAAACCTCACGAGGTTTCAGACTTCCCTTTGCGAAGACACAGGAAGCGCGAAACCCAGTTTGGGTTTCGCAAATTTGTGTCTGTTCAAAATGTGGATCTGCGCTTCGAGGTCAGACCCTCGCGCGCGCGTGAGAAAATCTGTTACTCCAGCGTTCGGCTTGCGACCCTTCGCGGGTAATCTCGATAGAGCGCCGCTTGGAAGGTTCATCATCGCCGATAGTAGGAGGGTTTGCGGCCAGACTCTCGCGATACCAGCGCTCGACCGAGTCTCGAACGCCGGGTTCACTAGAAGTAGTCGCAGCACTTTCTGAAGTGATTCGGCGCATCTCTCTCGAATCCGTGGCGGCAAATCTTCTCGACGCGCCTTACTAGTCCAACGGGCGGCTGCCGTCTTGAGCTCACTGACAACTCTCTCGTTCGATGTTTCTTCCAGTGAACAGATAGAACTAAAGTGAAGTCCCCAGAACAAATAAATGTCCCTATCCGCCGTCGCGACTATCGCTTTTGACATGTCATAAAAGGCCGCAATGATAGGCTGGGACCAACAACGATCATAAAATACACGCGCGGCCTCGCGCGCACTGTCATTTCCCACCGACCACAGCGTTCCGATGTACCCTCGGCATCCGGCATCGATGAAACTTGCTGCAATCTCGCGCCAGGACAAGCAGGTGTTGTTGAATACAAAAGGAAAGTTATCCGACGCAAGACGTTCGAAGGTTCCCTGATCGAATTCCATTCGTGCACACAATGCAACACGAGCCAGCGATCGCCTCTCTGGCTGGAGTCCTTACGGGGTGGGCATCGTCATCGCGTGGTGGTCGCATAGGAGGTCCTCGAAAATATAGGCTGGGAAGTTTTGAGCTTTCAGTTCGGGGCTCATCCATTCAAATCCGTCTAGCCGACGAGGAAACGCCTTGATTGTCACGGAGACTTTGTCTCTATCTGTGAGTACTGGGCGGAAGGCCACCACCTCGTCAAACTCAGCGCGATGCGGGGCACCATACCGATCCTTAAACTCTTGGACACAGTGATATCCGTCAGTTTCGCCGCCGTGGCTACAGATGTGGAGAACGTCGTCCGGGTCATACGACAGGCGTAACTATCGAGATTACCTGGCGTGGCGGCGGGACCGGTTAAGTCACGTACCACGTACTTGTGCTCCTGCAAATGTTGAATAACATCTCGGGTTTCTTCATGCTCGAAGACACCTGGGGAGAAAACAGCCGCGGAGCCAAAGAAACTTTTGGAGCGCTCGAGCAATATATTGTTGAAAACAAAGTGATCGTCACGGACCCCCGAAAGTACGTGGGAAGTGGGTATCAGGTTTTCCAGAACGAAACCGTAAGGTAAGCCGCGAGTGAAGAAGGTCGCATAGAGGTATCTTCCGAAATCTATTGCGGTCAGGCGAGTTCTCGCTTCGTTCACTAGTGCGGAACGAGCAGAAACCGACCGAGTCTCGCCCCATTCGATCAACAAGCGATTGATCCTACCTGACTCGCGATAGTCAAAAGATTCCACCAATTCGAAGTCTGCCCCAATCGCGATCGCGTAATTGGCGGCAATGATATCGGACAGATCATCTGTTCGCTCGGCGACGATGATTCCTTGTGCGGCGGTACGAGCAGCGCGTGGAAGCGGCTGAGCGGCCGGGTCGCAGACAACTCTCCTGCCCGACCTGGCCGCACGGACTAATCCATGCGCCAAGTCACTAGGGGCGCACCGTAAGATACCCTCGTGCACCGGTGAGAGGAACGCGAGCGCTGCTCGCAGTTCGTCTTGGCTCTGGACAGTGATGACTCGATGGCTCGGAAGATGCGCGAAAATCGTAGACTGGGTCGGATTGAGACCCGCCAAGACTATACGGTCAGGCTGCAACCTTGCGGCGCAATTGGTGATTAGAGTCAGCCTGGCGCACGCGCCCTTAATATCATCCCTGAGTATCGGGCTGGTCTCCGAATCAAGCGAGGGGAACTCAAAAAGTGGGAAATACCTACCAGAAGGCACGAGAAAGACGATACGAGCGCGCCCATAAGGAAATCGCTCGTGACGCAAACACATCGTTGCTCTAGTTAGGAGCCTCAAAGCAGTGACTCATATTCTGGGACCTAGCTGTATCCAAAGCCAAGATATCATAACCGGCTGACAACTTATGAATCTCGGTGGAGAATCCCTATCGAGTGTTGCTTTCAGCATGCGAGCGCGAGTGATCGGCTGGCAGCATCGCTCATGGTGCGGGTTGGTGGCACGACGCAGTTCGATGACTCACCGAGATCCTTCGCGTGCGCCGTAGGCTTCGCTCTGGATGACGAGGGAAAGACCGGCCAGATCCGCAGTCGAGCCTGTGCCACTGTGGAAGGACAGCCCTCTGAACAAACAAAATTTGCGAAACCCAAACTGGGTTTCGCGCTTCCTGTGTCTTTAGCAACGGGAAGTCTGAAACCTCGTGAGGTTTCAGAAGGCTCTTACAGTATGCGCATTAAAGTTATCGATCACAGCTAGAGACATTCGCATCACAATTTCATGCGAATGTCCCTAGCGGGCAATCGACCTCATTCCCCGATAAGACGTTTCACGCCCTTCTAGCTCTCCCACTTATCCACACCCCTATTGCTTTGCCACGCTGATTTATTTTATGTCATTCGCGCACCGATCCTTGTTCATGCCGGGGTCACGCGGGGAGGGGGACTTATGCGCACCACGATCTTGCGATTGTGGATGGGCGGCTTGAGTGCGGCGGCCGTTCTCGGCTTCAACCTAAGCGGGGCGTTCGGAGCTTGCACGACCCCGGTCAACAGCATCGATTCATTCATCTGCTGCGTGAATGCCACCGTGCCGGCCGGTGGCAACGTATCGCAGGCGGTTCAGTGCTTGCCGCCGGGATGCTCGATCACGTTGACGATGAGCGATCAGAGCGCGCAGGCAGCATGCACTCTCGGGATGTGCCAACTGCCGCGCGTGCTCCTGACCTGCCCCGGGCCGGCGAACGGCCAGTACTTCCGGCCGTCGTTCCTTCTATGTCCGCAGGATAGCGGCACCTCCCCCGAATTCGGAATCGATCGCATCGAGTTGGGCGAGGACACCGCCAACGGCGATATGATAATGGCCGATGTTCCGTTTCCTCCGGGCCATGTGCCGGTGCCTTTCGACAATTCAGTGAAGAGCATGGAAAACATGGGCAACGGGACCAAAGGCTGCAACGACACGTCGATCGGTTGCCACGCCTCCGGGATGGCTCAAGGCACCCTCGATACTTCGCAAATGATCGATCCGTTCGGGGATCCGATCGGCAAAGATTCGGTCGATGGCGCCGACTACATCATTTCCACCGACGATCAGTGCAGGGAAGCCAATCCGGATACTTCGAAATTTATGCCGCAAAACCTGGCCGACATCTGCAACTGTATCAAGAACAACCGCGCGCAGATCGCCACCGACGCCGGCGCCGATGCGGAAAAGCGGATGAACGTATTGCTGACGCTGTGCCGGGCGCTGAGCGGCTATCAATATTCGCGCGGGGTTTGCGGCGGCGTCCAGGTGCCCAACGGCGGCGCCGCTCCGATGTGCCCTCCGGGATGCGCCGAAGCCGGCATGAACGGGCAATTTATGTCGGGCGCCACCAAGTTTAGCGCCAACATATATGTCAGCGGCTCGACCACCTATCCCGGCGGCCCCAATCCCACCTACACCTACGATGAGCGCTCCGGCGTCATGAGCGTCCACGATACGGTGACCGGAAACACCATCGCGGGACCGGTTTACACGTCGGCCGAGTTGATGTCCTCGGGCGGCGGCAACTACACCCTCGACGCGACCGCCACCGTCAAGGTCAACGGTACGCCGACCATGGTCGACTTCACCGCGAGCAAAACCGGGACCGCCATCTCGTATTCGATCAAGCGCGCATCGGACAGCACGGTCTTGTCGAGTGGCACCGGAGTGGCCGGCAAGAGCTGGTTCACGGTGGGTTTCGCGCCGCCAAAATGAGCGATTAGTTTTCCGAGGCCGGGGGTCGCGATCGCGGCCCCCCTTTTTTTGGCGGCATCATCGCGATCGCGTTTGGCGCAAGGCTGCCCAAGTGCGATGGTTATCTCACCCTCAACCTGAGTCGATGTCATCTTCGTGAGGAATTTCCAACGGAGGACTTTTGCAATGAAGCGAATGATGATGCTCGCAAGTGCGCTCGCACTTCTCGCGTTTGCCGGCCAGGCGCGTGCGCAGATGGGCGGCTATGGCGACGCCGCCACCAATGCTGCCAAGACGCAGGCTCAGCAATCGGGACAGAGCGCGGTGAATGGTGCGATGGGTTCGATGGGCATGATGCCCGCCGCGCCCGCAGGCAGCGCCGCGAGTGCGGCGGGTGCGCCTGCTGCTGCCGCTCCGGCAGCCGCAGCGGCGCCAGCAGCCGCGGATGCCAGCGCTGCTCCTGCGGCTGCCAGTGGCGCCGCGGCCCCGGCCGCAGCTCCAGCTGCAGCGCCGGTTCCAGCAGCTCCAGCCACCGGCAACTGACGCGCGCCGGTTTCGCGAAAATTCGAAGGGGGGTCGCAGTCGCGGCCCCCTTTTTTGGCGACATACGCGTCGATCAGGAGCGCGGGAACACCCGCAGCTTGCTCGCCGGGGTCCCGATGATGCCGTTGATGCGGTATGCGGCCTCGTCGCGCATCCAGAGTTTGAGGCGCACGCGCCAACTGGTCGCCATCAGTTGGATTTCAGTGGTCGAGGTGCGCTCGTCGCACATATGCCGCGGCACCAACCTGACGCCGCATCCGCGCCACCAAAGCGGAATCAATGGAAGCGTGGTGACGGCATACTGATAGCCGGCCTCGCGCACGAAATCGATTTCCCGGCGCCCGAAGCGGCCGTAGGGGAACGCGAAACCATCGATGGGTATCCGCAGCGCGTCCTCGAGCCGAAGTTTGCTCTCGCGAATCTCGGCCCGCGAGTCGTGCGCATCGAGCAGATCCAGGGGCCGATGGGTGAGGCTGTGGGAGCCGATTTCCCATCCCGCATCGAGGAGGTCGCGCCAAAACGCCGGCGCCGGCTGGCTTCCCGGCGCCATCACGAACGCACTGGCCCGGATGCCGAATTCCGCGAGGATCGGCAACGCATCGGTTCCCACGGTGGGATCGCCATCGTCGAAAGTGAGGACCATCGCATCGGCGTTCGGATTCTTGAGCGACTCTTTGAGAGTACGAAATTGGTAGGGTAGTTTGACTACCTCACGAAGCCAGCTAGTCGACACGTCGACGCCACGCATCAGCGGTCCACACGCGATCACGTGATGGCATCCCAGCACGAGAGTCCGGGCTTCAATTTTGGGGTGTCGATTGCGCGGCGACATCGGAGAGATGGTGGACGCACCTGGACTCGAACCAGGGACCTCTTGCATGTGAGGCAAGCGCTCTAACCGGGCTGAGCTATGCGTCCACTGCGGGAACAGCATTATCGCTTCCCGCCCGCGCATCGGCAAGCCTCGCGGCCTGAGCTATTCGCTTACTGACGCGGGGGAATCTGGGGTCGGCGCGGTCAGCTCCACGCGGCGCCGCTTGACCATCGAATTGCGCATAATCACGATCACCGGAATCAGCACAAATGCCGAGCTAGCCCAACGGGCGCTGTATCCACCCAGCACGAGGGCGCCGCAGGCGGCTATTAGGCCAACAGTGCCGACCAGCAGATTTCTGACGATTCGCTCGCGCGTTTCAAAGGCCTCGAGCGGGTTGAGCGCAAGGGTGTCGCGCAATCGAAAAGCGCGCGCATAGAGGAGCGCAAAAATCCCGTAAACCGCTGCGAATCCGATCCCGAAGATGAAAATCAGCCATTCACTCTGAGCGAATCTTATGACTAACCCCATTTTGCCGTCCGGCATAAGAGCCATCGGGTCGCCGGTGCTGGTTAACACGAGGACCCACAGACTCATGAGAAACTTGAGGCAGTAAACGAAAATTATGACGATAAACAAAAGCACGCTATTCAGAAAAATGGTGCGGCCGTCCTGCAGACCGTAGCGGCGGAAGAAGCGGTAGTGGTCGTGCCAGATTCTGATCAGGACCGCAAAACAGATCGCGAAGGCGGGAAAATCGCGCATCGTTTCGAGAAATTGATCGAACGTCCTCGGCACTCCGAGCGAGACGCCCATCAGGGTCAGCGCGAACCCGAAGACCACATCGCTGAGGGCCTCAACCCGGGTCATCTCGAGGCCGCGCAGCCGGAAGCCGTCGGCGGCGTAAACCGCTTCCGGCAATGGTCGCGAGGGCGCGTCGTTCATCGAGGCCAAGGCTACGACATCAATGAGGGCATAGCGAATGAGCGCGGTGGCACGGACGGTGGTGTTCCAACACCGGCGGCGCAGCGCCGCCAGCCCTCACCCGGCTCGGCAACATGCTGCGCATGTCGCCAGCCGACCTCTCCCGGCGTGCGGCTTCGTGAACTCAGCCGCGGGAGAGGGAAGTTCTTTATCGAGTGGGGCCGAGCAGCCGAATCACTTCGGCGCGGCCCCATTCCACTTCGGCGCGATGACGATTGGCCATGCTCTGAAGAAAATCGTGAATTGGTCCCGATGCGGGCGCGAGTGCGAGGGCTTCCTCGACCTTGCGCGCGACCCATTCCTGCCCGCGCGACATCAGGCTGAGGCGATCGCGAATCGAATCGAGCGCGGCGACTTTATCGGCGAACGGACCAACCGCTGCGGAGGGAGTTCCGCCGGCTTCGAGGATCAGGCGACTCAGCGAATCGACGTTGCGCACCTCTTCATCGCGCTCACCGAGGAGAAATCGGCGCAGCTCGGCCTGCTCGACCTCGCCCGCCAGGTGCTCGAGCGCGACGATGCCGGCGCGCTCCGATTCGAGCAACAGATTGAGAATCCGTTCGAGCCTGGTATCCACCTTGTCCGTACGGGGCCGAATCTCAGTTCGCCTCCCATCCATGCGGCAAGCCGCGGAGTTAGCGCTTCCAGAACATCTGGATCGAGGTGAAGAAGAGAAAAATCGCAAACGCGCGGCGCAGCGTCGGGCCCGAAACCTTGACCGCATAGGTAGCGCCGAACCACGCGCCGAACAGCAGCCCGACACCTAACAGCCCGGCGTACATGATGTTCATGTGGCCGTGCTTGTAGTATTGCCAGGCGCCGAGGAATCCGACCGGCGGCAATAGCGCGCCGAGTGAAGTCCCTACCGCGGTGTGTTGATCGGTCCCCATCAGCAGCACCAACGCGGGAACGATCAGGACGCCGCCGCCGACACCGATAAATCCGCCGAGGATGCCGGCGAGTAGGCCGAGTACGAGCACGATAAGATAGTCGGTCATCTTTTCTCCCGATTGCATTTTAAGGTTGAGTCGCGGGTTCCCGATCCAAACGATGCGAGGGTAGCAGAGGGTACGCGCACGATGTAGTGGCGATGTTGGATGAAACGCGCGTCAGATTTCAGCGCGCGATTTTTTCGGGCGGCAATCCGCGCACCCCATAGAGGAACAGATCCAGCATCACGTCGGCATCGGCTTTTGGTGATGCGTTCGCCGTCGTCAATCCCATCGAGCGTCGCCGCAGCCGTCCATTCATCATTTCACAGAGCATAAACGCCGCGATTTGCGGATCCACGCTTCTGATCGCGCCCTTTTCAGCCGCCGCTTTCATCACCGATGCGAGATGGTCGAGGAACTTCAGGTAGACCTTGCGCAGTTCAAGCTCTTTGCGATCGCCAGGCTCGTCGCTCAACAGTCGGGAATCGAGAATCAGCGCTTTGAGAAAGTCCTGATGCGAGTTGTGCAGCCGCAGCATCGTGCGTACCAGGGCGCGGATGCGATCGAGCGGCGGCGCGGCAGCGTCGTCCTCGTGGCGGATGTGTTCGGTCAGCGCGCGCAATCCCTCGACGATGGTGGCGTGCAGAAGGTCATCTTTATTCTTGAAATAGAGATAGACGGTGCCCTTGGCGATACGAGCCTCGTCGGCGACCCGATCGAGCGTGGCGCCTTCAAAGCCGAAACGCCCGATCACGCGCCGGGTAGCTTCGCGGATTTCGCCGACCCGGTAATTTCTGAGTATCTCTTCTTTGGTCACGACTGGATGTTCAGTCGAGTGAACATGTCGTCACATTAAATCGCGCGTGCGTCGATAGCAAGGCAAACGCCCGCGTCAGATTTGCAAGAGATAAGGGAGGAATTTGCCGGTCTCCGGCGGGATAGACCGATCCCTATCGTCGCGGCTGCGGAAGACCTTGTCCGCGATATGCTCGCCCAATCGCCGATAGCTCTCCCATTGCGCCTCATCGAAGAACTGCTCTGCGGTGGTCTCGTGCGGGAAAGACGGATGCTCGGTATGGTAGCGCCGCACGTCGGCCGGCTCGTCGCCAATCAGGGTGGGCTTGATGTAGAGCAGGAGCGAAGGCGTATGGCCGTCCTGGTAGACAACATCGGCGAGGGCGGCGTGCGCGAGCGACAAAGTCTCTTCGTCATCCGGGTCGATCGATAGCCGTTTGCGGCCGCCGAGAGGGTCAGCGACTGGTTCTTCAGCCCATTTGCCGCGCCGCAGTTGCTCGAGCGTGCCGAAGTACTTTCGGAACTCCCAGTGTATTCTCTGATCGAGCTGGTCCTCGGTGAGAAATCGGATCTCGGCGCCGAAATCGAGCCGCGCCTTGCGCACCAGGTTGGCGAGACCCTCGAAGGTGTAGTCGGGGTCGGCTTCCGCATCGACGATAATGAGCATCGGCAGCCTGCGCCGAATCAGTTCGTACCCACCCATGTTCTCGAAATGACCACCGTCGCTCAGCGGCCAATATTGGCGCGCGGTGCCGTGAAAGCGGGCAAGGAATTCATCGAAGAGGAAATCCTGCACGCTGAAAACCTTCTGAAAAACGGTGGAGACCAAACCCGCAATCGTAGTGCGCGCCGGCTTGACCACGACGGTTCCCGAGTTCCACCAGTAGCTGAGCCTGATGTTGGCGAGACCCGCGAGCAGACTGAGACTGATGCTGGTTCTCCATCCGAGAGTGGTCGAGAAGGCGGCGCCCGAGATGCCAGTCCAGTTTCCCAGCGTCAAGAGTTCCGGATGAAGGTTGTCCTTGAAATCAAAGACACTGACGAAAGGCTCCGATGATTTTGACTGGAGAGCTTGAGCCTCTGGTTGGGGCTTTGGATATGTGTCGAGATGATCGACACCATCTTTCAACACCAGATGATGCTTCACGCCGACGCTCAGACCTGCGGGGCCGATCGCCATTCCCATTCCCTTCCGATCGTGTTGCTCGATTTGCGATGGGGCATCGACAGTCTCGTTGATGGTGACGTTGACCAGGTGAATAGGCATCCCCTTCTTGAAGAGTTCGCATTCGTCCTTGAGCGGTGTCGCAGAACCTGGATTGGTTTTGAGCCATCCGAAACGCGGCCAGTATTCATATTGGGGAATGTCGTCGCCATCGATGGTCTCGGTGACGTTCCTTCCTTCGCGCTTCAAACGCTCCGGATTCGAAGCACCGAGGTACGCGCGGATCAGTCGCGAGGTATAGATAGCATGCTCGGTCGAGCGGTTGAGAAACGGCCACGACCATCCGAATAGAAATGAAAATAGGAACGCCACCATAAGCGCGGCTACCAGCACGGCCAGATCCGACGGCGAGGCATGGCAGCCGATCGCGGGCGTGGGCGGTTCCTTGGACTGAGGACCTATCACCCAACCTCCGCCATCTTTAGATGGCGTCGCGGAAATCGCGTTCGCATCGGTGATTTTCTGCGTGGTCTTCCATTTCGGGACCGGTCCCGAGGGCATGCGCAAGTGCCACGCGATCGCATAGGCGCCGAAGTCCAGAGTTGTCAGCACCAGTAGGCCTACGATGAACGCCGCGACTCCGGCCAGCAGCGTGGTCGGCAGGCTAATTTTTTTGTTGGCGCCTCCACCGCCGAGGCTTGAAAAAATTGTGCGGGCGAAGCTGGCCAGGCCGATGAGCGGCCCGAAAACCGCGACCGCCCAACGCTTCACGTGGAGTTGCCCGGACAGCCACGCTCCATAACCAGTTTGCGCCAGACTGTCGATCGCTATGAAAGCGAGCACAACGCCAGCGATCACCAGTGCCGTCTTGAGCTGGCGGGAAAGCCGGTTCCTGGTGTTCTCATCTTTGTCGATCAGACCCTTAATGTCATCGCCGACGTCAGCCCGGAAGCCAAATTCCGGCCGCCATCCGTTCACAAGAGCCCACAACGCGGTTCCGATGGCTTCCGCCAGGAGCACGACGCGAATGATCCTGGGAATAAGAAAGCCGCCCCATAGCGCGAGCGCCAATACGGCGAACAGCCCGTAAAGAGGAGGAATCCAATGCTGTCCGGCGGTTTGTCGATTGGGCTTTTCAACCAGCCAGTATGACCAAGCGGGCGGTACCACCAGAAGCAGAAATGCGATCGCCGCTACAATCGCGTAAGGACTCCACCATATGTAGTCGGCCCCCCCTGGCATTTTGCAGACCAGGAATTTCAGGTAGCCGTTCCAGCATGTTGCCAGCCACTGATCATTGGCGGCGGACACTTCAACCAGGCCGCGGATGAATTGCGCGAGCAGAAACAGCATCAGAACGAAGGTGCCCCATACGATCTGAACCGCCACCCAGTTGCGCATGAATACCGCGCCGCCGAGCAGCAGATCGCCGGAGCCGTTGGGCGCCAGATATCGCCCGTTCTCCCGCAACCATCGGAAGATCTTGCCCTTCGGGAACTTTCCGGGAGCCGGGACCTGCTCTTCATCGTTGGCGGCGCGCACGGTCAGGATTTCTTCTACATCTGAGAATGTCGCAACCGCTTCCCGCGTGAAGAGGCGCCCATAAAACGCGCCGAAGTAGCCGCCTCCCGAAACCGTCGACATGTAGTCGATTTTCGAGAGCAGCGTTTTCTGAGGAGTTTCATCTTTCGCCGTCAGTTTTTGCTTGACCAGTCCCTGAAACAGACCGAGGCAGAAGGTGGCGCTGCGAATTCCTCCGCCGGAGAGACCCACTCCAACTGCGTCCTTTAGAACTTCCGGCTGATCGCTGTCGGCGGTTCGCTTGATACCCCGACGGCTAGCGATTAGGCAGCCCTCGATATCCTTCATCGCGGCCGGATAGGCGGTGTCGTCGTCGGGCATGTCGAAGCGCTGTAGCAACGCGCCCCGTGTAACGCAAGGAAACCGGACCGATAGTCGAGAGCGAGACGACGGCTAGTGTCCGGCACGCTCCGTTACGAAGCTTGATGACAAAGAAAAAGCGGCTCGATAATCCCGAGCCGCTTTTGAACCAGCTATATCGAAGGAAAAAGCTACTCGCGTTCCTGGAAGCCTTCGAGGTTGCGCGAGCGCCCGGTCTGACGCAACTTGCGCAGCGCCTTTGCCTCGATCTGGCGGATACGCTCTCGAGTGACCGCGAACTGCTTGCCGACTTCTTCGAGCGTGTAGTCGGTCTTCTGACCGATACCGAAACGCATCCGAAGGATCTGCTCTTCGCGCGGAGTGAGCGTCGCGAGGACCTTGCGGGTTTGCTCACCGAGGTTGCCCTGGATAGCGGCTTCGACCGGTGACGGCGCCAGCTCGTCTTCGACGAAATCGCCTAGCGAGCTTTCCTCTTCGTCGCCGATCGGCGTCTCCAGCGAGATCGGCTCTTTGACGATCTTGAGCACCTTCTGGACCTTGTCGAGCGGCATTTCCATCTGCTCGGCAATTTCCTCCGGGCTCGGTTCGCGGCCGAGGCGCTGCACCAGCAGCCTGGTTACGCGCAGCAGCTTATTTATGGTCTCGACCATGTGTACCGGGATACGGATGGTGCGGCCCTGATCGGCAATCGCGCGCGACATCGATTGGCGAATCCACCAGGTCGCGTAGGTGGAGAATTTGTAGCCGCGCTGATATTCGAATTTGTCGACCGCGCGCATCAGGCCGATATTGCCTTCCTGGATCAGATCGAGAAACCCGAGTCCCCGGTTGGTGTAGCGTTTCGCGAGGCTGACCACGAGGCGCAGATTGGCCTCGGTAAGTTCTTTCTTGGCGCGGCGGCTCTTGACGTGACCGGCCGCGATAGTTTCGAGCTTGCGCGCATAGTCCTCGCCCGAAGCCTTGACCCGTTTCTCGATCGCTTTGATCGCCTTTTGCGAATCGCGGATTTTTTGTGCGATATCGAGCAGGTTCTCGCGGTTGCCGCCCACTTTCAGGACATGACGGCGGTCTTCGGCGTCGGAAGCTTCCTTGATCAGCTGCGACTTGGTCCGCCCGGTTTCTTCTTCATAGCGCGCGATCAGACGCTCCGAGTTCAGATACTCGTAAAGCAGACGGCGCATCTCGCCGATGATCGATTCCTGCAGGCGCGGCGACAGCGCCATCTCGCGCAGCTCTTTCTTGACCCGCTCTTTGCAACGCAGATAATCCTTTTCCAGTTTCGGCTTGCGTCTCGGGCCCGGCTTGCCGTGGAAAAGTTCTTCTTCGAATTTATTCAGCTTGCCGCGAATCTCGGTCAGCTTCTTTAGCGATGCCTGCAGCTTCTTGAGCTGCTTTTCATCCGCTTCGGGGCCGCGCTCTTCATCGGGATCGGTTGAGGGCTCGTCGTTTTCCTCGTAGATCTCCCGTAGTTCGGCTTCGCCGATGAGCACGCGCTCCGCGATTTCGATAACCCGATCGAGGGTGACCGGCGAGCCGAGGACTTCTTCCTCGACTTCCATTTCGCCGGCTTCGATGCGCTTTGCGATCTCGACTTCCTGCTCTCGCGAAAGGAGCTGGAAGTTGCCCATTTCCTTCAGGTAGAGCCGGACCGGGTCCGACGATTCCCCGACCGATTCGGTAGCAGCCGCGGGGGCCGGAGCTTCAGGCTCCGCCTCTTCCACTTCGTCTTCGGTGGCGGTGTCGGCTTCCGCGGCTACGGGAACTTCTTCGAGCACCTTGATATCGAGGTCCTCGAAACTGTCGAGCGCGGCGCGCAGGTCGGTCGGCGAGGCGACATCCTGCGGCAGGAAATCATTGACCTGATCGAAGGTCAGGTAGCCCTGCTCGCGGCCCAGATCGACAAGGCCCTGTAGATCTTTTCCTTCGTACTTTGGCTTCATGCTCTCAAATTTTCCGCTGGCCGCCGGGTGCGTCCAGAGCTCGCAAAATCACTCGCAAATCAACAAATGTCGCTTGGAGCCGGAGAGAGGCGGGTATGGAACTGGCTCATCAGCTTTGAGATATAGAACGTGGATGCCAAGAGAGCAAGCAGGATGCGAACAATCAACGCTATTTGGCCACCCGCGATGTGTCAAACCTCTCACCACTAATATAACGCCGCGTCCACCCGATTCGTTTCATCATCAGGCGCCACCATTGGCGCCCGCCCGCACTTCGACCGGCTGGTTGCGACCAGTTCGTCCGGCCAACCGCTCTGTATCTAAATATACGCACGACGATGCGATATCGCTGGTCTGTCGTGTCGAAATCTTTTAGGAAGCAATAGCCGTTCCCAGCGCCTTTAGAGTTCCGCGGGTTGATCCATGCGCCGACCGGTAGGAGGCAGAGTAAGTCTTTGATTATTAAGACAAATGTGCGGCGCAGGAAGTAGAAAAAAGAATTGGCGCGCACCGCCTGCCTATCAGGCGATCCGCGCCAATCCCGGACACGGGGTGACATCTTTATAGCAACCCTGCACGCACGAGACTAGCCCCCTAGCAACAGTTTTGCATTGCGGCTTCAGGGTTGCGGTTTTGGCATGGCCTCGATGCTACCCGGTGCCCGAAGGCTTCATTCGACGGTGACCGATTTCGCCAGATTGCGCGGCTGATCGACGTCGGTCCCGCGCTCAACCGCGATGTGATACGCAAGCAACTGCAGCGGCACCGTCATCAGCACCGGCGTGAGCATCGTCGAAGTCGCGGGGACCTCGATAATGTCGGCCGCGATCTGCTTCAACTCCGGCGTCGCGCGATTCGTGACCGCGATGATCCGCCCATTGCGCGACTCGACCTCCTTCATATTCGAGAGCGATTTCTCAAACAGCGCATCGTTGGGAATGATCACCACCACCGGCATCTTGTCGTCGATCAGCGCGATCGGCCCATGTTTCATCTCGCTCGCCGAATAGCCCTCCGCGTGGATGTAGGAAATTTCCTTCAGCTTCAGCGCGCCCTCGAAGGCGACCGGGTAGTTGATGCCGCGGCCGAGAAACAGAAAATCATCCGCTGAGGCGTACTTGCTCGCGATGCGCTGAATATTGGCCTCGCCTGCGATTACCGTCTCAATTTGTGAGGGGATCGCGAAGGCCGGCTTCAGCAGCGTCTCGGCCTGCGGCTCCGACAGCCGCCCCATCTTCGCGGCGAGATGAATCGCGAACAGGTAGTACGATTCGATTTGCGTGAGGAAGCATTTGGTGGTGGTGACGCTGATCTCGGGCCCGCATCGCGTGTAGATCTGCGCGTTGGCTTTGCGCGCGATCGATGAGTCCACTGTGTTCGTCAGCGCAATCAGATGCGCCCCGCGCGACGCCCCTTCATCCATTGCCGCGATGGTGTCGGCCGTCTCGCCCGATTGCGACACCGCCATCACCACCGTCCGCTTCCCGACCGGTGGCCGCCGATAGCGAAACTCCCCGGCAAAGTCGACCTCGACCGGCACCCCCGCGATCTCCTCGATGATAAACTTTCCCATCAGCGAGGTTATCCACGACGCGCCGGCACCCAGCATCACGATTCGCTCGATCGATTTGGCGCCACCCGCCGGCATCAGGTCCATCTCGAAGTTGACCGCGGCCGAACCTGCCGCCGCGCGTCCCGCCATCGTGTCGATCCATGCCTGCGGCTGCTCCGCGATTTCCTTGCGCAGGAAATGCCGATAGCCGCCCTTAGTCGCCACCGCCGCGTCCCATTCCACCCGCCGAGGCGCGCGCGACACTGGCGTACCGTCAAACCGCATCAACCTGATGCCGGCCGCCGTCACCTCGGCCAGCTCGCCGTCCTCCAGCACCAGGGTCATCCGGGTATGCTCGAGCAGCGCGGGAATGTCCGACGCGATAAAGTTCTCGCCCTCGCCAAACCCGAGCACCATCGGCGTTGCGGTCTTGGCCGCTACCAGCTTGTCGGGCTCGCTCTCCGACATCGCGACGATCGAGAACGAGCCCCGCAGCTTGCCGACCGCGGCGCGCACCGCTTCGGTCAATCCCATCAAGCCGTGGCCCATCGGACGGCGGAGGTTCTCCTCGATAAGATGGGAAATGAGCTCGGTATCCGTCTCGGACTTCATCTTGTGCCCGCGCGCGACCAACTCGGCGCGTAGCTCGATGAAATTCTCGACGATACCGTTATGAATGACGGCGACCGGTCCGGCCTTATGCGGGTGCGCATTTTCCTCGGACGGTTTGCCGTGGGTGGCCCACCGCGTGTGACCGATTCCGATTTGCCCGGTCAGCGGCGAATGCCCGACCATCGCGCGCAGGTTTTCGAGTTTGCCCTTGGCGCGCCGAATGTGCATCGCCCCGCCCTCGACAATGGTGGCGACGCCGGCGGAGTCATAGCCGCGATATTCGAGGCGCTGAAGTCCTCCGATGAGGATCGGATAGGCTTCCTGATTTCCTACGTACCCAACAATTCCGCACATTTTCCTGATGCTCCCTCTCTATCGGCTAATGAAAAGTGATCGGAGTCCTCGAAGCGACTTCTAAGGACGCTCAAGCGCACGCCATCGCGCGCGAAGACGAACGCGATCAAACTTTTCTATGTGGGGAGAGTTTAGAAATTCCTATGCGAAGTCTGTTGACTCCGACCACCTGAGCCGGGATTTGTCGTGCGGTCGCCCGCGCGGTTTGTCCGACTCTGACGATTGTGGAACCGGGAAGCTATCCGCCGAATTGTTCGATAAGCTTCCACCTCGTCAACCTGAAGATCAGGTCCTGGCGCTACTCTCTGACTATTGTGCCGCTACCTTATACCTCCTTCGATAAGGACTCGGGCGCCTCGCCCTGTGCCCGTATTGTGACCGAGAGATGCGCTAGAGGCAAATATCTCTCCGATGGACGAGGTACTATTCTTCCCACCAAGGAGGGCGACCCTTATGACGCTTATGGAAACCCGCTGTCCATCCAGCCTTCTCGCGCTGCGGATGATGCGATAGCACCAGCGAGCCGGCGGGAACCTCGCGCACTATGGTCGTCCCCGAAGCCACATAAACGTCATCGCCAACCTTGACCGGCGCGACCAACTGCGTGTCGCACCCCACCATACAATGGTCGCCAATCTCGGTAACGAACTTGTCGTAGCCATCGTAGTTCACCGTGATGACACCGCATCCGATGTTAGTCCCCGCGCCGATCACCGCATCGCCCAGGTAGCTGAGATGACTCGCCTTGCTGCCGACTCCGAGCCGCGCCTTCTTGGTCTCGACGAAGTTGCCGATGCGATTGTGGCCGGCCAGCTCGGTGCCGGCGCGCAAATGCGCGAACGGCCCGATCTCGGAGTCGGCTCCGATGTGGCATTCCTCGGCGCGCACGCCCAGCTTCAGATGGCATCGGTCGCCGATAGTAACATTCGAGAGATGCGCGGTGCCCTCGATACGCACGCCGCGTCCGATTTTGCTCGCGCCGAGAATCTGCACGTTAGGCCCGATCACCGTGTCGGCGCCGATTTCCGCGGTCGCCGAGATATAGGCGGTGGCGGGATCGATGAACGTCACGCCAGCCGCCATCAGCTTGCGGTTCACCTTGTCGCGAATTTCGGCTTCCATCGTTGCAAGCTCCTCTCGTGAATTGATTCCGGCGAACTCCGTAGCGTCGCTCGCGCGCCATCCGAGGATGCGCATCCCACGGGCGCGCGCGATCGCGATGATATCGGTCAGGTAGTACTCGCCCTGCGCGTTGTTGGGCGCGAGCTCATCCAGGGCGGCGCGCAGAAAGGCCGCATCGACGAGGTAGACGCCCGTGTTGATCTCGGTGATGGCGCGCTGTGTGGGCGACGCATCGCGTGCTTCGACGATCGCGCTCACGTCACCTGACGAGTCTCGGATGACGCGACCGTACGCGCCCGCGTCCGGAAGCGTTACCGTGATGAACGACAGCTGCGCCGCGGCGGCGCGATGCGCCGCGCGAAACGCCTCGAGCGTCGCGGGCGACAGCAACGGCAGATCACCGTAGGTGATAAAGACGTCGCCCGCGAAGTCCCGCGGTATGGCGGTCATGCCACATCGTGCGGCGTGACCGGTTCCGCGCTGCTCCGCCTGGAGCGCGAACAGCAGGTTCGCGCCGGCGGGGAAGGCACTGCGCGCGACGGCCTCGACCTCGCGCGCCTGATGGCCGACTACTATTGCGAGCGGTCGCGGCGCGAGCCTCGCCACCGCGCGTATCGCGCGCAGCAGCATCGCCTCGCCGCCGAGTTCATGCAGTACTTTGGCGCGCTCGGAGCGCATCCGGGTGCCGAGTCCGGCGGCGAGAATTATCGCGGCGGTGTCAGTCATACTCGGAGTAGTTCGAGATCTTCCAAACCCCGCCATCTTTTTTCGCTGCGATCATCCAGAACTTCTTGAATGAGCCGCCCTCGGGCACGTCGATTCGCGCCTTGAAGAGGAACGTGACCCGGTCTCCCTCACCGCGGGTCTGCACGAGCGAATAGTGGACCACCGGCTTGCGCGTCGATTGGTCGATCGCCTGGCCTTCGGTCAGCTTCATCTCCTCATGGATTTTGTCGAGTGCGAGGCCGGTGCATAGCGCCTCCATCGCTTGATGATCGATCGTGATGTAGCGGGCCTCGATAAACCGGTCGACGACGCCGCGCGCGCTATTCCCCGAGGTACATCCACCCACAATCAGACTGAGAAAGAATAGTACGAGAACTCCACGCGCATGCCGCGTCACTATGATTTCTTTTTGAATAGTTCCTCCAGCTTCGACTGTGCGACCGACCTCGATGGCGCCCCGGTGCCTTGGCCCTGGCCGGGCGCGAAATACTCGCAAAAATTGAAACGATCTTTATCGACGACGCGCTCCGCCATCGGCTCGCGGCACGAGTTATTGTAGGAGGGATCGTAAAATCCGCAGTTGCTGCATACGTGGAGAGCGCGGCCGCATCCCGCGCATTCTTCGCGGAATCCGACCCGCTCGACGACCTCAATCGACCGCCCGCAATACCAGCATTTCATAAGCCCAGTATAAGGATAGCGACGACTGTCCATATACGCGAGTCAGTCGATCCGCTTACTTCATCGATTCCCTTGCAGCTTTTTCCATACGTCCGCGGTTGATAACATCAAGTGCGATGCTCCTCGAAATCGAAGCGTTTGCGGGCGCGCTCGCCAGGGCCGCACGCGCGTCTCGTCATACGGTCAGTAACTACCGGCGCGACCTGATTTCATTTCGCGAATTCCTGCAAGAGCGCGGCAGTATCGTCGATGAGAAAGGCGAGGTGATCATCGACGCGATCACCGCCGACCACATTCGCCAATATCTCGCCGAGCTGATGAAGCGTGACGCCGCGCGCGCCACCGTGCAGCGCCGGTTGAGCGCCATCCGGGCGTTCTTTCGCTATCGCGAATCGAAGAGCGGTGAGTTGAGTCCGGCCCGCACGCTGCGATCGCCGAAATCGCAGCGCCATCTTCCTTCGATTTTGCAGGAGGACGAAATAGCGCGGCTTATCGAGAGCGAGCCTGAGGCCCCGACTCCGGCGTCGGCGCGCGATCGCGCGATTCTCGAAATTCTCTATTCGTCGGGCCTGCGGGTCAGCGAGCTGGTCGGACTCGATTGGCGCGATATCGACGAGGAGATCGGAATGCTCACGGTGCGCGCGGGCAAGGGCGCCAAGGATCGTGTGGTGCCGATAGGTGAGCCGGCCCTCGATGCGTTAAAGGCGTGGCGCAGTGTTATGCCGATCGCGCGGGATCCCAACCGGCCCGTCATCATCAATCTGCGCGGCACCCGGCTCAGCACGCGCAGCGTCGAGAAAATTGTCGCGCAACGCCTCCTCGACGCGGGTATCATGTCGCCGATCACACCGCATGGCATTCGTCACAGCTTTGCGACGCATATGCTCAACGGGGGTGCCGACTTGCGATCGATTCAGGAGATGCTGGGGCATGCCAGTCTCGCGACCACCCAGCGCTATACTCATGTGAGCGTCAAACATTTGAAAGAGGTGTATCGACGTGCCCATCCGCGCGCCTGAGTCATCTTCAGCAATGGAATTTCACGGCACCACGATTGTATCTGTCCGCCACGGCGGTCACGTGGTGGTGGCCGGCGACGGTCAGGTCACGATGGGCAATGCGACCATTATGAAGCGCAGCGCGAAAAAAGTTCGGCGGCTACATAATGACAGCGTGCTCGCGGGATTTGCGGGCTCGACGGCCGACGCTATTACCTTGTTCGACAAGTTCGAGGGCAAGCTCCAGGAGTACAATGGCGTGTTGCGCCGGGCCGCGGTTGAGCTCGCGAAGGACTGGCGCACCGATCGCGTATTGCGTCGTCTCGAGGCCTTGCTGGTGGTGGCGGATCGTGAGAGCTCGCTGCTGATCTCGGGCACCGGCGACCTGATCGAGCCTGACGACGGAATCCTCGCGATCGGATCGGGCGGAAACTTCGCGCTGGCTGCCGCGCGCGCCCTGGTGCGGCATGCGGCGGCATTGAGCGCGCGCGAGATCGCGGAAGGCGCAATGCGGGTGGCGTCGGAAATCTGCGTCTACACCAACGATCAATTCGTAATCGAAGAAATCTAGATTTTCAGTATGACCGCGAAATCGTGGTAATCTATCGCCGTTGAGGCATTTTGATGGCGGACCTAATAGCTCCCCCGCAGGTGATGACGCCGCGCGAAATCGTGTCGGAGCTGGATCGTTACATCGTCGGACAGCACGACGCCAAACGCGCGGTCGCGATCGCGCTGCGCAATCGATGGCGCCGCCAGAAAGTCGCGCCCGATCTGCGCGACGAAATCGTGCCCAAAAACATTCTGATGATCGGGCCGACCGGCGTCGGCAAAACCGAAATCGCGCGCAGGCTGGCGCGTCTGGCACAGGCCCCCTTTATCAAGGTTGAGGCCTCACGCTACACCGAGGTCGGCTACGTCGGGCGCGACGTCGAATCGATGATCCGCGATCTTACGGAGCTGGCGGTGAAGATGGTGCGCGAGGAGGCGCAGCGCGGCGTCGATGTTCGCGCCCGCGAGAACGCTGAAGAGCGCCTGCTCGACATTCTCTTTCCGGTCCCGACCAAGGTGCGGCGCCCGGTGGGAATCACGCCTGACGGCGGCGTCGAGCCGCTCGACGATTCTTCGCGCAGCGACACCCGCGAAAAGCTGCGAAAGCTGCTGCGTGACGGCAATCTCAACGATCGCGAGGTCGAGATCGAGGTCAGCGCCCAATCGGGGCCGATGGTCGAAGTTTTGACGCCGCAAGGCATGGAAGAGATGGGGTTCAATATCAAGGACCTCATGAACCAAATCATGCCGAAGAAATCGCGCAACCGAAAAGTGAAGATTCCGGAAGCGCTCGAGCTGTTGGCGCAGGAAGAAGCCGCCAAGCTGGTCGACATGGACAATGTCGCGCGCGAGGCCGTCGCCAGGACCGAGCAGTCGGGCATCATCTTTATCGATGAGATCGACAAGATCGCGGGACGCCAGGCCAGCGGCGGCCCGGACGTTTCACGCGAGGGCGTGCAGCGCGACCTCCTTCCGATCGTCGAGGGCTCCAGCGTCAACACCAAATACGGGGTGGTGCGCACGGACCATATCCTGTTCGTGGCGTCGGGGGCGTTTCACACTTCCAAGCCGTCGGACCTGATTCCAGAGTTTCAGGGGCGTTTTCCGATTCGGGTGGAGCTGAAAGCCTTGACTCGCGAGGACTTTATCCGGATTCTAACGGAACCCGAAAACGCTTTGACCAAGCAATATGTGGCGTTGATGGATACCGAGCACGTTCATCTGGATTTCACTTCCGATGCGGTCGCCGCGCTGGCGGAGATCGCGGCACACGTGAACGCTCGCGCGGAGAATATCGGCGCGCGCCGGTTGCATACCGTGCTCGAGCGGCTGCTCGAGGAAATATCTTTCAGTGCGCCTGAACTTACCGAACGCGACATCAAGATCGACGGCGAATACGTCCATCGCCGTCTGGATCCAATCCTCAAAAATGAGGACCTGTCGCGCTACATCCTGTAACAATCGTGGAATATAGGAGAGTCTCAGCGTCGCAGGTCAAGGCTGCGGACGCCGCACACTTTTTGGAGCGAGCGTGGAAGATCTGATTCAAAGAGCACAGGTACTGGCCGAGGCGCTGCCTTATATACGGCGCTTTCGCGGCAAGACCTTCGTCATCAAGTACGGCGGCCATGCGATGGGTACCGAGGAACTCCGCGAGGCCTTCGCGCAGGACATCGTGCTGCTCGAATACGTCGGGATAAATCCCATCGTCGTGCACGGGGGCGGCCCGCAAATCTCCGAGCTGATCGGCAAGCTCGGACTGAAATCGCGATTCGTGCGCGGTATGCGGGTTACCGATCCTCCGACCATGGAAGCGGCCGAGATGGTGCTGCAGCGCATCAATAAGGAGATCGTCCAGATGATCTCGCGCCAGGGTGGCCGCGCGGTCGGGCTCTCGGGAAAAGACGGCGACATGATCGTCTCGCGCAAAATGCGGATGGTCGTCAGCGACGCCTCGGGGCGCAAAAGCAAAGTTGACGTAGGCCTGGTCGGCGAAGTGGTGGAAATAAATGCCGGCATACTGCGCACGCTGGATGGCGCGGGATTTATTCCGGTCATCGCGCCGACTGGATTCGGCCGCGATGGACAGACCTACAACATCAACGCCGATGTCGCCGCGGGAAAACTCGCGGGTGCCCTCAAAGCCGAGAAACTCATCCTTCTGAGCGATGTCGAAGGAGTGAAGGACAAGGACGGCAAGCTCATCCCGACGCTTGATCCGGCGCAAGCCAAACGGCTCATTGCGCGCGGCGTCATCCAGGAAGGAATGATTCCGAAGGTGGAATGTTGCATCGACGCATTGCGCGATGGGGTCGCGAAAACCCATATCCTCGATGGGCGTGTGCGCCACGCGGTGCTACTGGAGATTTTCACCCGCGCCGGAGTCGGGACGGAGGTCGCACAGACCAGTGCGAAAGTCGCCGACATCACCGGCGGATCGCGAAACCTTCGCCGATAACTATTGCAAAAGTAATGAACAACGCTGAAATCATCGAACTCACCCACGCGCACATGGTCGATATCTACGGATGCTTGCCGCTCGCGTTCGTCCGCGGCGAGGGTTCGTATTTGTACGATGCCGACGGAAATCGCTTTCTGGATTTCTTTTGCGGGCTTGCGGTCACCAGTCTCGGCCATGCCCACGCGGGCGTGGTTCGCGCGATTAGAGATCAGGCGGCGAAGCTCACCCACACGTCCAACGTGTTTCATACCGAGCCGGGAGCGCGGCTGCTCGAGCGCCTCGCCAGGCTGTTCGGCGGTGGTAAAGTTTTTCTCGGTAACTCGGGCGCGGAAGCCAACGAGGCGGCGATAAAACTCGCGCGGCGATGGGGCCACAAAGACGGCAAGGGCCGGTTCGAGATCATCGCAACGCTCGGATCGTTTCACGGCCGCACGATGGCGACGCTCAGCGCGACCGGTCAGGAGAAATATCACCAGGGATTTCACCCCCTGATGCCGGGCTTCCGGCTGGTGAAGTTCGACGATATCGAAGCGCTCGAAAAGTCCGTCACCGATCAGACTGTCGCGATTATGCTCGAGCCGATCCAGGGCGAAGGCGGAGTGGTAGTTCCGCGTCCCGACTATCTGAAGCGGCTGCGTGAGCTATGCGATCGCGCGAATCTGCTGCTCATACTGGACGAGGTGCAAACTGGAGTCGGCAGGACCGGCAAATTTTTCGCCTACCAGCATACGGCGATCAAACCCGACATCGTCACGCTTGCGAAGGCGCTGGGCGGCGGACTTCCAATCGGCGCGATGATCGCGAAACCGGAAATCGCGAGCGCCTTTACTCCCGGAAGTCACGGCACCACGTTTGGTGGAAATCCGGTCGCCTGCGCCGCGGCGCTCGCGGTAATAGACGCTCTCGAGAAGGAACATCTTTTCGAAAATGCGACCACAATCGGCGCATACGTGCTGAAGCGTTTGCGCGAGATCGCGTCAAAGTCCGATCGGATTGCCGAGGTGCGCGGCCTCGGAATGATCATCGGTGTGGTGCTGAAGCATGAGGCGAAACCGATCGTCGACGCGTGTCTGAAGGAGCGGCTGCTGGTCAATGGAACGGCAGGCAACGTGCTGCGGTTGTTGCCGCCGCTGAATCTTTCGCGCGCGGAGGCGGACGCCGGCCTCGCGATTATCGAACGCGCTTTGAAAGAGGCGCCGATGCCGCGGGTCCATGGAAAGTAGCGCCACGACAGCGAACATGAAACGAGACTTCCTGGATCTCGCCTCGCTCTCCGCCGAGGAGTTGCGAGGACTCCTCGCGCTGGCGGCGCGGCTCAAGGCCGAGACCAAAATCGGACTCGAGCATCAGCATCTGCGCGGCAAAACTCTCGCGATGATTTTTCAGAAACCGTCGCTGCGCACCCGCATCACGTTTGAAACTGGAATGGCGCAGTTGGGCGGTCATGCGATCTACCTCGCGCCAAATGATATCGGAATCGGCGAACGCGAGTCCGTCAAAGATGTCGCGCGCAATCTGTCACGATGCGTCGATCTCATTATGATTCGCACTTTCGCTCATCAGACCGCCGTCGAACTGGCGCGCGAGTCCACCGTGCCGGTCATCAACGGGCTCAGTGACTTGTTGCATCCATGCCAACTGCTGGCGGATCTTCTGACCATGCGGGAACGTTACGGCCACGACCTGCGGAAGCTGCGCGTGGCTTTCCTCGGCGACGGATTCAACATGGCGCAAAGCTGGATCGAGGCGGCGGCGCTCGCCGGCTTCGAGCTTCGCATCGGGTGCCCCGCGGGGTATGAGCCGCAGAAAAGCTTTCTCGATCGCATGCGGCGCGACGAAACCGGTGTGATTACCAATGATCCGGTGCAAGCCATCAAAGATGCCGACGTTGTGTACACCGATACCTGGACCTCGATGGGTCAGGAAAAGGAAGCTGCGAAACGGCGACGCGATTTCAAGGAATTTCAAGTGAACAAGACGTTGCTGAAACGCGCCTCGCGCGACGCGGTGGTGATGCACTGTCTGCCGGCGCATCGCGGCGAGGAAATCACCGACGACGTCATCGATGGACCGCAGTCGGTCGTGCTCGATCAGGCCGAAAACCGGCTGCATGCGCAGAAGGCCGTGATGGTATGGCTGCTGCGGGCGGAAATTATGCAGCTCGTGATTTCGCCCACAGGAAGCTGACCAAGTGGCGACTCCATCGATAAAAAAATTGGTGCTCGCATATTCCGGCGGACTCGATACGTCGGTCATCCTGCGTTGGATCAAGGACGAGTTCGGATGTGAGGTCATCGCGTATTGCGCCGACGTCGGACAGGCCGAAGAGACCGTCGGCCTCGAGGAAAAGGCGCGCAAGACCGGCGCGAGTAAACTGCACCTGGTCGATCTGCGCGAGGAGTTCGCGCGCGATTTCGTCTTCCCAATGATGCGTGCCAATGCGGTATACGAGGGTTACTACCTGCTCGGAACTTCCATTGCACGTCCGGTGATTGCGAAAAAGCAGGCTGAGATCGCGCGTGCCGAGGGTGCCGATGCGGTTGCTCACGGCGCCACTGGCAAGGGTAACGATCAGGTGCGCTTCGAGTTGACCTTCGCGAGGCTCGCGCCCGAGTTGAAAATCATCGCGCCGTGGCGTCATCGGGCGTGGCCGTTCAAGGGACGAGCCGACATGATTGCCTACGCGAACGAAAAGAAAATTCCGGTCCCGGTCACCGCCGAAAAACCCTACTCGATGGATCGCAACCTGGTGCACGTGAGCTATGAAGGCGGCGTCCTCGAAGACCCGTGGCGCGCGCCGTACAACGATATGTTCCGACTCACGGTCGCTCCCGAGGAGGCGCCGAACGATCCAGAGTACGTCGAGATCGAATACGCGAAGGGGAATCCGGTTGCGATAAATGGTGAGCGACTGGGCCCGGCCGCGGTTATCGAGCGCGCCAATCAGATCGCGGGGCGCCACGGTATCGGGCGCGTCGACATGGTCGAGAATCGTTACGTTGGAATCAAATCGCGCGGCGTGTATGAAACCCCGGGAGTGACGATCCTGCTCCACGGGCATCGGGCGGTCGAGCAACTCACACTCGATCGCGAGGTGTCGCATCTTCGCGACTCGCTGATCCCGCGATACTCGGAGATGGTTTACAATGGCTACTGGTTTGCGCCTGAACGTGAAGCGCTGCAGGCGCTGATCGATAATGCGCAGCGCAATGTTGAAGGCGTCGCGCGGATCAAGATGTTCAAGGGCAACGCCACGATTGCCGGCCGCAAATCCCCAAAATCACTCTACGATCCAAAGATCGCGAGCTTCGAGGAAGCCGGCGGGTATCAGCAGGCCGATGCCGAGGGTTTCATCCGCCTGTCGGGGATGCGCCTGCGGGCATTGGCGAAAATCGATCGCGGGACGAAGTAGAACGAGGACTGGGGGCGCCGTGGCCAAAGTCATTCAGTTTAAATCGCGCCGGGTTGGGCTGCACCTGGAACCCAAGGTTGGTGCTGGCGACTGTCCGCACTGCCGTCACAAATTCAACGTCCACATCACGCATCCCAGCGGTGGCGTGAGTTGTGCCGCGCGAGGTTGCCGATGCGAAACTCGCCCCGCCGGCGATTGGCCGAAGGTTTAACCTCGTCGATTGACTACCTGGCGATTGGCTACTTGTTCCAGCCCAGCCACCGCTCGAGGCGGTTGTTCATATCGTCGTAGTAGCCGCGCCATCCAGTGGTCTTCGCATGAGACGCGGACGGCGAGGAATTGGAGGCTTCGCGGTTTCCCAAACCCGGCAGCCGTTTGTGCGGCTTCACGGGCCCCTCGGGTCCGGCCTCATCGGTAGTCTCATCGCCGTTGTCCGCAACCTCATTCGAGTCATCGCGCGATAGCCACTTCGCTCGCTGCGATGCGCCTTCGCTGGTGAGTTCCGTCAGCATCTCACTGCCAATTTTGATGCTGGCGCCATTTGGCCACTTCCAGACTGCAATAGCCAGTTCGGGATCGTTGCAATAGCTGCAGTTGTCCGGTGGCCCGTAGCGCGAAACCATCGCATCAAACCAGTAACCTGCGTTTTTCGAATCGAGCAGAATCTGACCGCCGACGACACGACCGTGATAGATCTGAAATGCCGCGGGAGACTTGACCCTGACCTCGCGCAAGGCAGGGACCTGGTAAACCTGAAACTCGCGGTCACTGTCGGGATTGCGCGAAACTTCCGGATATCGCGACTTAAGTTCTTTCAGGCTGCTGCCCAGCGGCACTCCCGCGAAGTCCTGAGGCGGAGAAGAGCTTGCGGCGGGCGCAGCATTGTTCGCGAGTAGAAGCAGTATCGCCGACATCAGCACAATCCGCATGATATATAATCTTAACACTCCGGACGGCGCGGAACTCGTTGTGGAAAGGCATCGGCGCGGCCACTTGCGGTGTTTCCTCGAGCGATAGACGATTGACTTTGCGATCCCATCATCATTGTTAGAGACGCGTATCGCGGATGAAAAATCTTCCGTGCGAGATAGTTAGTTCCCCCCGCGCAGCGCAGCGCATTCGCGCCGCTGCCACTTTCCTGGATCGATTGCCCGCGGGAACCGAGGCGATAGTGATTGCCGCCAGCCGCGAGGCCGGCGACGATCTGGTTCGCGGGATTTCTCGCCCTCGCGGCGCTCTGTTCGGAATCCATCGCCTCACGTTAAGTCGCCTCGCAGGATTGCTCGCCACCGATCACCTTGTCGAGAGCGGCTGTGCGCCCGCTGCCGGACTGGCCATCGAAGCCATAACCGCGCGCGTCGTCCATCGCCTCAGGGGCACCGGCGCGCTCGGCTATTTCGAGCCAGTCATCGATCGGCCGGGTTTTCCGCGGGCACTGGCGCGTACGATTTTGGAGTTGCGCCTGAATCTCGTGGCGCCTGGAATGCTGAAGGGAAAAGGGACCGCTGCCGAAGCACTCGCGAACGCGCTCGGCGAATTCGACGCCGAAATGAAAGCGGCGAAGCTGGCCGATCGCGCAACTATTCTGTCGCTTGCGACGAATTCGATTAGGCAAAACAATCCTCTCCGTTTCGCCGCGATTCCATGTGTAATGCTCGATGTACCGATCGATAACGCGCTCGAATCGGCGATGGTAGCGGCTCTGTGCGCTCGCGCTCCGGCTTTTCTTGCGACGATTCCCACTGGCGACAAGCTGACGCAATCTTTTCTCGAAAGCGCGCTCCGCTGCAAAACTGTTGTTGTACAAGACGTCGCGAGCACCGAGGAGTCGACACCGAATTCGCTCGGACGGTTACAGGATCACCTGTTCGGCAATCCTCCCGCATCGCGGTCGCCGCTCGACGGCACCGTCACGGTCGTATCGGCGGCCGGTGAGATGCACGAAGCGGTCGAGATCGCGCGCCGCATCCAGGACGAAGCGCGCCGGGGGGTCGCATTCGATCGAATCGCGGTACTGTGCGACGCATCCCAGCGCTACGGCCCGTACCTGGAGGAGGCGCTGAATCGCGCGGGAGTTCCGGCATACTTCGCGGCCGGCACGCGGCGTCCCGAGCCCGGCGGACGCGCGTTGCTGCAACTGCTTTGGTGCGCGAGCGAAAATCTCTCCGCAAAATGCTTCGCGGAGTATCTCTCGCTTGCGCAGGTTCCAAATCTGGCGGCGCCGATCGCCGATGACAGCGCATTCGTTCCACCTCAAGCGGAAGTTTTTTCCGCACCGTTGGCCGAGGATCTAGTCGTGGCACCCGCTCTTCCTGAGACTGAACCGCCGGATGTCAGTCCGGTACCGGTGGTCGAAGGCACCCTGCGCGCGCCGTGGCGATGGGAAAAACTGCTGGTCGAATCCGCGGTGATTGGTAGCCGCGATCGATGGCAGCGCCGGCTGGCCGGGGTCGAAGCCGAGCTGCGCCTCAAACGTGCCGAGCTTCCTTCGGAAGAAGTGAGCTGGATCGATCGTCACCTCGTCGATCTCGATCACCTTGAAACCGTCGCGATGCCGATCATCGACAAACTGGCCGCCCGCCCGGTGCGCGCGAACTGGCGCGAATGGCTCGACTATCTGCGCGCGCTGACCGTGCTGGCGATCCGCGATACGGAACCAGTACTCGCGGCACTGGCCGAACTCGAACCGATGGCGCCGATTGGTCCATTGGAACTTGATGAAGTGCGGACAGTTCTTGCCGACCGGCTGGGCAGTTTGGAAGCGCGGTCTGCACATCGCCGTTATGGAAGCGTGTTCGTCGCGCCGCCTGCCTATGCGCGCGGGATGGCATTCGAGGTCGTCATCGTTCCGGGCCTCGCGGAACGGATGTTTCCGAAGAAACTGACCGAAGATCCGATTCTGTCCGACGGAATCCGGAGCGAAATCAGTGCCGATCTGAAGATTCAATCCATGCGTTCCGATGCGGAGCGGCTTTCGTTGCGCCTCGCCGCTGGAGCGGCGACGCGGGCCGCGATGTTCTCGTATCCGCGAGTCGACCTCGACCAGGGGCGTCCGCGCGTGCCCTCATTTTATACCTTGGAGCTAATGAGGGCAGCTGAGGGCCGGCTTCCCGGCTTCGACGAACTCGCGCGCCGAGCCGCATGTGAGCAAGCTACCGGGCTCGGATGGCCCGCGCCGGAAAATGAAAACGTCGCGATCGACACAGCGGAGTTCGATCTTGCTGTCCTCAATAAGTTGATCGGCAAAGATCCCGACGAGACTATCGGCGCCGCACATTATCTGTTGGACGAAAAATCGAACCGGTATCTACCGCGTGCGCTGCGCGCGCGGGCGCGGCGATGGCGTCCGAAGTGGACCAGCGCCGATGGGCTGGTCGATCCCGCGCCGGGCGCGATGCTTGCGCTCCAACGGCATCAGCTTTCAACGCGTGGCGATGGGCGCGCATATTCGCCGACCGCGCTGGAAAATTTTTCCAAGTGCCCGTATAAGTTCCTGCTGCAAGCGATTTTCCGGCTCGAACCACGCAAGGAGGCCGACGCGCTCGAAGCGATCGATCCGCTCACTCGCGGCAGCCTCACCCACGAGATTCAATTCGAGATTCTTTCAAAGTTGCGGCGCATGGGGATTCTTCCGGTCACAGCCGCAACTCTGCAGGCCGCCCAGGATGAACTCGAGCATTCGGTGGACGAGGTTGCGGAGCGATGGCGCGACGATCTAGCGCCGGCAATCGAGCGCGTATGGAAGGACGGGATCGACGCGATTCGCGCCGATCTCCGCGAGTGGCTGCGCCGGGCATCGATCGATCCGCGAAGGTTTTGTCCCGAGCGTTTCGAACTCGCGTTTGGATTGAAGGATCGCGGCCAGGCGGATTCTGCCAGCTCCGACATTCCGATCGACATTGCGGGAGGTCTCAAGCTGCGCGGCTCGATCGACTTGATCGAGCGATCCGCGGACGGTCAGCTGCGTGTGACCGATCACAAAACCGGCAAAGTTCGCGCGCAGAAAAATTTCGTGATCGCCGGGGGTAAAATTCTCCAGCCGGTTCTGTACGCGCTCGCGGCCGAACGGCTGCTTAACGAGCCGGTACGCAGCGGACGCCTCTATTACTGCACGGCCACCGGCAATTACGAGGAACGCATCGTCGAGATCGATGAGACCGCGCGCGCTGCCGCGCTGGATTTCGTCGGCACTCTCGACGGCGCGCTCAAGGCGGGATTCCTGCCGGCTGCTCCCGAGCCGCGCGAGTGCGACTGGTGTAATTTCCGGCGCGTGTGCGGTCCTTACGAGGAACAACGCATGCGGATCAAGGCCGGAGGTATCGCGCCGAACGGCGCCGCCACGAAAAACAAAGAAGCCCAGCGGCTTGTGCCGTTGTGGAATCTGCGAGGTCAACCATGACGCCGGCCGACCAGCGCGTGCGCGATCGCATCCGCCACGACCTCGACACCACGTTGATCATCGAGGCCGCCGCCGGGACCGGGAAAACCACCGAGCTGGTGAATCGCATCATTGCGGTGATCGCCTCCGGTCGCGCGCGTCTCGCCACTATCGTCGCCGTGACCTTTACCGAAAAGGCGGCGGGCGAGCTGAAGCTTCGCTTGCGCGAGGAGATTGAGCGCGCACGCCACGACGAGCGAGGCTTCAACGAAAGCGAGCGAACCAACTTGCTTGCGGCGCTGCCTGAACTGGAGGAGGCGCGCATCGGCACCATCCATTCGTTTTGCGCCGACCTGCTCCGCGAGCGGCCGGTCGAAGCGCGCGTCGATCCGGCATTTGAAGTGGCGCCCGAGGATGTCGCAAGCGGCCTTTTCGAGAATGCTTTTGAGCGATGGTTCGAGGAGACGCTGAAAGATCCCGGTCCCGGTATGCGAAGACTGCTGCGCCGCCGCGACGCGATTGAAGGCGAGGGCCCGCGGCCGATCGCCCGCGGCGCCGCGTCCGCGTTGCGCGAATGGCGCGACTTCGACGCGCCGTGGGAACGCGTAACCTTTAAGCGCGAACGCGAGATCGATCAGATCGTCGACGATATTGGGAAACTCGCCGAGATCGCGGCGCAAGGCCGCGCCGAGGATTGGCTGCGTCGATCGCTCGACGACATTTGCCGCCCGGTCGCCGAAGCCATCCGCCTCGAAAGTTCGGATCGAGAACGCGATTATGACGCGCTCGAACACGTGCTCTCATCGATCCTGCGTAATCAGAACAAGTTTACCTGGGGCAGTCGCGGCGAGATGTTTGGCGACCAGCCACGCGCCGGGGTTCTTGCGCTGCGCAGCGCGCTGCACACGCGCCTGCAGGAATTTCGCGAGGCCGCAGGCAAGGATCTCGCGCCGCTGCTGCGCGAGGAAATGCGCCCGGTGGTCGCGTATTACGAAGCGCTCAAGCAGCGCGCGGGCGTCCTCGATTTCCTCGATCTGCTGCTGGTGGCGCGCGATCTGGTCCGCGACGACGCGGGCGTTCGTTCCGATCTTCAGCGGCGTTTCAGTCACATTTTTATCGACGAATTTCAGGACACCGATCCGTTGCAGGCGGAAATCCTGTTGCTGTTGTCCGCCGATAGTCCGGCTGAATCAAACTGGGAGAAGGTGCGCCCGGTGGCGGGGAAGTTGTTTATCGTCGGCGATCCCAAGCAGTCGATTTATCGTTTTCGCCGAGCCGACGTGACCCTCTATCAGGGTCTCAAGCGCAGGCTGGTGGAACGCGGCGCGGCCCTCGAGCATCTCACCGTCAGTTTTCGCGCGACCGCCGAACTTCAGGAAATGGTGAACGCCGCGATGGCGCCGCTGATGTCCGAAGAATCGGAAACGCAGCCGGGCTACGTTCCGCTGCAGAAATTTCGCGAAGGTGTCGAGAGTCAGCCGTCGATCGTGGTACTGCCGGTCCCCGCGCCACATTCGGACGACGGCCGCCGCGTGCTGCAATGGAAAATCGACGAGTCGCTTCCCGATGCGACTGCCGCTTTCGTGAGTTGGTTGATCAATCAAAGCGGATGGACGGTCACCGAACGCGATGCGCCCGATAAGCGGGTTCCGATCCAGCCGCGCCATGTCTGTATTTTGTTTCGCCGTCTGAATTCCTTCGGCAAGGACGTGACACGTCCATATATTCGCGCGCTCGAAGCTCGCCACCTCCAGCACGTGCTGGTCAAGGGCGGTTCGTTTAACGAACGCGAAGAAGTCGAAGCGATCCGCAACCTGCTCGGCGCGATCGAGCGCCCCGATGACGAGCTGGTGGTTTTCGCGGCGCTGCGCGGCCCGGTCTTCGCGCTCTGCGATGGCGCGTTGCTGGAATATCGGGAAACGCTTCACGGCAGTCTGCATCCGTTTCGAAAGATTCCCGAGAGCGCGTCCGATGAGGTGAAGGAAGTCGGCGCGGGGCTGGGACTCCTGCGCGACCTTCATCGCGGTAGAAACCGCAGGCCCATCGCCGATACTATCGCGCGGCTGCTCACCGAAACGCGCGCGCACGCGGGCTTCGCGATCTGGCCGACGGGAGAGCAGGCGCTCGCCAACCTCATGCGCCTGATGGATATGGCACGGCGTTACGAGTCGCGCGGCGGTGCGACTTCGTTCCGCGGTTTTGTCGAAGAGCTGGAGGCGCGCGCCGAACGCGACGAGGCGAGCGACGTTCCGGTGGTGGAGGAAGGCACCGAGGGCGTTCGCATAATGACGGTGCATCGCGCCAAGGGACTGGAATTCCCAGTGGTGGTCTTGGCGGATCTCACGTGCAAGGAGACTCGCGAGCCTTCGCGGCACGTGAATCCCGCGCGCAAACTCTGTGCGCAGCGGCTAGCTGGTTACGCGCCGCGCGAACTGCTCGAGGACGCCGATGAGGAAGGCCGCCGCGAGCGCGAAGAGGCGATCCGCGTCCTCTACGTTGCCGCCACCCGCGCCCGCGATCTGCTCGTGGTCCCGGCGGTCGGTGACGAGGAGCGCGAGGGATGGCTCCAGGGGCTGACGCCGGCGATCTTTCCGGATCCGAAAAAACGCCGCGGCCCACTCGATCGTAAACCGCCCGGGGTTCCCGAGTTCGGCGACGACAGCGTGCGAATCAGGCCCCAGGGTTACGGCTCGGTGGGGAAGGAAAAATCCGTCGCTCCGGGAATGCATCGGGCGCGGGTGGGGTCGCATCGCGTAGTCTGGTGGGACCCTTCAAAGCTCGAACTCGACGTGCGCGAAACCATGGGTCTGCGGCAGATCAAGCTGCTCGAGGCGGACCAGCAAAAGACCGTTTCGACGCGTGGAACGGATCGCTGGACGACATGGGAAGCGGCGCGAAAGAAGTTGATCGAAGCAGGACGGGCGCCGACGATCGAGGTCAAAACCGCGACTGAGTTCTCGATCGCGGAGCCACTCAAAGACGGCGGCGAGGAAATCGAGGTCATCGAGACCAGGCGCGATCCGAAGCGTCCGCACGGAAAGCGTTTCGGCAGCCTGGTGCATCTCGCGATGTTGCGCGTCAGCCTCGATGCGACTGCCTCCGAAATTCGGGCCGGAGTGGCCGCTGACGGACGGATGCTGGGTGCCGGCGAAGCGGAAATCGAAAGCGCGTCGCGTGCGGTATCAGCGGCGCTCAAGTCACCGCTGATGTCGCGGGTCAGAAGCAGCGCTGACGTCCGCCGCGAATGCCCGATTCTGCTGACCCTGGATGACGGCACCTTGATCGAAGGAATCGCCGATCTGGCATTCTCCGAGGGCTCGAATGGTACGCAAACCTGGAACGTGGTCGACTTCAAAACCGATCTCGCGATCGCTTCGCGGTTGGCGGAGTATCGCGCACAAGTCTCGCTTTATGCTCGCGGAATCTCACGCGCAGCCGAGGCTCCCGCGCGCGGAATCCTCTTCTGGATTTGATTGCGTTCAGCTGGTGGAACTCGCACAAGGAACGATGACTTCGCGTTTTGCGCGCATCGCACCTTTGATTCTTCATTGACAATCGAGTGAAAATCTCGGCACATTTTTAGCATCCGGTTTTTGGACTGGCTGGTCCGCAAACCATTGGTCCGGGATCGCGTCTGACGAAGTGCCAGGCAGGACGACCGCGTTCGGAGCGTCCGCAACACGAATTTCGCAAAAGCTACGCTGCCGAGCTTGAGTTTTGAGGAATCGGCGGCCCGAGTATCTCGCATATGATGGCTCTGGTTCGTCTCGCCTTGCGCCGGCCCATCTCCGTTGCGGTGATGGCATTGCTGATGGTGATTCTGGGCGTTCTCTCATTCGAGGCGATGAATGTCGACATCTTTCCCGCGATCAATCTGCCGGTGGTACTGGAGGTGTGGAATTATCCAGGACTTTCCGCGCTCCAGATCGAGCGCCGAATGGTCTGGATCAGTGAACGCGCCGCTTCGACCACGGTAAACGGAATCGAGCACATCGATTCGGAATCGATGAACGGCCTCGGGATTCTGAAAATTTATTTCTATCCCGGGTCCGATATCGCCGGAGCAATCGCGCAGATCACCGCCGTCTCGAATTCGATTTTGTCCCAGTTACCGCGCGGCACCGTGCCCCCGCAGGTGATTTCCTATGACGCCGCAAACGTTCCCGTCGCGCAGCTCAACATCTTCAGTGACACGCTCTCAGAGCCGCAGCTATTCGATTACGGTCTGAATTTCATCCGCATCAAGCTCTTCACCATTCCGGGTTTCTCCAGTCCGGCGCCGCTCGGCGGGGTGCAACGAGCGATCATGGTGAACCTCGATCCGACGACGCTTTACGCCAACGGCTTGTCCGCCGCGGATGTTGGCACCGCGCTCGCATCGGCCAATGTCGTGATCCCGTCGGGCACCGCCAAAATGGGCGACTACGAGTACGACGTCGATCTCAACATGAGCCCGAATACAGTGCCCGAATTCAACCAGCTTCCGATCAAGGTCACCAATGGCGCGCCGATCCACGTCGGTGATGTCGCCCCGGTCTCGGACACGCATCAGCCGCAAACCAACGTGGTGCGCGTCAACGGCCAGCGCGGCACTTATCTCATGGTGATCAAGCATGCGGACGCTTCGACGCTGACCGTGGTGGACATGGTGAAGGAGAAGATTCCGCAGCTTCTCGCGGCCGCGCCGAAGGGACTCAAGATGACGCTCTCGTTCGACCAATCCACCTTTGTGCGCGGTGCGCTGTGGGAGGTGGTGCGCGAGTCGGTGATCGCCGCGGGTCTGGTCGCGCTGATGGTGCTGGTGTTTCTCGGATCGCCACGCAGCACGCTGATCGTGATCACCTCGATTCCGCTCTCAATTCTGACCGCGATCGTATTGCTTAAACTTACTGGACAAACTCTCAACATCATGACCTTGGGAGGCCTGGCGCTGGCGGTCGGGATGCTGGTGGACGACGCCACGGTTGAGGTCGAGAACATTCATCGCAATCACGCGATGGGGAAGCCGCTGCTGGTCGCAATCCTCGACGGTGCGAGCCAGATCGCGACGCCGACCCTGGTCGGCACGTTGTCGATTTGTATCGTATTTTTTCCGGTCGCGTTGCTTTCCGGCGTGGCCAAGTTCCTGTTCACGCCGCTCGCTTTCGCGGTGGTCTATGCGATGCTGACGTCGTACCTGCTGTCGCGAACTTTGGTCACCACCATGGCGCATCACCTACTCGAACATGAAAGCGAGCAGCACGCCGGGCCGGGCCGCTGGGATGGTTTCGTCAGATGGTTCGACACGAAGTTCACCAACATGCGTGAACGCTATCGTGCGATGCTCGCAGTCTTCATCGCGCGCCGCGCCTTCGGATTGATCTGCGTCGCCGTCATCGTGGGCGCCTCGATGCTGCTGGTGGGGGTGGCGGGCGAGGATTTCTTTCCCCCGGTCGACGCGGGGATGATGCGGCTGCACGTGAAAATGCCCAGTGGAACGCGGATCGAACACACCGAATACCTGGTCGATCGACTGGAGAAAGCGATTCGCGGCGCGATTCCGGCCAATGAAATACAGGGGATCAGCGACAATATCGGCCTGCCCATTTCATACGATCTCGCTTTCTACCAGACCGATAGCACCGGGCCGCAAGACGCCGACGTGCTTATTCAGCTATCCCCCAAGCATCATCCGACCGCGCTTTACGAAGGCAAGATTCGCGATCTCCTCGCGTCGGACTTCCCCAATATCACCGGATATTTTCAAGCGGCGGATATCGTCAGCCAGGTGTTGAACTTTGGTCTGTCGGCCGCGATCGATACGCAAATAACCGGCAACAACCTGGAATCCGATTACGCGATCGCTTCGCGGCTCAAGAATCGGATGAAGATCATTCCGGGCCTGGTCGATGTGCGCGTGGCCGAGCCGCTCGACTATCCGGCGCTCAAAGTGAATGTCGATCGCGACCGCGCTCTCGAGCTCGGGATCCGTGAACAAGATGTCGCCGCGAGCATGCTCACGACGCTCAGCGGAAACAGTCTGCTGCAACCCGACTACTGGCTCGATCCGGTTAGCGGGGTCAACTACACGGTCATCTCGCAGGCGCCGCAGCACTTCATCGATTCGGTGGCCGCGCTGCAGAACATTCCAATCACCGGTTCATTACCCGCACCGGTGGATCCGAATGCTGCGAGTGGCGCCCAGACTGATGCCAACTCTCCGCCAACTCAGGTACTCGGCAATGTCGCTACCGTAGTGCATGACGTCGACCCATCTGTAATTGCGCATTACACGGTGCAGCGCGTGATGGACGTGAATGCCGGGGTTTCGGGACGCGACCTCGGCAGCGTGAGCGCGGCGGTCCAGCGCGAGATCGACCATCTGGGTAAGTTGCCGCCAGGTACCCAAATTACGATCCGAGGACAAAGTCAGGCAATGCGGGAATCGTTCGGCACCCTCGAGTTGGGAATCGTGCTCGCAATCGGTCTCGTGTACCTGCTGATGGCGGCGAATTTTCAGTCGTGGCTGGAGCCGTTGATCATTATGATGGCGGTGCCGGGCGCGCTTGCGGGCGTACTATGGATGCTGGTGATCACTCGCACGACCATCAATGTGGAATCGCTGATGGGCGCGATCATGGCAATCGGGGTCGCGGTGGCCAACGGCAATCTGCTGATTACCTTCGCCAATGAGTTGCGCGAAGAAGGCTATGGGCCGGTCGAGGCGGCGATCGAGGCCGGACGCATCCGCTTGCGCCCGATTCTGATGACGGCACTGGCGATGATTCTGGGGATGCTGCCGATGGCTCTGGCACTGGGTGAGGGCGCGGAGCTGAATGCGCCGCTCGGCCGCGCCGTCATCGGCGGGCTGATTGCGGCAACCGGAATGACCCTGTTTGTGGTTCCCGCGGTGTACTCGATCCTCAGCCGCACACTCAAAGGAAAGAAAGAACGCGACGCCGAAGTCGAGGCGATGACGATGCCGGGAGCGTAAGGATTTCGTGGAAGACGATCCCAAAAAATACCAGGGTCCGAAGCCCGGCAAGTTTTTTACCGCCGGCCTGATCGGCGCGGTCATCGTGATCGTCGCCCTTACCGCCGGACTGGTGCTGGGTCACGATTTGATCGTGCGCCGGCAGACCTCGCAGCTCGAACAGAAGGCCGAACGCGGCAGGAACGTGTTGGTCGCGAAAGTTTTCCAGCAGCCGAGTTCGCGGACCATCGAAATTCCGGCGACGATCCACGGCTATATTGAAGCGTCCGTTTACGCGAAAGTTTCGGGCTATCTGAAGACCATCGCCGTCGACAAAGGAGACCGGGTGCATCAGGGCCAGATTCTCGCGATCCTGGAAACGCCGGACCTCGATCAGCAGGTAGTGAACGCGAAGGCGAATTACTGGCTGCAGACGGTGACGGACAGACGCGAACAAGTGTTGCTCCGACAGGGCGTGGTCGCGCAGCAGGACGCCGATACTTCCCACGCGCAAATGCTGCAAGCGAAGGCCACCTACGAGCAACTGCTGGCGGAACAGGGGTACAAGGTAATCGCCGCACCCTTCGACGGAATCGTCACCGCGCGTTATGTGGACCCGGGTGCGCTAATCGCGCAGGCCACCGCTTCAACTTCAAACAGCGGAGTACCGATCGTCGCGGTTGCCACGCTGTCGCCTTTGCGCATCTATGCCTATGTGCCGCAGAGCCTCGCGCTGGCGATCCGTAACGGCGATGCCGCGACGATTACCGCCAATGAAATTCATGGGCGTCAGTTTAGCGGCGCCATAATTCGCCATCCCGAGGCGTTGAACAGCGCGAGTCGTACGATGCTGGTCGAAGTCGACCTGCCGAATACAGATCACGCATTGTATCCCGGAATGTACGCCAAGCTCGCCATGACGGTTGCCACTGGGCAAGCCGGCCAGATGGTGCGCGACGACGCGCTGGTCTTCCGCGGCGGGAAAATTTTCGTGCCGGTAGTTCGCGGCGATCATCTGCACCTGGTCGAGGTCACGCTCGGCTACGACAACGGGCAGACGGTGGCGATCAACGGCGAGGTCAAAGATGACGATCTGGTCGCGCTGAATGTCGGCCAGTCGGCGCAAGACGGCGAAGTGGTGCATCCGATATTTGCCCAGCAGTGATCGACGCCCGCAATGCGTCCGGGACCAATATGAATGCTCGCGAGATCGCGATTGTCGAGGGTGCTGCCGGTGAGTACCGCAAACGTGCGCGCGGACGTCCTCCGACTCCCGAACTACGCGAAAAAATATTGCGCAGCGCGCAGCAGCTCTTCGCGGAAAGGGAATTCCATCAGGTTTTGACCGAGGAAATTGCCGCGCGCGCGGGAGTCGGCAAGGGCAGCGTCTATCGTCAATTCGGATCCAAGGAAGAACTGTACGCCGCCGCGGTGATCGACGGTTTCGCGAAGCTGCAGCAGGAGATCCTCGCAGCTCTGAAGCAACCCGGCCCGATGCGCGACCGGCTTTCCGTCGTCATCGAGCACACCCTGACCTATTTTTGGAAACGGCGCCAATTTTTCACCATCCTGCGCGATCCCTCCGCGCTGCCGAGACGCGAGGCACGCCGCTATCTCGCTCAGCGCGAACAACTCGCCCGGATCGTTCGCGAGCTTCTGGCCGACGGAGTGCGATCGGGAGCGTTGCGCGGCGATCTTCCGGTACACCTCGCGGCCGAGTCGCTTTTCGGGATGCTGCGCGGAATCAACTTCTACCGCGAAGAGCACGTCTCGGTGAACGAGGCGGTCTCCGCCGCGCTCTCGATGCTCCTCAACGGCTGCACCCGCTAGCGCCCGGCTAGTCGATCGCGAGGCTGGCGAACAAAACCGCCGAGCCGGTATCCGGCTCCATCGCGATTCCGTATTTGAGTAGGCCGTCCCTGATGACCTTCGAGCAGCTCGAGTAGCGTGTACATCGGCGACAGTCCACAAATCCGGCGCGCGTCGCGGTCCTTTTGCACATCGGCGAAAAAGCCGCGCGGGTCGCCACGCCGGATGAATTCGATCAGCGACATGTCCTCGCGCTTGACCCGCTCCGCCACCGCTTCATCGGCCGCGAACTCATCGCCGAATTTGCGTCCGATATGAGCGAAGTCCACCCCCGCGACGATCAGAACCCGCCGCCGTTCTTTCGCGAGCATTTCCTTGAGCGTATCGACGAACGAGGCGACCCGAGGATCATTCGCGGGCACGCCACCGTCCAGGATCATCTGATGAAATGAGCTGACCAGTATCGGCACCACCGAAAACTCGTGAGTGCCCATCGCCCATTTCAAAAACAGCGCTTGGAACTCGATCGAATGCTCGTTGCGATGGAGTAGTTCGTCGGCGAAAAGATCTCCGTTGCGATAGCGCGCCGATAGCCGATCGACGAAATCGCCGTCGGTCCTGAGCGCGCCCAACGGCGTCGCGTAATTCTTCTTGGTGCCGCTGAACAGTTCCGGCCCCGGGCCGTAATGCGAGGTCCCTAAAATGATCACCAGCTCGGGCGGCTCGTAGGCTTTCAGTTGTCCGTAGGCGTGCGCATACGCACCCGCGCCCCTGCGCGGATCGATATGCGGCGCGATCAATCCGGCCAGCGCGCCCTCGCGGCGGCGCGGCTCGACCAGGCCCGGTCCTTCGGGCGAGGTAAAGTAGCCCTCGATTTCTTTGGTCACGCTTGCGGGGTCTTTCGCGTAGCAGGCCCCGGCAAACATCGCCGGCCGATCGGGATTCGCGCGGAAATCTTCGCGCACTTGCCCGACGTGCTCGGCGAACCTCGGCGAGTCGAGAAAGTATGCCTGGTCGAGAGTCGCGACCAGATTATTCAACGTGTCGAGCGGAAGCATTTCGCCAAAGCGCCGGAGAAACGCGCTCTGGATATCGCGCGCGTCGTTGTCGCCGTCGAACAGCGTGATGATGAAATACGCGCCCATCCCGAGCAGGATCGGCTCCGGCGCGAGCCCGCCCGGGTCGCGCAGGCATATGTAAGTTTGGTCTTTCTGGTCGATCGGAAAAGCTTCGACCTGACGAATCCGCGGTTTCTCGATCACTTCGAGGAGTCCTTGGGCGGCGTCGCGTGTGATTGCGGTTTGATGTCGCCGGAGGGCGCGCTCTCGCGGGCGCCACCATTAGGTGAAGCCGCTGGATCGATTCGCGGCCGCTCCCACGGCGGCCGACGCCGCCGGCGCTTGCGGCGTCTACCGGGTTCCGAGGAAGTACCGGGGGGCCCGTTGGTGCGTTCTTGCAGGTACGCTTCCGGGTCTTTGAGAAATCTTGCCAGCGCGGAAGTATCGGCGTCGTAGGTTGCGGCGACCAGCTCGAACAGCCGGCGCGCGTTTTCGAAGTACGGCCGGCGGATCAGTTTTCGCGTGCGGCGCGAGGGCTTGATCAGGTGCGGGAACGCCTCGATCATCAGCCGCATGAATTCGGTGTCGACGCGCGCGAAGCCGCGCCGGCGCAGCTCTCCCACCAGATCGAATTCCTCGCTTTTCGCGGACGCATTTGGCGCGGTGATTTGCGCGGATTTCCCGCCGTCCGCATATCGAGGAACATCGCGGCCAGGACCACTTCGTGCGGCGCGTGATGCCGGTCGAGATGGTCTCGCCCAGCGCCGCCAGATTGCGCACCGTACGCGTCTCGATGAGCGGACGCGCCTCGGCTCTCAGATGCTCCGAGAGCCACGGCGCCAACTGCTCGAGCAGTCCCAGCTCTTCCATCAGGACCAACGCGCGCGCGGCGCCGGTCTGGCCGATGGTGCGATAGGTCTCCTCGACCAGCCGCGGCATCGCGGCCTTGAGCAGGTCGCTGCGATGGCGCTCGATCGCGGCCAGCGTGGCCGGCTCGATCTCGAAACCCAGCTTCGCCGCGAAGCGCACCGCGCGCATCATCCGCACCGGGTCCTCGCGCATCCTGAGTTCCGGGTCGCCGATGGTCCGGATTAGCCGCGCCCTGAGGTCGGCGACTCCGCCCGCATAGTCGATGACGCGAAAAGTCCGCGGATCGTAGAACAGCGAATTGACGGTGAAGTCGCGCCGGAACGCGTCTTCTTCGGGCGTGCCGAAGGTGTTGTCATGGCGGATCAGCGGGTCATCGATGGTGACGCCCTCAGCCTGTTTGCGGAAGGTGGCGACCTCGATATTTTTCGGCCCGAAGAAAACGTGCACCAGACGAAAGCGCCGCCCGATCAGCCGCGAGTTGCGAAAAAGATCGCGAACCCGCTGCGGATGCGCGTCGGTGGCGATATCGAAATCCTTGGGCCGCCGCCCGAGCATCAGGTCGCGCACGCTGCCGCCGACCAGATACGCCATCTGCCCGGCCGTGATTAGCCGATAGAGTACCTTCAGGACGTCGGGATCGATGTCGCGACGCGAGATGGGATGCTCGGCGCGTTCCAGAATATGAGGTTCCAATCGCTCTCGTGCGCGGGGGAGGCCGGTGTTTTCTGGCGATCCTCGCGCGCAGCTTCAGAAGCTAGCACGACAGGGCGTCCGGTTCATCGCATATACCGTGGGATGCGAACACCGTCAGGCGAGTACGCCCTCCGGCCCTCACCATCGCGTCACGGCCCTTGCACACAGCGGCAAGGGCCGCGCCGCGCCCCCCGTCGCATTCCACTTTCAATAAGCCGATCTCCTAGGCTAATTTGGTTAACAGCCCGGCAAAGCAACTTTCACGTCCCAACCAATCGAGGTTAACTTCCCATGGATCCTTTCGTTTCAGACATCAAAAAAATCCGCGAACGGGCAAAAAAGAAAATCGAAAAAGGCGCCGTTACCCAAGGCTATCAGGGCGACGCCGCACAGGTCTGCAAAGTCCTGAACGAGGTGCTCGCCACCGAAATCGTTTGCGTACTGCGGTACAAGGCGCATTACTTCGCCGCCCAGGGGATCAATTCCGAGGGCGTCAAGGCGGAGTTCCTCCAGCATGCGAATGACGAGCAGGGGCACGCCGATTTGATCGCCGAGCGGATCACGCAGCTCAATGGGGAGCCGGACCTGAATCCGGAAGGCCTCGCGAGCCGCAGCCATTCCGAGTACGAGACCGCCAAAAACCTGGTCGGCATGATTAAGGAAGACCTGGTCGCCGAGCGGATCGCGATCGACACCTACGGCGAAATTGTTCGATGGCTGGGCGACAAAGATCCGACCTCGCGGCGTCTGGTAGAAAGCATCCTGGAGAAGGAAGAGGAGCACGCCAACGATATGTCGGACCTGCTCCGCCACTTCCAGTAGCCCTCGCGTACGCCTGCTTCCAACCCTCTCCCAAGTAGGGAGAGGGTTTCGCAACGTCGACCGCGGCGCACCGTGAGGATTGACGGAACAAAGTAATTTGCGAAACCCAGACTGGGTTTCGCACTTCCTGTGTGAAATCAAACGGGAAGTCTGAAACCTCGCTGAGGTTTCAGTTTCTCCGCTCGCTTTCCTCCCATTTACGGCAGCACCTTCATTTGCTCCAGAAAGCGATCCGGTTCCATACCTCCGAAAATCTTCGCCGCAATTTGTCCACGAGAATCGAAGAACAGGAAGGTCGGGATCCCTTTAATTTCGAACTGTTGGCGCAGGCGATCAGAGATCGCACCGTTCTCGCTCAAGTCAGCCTCCAGAAGAACGAACCGCGCGGAAGCGGCGACCACCCTCGGATCGCGAAAGGTAGTCTGTTCCATTGTGCGGCACGGGGGACACCAGTTCGCGTCGAACATCAGGATCGTCGGCTGATGATTTGCCATCGCGCTCGCTAGTTTCGCTTTAGTGTATCGCTCAAACGAGAGTTGGGCGCTTTTGGCATCGCAGGTTGTGATGGTGAGATACCAGCCCAACAACGCGAGAGCGGCGGCGTGGCGGAGTTTCATGGCTCGCGCTTGTGTAACCGCGGGCGGTTCGCGAAGGCGATGTTACCAGTGTTAACGGATAGCCGTCTCGGTGGGATACTACCCTTGCCTTCAGGGAACGGTAATGCCCGCGTTATCTGAACAGCCGCGATCAAGTCGTTTCTGTTCTCGTTGGCCGCGAGTAAATTCTTCCCGCTGGCGGTGGTAGCTCGGATGGCCTCAGAGATCACGGTGAACAACGGGTTCGCCGCACTACTCTACTTTGTCGCAGGCGCGCTGTTTGTCGTGGGGCTTGAAATACCGGCAATTGCAGTCGCGGACGGTAGTTTCACAAGCGGAAAGCTTAGGATTGGACTTACCATAGCGGCAGTTGGATTAGTCTTCTTTCTTGGCGCTCAACACGGGCAAGCGCTCCAAGAATGGCTCGGTCCCACGTTCAGCGGGTCAGTCAATGCAGTCGTTTTGGATTTCCGCGTCTGGATCGGATTTGCATGGACCATTCTCGCTATATCCGCAGTCCGGTTAGTAGTTGTGAAATCAGGCGACCACGCAAGGTTGGCATCATTGTCTCAAGACATTGCTACCGTGCGTCGAGATATGAACCGGTACGTGATGCCGCGCCGTTTAACTCCGGCACAAACGACCAAGATCGCTAATTATCTCGCTCAGCACGAACCGCACGAGGTGACTTTCGAGATAATCAAGGATGACAACGAAGCAGGCCTCTATAGATCAGACATCGATACGGCGTTCCGGCAAGGAGGTTGGACCGTGAAGGAGTACAAGTATCCGAGCGAGGTTGGAGAGGGCCTATCGTATCAGTTCATGCGAACCCCAGAACATGCTCAAGCGCCTTCTGACCCTAAGCATCCGAATGCCGCGGAATTGTTGGATGAGGCGTTTAGACAAGCAAAGGTACAAATTGATGGCAGTAGCGGCGGCGGAAGCGCTCCCAATCTGACTGCGGATTCGTTGTCTATTAAGGTCGGTCATCGTCGTCGAGACGGATACGGCTATGGATCACCACGAATGGTCGTAAAGGAGGTTCCCGAAGAGGAATGAAACCCATGGGCAAAACGAAGTATGCGCAAAAGATCATTCACTTCCTTCGCAGCCCGTGTGGCGCAACTTGTCGCAATCTCTGCAAAATGGCGTCGCCTATTTTTTGGAGCGCCGTCCGCGCGGTCGCTTTTGGGCTTCCTGAACAGCATCGCGAAATTGGTCGGCTAGAAGCCCCGCTAGATAGCCTTCCATTTCGCTAAGGTCATAATGTCCAGACTCCCACGCGCGATCAGCGGCCTGTAAAGCATGGTAATATGGCGTCCGATTTTCACGGATTCGTTCTGGTACGATTTTCGTTCCGGGAAGAAGACGTCGTTCTCGGACGCACATAAGGTAATAGCAAGTCGCTCGCGCCGTTCGACCATTACCCTCGATAAAGGGATGCACCCAATTCAGCCGCCAGAGACCATAAGGCTGCGAGTTGCGTTGAGCTCAGTTCGAACCAGCTTTCATGGATGAAGGAGATGAACTGATCCATGAGATGAGGCACTTCTTTGAAATGCGGCGGAATATGGTTTCCAACGTAGATGGGTTGTTCGCGGAAGCGACCTCCGAATTGCGAAATCCCTGCAACAGCTGCGTGGTCTAAAGCCCACAGTGCATACTTGTCGAGAGCAGTAGGCCCTTGCTTCAGGCCGATCTCGATAAAATTTGTGAGGAGATCGTATTGGCGAGCGAGGTTCTTTTCTTGAAGCCTTGCGAAGAGGCTTGGATCTTCGCCTTCCAGCACTAGCATCGAAACCCGGCGAACCTCTTCGCTCGATTCGTTAGTCTTGTTTTATGAGAAATCGTTTGGATGCCGTACGAGCTGATTTCTTGGTAATGGTGGAACCTGCCGGCGCATTGCCATACACGAAGCTGATCCGTTGTTCTGCCAGCTGTTCGTTCGTTACCTTCAGATTGCGCGTCTCTTTACGAAGCCGATCGAGCTCCGGATGAGATGGCGCCGGCCCAAGAAATGGTTTTCTTGCCGCCATGATGGTTCCTCCTGCCTCCCCAATCAGAATGCGTAGTAACTGACCCGATCATTTTCTCGAAGCTAGTCCCGAAACAGAAGCGTAAGCCGAAATCTATAGCCTTCCAAGAGCCTATTAGCCAGTGCGAATTGTATATAAGAAAAGATCTCGATAATAGGTCTCCTGCCAAGATCTTATCAAATTAGTCTTATTAATCAGATGCTTAGCAGATCTTCGGTCTATCCGTCCAAGTTGTAAGCGCTGCTATACTCTATTTGCTCTAGCCACTCACGAGCATTTAGATAGCAGCCAGAAAAAGATCATTCTCGCGGTCGCGTGCTCGGATGTGTACGTTGGCGTTTCCATGAAAGGGCGCGCGACCGCTCTTCCAGGGTGAGGGTCAAGACGGTTCGCTTCGCGGAGGATTTGAACAAACGAAATCATGCGAAACCCAGACTCGGTTTCGCGCTTCCTGGGTGAATAACACGGGAAGAGCATCGCTTCGCGGAGGCCCTTCGCTTCGCTCAGGGCAACTGCTCGGGCACGCCTCGCAGTCGGTCTGAAACCTCGATGAGGTTTCAGTTGGCCTGCTTACGCCCCGGTGGTGACCTTGACACCGGACGCCTGATTCCCGCATTTTGCTCCTTTGCAGTAGCCGCGCAGGCGCGCTAAACGGGGTGTGAAGCCAACTTTTCGCATCCGGCTTTAGGGGCGGCTATAGGGACAAGATGCACCCGAAATTCAGGCTCCCGATCCTTCTCGCCGCATCGATATGGATCGCGATCGCGGTCGCATCGCCCGCCTCGGCGCAGAACGCGAGTCCGCAAAGTTCCGCATCGTCATCGCCGAGCGCGACCCAATCCTCCGCTCCGATTGCGCAAGCGAGCGCTGCCGTGCCACCGAGCGACGTCAATCCGACCGGGGCCGACGGCGGCAAGATGGCGGATCCGGAACCAGCCAATCAGGCGGGATTTCCGCATGAGCTCTACCATTGGGTTTTGCCGGCCGATAATCCGGAAGGACCGCCCGCGAAAATCGCGCTCGGCCGCGCGCTGTTTTTCGATCGCCGGCTTTCCGCCGACGACAAGGAAAGCTGCGAGACCTGCCATGACCCGGAAAAAGGCTTCACCGATCAGTTGCCGACCTCGATGGGGATTCATAATCAGTTCGGCAAACGCAACGCGCCCACCATTATCGACGCGACGTTCAATATTTTGCAGTTCTGGGATGGCCGCGAACCGACGCTTGAAGAGCAAGCCCGGCGCCCGATTCTGAATCCGATCGAGATGGGGATGCCCGACGAAAAGGCCGTAGTCGAAAAGCTCATCGCCGCGCCCGAGTATCGCAACGCCTTCATGGCGGTGTTCGGGCACGCGCCGAGCTATGCCGACATGACCAGGGCGATCGCGTCGTACGAGCGCACGCAGGTGGCGTTCGATTCGCCGTTCGACAAGTTTACGGCGGGCGATCAGTCGGCGCTGACCGATCAGGAGAAACGCGGATGGTCAATCTTCAACGGTAAGGGGCGGTGCATGTCGTGTCACGGATGGAATCCGGTGCAGCCGCTGTTCAGCGATAATCGTTTTCACAATATCGGAGTATCGGCGCACAAATCGAATTTCGTGGAGCTCGCGCGCAAGGCGCTGAAGGTGATCGAGCAGGGCGGCGACCCGCAGCAGATCGATCAGCTCGCGATCCAGACCGACATGAGCGAGCTCGGCCGGTTTCTGGTGACCAAGCAGCCGCATGATATCGGCGCGTTTCGCACGATGGGCCTGCGCAACCTGCTGGTGACCGAGCCATACTTCCACGACGGGTCGCAGGTGACGCTGTGGGACACGATCGATCATTACAACAAAGGCGGCGTGCAGAATCCGTATCTCGACGGCGGTATCGTTCCGCTCGGATTATCGGAGCAGGAAATCGATGACCTGGTCGCGTTCCTGAAATCGCTCACCAGCCCGCGATACGCCGATGCCGCCGAGCATGAGTACGCGGCGCAACTGGCGAGATCGAAGACCGATCGGCCGCAACGCGACACCGATGCGGCGATGGGGCTGAAGGGACGCAACGGGCCCGGGCTCGGGGGACCATTCGGTGATATCGGTCCCGATCAGTCGCAAATGATCGACAATCCGGCACTGATAGGCGGCGATTGAGCGCGCGGCGGGCGCATCGCGATGACCACAGACAACATCCGAGCAACATTTGAGTCACACTTTTGAGGCGAAAAAGAGGCGTAACGATGGCGATTCGGCATAGGAGCATCGAGACGAAATACCTCGAAGAACGCGACGCGGTGCTGCGCGGATTACGGCAAGTTGACCGTCGCACATTCCTCAAAGTGCTGGGCGCGACGATGGGCGCGGTGGCGGCAAAAAGCCTTGTGCCGCCTCATACATTTCAGCTGGTGAGCCTCGCGGACGCGGCGCCGGATAAGGCATTTGGAGTGAAGGGCGCGGAGGGCAAACTTCCGTTCACGTTCGCCTACCTCTCGGATACGCATCTATATCAGCGCACCGTCAATCAGCGATTCGTGCGAGCGGCTCTGAAAGCGGTTGAGGACGTAAACGCGCTCGACCCGCAACCCGACTTCGTTCTCTTCGGCGGCGACCTCGCGCAGCTAGGCCGTCGCGAGGAACTCGAGCTCGGCAAGCAGATCCTCGATGAGCTGAAGGCGCCGGTGAAAATGATGGTCGGTGAGCACGACTGGTTTTTCGATATGGGTGAGGCGTGGCGCGATCTCTTCGGTCCGCCCAATTATTCATTCGATTGGAAGGGCGTCCACGTGATCACGCTGATGAGCGTGCACGAGAAGGATTTCTGGACCCCGCTCAAAATGACTCCCGAGCAGCGAATGCATACGGTGGCGGGTCTCGACAATGGAACCCAATCGCGATTCGAGGTCGGCGAGGACCAGCTTGCCTGGCTCGAGGACGATCTCGCGAAAGTGCCGCATTCGACGCCACTGCTGATCTTCTCGCACTCGCCGCTGTACAAATATTATCGCAACTGGAATTTCTGGACCGAGGATGCCGACGATGTGCATGACATCGTGCGCGCGTATCCGAAGGTCACGGTCATCCACGGCCACACTCATCAGATGCTGTTCAACCAGATTCGCAACATCAGCTTTTACGGGATGCTCTCGACCGCGTGGCCGTGGCCGTATGCGCCCACCGGTCTGCCGCCGCTCACAGTACAGATGAATCGCGCCGACCCGTTCGATCAGTTCGACGGCCTCGGCGACGGCCAGTTGACGGTGCGCCCCGACGGCCTGGTAGACAAGATTTATAATCTTTGGGATCGCAATCCGGTTACGGTGAAAGCTACCTACCTGACTTCGCGCGGCCGAATCGATAGACCCGCCGCACCGCAGTTCGCGAGCTATTGAGAGAGTGATGAAGCCGCAAAGAAAAATTCTGCCGGCGCTCATCGGAGTCACGACCCTGGCCGCCGCGGTATATTTCACGGCGAACGGCAATCGTCACATGGGCAAGGATTTTCGATCGATGGTGAATCCGCAGGCCCTTGCGCAGCAGTTGCCCACCCATCAGACCGGCGAGGCAAAAGATGGCGGCGTGGTGGTCGGGCTATGTGACGGCGTCACCAAAATGGAAGTGCCGGGGCTGAAGCCCGGCCAGTCTATGACCCATGAACAGGCACTCGCGGTAACCCATTCCTTGATGGCGGACTGGGAGCGCAAGCATCCCGATCAACATTGGCAAATGGCGCAGCAACCGCCGGCGGGCAAAGCGCCGGCCGACAGCAGCGATGATTGGATAGATGAAACCTCGTCGCCCGACGCGACGCCGACCGCCGCAAATGGCGCGGCGCCCGTAGCCGCAAACAGTCCCGCCGCGCAAGCGTCACCGATTGCGCAGAATGCCCATCGCGCGAGACCGCCTTCACCCGCGGCCGCGAACACTCCGGCGAAAGAGGAATATGAAGAGGCTGCCGGCAAGCGAGCTCGATCGGTTTCCGGCCAAAAGGGCCTCGCGATTCAGCAGGGCGATACCTACGCCAGTTTCAATCAGCGCGATTTGAAAGTCTGGCAGGCCAATACCGATCGCTTCGTGCAGGAAGGCAAGGAAGTCTTCCACGACGCGAACAAGCTCGGCGGCACCATCGGTGTCAGTTGCGATATGTGCCATCCCGACGCGGCCAATACTCATCCCGAGACCTATCCCAAATATCAGGTGCAACTTCAGCGGGTGGCGTTGCTGCGCGACATGATCGAGTGGTGCATCGAGAATCCGGTCAAGGGCAAGACCATGGATCCTAACGACGAGCGTTTGCGCGCGTCGAGGCCTACATTCTCGCACAACGCAAAGGCGTCGCCCTCGAATACGGCGAGCACTAGGAGCAGTGTGTGAAGGGCGTGATCGATCATGTGATCATCAACTGTATCGCGCGCGAGAAAGCGTACCCGTTCTATTCCTGGCTGCTGCCAAAGCTCGGCTTCACGATGCGTGTTCCGCTGGCCGACAATCCGAATGTGACTGGATGGATAGGACGCACAACGAACGTCTGGCTCAATGTCGCTGCCGACGCTTCGAGCAAACGATTCAGCAAGGAGCGCGACGCGCTGCGCGAACTCGCTTTCGCCGCCGATACTCACGAGGAAGTCGACCAGATTGCGCTCGAGATCGAAGCGCACGGCGGCAAGATTCTCGATCCTCCGCGCGAGTACCCGTACTGGCCAGGCTACTACTCGGTGTTCTTCACCGACCCCGACGGCATCAAGTTAGAGGTCGTCGTGAATCCGCTACACCAGAGTTAGGCGCGACGGAAGTATCCGATAGTTCGTTCGCCGATCGCGGCAAAATAGAGAATCGCGAGGATCGGGCACAGCGCGCGCACGATAGTTCCCGGAATTGACGGCGGCGGCGCGAAACCGAGTGCGATCACTAGCGCGAAGTTGAGGATGCCGCCGAAGTGGCCGAGGCGGCTCCTGATCGGCGCGCCGCTAAGCAGCATCGAATCGATCGCGTACTGCGAGAACGAAATCGCGATCAAAATGGGAATGTAAAAGGGAATCGCTCTAGCCCACGCCTCGCACGACAGCGCTGTAAGCACGAAGACAATGTCTGCGGCGCTGTCGAGCCATCGCCCAAAGCCACCCGCGATTCCCATCCGGCGTGCGATGCGGCCGTCAAGGAAATCGGACGTCGCGCTCACGATCGCGATGCTTCCGAAGATCGCTGCGCCGGTATCGCCGGCCTCGAACGCCAACAGCCACGCCGCCGCAAGCACGAGTCGCGACGCGCTCAGCAGGTTCGCAGCTTGCGCTCGCAGGGCGGAATCTCTCATCGTCGGTGTGATGTTGTGTCGAGCCGCTTCAGTTACAATCAATGCTTCATGGCCAAAACGCTTACGATCCAGATCGTCAGTCACGGACCTTCATGCCTCGACGGGGTGATGGCCGCCGCCGCCATCGGGCGCTTTTTCGAGGGTCATCGCGTGATCGCGAACCTCGCCGGGAATAGCGAAAGCGACCACGCGATCCAGCATCTCAAGCTCAAGGACAGATCGGGCGCCAATGAGATCTGGATCACCGATCTCTCGTGGACGCAGCCGCAGACTGCCGAGCATCTGAAACAGCTCACTGCCGAAGGTGCGCGAGTTTTCTGGATCGATCACCATCGCACCGCAGTCTCGCGCGCCGATGCGCCGGAATTCAAGGTGCCTTTTGCGGGCAAGGTGCTGACGGAAAAATATTCCGCCGCGCGCCTGACGTTCGACTATTTGAAGCGTCGCGAAGCGGAGTTGTCGTCGGCGGAGAAACGGCGCGGCTTCGAGGACTTTCGACGCTTCGCAGAAATTGCTGACGATCACGATCGATGGATTCACAAAATTCCCGAGTCGTCCGACTGGGCGCTGGCGGTGCAGACGCTCGGTGGGAAGCTTTCATATCGGGAGATCCTCAAGCTGCGCGAACCGAAAATGTCGCGCCGGCTGCGCGATGCTTTGCACGCCGGACAGGACGCGATGCGCCGCAGTATCGAATTGGCAGACAGCACGATGGTCGATCGTCCGCTCGACCATGGGGCAACGCTCAGGACCGCATGCTGCTTCGGCTACAGCAGCGAAGTCGCTGCTCATCTCTATGCCAACACGACCAAAACGGTGGTCGCGTTGTTCGATCTTCGCAGTCAGGGGGTGAGCCTGCGTCGCAGTCCCGATTGCGAGGTAGACCTCTCGAAGCTGGCTGAGCAATTCGGTGGCGGCGGACATGCGGCGGCGAGTGGATTCATGGATCCCGAATTGCGGCGTGCGCCTGCCGAGCGGCTGTCCGAGGTCCTCGCGAGTCATCTCCGAAAGGCCGATCTCAACTAACGGTGCTGGAAGAGGGGACTATGTTCAAAAAATGGATCGTTTCGATGATCGCGCTGGTGCTGATTTGCGGTGTCGGAATTGTCGCAGCGCATGCGGACGATCAGACCGCGATCGAACAGGCTGAGACAGCCGCCGCCGCATGGCTCAAGCTCGTCGATGATGGCAAGTACCAGGAAAGCTGGAATGAGTTTGCCAGCGTCGTCAAGTCGCGCATCACCGAAACGACTTGGGAACAGGAAGCCAGCGGGGTGCGGAAACCCTTGGGCGCGGTGGTCTCGCGCAAGGTCAAGTCGGCCACCTATGCGACCAGCTTGCCGGGCGCTCCCGACGGGTAGTACGTCGTCATTTTGTACGACACCTCATTCGAGAACAAAAGATCCGCCGTCGAAAATGTCGTTCCGATGCTCGACACCGACGGCCAGTGGCGCATTTCCGGCTATCACATCAAGTAGCGAGTTTTGTCGAAGCTAGCGCGCGAGACCCGCTGTAGTGAGGCGCTCTTCCAGGACGCCGATACGGTCGTGTCCCCAAAACGGCTCGCCTTCGAAAATGAATAGCGGCACCCCGAAGACCTTATCGGCGACTGCTTCGTCCTGCGCGCGCTGATAATCGCGGGCGCCCGCGCCGCTTAAGTACTCGCGATACTCCTGCGAGGATAAACCGAGGCTCGCGATCAGAGTCGCGACCGCATCGGCATCGTCCGCTTCGAGTTCGCGGCGGAAAAAAAGCTCGAAGGTTTTGCGGCTGTAATCGAGAAGCCGACCGTGCTTTTCCGCGAAGAGACCGCCAATCAGCGCCGGCGTGGTGTCATAGACCTTCAGCGGCCCACGAATGATGAGGCCGCGCGGTTTCGCCCATCGGCGCGCGTCGAGGTAGGAGTATCGCGCCTTATGTTCAGAGTAGACGCTGCGTTCGCCTTTCCCCTTGATGCGAAGCTGGAACGGGATCCATCGGATGCGCACGCGGTATTTTTCTTCGAGCGCGAAGGCGGGATCGAAGGCCAGATAGGTGAACGGACTCTTGTAGTCCGAATACATTTTGATTTCTTTTTCCATCCTTGCACTGGCCGTTGCGACGCCCCTATAGGATAACTCGGGTTGATCGTCAACGACGAGACCCTAGCTGCCGTGAGGATCCTGCGTGCAGTGATAATAATGCGTTCGATAGGTGCCGACCGGACAGATAACTACCCAGCTATTTGCCGCAGACGGTGGCATCGTGATTGCTGATTGGGCCATCATAGCGCCAACAGTAAACTTCTAAGGCGACAGTCTTTTCCCGCGGCCGCGAGATGCGCCGGACGGATTTAGCGATGAAGGAGCCCGGCCTTATGACGGAATCAGCAACCCCGGAAATATACTTCAATCAATGGGATCCGCAATTCCGCGCCGATCCCTATCCTCATTACAAAGCGATGCTGGCAGGACCGCCGCGAATTATTAGTCTCAGCATCCCGGCCACTCCGGAATTGCTGAACGCATTCGGGATCGAAAATCCAGCAATCAAGGAGATCCCGCTCCCGACCGCGCTGGCCGCGCGCTACGAAGATTGTGCGGCCATCCTCCGCGACCATCAGCGCTTCTCGAGCAAACGTCCGGAGGCGGCAGACTCTCAAGATGGCCGGTCGTTCCGCGATATCGGTCCGTTCAAGGGCGCGCCGACGATGCTGTTCTCGGATCCTCCGGTACATACACGGCTTCGCAAATTAGTCAGCCGCGATTTCACGCCGCGCAGAATTAGCGAGATGGAGCCGCGCATCCGCGATCTTACGAATCGGCTGCTTGACCAGGCGGTCGAGCGCGGCAATTTCGACGTGATGCGCGATCTTGCGAATCCGCTTCCAGTGATGGTGATCGCCGAAATGCTCGGGGTGGAGCCGGCGCTGTATGCCACATTCAAAAAGTGGTCGGATGCGATCGTCTCGGGCGACAACACGATGCCCGGCAATCCGCCTGCGGAGGAATTCATTACTTCAGTCGAGAGCCTGCGCGGATATTTTTCCGAGCAAATCGAAGAGCGTCGCAAGAAACCGGGGGCCGATCTGGTAAGTGCGTTGGTGGCGGCGCATACGGAGTCGGACGCGCTCAGTGCCGATGAGCTTTTGGCGTTCGTGGTCCTGCTGCTGTTGGCCGGTAATGAGACCACGACCAATTTGATCGGCAACGGCACCCTCGCGCTCGGGCGCCACCCTGCGCAAATGGAACTCATCCGTCGTGAACCTGGGCTACTTCCTCGCGCAATTGAAGAGATGCTTCGTTACGACGGGCCCGTGCAATCGACCGCGCGCTTCACGACCCGCGAGCTCGAACTCGCGGGCACCTACTTTCCCGCCGGATTCCCAATCTTCGTGATCATTGCGGCGGCCAATCGCGATCCGGCGCAATTTCCGCAGCCCGATCGTTTCGACATCAGTCGCGATCCAAATGATCACCTTGCCTTCGGCGAAGGAATCCATTTCTGTATCGGTGCGCCATTGGCACGGCTCGAGGCACGGATCGTGTTCTCATCGATCCTCGAGCGCTTTCCGAAACTGCGGCTGCGCGATCCCGGAGCGAAACTCGAATACAAGGGATCCTATTTTCTTCGCGGATTGGATACGCTCCCGATGGCAATCGATTAGCTCTCAACCCCGGCACTTCGTAACCCGATCGCGTCTAGCGTGGAGACCCGTGAGCGAGCCTTTACCGATCGAAGCGCAAACGTCGAGCGCGCCCGAAACTCAGCCCGACGAGGAGCGCAAGAGCTTTCGGCTGGGCTTCTTTGGCCGAACGCCACCGTTTACCAAGCGTCAATGGCGCGTGTTCTTGATCGCGACCACCGCCGGATTCTTCGATCAGTACGACCGGGCGCTGCTGACCCTCGCGCTTAAGCAGATCCAGAAAGGTCTCCAGATTTCCGAGCAGGCCTTGGGCAATCTGCTAACGCTGATTCGTCTCGGCTATATCGGCTCGCTGCTGATAACACCACTGGCCGATGTCTTCGGACGCCGAAGGCTGCTGCTCTACACCATCGTTGCCTACACGCTTTTCACCGGCCTCGCGGCAATCGCACCAACGGCGCACTTCTTCGTCGCATGCGAAATGCTTGCGCGCGTCTTCGCGGGCGCCGAAGGAACCGTCGCGCTGGTCATACTGTCCGAGGAGGTCGATGCGGGTGTGCGCGGATGGGCCATAGGCCTGCTCTCCGCGCTCACCTCGGTGGGCTTCGGAATCGCCGCGCTCACGTTCGCCGGGATCAACATCATGCCCTACGGGTGGCGCGGTCTGTATGCGTTGGCGTTGATTCCGTTGGTGCTGATAATTCCGCTGCGCCGGGTGCTGCCGGAAAGCCAGCGCTTCGAGCGCGAACAGCGCGAAGGCACGGGCCCGGCGAACATAATGGTTCCCGTGAAGGCGCTGTTCCGCGCATATCCCGGACGCCTCATGATGTTGGTATCGGTCGCGTTTCTCGGCAACCTGGGAGGCAACCCGCAGGGCTTCTTCTTTTCCAAGTATCTGCAGGAAGCGCATGGATGGTCGCCCGCCAATGTTTCGAGCCTCTATTTCATTGGGGGCGCGCTGGGAATCATGGGCAACATTGTTTCCGGCAGACTGAGCGATCGTTTTGGGCGGCGGCGGATGGGAGCATTTTTCTACTTGATGGCGCCAATGCTCGCGTGCTGGCTCTATTCGCCATACAGCGCCGCGAGGATCACGTTGCCCTTGCTCCATTGGTCCTTCAGCGCGGTGATTCCGATCTGGATCTTTCAGCTGTTCTTCGATGTCGCTTCAAGCACGATCGCATTCGCATATAGCGCGGAACTATTTCCCACGTCGTACCGCTCGACTGCGGGCAGCGTCCTGTCTGTCGTGGGTACCACCGGCGGCGCGCTCGGCTTTTTTCTCGAGGGCGTGCTGTATCGCTCGACGGGGTCGCATTGGGTCGCAGTTCGTTATCTCACGGTCTTCTGGCTGATGGTGCCGATCATCATGTTCCTGTTCTTCCCAGAAACGGCCGGCCTCGAACTCGAAGCGATTTCCCCTGAAGAAGCCGACAATCCTTGATACGCCTGGAAATCGATCATCTGCGGATAGCGAGGGGTACGATGAGGAGAGCTCGATATGGCAGAGAGCCGAATCCGATGGGCAACCGAAAACGACGCGGCGGTGATTGTGTACTTCATTCGTGCGCTGGCCACGTACGAAAAGGAGCCAGCTGAGAGCGTCAAGATCACTGAGGCCGAAGTGCGGCGCGACGGCTTCGGCGCTGAGCGCCGTTTCGAGGTCATCATCGCGGAAATAGATCGGAAGCCGGTCGGCTTTGCCCTGTTTTTTCCGAACTACTCTACCTGGGAAGCCCAGCGGGGACTTTACCTGGAGGATCTTTTCGTCGAGGAAACTGCACGCAAGTCGGGGGTCGGGCGCCAACTCATCGCGGCGCTGGCGAAGATCGCTCAATCGCGTGGATGCGCCCGGATCGACTTATCGGTGCTCGACTGGAATCCCGCGCGGGATTTTTACCAACGCCTCGGCTTCCGCCACGCGGAGGTCTGGCAACCCTATCGCCTCAATGCTTCCCATCTCGTGCAACTTTCCGCCGAGGCAATCCATTTTTCGGTAGATCGGCGCTGACAGACAGCCGCATTCCTCCGCGGTTATGGTCGCGGGAAGCATGCGAGTAACGGAGTTGTAACCGGTAAGTAACAATCCACGACGACGGCAGTATGCGGTTTCATCGCTTAATCGTCAAATAACCTCTTCCTTTCCAACTGTTCAAAAAAAACCGAAGCTTTCGGCCTTCTTTCGTGGTCTGATCAAGTTGTCAACAGGGCTTTGTGGAACGGTCGTGGAGGAGCATCGCGATGGCTGATCGTTTATCGCATGGTCGCGACGGGCCGGACTCGATGGATAGCTGCTTCGGTACCGGCGCGTTGCCCCGAGAGCGGAAGTACTATCGCTCTATCTGGATCTCCGACTTCCATCTCGGCACCGCTCGATGCAAGGCGGAGGCTCTGCTTGATTTTCTGCATGCTCATTGTGCCGAGAATCTTTTCCTGGTCGGCGACGTCATCGACGGATGGAACATTGGTCCCGGATGGACCTGGAACGCGGCGCAGACCGCGGTGGTCGAAGAAATCTGGGCTTGGCGCAGGCAGGGTACGCGAATCGTGTTCCTACCCGGCAATCATGACGAACTCAACACCAGCATGGTGCGCACGCTGTTCGGCTCGATCGAATGCCGCGATGACCTGGTCCATCGCACTGCGGAAGGGCGTCGCATGCTGGTCATCCACGGTCATCAGTTCGACGGCTCGATGCATCCGGCCCGCTGGCTCTCGATGATGGGCAGCATCAGCTATTCCACGGCGTTGCGGATTAACCTCTGGTACAACCGTGAAAGGATACGGCCTGCCCTGCGGCGCCGAATTGCGCGCGCATATCTCAGGCACCGGCTTAAGACTGCGGTGCATTATCTCATGGATTTCGAAGACGCTCGGGTGCACGAGGCTGCGCTGCGACTCAAGGTCGACGGCGTCATATGCGGCCATACTCACCGCCCCGACCGTCGCATGATCGGTCCAATTCTTTACCTCAACGACGGAGACTGGGTGCAGAGCCGCACCGCATTGGTTGAGGGGACTAGCGGCCTTCTGAATTTGATTCGATGGGATGCGCAGCAGAACCGCTTCGTCAGCTCCGATGCCGCGGCATAAAGGGGTAGCTCTATGAGTCGTTTTCATCCGGCTCGTCCGCTTTGGGAGCCGCAATCCTTTGATTCTTTTTTTCCGCCACAAGCAAGGTGTCCGCGATCCTCGAGTAAAATCGATTTGCTCTTTTTCGATGCAGGCGGGGGTCATCGCGCCAGTGCCACCGCTCTGCAATCGGTGATCGAGCAGCAGCAGCGCCCGTGGCGAGTCCGCATGGTCAATATGCGAGATGTGCTGGAGCCCATCGACATCATCCGCCGCATCACCAGAGTTCGGATCGAGGATTGTTACAACCGCGTCATGCTCAAGCACGGCATCACGCTTGGAACCGGCCCGCTTCTGCGCGCCACCCAGATGCTCATACGTAAGATGCACCGTCAGGAGACAGCATTGCTTGCGCGTTTCTGGGAACAGGAGCCGCCCGATTTGGTTGTCTCGCTGATCCCCAACCTCAATCGGGCCATTTTTGACGGACTACGTGAGGCGGATCAGGCGCTCGATCGCGATCCCACTCCGATGGTTACTATCCTGACCGATCTCGCCGACAATCCGCCTCATTTCTGGATCGAGCGGCAAGAGCAATATCTGGTTTGTGCCACCGATTTCGCGATCAGACAGGCACTGGATATGGGGCATCGGCGAGAGCACGTCTTCCGCACTTCCGGAATGATCGTGCGCCCCGATTTTTATCGGCCGATCGAGATCAGCCGCGAGCACGAGAGAACGCGTCTCGGCCTGCGCCCCGATCTGACCACCGGGATCGTAATGTTCGGCGGCTACGGCTCGCGCCAAATGCTTCAGATCGCGAGGCGCGTGGCGGCAGCTGGACTAAAGACGCAGCTCATCTTTCTATGCGGTCACAACCGGACGTTACAGGAGCAGCTGGCGGCAATGGCTCTCCCGTTTCCATTTCATGTCGAGGGCTTCACTCGCGATATTCCACATTTCATGCGGCTGGCCGACTACTTCGTCGGCAAACCCGGACCGGGGTGTATCAGCGAAGCTCTGGTGATGGGACTGCCCCTGATCGTTCAGCGCAACTCATGGACGATGGTCCAGGAACGCTTCAACACCGATTGGATCGTGCAAAACGAACTCGGGATCGTATTACACTCGTTTGCAGAGATCGCGACCGGTGTCCTTCCTATGCTCGACCCCGATCAGATGGCTTCGTTTCAGCGACGAGTCAGCGCGCTCTGCAATCGCGCCGTCTACGAAATCCCGGAGATTCTCGCTGTGCTGCTGGAGCAGCATGCGCGAAGCACACGGCAGTCGCGCCTCGCGATGTTGTGGCCGGATCGCTCAAGCATGAACCCCAACGGCGCGGCAGCTCGATGGGCTGCGATCAACTGAACTCGTTGACGAGGATCGTTTTGCCGCGTCGGGCCGTCGCACTCATTTGACGACGCTGAACGTCGCATAACCCGGTTTCGCGTAAACTGTGTGCATCGGAAGCGAGATCTCGCGCAGCAACGGGACCTTTTCGGTAACGGTTCCGGTCTTCGGCGGATCGAGCGGGAGCGTTGCGACCTTGGTGCCGACGAAGCGCACCACCGTCGGCAACATTTTCCCTGTCCCATCGTAACGGGTATGCGTAGCCTCGAAAATCGCGTCGTTCTTGAAAGCCTTCGATCCCGCGCGAATCAGGTAACGATCCTTGTCCAAGCCGCGCACCATCACCGATTCGCTCATAACGTAAATGTGGCCGATGGTGGGACGATGGAAGTATGGCATCAACGGATTTATGCCAAACCAAAATGGAATAGTGATGTGCTTTCCTGGGGGCCAATCGCTCAACCGCACGATCGCCTCGCGGTCGTTGTCGCCGAGTTCAAAATCGCGCCCATCGAAGTCATGTAAAATTTGGCGGCTGAGTTCATCTTGCGGCGGAGTATCGATCTCGCCGGTGGGCCCGAAATCCATCGCCTTGTCGGGAGTGCACCCCGCGAGCCCGAGCGCGGGAGAAAATGCTATCAGCACGAGCAGCGCCGTGCGCAGGAAGAATTTCATCCGGTGCGGTACCTCGCGTAGTTTGCCGGGATCTCGCCGCCGAGCGTCCACTTCATCGGTAGCGAAACCTCGCGCAGTACCGGAATCTGAATCGGCTTGCCTTCTTCATTCTTGAATTCCCGCATCCCGGTGAATTGGACGATGGTGGGAAGGATTGTACCGGTCCCGACATAATGAGTGCGGGTGGTAATGAACACGGTCTCGCGCTTGATCAGCGAACTGCCGGCCTCGATCATCCATTGGCCGGGACTGTCGAGCGCCTTTACTAGTCGCGCCTCGCTGATGACATAGTAGTCGCCTTCTTTCGGCTGCAACACGCCCGGTACCATTACGTTGAGCCCGAACCAGAACGGCAGCTTGATCCATTGACCCGCAGGAGCATCGGGCGACCGAACCAGCGCGACGGTGGCGTTGTCGCCCAGCACGAAAGTTCTGCCGCGGAAATTTTCTTCGACCTGTTCGGCGCTGGCGAAGCGCGTTGGGACCAGTGATGGCGCCCTTGCCGGCGAGCATCCCATGGCGAACGCCGCGACCGCTATCGCCGCGATAGTTCGCATATTCAGCGCTGAGGGGTAACGCTCCATCGGTTATGTGGCCGCTCTCATACGGAATCCCCCCGACCTTTATCGGTTTTATCGGTCGAGCTCTCAAGTTTGCCAACGCGATCGCATGATATTAGCATTGCTTTCCGATTTTCATGGTCGATGTCACCAGCAACCGTCGCGACGGCTCGGACAAAAAGCCTATCACCCTCACCATACTGGGAACTGGTGATGCCTTCGCCAGTGGAGGCCGCGCGCAAGCTGGATATCTTTTCGACGCGGGGGGCAAACGAATTCTGCTGGAAGCCGGCCCCGGCATACTAGCCGAAATGAAGCGGCATGGGATTGAGGCCGACTCGCTTGACGCGATCATCATCAGCCATCTCCACGGTGATCATTTCGGCGGACTCCCGTTTCTGTTTCTGGAATACATGTGGGAGCGTCCGCGCAAACATCCGGTCATAGTCGCCGGACCGAAGAATCTCGAACAACGGACTTGGATTCTGATGCGCGCGATGTTCTCGCGATTCAACCTGAAAAAACTGCAAAAAAAAGTAAAGTGGCTCGTGCTGGAGCCGGGCAAGGGCATCAAACTGGCGGGTGTTAAGCTGAATACCATCAGGAGCCCGCACACCAAGCCGGACATTTCGCTTTCATTTAGGCTTGGGTTCGACGGTAAAACATTAGTGTTCACCGGAGACTCGGGATGGAACGAAGAATTGCTACAATTCAGTGCAGGGGCAAACCTCCTGCTGTGTGAGTGTACCTACTTCGAGTCGGCGCATCTTCGTTTCCACATGAATTATCCCGAGCTGAAGCGCAACCGCGGCCGGTTTGACGTCGGACGTATGGTTCTCACTCACATCGGGCGCGAGACACTCGAACATGCCCCCGAGATCGAAATCGAGATGGCTTTCGACGGAATGAAGATCGAAATTTGAAGTTCATATCGTAAGTGCCCGAAAGTTAACCCGAAACGGCCGCGCAATCGGAAAAGAAGGAAGTAGTTGCGATGGGAATCGCCAATGGCAAACGCGCGCTGGTGGTCGGAGTCGCCAACGACCGGAGCCTCGCGTGGTCGATCACACAGGAGCTAGCCAAACAGGGCGCGCGGATCGCTCTCACTTACCAGGGAGAAGCGCTAAAGAAACGCGTCGAGCCCCTCGCGGAGCGAGTCGGCGCGCACATCATCGGCGAGCTCGATGTCACCCTCGATGAGCAAATCGAATCGACTCTGGCGCAAGTGAAAGCTCTGTGGGGTGGCCTCGATATGCTTGTGCATGCGGTCGCATTCGCCGAGCGCGAAGACCTGCGCGATCGCTTTCTGAACGTGAGTCGACAAAATTTCTCGCGCTCGCTGGAAATCAGCGCCTACTCGCTGGTCGCACTTGCGCGCGCCGCGGAGCCGCTGATGGAACTCGCCGGAGGTTCGATCCTGACGCTGAGCTATATAGGTGCGGTCCGCGCGATCCCGAATTACAACGTAATGGGCGTGGCGAAAGCGGCTCTGGAAGCTTGCGTGCGATACCTGTCGTTGGATCTCGGTCCAAAAAACATCCGGGTCAACGCGATCAGCGCCGGCCCGGCGCGGACGCTTTCATCCTCGGCCATTCGCGATTTTCATTCGATGGCGCATGAAGTCGAGAGTCGGGCGCCATTGCGCCGCGCGATGAAAATGGAAGAAGTAGGCACCATGGCGGCAGCACTCCTCAGCGATCTTTCTAGTGGCGTCACCGGGCAGACGGTTTACGTCGACGTGGGCTACAGTATCGTTGGGATGTAAGCGGCGCCTTCCCGGCGCGGGCCACTTTATCGCAACGGAGGGCCGGCAATGTCTATCACCGTAGTTCCTCAGCTTTCAGATAATTTTGCGTACCTGATCTCCGACGATTCGACGGGTCAGTGTGCGGTCGTCGATTGCGCTGAGGCCGGTAAAATCCTCTCGGAAGTGAATCGTCTCGGGCTAAGCCTGAGTGCGGTACTGACGACGCATTGGCATGGTGACCATAGCGGCGGCAATGTGGATATCGTGCGCGCGACTGCGGGACTGCGCGTCTTTGGCGCGAGTGCCGAAAAAGAGAGGATTCCGGCGCTCACCAATCCGGTCGCCGATGGTGACCGGATAAAGATTGGCTCTCTCGAATGTCAGGTTATCGGAATTCCCGCCCACACCAACGGTCACGTCGCGTACTACTTCCCCGAACTGAAGGCCGTTTTTACCGGTGATACATTATTCGTTGGCGGATGCGGGCGGGTATTCGAGGGCAAGGCCGCCACTATGCTCAACTCCCTGAACAAGCTTGCCGCGCTACCGGACGACACCAGGGTCTATTGCGGACACGAGTACACCGAAAAAAATCTGCGCTTCGCGTTAACGTTGGAGCCAAATAACCAGGCGCTCAAGACCAAACACGAATGGGCTCGAAAGATTACCTCGGAGGGTGGCTTCACAGTGCCATCGACGATCGCCGACGAGAAGCGCACCAATCCGTTTCTCAGGACCGATAGCGTCGAGCTCGGCCTGAACCTGCGGCGTGGAGATCCGCGAATCGGTAGCGATCCAGTTTCAATCTTCGCCAGAACGCGCGAGCTCAAGGATCGCTTCTAGCGAGCGAGCACGCGATATACACCTTGGCGTGAAGTCGTCCTAGAACGGCTTCAGAATTGAGAGCGCAAGAATCGCGAGCAGAATAACGCTGACCACTCCGTGGATTACACGAAACTCGCGGTGTGTGACCGACGAAGGATTGTCACTCAGGGCGACGATTCTACGGTGCAGCCGCAGATGTACTAACAATAGCATGAAGACCAGTAACAGCTTCAGGTGAAACCATCCTTGGTGCATCACAACCGGCTCACTCGCGATCAGCAGGGCGCCGAACAGAATCGCGATCGCGCCGCCTATGTTCGCGCCGCTGAAAAACAGCGAGCTCGCGATCATGATAAAGCGCTCCTTCGCGACCCCGACTTCATCGGAAACCATTCCGAGCAGACTCGCGATCAAGAGTAGACTTCCGACCCAGAAGATCACGCCAAACAAATGAAAGATCAGTAGCCAGCTTGTACTGTTACCCAATTGTTTCCCCCGCGGCTTTTGAGCCGGCGACGTTCTCGATAGCGCGTGCAAGTATAAATGCCACGAGCGCGACGACTGCACCACCCAAATAGGGCGCCGATATTCCGAGTATTCCGTACGCCAACCCGCCGGCGAGGGGTCCGAAGATACGCGCCATCGAGGATACCGACTGGTTGATGCCTAACGCTTCGCCCTGAAGATCGCGCTGTGAGAGTTTCGAAATCAAGCTCGCAATGGTGGGACTGGCGAAGCCGTAGCCAACCGACAGCAGCGCCATCGCCAGCAGTAGCGTCGATGGGGTTGGCAAATTCGCCAACGGCGCCAGCCCGATCGCAAATAAGACGATGCCAATTTCCAAAAGCCGCGACTCACCGATGCGCTTGGCCAGCTTCCCGACAAAATAGCCTTGCGCCAGCGCCTGCATCAGGCCGGCAAACGCGAGCAAGATGCCGACCCCGGTTGCTCCGTAGCCGTACACCCGGGGAATCATGAGAGCGAAAGTAGTCTCGAAAGCGGCCAGCGAAAAAGTAGTAAGAAACGTGACGGAAAAAAGCCGCGACAAATGATGTCCGAAAAGTTGCATCGAAAGATCGCGAATCGGTGCGATAAGAACCGAGGCATCGATTCGCGCGTCCGGTTCCGGCTGATGCGACTCGGGAAGCCGCATCGCCGCGAACAACAAATTCGCCAACGTCAACGCCGCGGCGAAAAATCCCGGAACGCGCAAATCATCGCGTCCAAGCAAGCCACCGATCGCGGGACCGATTACGAATCCGAGGCCGAACGCGGCTCCAATCATTCCCATGCCCCGCGCGCGATTCGACTCGTTCGTCGTATCAGCAATGTAGGCTTGCGCTGTCGAGATGGTAGCCGCGCACGCACCGTGCACGGCTCGCGAAAGAAACAAACCGATGAAGGAACCGGACAAGCCATAGATAAGGTAACCGACCGAAGAACCCAGCAGGCCCAGCATGATGATCGGGCGCCGTCCGATGCGATCGGAGATGCGACCCAGGACCGGCGCGCAGATGAACTGCGCCAGCGAATATACCGCCATGATGGCGCCGATGCCAAAGAATGATATTCCCAGGCGGCTCGCAAACATTGGCAATAGTGGAATCACAATTCCGAAGCCGAGCAGATCGATGAATACAGTGATAAACAGAATTAGCCGCGCCGACGCGGCCGGTTGTGACAATTGAGCCACTTGCTTGGTGGGTTGCGAACTTGGCATTGATGTTGATGAGCGTAAGTTGCGCGATGAAGGAAATCCTACGCGTTACCGGTAGTCAAGCGTAGACGCGGTGATCCGCGAATGGGACAAACGATCTATGGCAGCTTCAAACCAAGCGGAACTCAAACGCAAAACCATAACCGCGCAGCGGGCCGCCTCGATGGTCAAGTCCGATTCGTGGCTCGAGTACGGTTTCGGCGCCGGTCAACCCGACCTCTTCGATAAGTCGCTGGCCGCGAGAATTGCGGAACTGCGCAACCTCAGAATCCGCGGATGCCTCGCGATGCGCCCGCGCCTGGCGGTCGAAGCTGATCCGGACTCACGCCATGTTAGCTACTTCTCGTGGTACTTCTCCGGCCTCGAACGGAAAATGCACGATCGCGGTCTCTGCTGTCATATCCCGATGAACTTTGGCGAGGCGCCGGACTACTATCGCAGATTCGTCGCTGCCGACGTTGCGGTCCTCAAAACCGCGCCGATGGATGAGCACGGATTTTTCAACTTCGGGATTGCAGTCACGTATCACAAAGCGATCACCGAGCGCGCGAAGATTCTCATCATCGAAACTGACGAAGCGATGCCCTACGTATATGGAGTCGAAAACTGCGTGCACATCGATGACGTTGATTACGTAGTCGATGCCGGCAGAAGTGAAATTCCGGAGCTGAAAAATCCGACCGCGACCGAGGTCGATCAGAAGGTCGCGGCGCTCATTACCAATGAGATCGGGGACGGCGCGTGCATCCAGATCGGAATTGGCGCTATGCCGAACGCGGTCTGCGAATTGCTCGCGCGCTCGTCGATCAAGGACCTCGGCGTCCACACTGAAATGTTCGTCGATTCGATCGTCGATTTGTACGAGGCGGGAAAAGTGAGCGGCGCGCATAAGCAGCTCGATCGATTCCAAATGACCTACTGCTTCGCCGCCGGTTCATCGCGAATGTATAAATTTTTAGACCGCAATCCGGCTTGCTTCGCCGGTCCTGTCGACCACACCAACCTGCCGCATCGCATTATGCGCAACGATAACGTGGTGGCAATTTGCAATGCCGCACAAATCGATCTCTTTGGACAAGCATGTTCTGAATCCGCCGGGCTGCGCCAGATCAGCGGCACCGGCGGGCAGCTTCAGTTTATCCGCGGCGCATACGCCTCACGCGGAGGGAAAGCTTTCCTGTGCCTCGCGTCGACCTACCAGCGGGCGGGAAAACGCTCTAGCAGGATCGTCGCGCGCATCGATGAATCAAATGTCGTGACCACCCCGCGGACAGATGTGATGTACGTTGTTACCGAGTACGGAATTGTCAATCTCAAGGGCAAGTCGATTCGAGAGCGCGCGAAGGCGCTGATCGAATTAGCGCACCCCGACTTCCGAGAGCAATTGGAGCGCGAGGCCCGCGAGTACGGACTGCTTGCGCGCTCCGTCTGAGTCATCGTGCAGGGCTTCTTTCCGTGAGTCCGAACCCGGGCCGATGAATTTGTAGACCAGCTCATCGGAGCGGGCGTACCCGAGCTCTTTGCGGATCAAGTGCTCAAGGTAACGATCGTTCGAGCGCAGGTTCCGAACGGTGGTTTCTAGGTCGCCCTTTTGAGACACCAGATCGGCTCGTTTGGCTTCGAGATCAGCACGTCGCGCGCGCAGGAGCATCAGGTCACGCGGCCCTCTCGTAGCCACCAGTCCGTTGACTACCATCCCCACCAGAATAGTCCCGAGCATTAGATTTAGCCATTCGCGTCGAAGCCAATTGCTTAAGCGACTCATGCCCGACATGGTAAATGATGGAATACTGTCACTTCAAGTATGCTTATGATCTAAAGTTGACGATTGGTCGAAAAAGATAGACGCCTCCAGCTTGTTTTGATTTTAAAATTTCTTTATATAGTCGGCCCACCGCTATTGCATTCAACATAACGCATTTATATAGTTGCCTCGTTAACGGTGGCCGCAGTATCCACCGAATAAGAAAAGGTGCTTCTCCAGCAGCAGCAAATTCGAGAGGAGGTATCTAATGCCAGGAGTCAGAAAGAGGGCCACGAAGAAGGCCACCAAATCTAAATCCAAGCTAAAGAGAACTATGAAAAAGAAAGCTGGCAAAAAGAAAAAGAAGTAGGGTCGTAAAAAGTTTCCCTCCGGAATGATCGTTCCGGAGGCTGGCAAGATGCCGGAACTGCTGCTGGATTAAGCCGAGGCTTCGATGGCCTCGCAAACAGGGAGGAGCCCCCTTGAAAGAGGGGGCTCTTTCTTCGTCCCGTTCGCTTGCGCGCAACTCCATCTCGTCGCAAGATTAGCCGGTCTGAATTCGAGATCGCTTCCCGGACCTTAATGACCGGTCCCGCTTATCGATTCACTAATTGCCCGCTCATGTGGCATGATATGCGCTCGTGTCGCATCCTGATCTCGTGGAGATAAAACTGGGCGGCTTTCCGGCGCAGCACGAAGTTCCCGAACTGCTAAAGTTTGCGTGGCCGATCGTCGTTCTTCCCGAGCTCTTTACCACCTCAAGGCATCTCGCGACGCTGGTCGGCTATTTTGCGACCATCGGATGGGAAATCTACGCGCCCAATCTTCAATGTGCGATTGGCCATGGAAATACGCCTACAATCGAAGGGATGAGCTTCGAAAATATGGTCCAGCTCGCGGGCGAAGCGATCATGGCGATCGGGGGTGAGGTGGTCGTCGTTGGTCACGGGATCGGGGGTCTCGTTGCGCTAAAGCTTGCAGAGCGCGGAGGAGTAAAGGCCGCAGTTGCGATGGCACCGTTGGTCCCGGGTTTTCGCACCCCATTGTTCATGCGCGTCGGAAACCTGATCCCGATTTGGAAAGGACGTCCACTAAGTCCGCCTTCCCGCCGCAAGCTGTTCGAATTCGTTGCCGATCCCGTTCCTTTCACACGCGCGCAGATGATAAAGACGCTGATACCTGGAGCCACCACGGCCGCGCTCGAAGTCGCAAAAGGCGCGCTCGCCTTCGAAGCCTCAGACCGCGCAGCGCCCCGCCTGATCGTGGCGGGTCAGTCAGACATCTTTGCGCCCTATGAAAAACTGGAACAATTCGCGACTCGCATCGGCGCATCGATCGCGCAAATTCCGGGACGTGGACATTGGCTGATTGGTGGGCGCGCACTGGAGCGGTCGATCAACGAGATCCAGCGATTTCTAGTGAGGACGCTCGGGCAGGAGCTGCTGCTTCTTTACGCCGACGAGTGGAAGCACGACCAATGATGCGATGCGGTTGCAAGTAGGCGCTTGTGATAATTTAATAAACGGGCGCTCGAAAAACGAGTCGCTCGAGTCGCGCGCAAGGTTTGCCCGCCGCTGATAGCCGGGTCCTGCGCAAGGGAACGCCGCGAACCCCGCCAGGTCCGGAAGGAAGCAACGGTACCGGTTAACTCTCTGTGCCGCAGGGGTGCCTGGCTATCATTCGACGGGCACGGCCCGCTCAAGCGACGGGTACAGCTTTCGGTGTATGCGCGCGGTGACGAATCGTGACTTCGCGGCAGTGCCGAGTTTAAAGATCGTAATGGTGGAAATCGCATCCTCTCATCTCGTGCTAGCTCGCAAATGGCGTCCCGAGCGCTTCAGAGAGTTGGTCGGCCAGGAGCACGTAACCAAAACTCTGACCGCAGCGCTGGAGCATGGCAGGATAGCTCACGCATTCCTGTTCACCGGGATCCGCGGCGTCGGCAAGACCACAGCGGCTCGCATCCTCGCGCGATGCCTCAATTGCGCGATCGGTCCCACACCGGAGCCCTGCGGCGAGTGTCCCGCGTGTATCGAGATCCGCGCTGGCCGCGCCCTTGACGTTTCCGAAATCGACGGCGCCACGTACCGCAAGATTGACGACGCCCGCGCTATTATCGAGAACCTGAGCTACCGACCCGCGCGTGACCGCTACAAAATTTACATTATCGACGAAGCCCATCAGCTCACCGATCAGGCTTTCAACGCGCTGCTGAAAACGCTGGAAGAGCCGCCGCCACACGTCAAGTTCATCCTCGCGACGACCGAGCCGCAAAAAATGCCCGAGACGATCCTCTCACGTCTCCAGCGCTACGACTTTCGGCGCATCGCGCTGCAGGTTATTTTTGCGAGACTCAAGGAACTCGCCTCGCGCGAGGGCGTTATGGTCGAGGAATCCGCGCTGCTGCTGTTAGCGCGCGAAGCGGGCGGCAGTATGCGCGATGCGGAACGGATGCTCGAAGCATCGATCGCATGCGCCGCGGAAGAAAATGTTACGGAGGCGGAAGTCGCCGCCACCCTGGGCGTCGCGAGCCGTTCTGTTGTATACGCGCTCTGCGACGTGATTCTGAGTAAGGATGCCACAAGCGCCCTGCGCAAAGTTCGCGAGTTGCACGCGCGCGGCGCCAATTTGGAATCACTCGGGCGCGACCTGCTCGAGGCGATCCGAAATATCGCCGTCGCCCGCCTTCCCTCGAATGATTCTATTAATCCGCTTGCCGATCTGCCCGATCACGAAGTGATTGAACTCAAGCGGCTGGCCGAACGCGCCAGCGACCGAGACATAATGCGGCTGTTTCATTTGATGGCCGAGGCGCAGGAAGACCTGCTGCGTTCGCCCTATCCTGATTTGCTGATGGAGATGGCGGTGATCAGAATGGCCACGCTGGCGCCCGTAATGGACGCCGACGAATTGATCCGTGCGATCGGAAACGGTCGCGGCACAGGGCCGACTTCGTCATCGAGTTCCGGCGGAGGCGTGGCGTCGTTCGGAGGATCGTCAGACGGATCATCAGGATCAATCAGCGCGCGCCGCATGAAAGTGGAGGGCGAGGTCAACGCGACCGCGCCGGTTCGCACATCATCAGCCCAATCGCAGGGACCGTCATCGGTCGGCCAAGGATCGACGAAACCAGATTTGCCGGAGTTGCGCGATTTCATTCGTACGCGTCGCGCGGCCCTCGCGGGTTTTATGGAGCAGGGCGCGGCACTTTCCTTGTCGGACGATGTGCTGACGGTGAATGCGCGAAACGACATATACATCCGTTATCTTAGCGATAACCGCACGACCATAGCGGAACTGGCAACGGAATTTTTGAGCCGTCCCATCAGAGTCGAAGTGGCCTCAGAAGGAACCATCGTGAATACCGCGACGAAGAAGGTTCCGGCTGCGACTCCGTCATCTAATGGAGCCGCGAAGGTGCCTCCGGAGATCGAACCGAGGCTTACGATCGTCCGCGACGCATCGAAGGTCGCGGCAACAACAACAGGCGCGCCCATAGACACCGCGCTCAAGTCGCGGCCCGGCGGCCCGGACGAACGGCAAGCGTTGCTACAGGATCCCGAGATGCGGCGAATTTTCGATGAATTGGAGGCGAGGCTGGTTGAGGTTCGGATTAGTCCCGAGATCCAGGGGGCAGCCGGTGCGCCGAAGAAAAGTTAGCAGTCGCCAGGAGTAACGGTCGTGGCAGAATTCAACATTTCGGAACTTTTTCAGCAGGCGCAACAACTGCAGGAAAAACTCAAAACTATGCAGGATGAAGCGGCGACAAAAACTGTTGAGGCCGAGTCCGGCGGCGGGATGGTCAAAGTGATCGCCGACGGCTCGATGCGCGTGCGTCGCATCACCGTCGAACCCAACCTGATTGCTGCGAATGACAAATCGATGCTCGAGGACCTGATCGTGGTCGCGATAAACGACGCGCTCGCGCGCGCGCAGCAGCTCGTCGCCGAAGCCATGGGCAAGCTCGGTCCGATGGCGGGTCTCAAACTTCCCGGCTTCGGAGGAGCATGACCGACCTCTACCAAGATGTCTGATCTCATCAAGCGACAGGACGGACTCCCGCCTGCGATGACGCGGTTGGTCAAGGAACTTTCGCGGCTACCCGGAATCGGAGAGAAAACCGCTTCCCGCCTGGCCTTCAACCTGCTCAATCGCCCGCGCGACGAAGTGCTCGCGCTGGCCGAGGCACTGCTCGAAATGAAGGAGCGCGTGGGGCTGTGCTCGGAATGCTTCGGTTTATCGGATCGCCCTCGATGTCACATCTGCGAGAGCGAAGCGCGCGAGCACGATGTCGTTTGCGTGGTTGAGGGGCCGGCTGATCTGATGGCGGTCGAACGCGCGCGCAGTTTCAACGGCGTCTTTCACGTACTTCACGGAGCGCTAGCGCCGCTCGACGGGATCGGTCCCGAAGAGCTGAAGATGAAAGAATTGCTAGCGCGAATTGGCGAACCGCCGCGCATTCGGGAATTGATCATCGCAACCAACGCGACGGTTGAAGGTGAAGCGACCGCGCTTTATATAGCACGGATACTGAAACCGATCGGGGTCAAGACCACTCGTCTCGCGCGCGGACTACCGGCCGGCGGCGATCTCGAATACAGCGATGCGGCCACGCTTGCCAGCGCGCTGACGGGTCGGCACGAACTGTAGACGATCCTGCCGAACTAGCGCGCTCGTTGCGTCGCGGATAGACTACGCCCGCTTGAAAATGAGGGAGGTGTTGATCCCTCCGAAGGCGAAGTTATTAGACATCAAATATTGGATGTCCAGACGACGCCCTTCGCCTATCACGTAATCGAGTTCGGCGCATCGCTCGTCAACGTTGACCAGATTCGCGGTTGGCGCGAACCATCCATCCTTCATCATCTCGATACCGAGCCACGCCTCGATGCTGCCGCACGCTCCGAGCGAGTGCCCGAAATAACTTTTCAGCGCGTGGAGCGGAATGCGTTTGCCGAGCACGTCGACGGTCGCTTTGCTTTCTTCGATGTCGCCCCATTCGGTCGCAGTGCCGTGGCCGTTAACAAAATCAATGGCGTCGGCAGGCAGATTCGCATCTTCCATCGCGAGTTTTAGCGCCACGCTCATCGTCTTGGCGGAGGGCTGACTTACGTGGTTCCCGTCCGAGTTGGTGCCGTAACCGACGAGTTCGGCGTGAATTCGCGCGCCGCGCGCTTTTGCGTGTTCAAACTCCTCCAGAATCAGCGTCGCAGCGCCCTCGCCGATTACTAGGCCGTCGCGATCGCGATCGAATGGCCGCGGCGTAGTTTCGGGCGCATCGTTGCGAGTGCTGGTCGCGAACAAGGTGTCAAATACCGCTGCCTCGAACACGCTCAACTCATCGCCGCCGCCGACGATCATTACATCCTGCATTCCGTAGCGAATCGTCTCGGCCCCATAGCCGATCGCATGGCTGCCCGAGGTGCATGCACTCGAGGTGGGCAGAATCCTTCCGGTTATGCTGAAAAATAGTCCGATGTTGACTGCGGCGGTCTGACTCATCATTTGCAGATAGCTCGTGCCGGTCAGCTTGGTTGAGGTGCCCGTCATCATCAGTTCGGCGAAGCCCGTCAATGGATCAGGACTTCCGAATGACGAGCCATACGCGATACCGGTGCGCCCTTGCGCTAGGCACGGATCGCCGGTGAGTCCGGCGTCCGCGATCGCGCGCTCAGTGGCATACACCGCCAACCGCGAAACCGGACCCATGGTGCGCAACTTTTTACGCTCGTAGCGATCAGAGACATCGAAGCCGTCGATCGGTGCGGCGAGCCGGGTGTTCAAGCTGTGATAACGATCCCATTCGGGCATGCGACGCACGCCGGTTTTCCCAGCCTCGAATCGCGCGCGAATCGCTGGCCAATCTTCACCCAGCGCCGTAATGCCACCCATCCCGGTGACAACGACTCGCCGTTTCATGCCATTCCTCCATTGACCGATATCACCTGGCGTGTGATGTAACTGGCCTCGTCGGAGCAGAGAAAACTCACCAGCCCCGCGACTTCGTCTGGCCGCCCAACCCGCCGCATTGGAATAGTCTTGAGAAACTCTTCGAGCGGAACGCCTTCCATCATTTGGGTTCCGATAAGCCCGGGCGCGACGCAGTTGACGGTGATATTTCGTTTCGCGAGCTCGATCGCGAGCCCTTTGGTCGCCCCGATGATTCCGGCTTTCGCCGCGCTGTAGTTCACCTGGCCTCGATTGCCCATCAACCCTGACACCGAAGAAATCGTGACGATACGTCCGGCGCGGCGCGCGGACACCATTGGCATGACGATCGGGCGCAGCACATTATAAAAGCCGCCGAGGTCAGTATCGATTACGCTGTCCCACTCAGAATCTTCGAGCGCCGGGAACGCATTGTCGCGCGCAATACCGGCATTGAGAATCACGCCATAGTAGACGCCGTGCTCAGCGATATCAGCTTCCAAGCATGTGCGGCACTGCTCCCGATCCTCGAGGTCGAACTGGATGATTCGGCCGGTTGCGCCGTGCTCGCGGATCGAATTCAGAGTATGCTCCGCGCCTTCGCGATCGCCGCGATAGTGCACCACGATCGAGAAGCCGTCGCGAGCGAGCCGTTGCGCGATCGCGCGCCCGATTCCTTTGCTCGATCCGGTCACGAGGATGCTTCGGCTCATCTCTCATCATTCTTATCGATCAGCATCCGGCTTGTCGATCAGCAGCTGAACGTCATCTGGCTGATAGACCTTAAGCTGCGCGTCGGCGGCGATTTGTCCATCAATCCCGATTCGACAATCGAAAGCGGCCATCTGCTCGTCGCGAAAAACAATCGCCGCCGTGACGATCAGGCGATCGCCTATGCAAAACCACGGCCTCAACACCCTGCAAAGGCGGGTGCCGAGAAGAAACCCGATTTTCACCGGCTCACGGGCATCGAGCGCCTGCACGCCCGCAAAGGCGCCGCACGCCTGCGCCATATATTCGATGCCAACGTGACCAGGCACTCCTTCGCGCGTGAGAAACAGGCTCGATTCGGCGATCGCAACACTGGCTACGATAGTGGCGTTATCGTAGGCGATAACCTTATCGAGCAGGACCATCGGCGGCCGATGCGGCAGCAGCGCGTCGATGGGGTAAGGACAATCGCGCATCTCAGCATCCTCCTCCGAGGACGACGGCGGCGTTGCTGCCGCCGAATGCGAACGAATTACTGAGCGCCGCGACGCAACCTCGCGATGCGATCGGAAAGCCCATAGGCACTAGATTGATCCTCGGAATTGCAGGGTCGGCCTCGCTGTCCCAGAGATGCCCCGGCACCGCGCCGGTGGCGAACTCGGGTTCGAGTGTCAGCCATAGGAATGCCGCTTCGTTAGCGCCCGCCGCGCCGAGCATGTGACCCGTCATGGATTTGGTCGAGCTGCACGGGGTGCGATCGCCGAAGACGCTGCCGACCGCGCGACTCTCCATCGCGTCGTTCAGCTCAGTCGCGGTACCATGCAAATTGATGTAGTCGATGTCGCCGGGCTTCAGACCGGCAGACTCCAGCGCGCGCAACATCGCGAGCACCGCGCCGCCGCCGTCGGGATGAGGTGCGCTTACGTGATACGCATCTGAGCTTTCGCCGACCCCGAGCAGCGACACCGCAGACTCCTCGGTGGTCATCAGGAACATTGCGGCGCCTTCGCCGACATTGATTCCGTCGCGGTTGCGGCTAAACGGATTGCAATAATCTTTCGCGAGCGCGTCGAGCGAATCGAAGCCGTTCAGCGTCATGCGGCACAGTGTGTCCGCGCCGCCAACTACCGCGGCGTCGCATAGCCCGGCCGCGATGAGACGCTGCGCCGACGCAAAAACCTTTGCGCTCGAAGAACACGCCGTCGCGATTGTGTATGCGGGACCATCGAGCGCGAGATATTCCGCGACGAAGCGGCCGAGGTTGCCGATCTCCTGGCGCACGTAGCCAAAGTCCTTTGGCCACGCACCGCCGGTGATGCGTTGCGTCACCGCCGCTTCACCCTCGGCGATTCCCGAGGTGCTGGTGCCCATGACCACCGCGACGCGATGTCCGCCGACGCGGCTGACGATTGTTCCGATATCGGTTTCGATCTCCTGCAATGCGGCGAGCGCGAGGCGATTGTTGCGGCAATCGAGATGAGCGAGACGCAGAGGCACTTCCGGCAAATCCGAGCGCACCACGCCGACTCGAACCGCGCGCTCTGGAATCAGATCACATTGCCACACGAGGCCTTCGCGCGATCCGCGTAGCAGGTTGCGAGCGACCTCGCGCTTGCCGCGGCCGAGCGGGTTCAGCACGCCGAGCGCGTTGAGATAGACCTTCACTTCGCGGTTACCGTCGATTGCAAATCGAGCCCATATCCGAAGGCGAAATTGCGCAAGTGCGCGACCTTTGTCCAAGTGTTTTCGTGAGGGCCCCCATAGCTGACGTGGACAATTTCGCGTCCGTTGTCGGTGATGGTGCGCTCACTGGTGCTGTCATACAAGGTCGCGGAAGAGCCAGCCAAACCGCGCCGGACCGCCGCGGCCGGCCAATACACGATCGCGAGATCGGCAAGGATGTTTCCCGGACGCAGCACCGCGGGCACCATAGACGGGACCTCGGTATGAATCCCGTCATCGGTTGCGGCGACGGTGAGCGCGCGGCCACCGAACGGATCGAACGCAACGATAGTAATTTTGTCGGGAGTCACGCCGACGTACGCTTGGAAGACCTGAACCTGATCGCGGACGTGCGCGGTGATCAGTTGCGTGGTCTCAATCGAGTAGCCGAGTTCGCGACCAGTCGGAATCGCAAACTGAAGTCCCGGCGCGATAGTGGTGCTGCCGGGGCTCGCCAGGTATCGTGCGGCACATCCAGCCGCAGAGATCATCATCGCAATTATCCACCATCGCACATTCGCAACGCGCCGCCTCATCAGTTACGAATCCTTACGCAGATCGCTCGCGAGCGGCGCAAACGCAAAGGCCAGTATGGTGCCGGTCAAGAGCGTCGCACCGAATGCGTGCACCGCGTAGGTGGTACTCAGAACCAGCAGCCCGAAGGAAAGCAGCGTGGTCAACATCGCGAGCCACACTCCCAGCATCGTCGCCGGACGGCGCGAAGGTGCGGCCTCGCGGCAAAATACCGCGTAGTCGAAACCAATCGACAGCACCAGCACCAGCGCCATCGCGTTGAAGAACGTGAAGGTTACTCCTGCCAACGCGACCAGCGACGGCGCCGCTAGCACAGCGATCGCAGGCGGCAGCGCGACGCGAAGACTTCCGCCCAGCCCATAACGCCAAATCAGGATCGGCATCATTAATATGACCGAGACCGCGATTAGAATCATCGCGCGCTGCCGATACTTACCGAGCAGGCGCGTCACGTCGCCGGCCGGATCGACGAAGCGCACACCCGGCACTGCTCGGGCGATGTGGCGGATCTTGTCGGGGTGCGAGACAGTGGAGAGCAGGATGACCTGCGTGGCGCCATTCGCGCCGGACTCGAGGATCAGACTGCGCAGGTACGATAGCGGAGAATCATCGCTGATGGCATCGGGGGTGAGGAATCCAGCGCTGCCAGCATCGGCCGGCGCACCGCCGTTAACGCCGAGCCGCCGATAGTACGACCCAAGATAAGGCAGTATCAGCTTGTCATGTACGAGCGCGCGGTCCTCACGCTGGCGTGCGATCGACGGGATGAATTCCGCAACCGATTGAAATCCGCGAATGGCGCCGTCCCGCTTCGCTGATTCGAGACGCGATTGCAAAGCCTCCTCTGTCTGCAGCGCGCTGTCCGTATTCGTCGCGCGGACCAGCAGGAATTCCGTTCCGCCCGAGATTCCGGTCAGGCGGCGAATTTGCGATTCTTGATTTCTCAGATTGTCAGCGAGCGACTGCTGATGCCGCACGTCGTCATCAAACCTTAGGCGGCTTGAGCCTACGATGGTCAGAATTGCAATCAGCGCGATAAAGCCCCATCGCCAAGGGCGATAGGGAGCAGCCTCCCAAAAATCCCACAGTAGATTCGCCATCGCGAGAATGCGAGCACCGTGCGGAAGCGGCTCACGGCTGTCTAGCAACGGCAACCAGAAAACAACGGTGAGGATCGAGCCGAGGAGGCCGACCGCGGAGAATACAGCGAGCTGATGCAACCCCGGAAACGGCGCGAGCAGCAACGTGGCATATCCAATCAGAGTAGTCGCAACTCCGAGCGTGATGCCCGGCAGAACCTGGCGGAGGCGCTGATTCGGCGGTCCAGCGTTATCGCCGAAGCGGGCGGAGACGTATTGCAGGCAATAGTCGATCGCGATGCCGATCAGGCTAACGCCGAACAGCAATGCTACCACGTGCAGCCCTCCGAATATCGAGAGGCATACGGCGAAAGCACATAGCACTCCCACCACGATTGCAAGCAGCGTGAGCCATAGCGGGCGCAAGGCACGGAACACAACGAGGATCAGAACGATCGTTCCGACCAGCGAAACGATGCCGAGGCGGGTGGTCTCTTCGTTCGCGCTCTCCGCGCCGGCCTGCGCGTAGAAAATCGCTCCGACGCGCAACACCTGAAGATGGGGCATCGTCGCGTGCAGTTTGCGCTCTGTCCCGTTGAAAGCGGAGATGAAGTGCTCCTGAAAGGCGCTCGAGTATACGTTGCCATTCAGTTGCGCGGTGAGGAGAACCCAGGTTGTACTACCATCACGCGTCGACAATACTCCATCATCGGGAGTCAGTCGTGCTGCCGGTGTCGGCAAGTTGCTGAGAAATTCTGCTGTCAGCAAAAACGGATCGCGTTGTAGCAGATTCGCATCCACGATCGGCGAGGGACCGTATACGCTCGCGATCGCGCGGTCGACGATTTGCGCGCCGTGATTGTGTTGCAGGCGCTCGCGATCGGCGGCGGTTAGTAACCCGAAGCGATACGGAAAATACATCGCGCCCATCGACTTGAGGCTGTCTGAACGGATCCGATAGGTTACCGCGGTGACTGTCCCCGAGTCTTCGAGGGCCTTGGCCAGTGCGGCGCCGCCTGCTCGCGCGTTTCCGCGATCATCATCGCCGACCAGAATGAAAATTCGTTTGGCCAGAATTTCCGTGACCTGGTCCTTGGCGCGCTGATCGAGTGCATCGCGCTCCTCAGTCGGCAGGAGAGCGGTCATGTCGGTCTCCAGCTCGACGCCCTTAAGGAAATGGAATAGCAGGATCACGCAGGCGGCCACTACCACCAGACCCCAAGCGAAAGCAGCGATTTTCATTCTCAGCTGGCTGGCTTGCTGTTTAGAAGGCGCGCGTCTTCGCCATTCAACGGAACGCTCGATACCGTCTGATCGAGGAATGCCATGTGCTCAGAGTCGCCGTTAGCCCGATTGATGTCGACGCTGTCGACCATTTTGCTGCCAGAGATGACGATCGACGCGAGCATACCTGCTATCGGATCATCGGGGTGCAATGGCGTCAGAACAGTCCGCCAGGCCTCACGATCGCCGGTTGAGTTCACGGCGAAATCATGGCGCATCGCTGACCAGTTCCCGACCAGTGAGCCGCTTAGCATGTCATAGAAATGCGCGATGACCGGAAAGCCGGCGGCGTCCAGGTGTTGAACCTCGCTACCGTTGACGATCTGGCGGACGCCGACCGGAGAAATTATCGTCAGCGTTTTGATCGGCTGCTCGATACGCCAGATGAGACCTTTACCGGGAGCGAGAACGAAGCTGCCCTCGCTCCTGAGCGTCAACGAGAGACCTTTGAGATGACGCTCCTCGACGAAGCGCCCGTGGAGGGTTTGATCCGGCGCGAGTGTCGGACCCATTCCGAGTTCGGCGAAGCAAGACGCCGTCATCGTCAAGATCGAAAGGATCGTTGCGATCGCAACGACTGGCCGTGCAATCCGGCGAGTCACAACGCGCGCCGCACCTTCTCGACCAGAGCCGCGGGAGTTTCGAAGCAGAGCTCGTTGCTCGCGCGATCGACCGTAACCTGGATGGTGTATGCCTTGGTCAGGATCGCGCCGCCATCTACATCGGTAATGATGTAGTCGACCTTGAGCCGGTTTTCGTATTCGACTAAAGTCGCCTTGACAGCGATCTTCTGGGTGTGATCGATCGGACGCACATACTTGATACGCAGGTCTACAATAGGCCAAGCGAATCCACTCTCAGACATCTCCCGATACCCGAACGAGATCTTGTCGAACAGCGCGGCGCGTCCTTGTTCAAGGAAGCGCGCGTAATTTCCATGCCACACGATACCCATCGGATCGAGGTGGTAGAACTGAACCTTGATAACGACGTCGGCGGAAATCATTGGGTCGCAGCTTTTTCATCTGCGAGCGGGGACTGCCAATAGTCGTAGAGATTATACCACTGAAATGGATCGATCAGGCAGAAGCTCTCCAGCCGTTTGGCGTACCGCGCAGCCCATTCGGTGATTGCCGTCTGCTTGTCGCGGCGCGGAAGAGTTATGCGCTCGGCGAACATTTCAAAATACAAGCCGTAGCCGCCCTTCTTGCGTATACAGAACATGAGATAAACTGGGCATTCAAGCAAATGCGCGAGCACGTAGGGGCCTTGCGGAAACGGCGCGTCGCGACCAAGGAAGGGAGCCACGCTGATGCGCTCGTCGCTGCCGACCGGAGTTCGATCGCCAGCGATCGCTACCCAATTACCGTGCTCGATGGCTTCCTTGAGCGCGATCATGGTTCCGGGATTCATGTCGGTGACCTGGATGGTCTCCACCATCGCGTCGGGACGAAATCGACCGAGAACTCGCGCAAAGTTTTGCGCGTGCACCGTGTGCACCAGCAGCTTGATTTGCGATCGTTGCGCGTCGTCGAGTAGCGCGCGGCTTATATCGATATTGCCGAGGTGCGAGACAACGAGCAGGATGCCCTGACCGCTGACGGCGACCCGGTCGAGAGTTCGTTGGTCGATTGCGACGACGGCCTTCGGATCGATGCCGCCGACCCACGCCGCGAAGGTGTCCACGGTCTTGCGCGCGAAGCCGAACAAATGCCGAAAGGTCGCGATCCAGCCGGGATCATAGTCGATGCCTTTCGCCCGATAGGCGCGGCGAAGAAACTCTCGTGACGCTCTACGCTGCTCGGAGCCGGTCAGATGGAAATAGAGCGCGATCGGAAACACCGCCACCATACATCCATAGCGTCCGGTCAATCGATAGAACAAAGCCAAAATGCTCAGTCCCCAATAGACGCCGCGCTCGGCGAGCGAGGACCAGTGGCGTGGCGCGTCGGCCGGCCGATGCCGGTTGCGCAAGATTTGAGTAAGGCGCAACGGCATTGCGAGGACCAGGTGTGTATGCATCATTGTGATGCGCAAGTTATCGCGAATCAAAGCGAAGTTCGAAACGTTGCCAACAGGATAGACCACTCGCACTGGAACGAAAAAAATCGGAACTCCATCCCAGATCAGCCGGACAAACATCTCAATATCGAAATCCATCCGCCGTCCGAGGCGATGCGACGCAAGCAAACTAGCGACCCGCTCCAGCGGATAGAGGCGTAGGCCGCACATCGTGTCGGCCGGACGCATCGACAGCGTTTCGATGCCGACCCAGAAGTGAGTGATCCAGCGGCCGAGACGCCGACCACGTGGCATCGTTTCGTCATAGATTGGCGCGCCCGCGATCAGCGCGTCCGGATGCGCCTCACTGAGTCCGATGAACTCCGGAAGCCTCGCGAGGTCGTGTTGGCCGTCGGCATCGATTTGCAGAGCGTGGGTGAAGCCAGCGGCGCGCGCGAGCTCGAAGCCTTTCATCACCGCACCACCCTTGCCGCGATTAACGCCGAGGCGATGAACGATCACCCCTGCTTCAGGCGCATGAAGCGCCACGAGCGCGCGGCGCGAGGGCTCGTCACTGCCATCGTCTATTATGAAAATCGGCAGCCCAGCTTCGCGCAGAAGGCGTACCAGCTCACCGACCATCTCGCTGTGATTGAAGCTCGGAATGATGGCGCAGCACTCTAAAGTCATGGAAAAGCGAATCCGATCTGCCCCGAGGAACACGCGCCTTCCGCGTCCGCGTAGTTGAATTCGAGGCCGCCGCGCGCGTGCAGGTGCTTCAGACTCAGCATGACGCGATGGTTTGGCCTGATCGGCTTGCGGAATTTGATTCGTATCGTATTGGGCGAAGCGGCACCGAGCGCAAAGTAATGCACGGCATATTGGATCGCCCAATCTAGTTGGACGATGCCGGGAAGAATCGCGAAGTCGGGAAAGTGGCCGCGAAAGTAAAGTAGCGCGCCCGGAATTACGAGATTCAACTCGACGCGATCTTCCGATCGTGTGACGCCGACGATCTCGGGATTTTTGATCTCTGCGTCCGCTTCGGGCACTGGTGGCACGCTCACGATGTTTGCTCCAGCAACGCCACCACATCACGAACGGGCCGTTTGCCGAGCCCGTCGATCGGCATGTTGTCTACGAAACGCCAGCGCCGCGGAAGTACGGATAGATCTTCGGTCGACGAAAGTTCGCGACGCAACATTCGCTCGAAGCGAAACTTGCCGAGGCGCTGGAGCTCAGCATTTCCCGCCGCTGACAACTTCACGACCGCACCGAGATATGCGCGGCGGTCGCCGAGGCGGACCACAGCGGCTTCCTCGGCCCACCGGAGACCGACGATCCCGCGCTCCAGTTGTTGCAGGCTCACTCGTTTACCTTCGATCTTTACCACCCGATCGATTCGTCCCTCAAGACGAAAGCGCCCATCGGTATTAAACGAAATTCGGTCCGACTGCTCGCACCAGCCGTCTGATGAGGCGTGCGGCGAGCGTAACACCAGAACTCCCTCGGCAGTGGACGCGACCTCGACCGTCGGCAGCGGTTGCCAGAACACCGGTTGTGTTGGGCCGCTTCGCCACGCGATCGCGCCCGCCTCGGTGCTGCCAAAAATCTCGGTCGGCATGCATCCAAAAATGTTGCTTGCCTCGATCGCCGCGTCCGCGGGCAAAGGTGCACCGGCGGTGACGACCATGCGAGGCCGATTCGCGGGCGCCAGTGGCGCAAGCCCTGCGAGGCGAGTGAGTTGCGCCGGACTCGACACGATCATCGCAGGACCGGGCAGCATCGCGAGCAGCGGCTCCCATGCGACGTGAAATTCCGAGTGATATGGACGGCCCCCGAGCAGCGGCCACATGATGCGGAAGGTCATTCCGAAAACGTGCTGATGCGTGACGGTCCCGAAGACAGGCACATCTTCCAGCTGCGCACCCCACATTTGCTCAAGCACGGCGGCTTCGCGTTCAAAGAGCGTCAGCGACTTGGCAACGCGCTTCACCTCACCGGTTGAGCCAGAGGTAAAAAAGTCGATCCGGCTGTTGGCGGCATCTAAACGTATCGGTGCGGCTTCCCTCTCGCTCGACTCGACGCCGATGCTTCCCGCGCCCATACCCGCACCCAAATCGGTGAGTAGCGCGTCGAAATCGTGCGCGAACGCGCGCAGAGTGCCGATCTGCGAGTTGGGTGGCAGAATGACATCGGCGCCGATATATGCCAGCGCAAGCACGCCGACGAGGAACCAGTATCCGTCCTCACAAACCACAGCGGCGCGCCGGATGGAGCGCGTGGAAAGGCGCTCGGCATTGTGCGCGATGTCAGCGCGCAATCGCGCTAAAGTGATTTGCTGACGGTCCTTCATCGCGATGCAAAGGGTGTCGGGCCGCGCGCCGGCGAGAAGATCCGATAACGATACGATGCTCATGCGGCGTGCCGGATGCGTTGGTGTACGACTTGGCGAATCAGGAATTCAGCGCCGAATAGCACTCCCATCGTAATGTAGGAGATGAATCCGTTGTAGAGCGTCCACAGCTTCAGGCTGCCGCTCATCGCAGTCGCCCCCGACAGCGCGGCGTTGATGAAGAAGAACATCAGCCACGCAATCGTAACCTTGCGCAAGTATGAATTTACGTGCGGCGGCAAATCTGGATCACGAATGCGTGCGATTTGCTCGAAGACGGTACGTGGCCATATCAGCGAGTACGCGAATGCCGCGCCGAGAGCGAGGCTAAGGAGCACTGGGTACGCTTTCAAACCGACCATCGGAGAACACGCGGCGAGGATCAACAACATCAGCGCGGCAATCAAATAGGGCAACGAGTTCCGACCATTTGGTTTGCGCTTGAAGGCGAGCCTGAGCGCGAGAAGCACGAACAAGCCGATCACAAAAAGTCCCGCCGGCAAAATCTGCAAGCCCAAATACGCTAGGAAGGGATACGCGAGGCCAACCGTCAACAGCAATACGTCAAGGCCGCGCGCCATTGTTGACCTGCGCATAAATCTTGTCGACGACATCGCCGATGGTACGCACACTCTTGAATTCGGATGGCGAGATCTTGCGGCCGGTATATTCCTGCAGCTTAATCACTAGGTCGACCGCATCGATGCTGTCGAGATCGAGGTCATCGGAAAGTCGCGCGCTCAGCGTAATTTTCTCCGCTGGCAGGTCGAACAAGTCCTGCAGATATTTCGAAAGTACCGCCGTGATGTCGCTCTTTGAGATCATCAATGAGATTTCTGCCCCGCTAGGTATCGCGCAATGCTGCTCACTGTCGCGAAGATCGCGCGGACCTCTTCCTTGGAACCTTGCACCTTGATTCCATACTTCTTTCGTATCGCCATCCCAAGCTCCAACCCGTCGATAGAGTCGAGTCCCAGCCCCTTCTCGAACAAAGGTTCGCCGCTTTCAATGTCCTCGGGTGAGATATCTTCGAGGTTGAGCGAGCTTACGATGAGTTCTTTCAGTTCGCGCTCGAGGTCAGTCATGGTTTAGCCTGCTGCCGAAATCCGACTCCATGTATGAGACCAATTTACGCGCGCCGCGCGCGCGTGATTCGACGGAAAAACCCAGAAACGGTTCGGTGTCGATCTCGTCCGCTACTTCAATCCTGAAGTGCGGCGGTGAATCGGGAATCTTATAGTAAGGTTCGCCTTTGACCAAGGTGATGGGCTCGCAGGTGATGATTACGGGCTGCAGTTTTACGCCGGTCAAGGTAGCGATGTGCGCGAAACCTCGCTGAAAGTGCAAAGGCTTACCGGGCACCGAGCGCGTGCCCTCCGGAAACATTATGAGGTTGCTACCCGTTGCCAGGGTTTCGCGACACTTTTCGATCAATACCTCCGGCGCGTAGTCGTTGCGAATGTAGCCCGCGGACCGGACCAGCGAGCGCAGCAGGGGGTTGCGGAAGAGATCGGACTTCACGACGCAGGTGGCGTCGGGCAGGAGCGCCATCAGGAACACGATGTCGATGAGCGTCGGATGATTGGCGATGATCAACTTTCCTCGGCAGGCCGAAAGTTTCTCGCCGCCCATTACCTCCAGCTGCAATACTCCCAGCGCTCGCAGCATCGCGACGTAGACGCGGAAGCTCTTGCGAATGATGAGCTGGGCGCGTCGACTTCGGATTCGTTGATCACGCACGAACAAGGTGACCATTGGGATCACGGTCACAGCGAGGACGAATCCGCCGACCCCAAGCACCGCAAAGGCGAACGCGGTCCATAGCAGCCGCCAAAAGTAGAACGCGCGCTTAAGCATCGCGCTGCCACCGCCACTGCAAGCGTTCGCCGATCGATTTTCTTTCACGCTCGCCAGAAAGAATGAAGCGCAGGAAGTCCAGCGCCTGACCACTCGCCGAGAGCGAGGTCGCGTCGTGATCGCGCGGCTCGAGGACCAGAGTCAAATCTTCGCCGTCGTCATGTGGCGGGCTGAGAAGGATCGCGAGCGCCACACAGGTTTCGTCCCCGTCGGCGAACTCGTCATATGGCTCGGGCAGGAGGTCGTCGAAATAAACCAGCATCACAGGCTCGAACGGCTTGGATTTCAAACATCCGACGGCATCGAGCATCGCTGAACCGAAGCTGTCGGCGCCGGCGGAGATCGTCGTATGACCGGCAGTATTGCTCCGCGCGATGGAAAGCAGCCCGGCGAGCGCATTATGGACGGAAAGACTGAACTCAGCCGGTGAAACAGGCTCCTGCGCGGCTAGCGATTGCAGCATGCGCAGCGTTCGTTGAAATTCGCCGTGCCGCGTACAAAAGATGAAGCGAGGCATCTGGTTCTCCGAAAGCGCGTAGCTGGCTCGAAAGGCCATCTGTCCGACAACGCTGATTCGTCGGCGCAGCATAGTCGGCAAGCTCACCACCGCTTGGGCCGCAGCGTCTTTACGGGCTTTTACACCATGCAACCATCCGATCCAATCCTCGCGGCTTTCCAGTCCAACTCCGCACGCTATCCAGTCCTCGACCCGGAAGCGCGCGGAGGTAAAGGGTTTGTCGGTGCCGGATGTCATTTCCGATCCGATCTGGCTGTCGTATTTTCGTATACTCAATGGATTGCAGGTTGCAATTTACTTCGCTTCGTTACGAAAGGGCAGTCTAGACGAGACGTCGAGAAATTCGCTAACGGTCCTTATATATTGCGCTTCTCTGAGGGTGGAATGCTCGCGGTCGCGTATCGGAACATTGTCAAAGCGTCGACGGGATACACGACCGTTTCAGGAGTGAACGGCAAAAGATCTGCACGCTCCGATCGCAGGTTGCGGCGGCAGATGCAACGGAGCGGGGCCAATTTGCTGCTGCGCGATCTTCTCGCGCGCGACGCGGGCTATCCGGCTTCCGATTGGCGACTAGTCGAGAACAGCGATGGGAAGCCGATCCTCGTCACGGCGGACGGGTCGAACGCAATTGATGTCTCGCTGAGTCACAGCGGATCGCTCGCTGCCGCAGCGATCACTGACCTCGGCCTGATCGGGGTCGATATCGAATATCGCGAGCCGACGCGATCGATTTGCGAGATAGCAGCGTATGCTTTCGGACCGCAAGAACGGCGGGCCGTGCGATCCGGCGGCTTGCGAGACTTCTATCGAATCTGGACACTGCGCGAAGCGTTGGCCAAGGCATGCGGGATTGGATTTTCTATGCTGGTCGACGGGCACGATTATTTTGCAGCGGCGCCCACGGAGTCCAACTGGGATAACGTAATGGACGGCCAGCGATGGCTCTTCTGCGCCGGTGAGCTCCCTGGCGACTACGCGATCGCCGTCGCTATCGCACCGAAAGGATCGACTCCCGTCGATTGCGGCTCACATCTGACAATTCAAAAGTTCGAGTAGCGGCGTGAAGGGGCACTGCGCTCACTTCGCCAGCTTGACGACGGTCCCCTTGAATGCGACGCCAGCGGCCGCGTATCCGGCATGACACTCATACCGGGTCGGGTCAGACAGATCATTTTTCTTGTAGTAGCTGTGGATATTGATAACGGCGTTGCCGCCTTCGTTTATCGCACGCTGCTGAAACGTCTGCAGCGCGGAGAGTGCCACCCATTGGCACGCTTCCGCGTCGGTTTTATTGAAGGCATTGGTCTTTTTGTTCGAAACATATTCGCCGAGAGTGTTCAGGACTTTCGGATGTGGCTGATCGTCGAAGTAAAATGCCACGCCGCTCAGCTGGTCCTTGTACTTGGTCATAACATCAGCAATAGGCATCATCTGGCCATCAGGCAGAGGCTGACCAGAGATGGTACCCCCTGAAGCGGCTGGCAACGGCGCGGCTGCCGGAGCGGTGCCCACTGGTGCTGGAGGCTCCTGCGCTGGTCTTTCGTGCGGCGCACGATGACAGGCTGGGAGGATGATCAGAGACGCGAGGAATACGAACAGGATCGGCTTGTTCATTTGGTTTGCCTTTGGACGCAGGTTACGTAGACACGCTACCACGTATAGTCAATAGTTGGACGAGACGCCCCGAGTATCAGGCGCGGCATTGTTGCTTTTTCTGCCGGATACATCAATCGGAATTTATATTTCTTCGCACAGACATAAGAGTCGCGCCTAATCTGCCAATGCGCACTCCGAAGGAGACGTTCTTCCGGCATCGCGCATACCATAGTATACAGCTTCACGGGTTCCCGACATGACGCCCGCTCACCGGAATTTGTGAACGAGGGAGACTTTGAAGACCCTGCAAACGTATAATGACGATGCAGCGCACGCCAATCGGGAGGCGTCTGATGCGGAGCGGTGCGACATCCTGATAATCGGCGGAGGACCCGCGGGATCAACCGCGGCGGCACTAATTGCCGATCGAGGCGGCGACGTCATCCTGGTCGAGAAGGACTCGCATCCACGCTTCCACATCGGTGAATCGCTGCTTCCGCGCAATCTCGCGGTCTTCGAACGGCTGGGCATTCGCGACAAAATTGCCGGCATGGGGGTGCTGAAACGAGGCGCGGAGTTCGTATCCGACGAGACCGGAAAGAGCGTCGCGTTTAACTTTGCACTCGGACTCGACCAGGAATACACGCACAGCTACCAGGTCAAACGCGCGGACTTCGATGAGGTGCTGTTCGCGAACGCGCGGAGCAAGGGTGCTCGCGCGTTTGAGCGCACTCGGGTAACGGAGGTTGCTTTCGGGAGCTACGGTGCGCGCGCTTACGTATCGACCGTGGACTCAAGCGGCCAGGCTCGCGCCTTCTCTCCGAAACTGGTGCTCGACGCCTCGGGCCGTGACACTTTTCTGGCGAACAAGTTCCGAATGAAGGAAGCCAACAAGCGCAACTCCAGCGCGGCTGTGTTCGCGCACTTTCGCGGTGTTGAATTTAGAGTCGGAGAAATGGCCGGCTACATCACGGTGCACCTGGTCAAAGACGGATGGTTTTGGATGATCCCGCTTCCGGGCGATATCATGAGTGTTGGTTTCGTTGGCAACCAGGCCGCGTTCAAGGCTCGCCACAGCAGCTTGGAAGACTTCTTCTTCGATAAGATGCGCGAAATGTCCCACGGTCAATGCGCGGATGTTACGTGCTGAGCTGGCCTCGGAAGTTATTACTACCGGCAATTACTCGTATCGCGCGAGATCGGCATGCGGCGAAGGGTTCTTCATGATTGGCGACGCGTTTGGATTCATCGATCCGGTTTTCTCCAGCGGCGTGCTGCTCGCGATGACGGCGGGCGAGTTCGGTGCCGAGGTTGCGATGACCTGGCTCGACGATCCCAAGGCCGGCCTCACCCTCGCGGCAAGGCCGAGCGCCGAATGCGCAAATCGATGGAAAAAATCGGATGGCTGATATATCGCATCAACCACCCGGTGCTTCGCAGCATGTTCATGGCGCCCAGCGACCGCTTTCGAATGCGCGCGGGACTGACTGCGATTCTGGCCGGCAACCTTCAACGGAGTTGGCGATATTCGGTCCCGTTGTTGGCGTTCAAAAGCGCGTTTTATGCCTTATCGCTCGCGTATCGATTCGGTTTCCCGACTGCATCCTCCGCTTGGTTCCGGTCAATTGGCGGAATGAGTAGGAAATCTTCGCAATGGTTCAATTCCCTGAAAGTTTGCCCCATCCTTTATTCCGATCTACTTCGGCAGCTTTGCTCGCCAGTGCGGTCGCGTTTCTTGCGAGACGGCTTCTCGCACCGCGCCTTGCCGCCCTTAATCCGTCCTTGCGCCCAGCGCGACGGTCGAAGGATCTTTGCCGTCATCGGGCTTCTCGGCTCGCGTCCCCGCCGACGGCAATCTGTAGAACCTTGTGATCATCGATTGGTTAGTGTCGTGGGGCATGCGGACGCTCATTCGACATCGCTCAATCGTGCTTCCGGCGGACGCGATCGAAAGTATGGACGTTGGATTTCGATTATTCTCGCGATCTCGAGCAGGCGTGGCGCCAGGCGCAGCACTGCGGTCGAGCTCAAACAGGCGTCGAGTTCGATCTTTGACCTACAGCTGCCTCTCGAGTACCGGGATATGGAGTAAGTGTGCTGCGCATCAAACGGCTCGATCAGCCTGACTTCGATAGCTTACGAAGCTCTGCGAGGCAGACGTTCACAGCGGCACAGTGAAGCTGATGGAGTGCGTGCTGTTTGCCGAATCGACCCGCAAGTACATCCATTCATGGATCATTCGAATGCTCTTTCGGCATCCGATGGATGTACAACGAACGGCGGCTGAATATCTCGCGATGATTCGCGACGCGGGTTTTGAAGTTCGCCCGCGGTCGGTTTCCTATCCGTACTTGTGGTGGAGCCGCGCCGACCTGGCGATCATGGAACGATGGTTTGGTATCGCGCCAGCTGCAGATCGAGAGGAGACGTTGATCAACCTGGTTGCCGTTCGGAACTGAACCCGCCAACTTGCGCAGCTCGCGGCACCGGCGCCGTCATCACCGGCACATTCGTCCGACACAGCTCGCACTTGAAGCGCTCGTAGGGAATGGATAGTCGTCGATAGATCGGAAGTTTAGTGTGAATGGAACTGCCAAGCGTCTGAGATTCAAAACCACCGTAAGTATAGGTCTTACAGTCATCGCGCTGGTTGGTGCAACGGCGTGGCCGGCGATTTGCAACGAGAAATCCGCGCAGGTGGGCCATCGCGTAATTCGTCATGTCCGAATCATCCGTCAGAATGTTTTCACCAGAGAGGAACAAAAGAAGGGGCTCTTCGGCGACGACCCCTGGATGGATCGGTTTCCGCTTGGCGCGGAATTTCGGCGGCTCAACGGGCCCGAGGGATGGGATATTATCGGATGGGCAAACTGGATCCATTTCAAAACGCGGAAAAGCGTAATCGAGCGCGAACTACTTTTTCATCCCGGTGACGCCGACAAACCGTCGGTGCTCGCGGAGACGGAGCGTAATTTGCGCGGGCTCGGAATTTTCCGCGATGCCGACGTCGCCTCCGTAGGGGATGAAAAAGATCCTGGTGTCGATGTCAACGTGGTCACCGAAGATGCGTGGACGCTGGAACCGAAGGTCAGTCTCGCGTTCCTCGGCGCGAGCCACGCCACGGGGGGTGGAGGAATCGCCGAATACAATCTGTTTGGATTCGGCAAGGCGGCCGAAATTTACCGCGGCACGCAGCTATACCGGAACCTCAATGTACTTGGCTACAGCGATCCGCACATATTCGGCACCCATTTGCGCCTACTCGCAATTGGCACCGAGGATAGCGATGGTCGAATCAGGTCTCTTCTGCTGGAGTATCCTTTTTATTCCCTCCAGGTGCCGTTCTCCTTCACCTTGGCGCCCTCATACATTGTTGACCGCGAAAGGCTGTTTGCCGTTCCTGCGCAAAGCCCGTTCACGTTCCGCCGCATTCAGACGGCGATCGCCGCAGAGGGCGACCTCGCGCTGGTGGCAACCAACGACCTAGTGCGCCGCGTCGGTCTCCGTTATCAGGAATGGGACGATACGTTCACCAGCGTGCAAAACTATCCGACGACATCCAAGCTAGGTTTGCAAGATCGCCGCACCCACGGCGTCGAAGCGACCTATACGGAATGGTGGCCGCATTTTATAAAAACGTATTTCCTTGACGAGCTCGGACATCCGGAAGACAAGGATCTCGGTTTCGCATACGGTCTGCGCATCGGCTATTCGCCGGAGGTGATTGGCGCCAGCAGCAATGAACTGGTGTTGGGAAGCTCTTTGAGTCTGGGTGGACAGCTAAGCGCAGGGACCTATTCGTGGCTCTATCTCCAAACCGCCGGCCGCGAACGCGCCGGCCAGCTGATCGATTCGTTTGCGACGGCGGAAGCAATCATATATCGCCGGTTGCCCGAGATCGCGAAGCGTCCGCAGACCTTAGTGGCCGATGCACGCGGCGATTTTTCGAGTGGACTTCTCAACGATCACGAATTCGTCGCGGGCGGTGACGACGGAGGTCTGCGCGGCTATCCGGTGAACTTCATCGGTGGCACGAGTCGCTTGACAGTCCATCTCGAGGATCGGGTGACGATGACCGAGGACCTCTTTCATCTGATCTCAGTCGGAGTGGTCGGATTTTTCGACGGTGGCGAGGTATGGGGCCGCGGCCGTTCCTTCGAGGCGTGGAACTTTCTGGCCTCGGTCGGAGTGGGTTTGCGGATAGCGGGTACTCGCGCGACCTTGCAGATTCCGGTGCGTATCGACTTTGGAATTCCGCTGGTACACCACGTTGGCGTCAACGCGGTTGATATCGGCACCGGTAGCGGCCCTGCTTTCGGGATCTTCGGACGGCCATTTTATGCGCAGGACAATTCGGTTAGCGTGCCCGAGAATTTTGCGCCCGATCAGGCCGTTTCGCCCTATCGTTATACCTCGCCATTCACGACCTTGGGTGGGACCTTCCCAGACTACTAGGTCAAAGATGCTTTGCTATTCCGCGATCGAGCCTGAGACGTGTGCCAATGTAGCCTTTAACTCGCAACGCAAAGCTTATTCCGGGTTGACATATCGGTGACTACAGAGCATTTTTGGCCGCGAGAGGTTTTAAGTTCCATGCCCAGAATAAAGATGAGATGGCTACTGATGTCTGCGCTGGCCTCGACGTTGTTCGTGAGCGCGATCAGCCCAACGCATGCCATCGCGGGTTGCCCCAGCGGCAATGCGATCGCAACGGGGAATATCCGAGGAACCTACAACTTCGCCCTTGGCGGCAATATCGCAAACGACGCCGCGAACGGGCCTGTAGCCGGGACAGGCTATTTTTCAGTTGATGGCAACGGCAACGTGATCAGCGGATTTATTCTCCTCAATTGCCAGGGAGAAAATACAGGGGTGTTTGCCACTGGTGGTTGTTATTCCATTAACGGCGATGGCACGGGTTTTATGTCGTTAGCTCTGAGCGGTTCCGTGTGTTCATTCTCATCTGGTCCTCCATTTTCTACGGATAGTGGCGTCGATCTCGACCTGGCGGTCAACGCCAACACCGTGTCTTTTTCTAGCGATGCGTCAGACCGCAATTTTAACACCGGCGCACTGATTCCCTTTACGGGTGTCGCAAACCAATTCAGTCAGAGGCAGATAACGATTAATCAGAGCAAAATAGGCGGATGACGACAGCGCACTTAATTGCGCAGAGGATCGATAAATGTTCAATACAACACTTAGACGGCTGATGGTCGCAGTGATCTTATCATTGGCGAGCACAGTAGGTTCCGCTTACGCGGTCGATACATGTTCAGTCGGCGGCGCATCGTCCTCGGCCGCGGGCGCGCTGCGGGGAACTTACAATTTCGCTTTCCATGGGAGCGTTGAGTACCACAGCGGAAACTTCCCGACCGTAGGTTCCGGTTCGTTCAAGCTGGATGGCAACGGTAACGTGATCGGCGGAACTCTGACGGTTAATTGTGCAGGGCTCCAGACCGGAGGAAAAATCGTCGGCGGGTGCTACGCGGTTAACGGGCCGACCGGTCTCGGCTTCATGTCGCTGGAGTTGTCTCCACCGGCGTCGTCTTGCTTTCTGGATCCGGGCGTTGACCTCGATTTCGCAAGCAACGGGGCCGGAATCTTCTTCGCCAGCGACGGCTCGGAAGAGAACTTCAGCACTGGTGCCGTGATTCCGTTCGCGGGTGTTGCGACCAAGACCAGCAACTCGACGAACAATTAGGAGAATCAGCGAGGCGAGATCTCGGGACAGATCGCTCGCCTTCCGAACCAGCCAGATCAATTGAAGCGCCGCCGGGATAGCCAAAGCTATTTCCGGCGGCGCTGTTTTATCCTCACCGCATGGCCTTTCGACAAGATCTGGAATCTGTAGAGTAACGGATGCAGGCCACGCGGCCCGCATACCTCGCAATGCTCAATCTTGCTACCTGGATTCGCGAAAGCGACGAACATTGGTTCATGCCATTGTTCGCACGACGGCCCGGTGTCGCGATTCATAATGCTCGCGAGCGCGAGGTCGACATTAGCGCCGCCGACGCACTATTGCTGACCGGCGGGGGCGATATCTCGGCGGAGTTTCTCACCCAGAAAGTCACCCAACCGGACTGGATCATCGACGCTGACTCGTCGAGAGACCGATGGGAATTTTCTGCGCTGCGCGAGATCCTCGCCGCGGGAAAGCCGCTGCTGGCGATCTGTCGCGGCCTGCAGGTGTTGAATGTGGTCACCGGTGGCACCCTGCATCTTCACGTTCCCGACCACGATATCGCGGAGACCGATAACGTTCAGAAGCTACGCTATGATGCCGGCGCCGTTCATCGATTCAGCGCAGTGAACAGTTCGCACCATCAGGCGATCGATACGCTGGGTCATGGAATCGTGGTCGAAGGATGGTCCTCCGCCGATGACATCATAGAGCAGGCTCGCCTGCGCGATTACCGATTCGGAATCGGGGTGCAATACCATCCGGAACGTCATGCTCAATATCGATCGTTATTCGATGACTTCTTCGAGCATATTGTTCGTTGCTGAAACTCCGCGAGGCTATGGGAGACGAGTTTGTCGATTCTGCTAGTCCGAGTCGGGTGCGATCTCACTTTCGAGTGCCGGATGCCTACGCCCGCGCTCTTCGCCATCAAGCCGCGTCGCGATCCGGAGCGTCCGATCCTCGAGGAGCAATTGGAGTTCGGATCGGGTCTGCCCGCGGAGGAGTTGAGGGATCTGTACGGCAATCTGCTCCACCGCGCGATGTTCGCCGCGGGCTCCAATCGAATCCGCCACGACGCGCTGATCGAGGTTCCTTGCGCGACTGACAAGGAGCAACCGATCGAAGAGCCGAGGCCGGTCAACGCCCTGTCTCCGGAGGTGTTGCACTATATGCTGCCGAGCCGATATTGCGACTCGGACAAATTAGCGGATTTCGCCTGGAGAGAGTTCGGGCATTTCCAGCACGGTTACCAACGCGCACAGGCGATTTGCGATTGGGTCCACCATAATATCGAGTATCGTTTCGGCTCGGGGCGCCCGGATATCTCCGCTTGGGAGATCATCGAACGGAGATTCGGGGTCTGCCGCGACTTTGCTCATTGCACGATCGCTTTGTGCCGCACCTTCAATCTGCCCGCCCGCTATGTCACCGGACATCTGCCCGACATCGGCTATCTCGATCCGGGATCACCGATGGATTTTCACGCCTACAGCGAGGTCTACATCGGCGAGCGATGGCATACCTTTGATGCTCGCTACAATGTCCCGCGAATCGGAAGAATCAAAATCGCGCACGGCCGCGACGCCGCCGATTGCGCCTTCGCTACCGCCTTTGGAGCGGCAACCTTGTCTCACTTCCTGGTGTGGGCTTATCAGATAGAGCCCGGGAAGGTCTCGGTCGGTGATCCGATCGATCTGTCGAAACGACTAGACGGCACCGAGGTGCTTCGGGGCGCAGCCGAGGCTGCCGTTGCGAAGTGAGCGAGCCTCTTTAGTGATCGGACGTGTCGGGCATTGGCGGAAGTTCCAGGTCATTGATCTGTTCCACCTTTAGTTCGAAAGTCATTTTCTGGTTCCCGCCTGCGCTCTTATAGGACCCGCGAACCGGAGGCACATCGCTATAGTCGCGGCCTACTGCAACGAAAATATGACGGGGGGTGACGCGATTCTTGTAGGTCGGGTCATAGCCGGTCCATCCCACACCCGGTAGCATCACCTCGATCCAGGCATGACTGGCAAGCTCGGCGGGCGATCCGTTGCGGTCGCCCGCAGGTTTTGGCGCGACGTAGCCCGAGACGTAACGCGTCGGGATACCGGCCAAACGCAGTAGACCTATATCGAGATGCGCGAAATCCTGGCAGACTCCGCCGCCTGCCGAGAGGATATCATCGACCGTTGAATGGACGTGGGTGGTTCCCCGGTCGTAGCCAAACTGATCTCGCACGTAGGAGATCATGCGCTCGGTGTAGTCGGTCAAGTCCTCCTCCATTGAGGGTCGCGCCGACCAAAAGAATTTTCGCAGCCTAGGACTGAACGGCACGTAACGGCTCTCGCGGAGAAACTGATCGTACTGTTCGGTTCGCGCCGCGTCGTCGCTCAAATGCGCGCTGAACGTCGTGTGCGGTCCGCGCTCAGGAGCGGATTCGATACGGTCGACGATCGAATCGGCGACGATAGTCAGCTCCGTGTGAGATTCGGCGATGGACACCGAATGCGCGAGGTTGCCGAACTCGTCACGATGCTCGCTGATCGACGCGTGAGGTATCACTTGAAGCCGGAAATCCAGCAGCTTCTGATCGCGGGAGTTTCTCGGGCAAACCCGAACCTCATTGCGCGAATCGGACGCGGGTCGCTCGTAGGTGTAGCGGGTCGTGTACCGGATCCGGAACCGCATACGATCAGTAAAAGAGTTATTGCCGTGATAATTCAGATCTGACGACAGCGTACCCGCCCGAGTTCGCTACATCAATCGGACATCCGCGCGGGTTATGGAGATCATTGTTGCGAACCGCTCTGAGATCCGTCAGAGGCATTGGACCCCTCGACACCGGATCTACTTGCAGATCGATTTTCATAGTCTGGCCGGCCCGGTTCCCGCGATATACGCCGCGCACCGGCGGCACGTCGGAATAGTCGCGCCCAACGGCGACTCGTACGTGACGAATGTCGGTGGCGCATCCGTGAGTCGGGTCGAAGCCAACCCATCCAACGCCCGGCAGTTGCGCTTCCAGCCAGGCGTGACTGGCCTGCGCCGCGAACGTCAGATCGCTTTCGCCGCTCAGCGACAGCGCAAGGTATCCCGAGACGTAGCGCGCCGGTACGGCCGCGAGCCTGAGCACCCCGATCGCGAGATGGGCTAAGTCCTGGCACACACCCGCGCGCCGGGCCAGAATCTCGTCGACGCTCGAATCGACCCTGGTAACGCCGGGCTCATATTGAAATTGCTGATGAACGGCCGCAATTACCCGTGCTGTAAAGCCGGCGACATCTTCATGTAGCTGCGGGCAGAGCGTCTCGAAGTATTTGCGCAGCGGCGCACTCACGGGAACCATCCGGCTCGGACTCAGGAAGTCGTATTGCGACTGGATCCGCGGTGAATGGCCCTGAAGAAATTCCTCGAATGCGACCGGCGTCGCATGCCTTCGCTCCTCCGGCAACTTCTCGATGAGCGAGGTTGCGGCGATTCGCAGTGAGTCGTGAGGCTGGTGGATCGAGACCGCGTACACGTGATTCCCGAAGTAGTCGTTGTATCCAAAACTTGCGGCTGGCGCGGAAATATCAAGACTGGACTCGATAACGCGCTGGCCAAAGCCGTCGCGCGCGACCATCCGGAGCTCGTTATGCGACTGGAAGGCGGGAACCTCGTAAGAGAATTCGGTGGTGTGGCAGATTCTCAGCCGCATGACTTACTGGGTCTGCAGATAGTCATCGTCGATCTGCTTGAAAATTCCCTTGCAAGAATCCTGAACGCCGAGAAGAAACTCATGCAGGCCCGACTTGATGCATTCGGCGGCGCGGTTCTCGCGAAGATCGTGAAGCAGTTCGCTCACGCGTTTGGAAACCGGCGTCGTGGAGTCATTCGAAATACGCCGCATCGAGATTTCGAATTGCTCGATCGCGTAACGCGCTGAGCGTGGGAAGGTCGCATCGAACAAAAGGATCTCGACCAGCCTGTCGACCCGAATCGCGTTCCCAAAACGCTTGCGATAAGCCTCCAGAGCCGACGCGCTGCGGAGCACCGCGGCCCATTGGAGCAAATCGACTGCGCCGCCGACGTCTTCGAGGCGCGGCAGCAGAAAATGATATTTGACATCGAGCATGCGCGAAACGTCTTCGGCGCGCTCGATCATGATTCCCAACCGCATGAAATCGTAGGCCAGGTCGCGAGGAATTGTGTTCTGGCGAATTCCTGAAATCCGGTAAAAGCTGTCGCGCAGCCCCGAAAAAAAAGTATAGACGCCCGGCGAATCGAACAATTCCGCCGTCCATTCCTGGGTCTCGAGATAGAGCGTGTTCAGCGCGATCCAGAATTCAGAGGAAACATAGTGACGCAACTCGCGAATGTTTTCGCGCGCGAGAGTTATGCAGCTTCGGATCGAATTAGGGTTATCGAGATCGAGAGTGAAGAAGCTTAGCACCGATCGCTGATCGGCTTTCGGGTAGTGGCTGGAGAACAAATCCTGTTCGCCAAAGATCGCCAGCAGCGGTTCCCATTCGGGGGTGTCGCGTGGCGAGGTCTCGATCAACAGATGATAGTTCACATCGACCAGGCGCGCGCGTTCTTCCGCGCGTTCCAGGTTACGCGCCGCCCAGAACAAGTGGTTAGCGATGCGACGCAGCATTACCGCTCCAGGACCCAGGTATCCTTGCTCCCACCGCCTTGTGATGAGTTAACGACCAGTGACCCCTCCCGCAGCGCGACGCGCGTAAGTCCCCCGGGCAGCACTCGCGGACTGGCGCCCATCAGCACGAACGGACGGAAATCTATGTGGCGTGGCTCCAACCTCGACGATCCACCCTCATGCGCGATCATTGTGGGATGAACTGACAGGTTGATGACCGGTTGCGCGACGAAATTCTCCGGACGCTTTACGATCTGCGCACGAGCGTCGCTAAGTTGCCGCTCCGTCGCTTGCGGACCTATCAGCACCCCGTAACCACCCGATTCGCCCACCGGCTTGATCACGTAACGATCGAGGTTTCGCAGCACCATCTCGCGTACTTCGGGGTCGCGCAGCAGATGGGTCTCGACAATTGGGAGCAGCGGGTCTTCTCCCAGGTAGTACTTGATGATGCGAGGTGTGTATGCGTACACCGCTTTGTCGTCGGCGACTCCGGTCCCGATCGCGTTGGCCACCGCGGCATTGCCGGCGCGTAGCACGGCGGTAAGTCCCGCCACGCCAAGCATAGAATCGGGCCGAAACACCACCGGATCGAGGAATTCGTCGTCGATACGCCGATACAGAACGTCAATCTGCCGCAGACCGTGCACGGTCTTCATGTAGAGTTTGTGATCGACGCACACCAGGTCCTGACCCTCGACTAGCTCGACTCCCATCTGCTGGGACAAAAAGACGTGCTCGAAAAAAGCCGAGTTCAACGGACCCGGCGTAAGTATCGCGATAGTGGGGTTAGACTTTCCGCCCGGCGCTATCTCGCAAAGCGATTGCAGCAGGTCCGCGGGATAGCGCTCGACGCTGCGCACTCGGCAGGCGCGAATCAGTTCGGGCATCAGGCGCGTCATCACCACGCGATTCTCGATGACATAGGACACGCCCGAAGGAGTGCGCAGATTGTCCTCGAGCACGAAGAATCGGCCATCGGGACCGCGGATGAGATCGATTCCCGCCACCGTCACGAAGTTCCCGAGCGGCGGGCGAATCCCCACGGCGCCGCGGCGGAACTGCGGGCATCCGAGGATCAGATCATGCGGCACCAGGCCATCTTTGATGATGCAGCCGTCGCCGTAGATATCGGCGATGAACAGGTTCAGCGCGCGCACCCGTTGAATCAATCCCGCTTCGAGGCCCGCCCAGGTATCGGCATCGATGACGCGCGGAATCGGATCGAACGGGAAAATTTTTTCGACCCCATGCTGATCGCCATAGACGTTAAACGTAACGCCCATGCGACGGAACATCGATTCCGCGCGATCACATAGATCGCCGAGCTTATGCGGCGGCATCGAAAGCAGCGACTTGGTTATGTCGGCCGAGACTGAACGCGGGGAATTCGCGAGGTCCACCATTTCATCGAAAAGACCCCGCGGATGCTCGTATGCTGACCAGACAGGCATCGTGATGCCTGCTTCGGAGACACCTGTACGCATCGCGTTTGCCATAAGTTGAGCCGCGCAAACACCTCCCGTCGAGAGCGGTGTATCGGGTCCCTGATTGAGCAAGGGCTGTGCCGAGAATGTGGCAAAAGTGTTGCAAAAGTGTTGCTCGAGTGTGGATCGAATGCGCTCCGAGGTGGTTTCCCGCGCGCATTTCCGCGCGTTTATGTTGCCAAAATGCAGCCGGATGTATGAGATCGGCGCATGGCGAAGGTCACCATCCGTACCATCGAACAACGTCGGCAGGCGGGCAAGTCGCTACGCGAAAAGTGCCCGCTGCCGTCCCATGGCAAGGTCATTCTCGGGCACGGCGACAAGCGCGACATCGTCGAGTTGATCGAGGCTTCGAATGAAGACCGCCTCGAGAATCTGATTCCGATTCGCCACGGGCGGATGCTCCAGTCTGCATTCGCGTACTTTCGCGGCACGGCCGCTTTACAGTCCTACGATCTCGCACGCACTCCGGCCAGCGGCATTATTGTTCAGGCCTGCGGTGACTGCCATCTGATGAACTTCGGCGGCTTCGCGACGCCCGAGCGAAACCTCGTGTTCGATATCAACGATTTCGACGAGACTCTTCCCGCGCCCTTCGAATGGGATCTGAAGCGGCTCGCCGCGAGCTTCGTCGTGGCCGCGCGATGGCGTGGATTCCACGCCGATCAGGCACGGGAGATCGCGGTCAGAGCGGTATCATCGTATCGAGAGTCGATGCGAAAGCGTGCGGGGAGTGGCGTCCTCGAAGCCTGGTACTCCCGGATTACGATCGAGGACATGCGCAAGATGGTCGGCGACGACGTTGAGGTGCACGGCCGTATCAAGAAGAAGATTGCTGAAGCGCGCAGGCAAACCCACGAACACGTCTTCAACAAGTTGACCACCCCGTCCAAAGGGCTGCCGCGCATCGTCGATCAGCCCCCGCTTCTGTTCCACATCGACGATCAAGTCAACGCGCGCATCATCGGGGACTTCTTCAAGCGGTATCGCGAAACCATGGCTGAAGAGCGCCGCATGCTGTTCGATCGCTTCAAAGTCGTCGACGTGGCGATGAAGGTCGTGGGGGTAGGCAGCGTCGGCACCCGATGCCTGGTCGCGCTTCTGCTCGCGGCCCCCAACGATCCTTTGTTCCTCCAGGTGAAAGAGGCGCGCCGCTCCGTGCTCGAGCCCTACGCGAAGCAGCCGCCCGTAACCCATAACGGGCAGCGCGTCGTGGTCGGACAGCGCTTGATGCAAGCGGCGAGCGATATCTTCCTCGGCTGGTCCACCGGACCCGCGGGCCGCGACTTTTATGTCCGCCAACTGCGCGACATGAAGCTTGCCCCCGATGTCGAAACCCAGAAGCCCGGCGTGATGCGCCTGTATGCGGATTTCTGCGGCATGGCGCTGGCGCGGGCGCACGACAAAGCAGGTGATGCGGCGATGATCGCGGGGTATCTGGGCAAGCACGATGATTTCGACCAGGCGATTGGGGACTACGCCGTCGCTTACGCGGATCAGGTCGAACGCGACTATGCGATCTTCGTCAAGGCGGTCCGCAGCGGACGACTGAAGAGCGACGTAAGTCCAAGTCGTTTGGAAACCGCTCTCAGATGAGTTCGGAGTCGTTCAATTCGAGAGCGCTTTCATCCAAGGCGGAGGAGAATAGCCTTGTAATTATCTTCCATCGGCAAGATCTTTTTCGCGGAAATCTGGATGAGGGCGGCGCAATGAGCTCGCTAGAAAGCAGCAGCCGAAGGCACAGCGACGCTACCGACATGCCGGTACATGCTGTGCAAAATATTGTCAGGCCGACGTATGACCCGATCACGTGGAGAGGTTCTATAATGCTCCGCAGAGGGTAACGCGTCCTCCAACCGAGCCTTCCTTGCAAATGCCCAAACAGATTCTACAAGGCGCACCTGGGCCCGACGCCCCGACCTCGGTCGCTTACGAGACCATGCGCGCGTCGAACGAGAGAATTATGATGTCGTGGATCTCAACCGCGACTTCGCGTTTGCGCTGGTGAGCATCGGACTCTTTTCATTGCTGCTGGCGACGATTGAGCATAGCCAGAGTGTCAGGGCGCTTGCGGCACAATATGGCGCAAAGCGCCGCCTCTCACTGGCAGGCGTGGTCGCCGCGCTGATATCGCTGCTCGGCATCTTTGCACTCCTCGCAATGATCTTCAGTCAATAGCGGCTTGAGAAGAGAAAACCTGAAAACCAAGGACCGAACCGAGCACTCCAGCGACCCGGTGGCTTCGCGTTTAGGTCGCATTGGCAGCCAGAGCTCCGGGGCCAAGATACCCGTGAGATCAAGGAGGAACGTTCGTTGAAGAAAGGTCTTCGTATTCTAGTGGTCGCGCTATTCGGCGCCACCATCACCGCTTCCGCCTATGCGCAGCCCGCCAGTTCTTCGGCCGCCTCTTCGCAAGCCGAAACGCCGGAGCTCCGTGTGGCCGCGTTCGTTGCTCCACCGGGCGTTATCGAACAGAACGGCACCCTGACCGGATTCAGCGTCGATCTTTGGAACGCGATTGCCGCGCGGCTGAAGGTAAAGACGAGCTATCAGATCGTGCCTGACGTGGGCGCTTTGGAAGAAGCGATGCGATCCAAAAACGCCGACCTCACCCTCGGCCTCTATATAACGTCGGCGCGTGACGAGATTTTCGATTTTTCGATCCCAACATTGCAAGCCGGCCTGCAAATTATGGTGCGCGATACCGGCGAGACGGCACAAACTACGAGCCCGGTTTGGGACATGCTCCACTTGCTGTTTTCGCGCACGACCGTAGTTTGGCTCGGCATCGCCCTGGTGCTCGTCCTGATCCCGGCCCATCTGGTCTGGCTGTTCGAACGGCGACGCCCGAACGGAATCATTTCGAGCCCGAACTACTTTCCGGGTATCTTCGAGGCATTTTTTTGGGCGATTTCGACGCTGACGGGATCACCGGAGGGGATGCCGCATCAATGGGTGGCGCGCACGTTCGCAATCTTCTGGATATTCGCTGGTGTGGTTTTCGTTGCGTTCTATACCGCCCAGCTAACGACCACCTTAACCGTCGAGCAGATTCGCGGCGCTATCGAGGGCCCGGGCGATTTGCCGGGTAAGCAGGTCGCCACGATAGCGCACAGCACCGCCGCTGATTATCTTCGGGAACAGAACGCGCAGGTGCAGGAGTTCCCGACGACCGATCAAATGTTTAAAGCTCTTCTGGACAAGAAAGTGGATGCCGTGGTGTCAGTTGCCCCGCTGCTCCTTTACTATGCGGCGCATGAGGGAAAGGGAAAGGTGAAGACAGTCGGGCCCGAATTTAACACTGCGCCAGCCGCCATCATGGTGCAGCTGGACAGCCCGCTGCGCAGAAAGATCAATCTTGCGTTGATCGCGCTTCGTGAGAATGGCACCTATCAACGGATCTACGACAAGTGGTTCGGCGCCGCCGCCGCCCCTTAGGAAGTGCCAACTTGAAGTGGCTGCGGTTGCAACTCGTGCCCTCCGCAACGCTATTGGGCTTGCTGATGAGCGCCTTTCCCGCGTCGCCGGCGCAAGCGCAACAAACATCGACACCTGCACCGCCGCCGACGAGCGTCCTTACCGATCAGGAGCTGGCAATCAGCGTCCATAATCCATTTGAGGATTTCGTCAAAGTTCCGATTCAGTCCACGACCGGATTTCAATTAGGTCCGGATCATAAGGTCGGCGACGACCTGAACATCGAGCCGTTAGTGCCGTTCTCGTTGAATGCGGATTGGGACCTGTTCGCACGGCCGAGCCTGGACATTACTTACTTACCCAGTCCGCATGAACAGTCTGGGCTGGGAGATTTGCAGACTTCTTTTCTTCTATCGCGAGCCAAGGAGACCACCTGGGTCTGGGGCGTGGGGCCGATCTTTCAATTCCCCACCGCCAGCAGCTCGGAATTGGGAACCGGCCGCTGGTCGGCCGGACCAACTGCGGCGCTCGTTTATTCCGAAGGTCCTTGGTTCGGCGCGATACTCGCGTACCACCTCATGTCGTTCGCAGGAAATCGCGAGCGCGGAAGCGTGAATCAGACCTACATCGAGCCTATGATCAGCTACAACTTCGAGAGCGGCTGGTACGTCGACTGCGATCCCGCCATTACCTACGATTGGACCGCCGATACCGCCAACGCCTGGACAATTCCGATGGGTGCGGATATCGGCAAGGCGTTCAAGATGGGCTCCCAGGATTTGAGTCTGCAGGTTGGTGCGTACGACCTTGTAAAGCGCCCGGACGGCGCCCCGCAGTGGATTGCCCGCGTGAGCGTAACCTTCCTCTTTCCGCATATGTATTAAATGGCGAGCGAAACATAAGTCGAGCAAGAGCAGGAGGAATCGAATGAGGAGGGTACGTCCCCAATTGGTTCGCTTCGAGAACCACACTTATTGAACACTCATTCGCTACTCAGCTCGGCTAAGACAGACACTACGGAGGCCGCGCAGGCAAGAATTGATTTCTCACGGAATGCGAGGTTTCCGCTGTGGTGAAATAAAAATAGAGCAAAGGCATTTGTTCGCGAGGACAGTTCTCGCGGTGTGTTTCGTCTTGGCGTTAATTGTAACTATCTTGCTGGCTCGTCGCCCGTAACCTGCCTCCAGTACAACGGGTTGCTGGCCGCCAATCAGAACGTGTCTCGTCGCCACGGGTAAGAAAGAAGGAAGTTTCAATCAGTGACGCCGCTCGTCAACCGCCGCGTTGTCAACCAGCGCTACAGAGTGACAACTGGTTGAACGGGTTGACGGAGATAAAGCAGTGCGGCTAGCCTCATCATCGGCAATCGTCCTTATCTCTGGCGATCTTTCTCAACAATCTCCGAAGTAGCTCGCGTATGCGGCGTCATTTAAGCCCGAGTCGTCTGGCAACCGCGCTGGATGCTTCGTGATTAACGGTTCGGCGCTTGCCGAAGCGTCAGGAAATGACGAAGCTACCAAGGCCACTAACTATCGAGGAGTTCTGGATGAAATCGTGTAACCGTTTCGTTCTATGTCTGTTCGCTCTGGTCGCGGTGGCCGGATGTTCTTCGACCAAGGTCACGGAGAGCCATCAGTACGTGACCGGAAAGATCGCGCGGCCCAATAACATCTGGGTTTACGATTTCATCGCCACGCCGTCCGATGCGCCCGGGGACTCCGATATCGCCGCGCAGAGCACGCCGCAAACCGCCGCGCAGATCGAGGAAGGCCGTAAGCTCGGCGCCATGATCGCCCAGGCGCTGGTCGCGGATATCCAGAACATGGGACTCTCCGCGCGCGAGGCCACCAGCAGAACGCGGCCAGCGGTGGGAGACATAGTGATCCGCGGTTACCTCCTGTCAGTTGACGAAGGCAGTGCCGCCAAACGAGTCGCGATCGGATTCGGGTCGGGAGCCTCGGAGTTGACCACCGCGGTCGAAGGCTACCAGATGACGGCCAAGGGGCTGCGCAAACTCGGGTCCGCCACGGTTGACTCCGGCGGCAACAAAACTCCGGGAGGCGCACTCGGCGCGGCCGTCCTGGTCGCCACCGGCAACCCGGTCGGACTGATCGTCAGCAGCGGCGTGAAGGTTTATGGAGAGGCGAGCGGCAACAGCAAGCTTGAGGGCCGCGCCAAACAGACCGCCGCCGAAATCTCCGAGCGGCTCAAGCTCCGATTCCAGGAACAAGGCTGGATCGCATAGCCGAACCCGTTTTAGGCCGGTACGGATTTCTTCAATAAGTGGCACGGGCTTTAGCCCGTGGTATTTCTCAAGAACAACCATCGGTAGTCATCAGGCCCAATCGCAAGACCATCCTTCACCGGACTCTGCCGGATGTATTCGATTTTCTCTTCCAGCTCCGCTTCGTGTCTGATGATGTGATCGAAGCTTTCTTCCATCCAAACCCGGCCCTCTCGTTTCAGGAGCTGGTTTATGCGTTTGGCTGTTCGACCCTTTATCAGTTGGAGGACACGGGTTAGCTTTTCATGGCCGCAGAGCCTGAAGATCGAGTGCGTCTGATCGGGCATCACCACGGCCGCATCGAGGTCGATGCTTTTTCCGTCGCGAGCCCGGAGATCGGCTATCACGAGATCTCTTGCGGCCGGCGGAAGTTCGAGATTCGAACAACAACGAGAGGTTACAAAGTAGGTAGCTCCAGATACTTCAAGGTGCGGCAGATTTCGCCGCGTGATCAGCAGATGCTCAGACTTCCACGGATCGACGGGCTGGAAGCCGCTGGGACACAGGCTAAAGCCCGTGCGACTTGCTTTGTTGCTCATAAGGTTTCCGGATACCGGCTTCAGCCCTGGAGCTTCCAGCTCTCGCAGAGTTTTCGCGATGATAGTAGTGGCAAAGATCCCGATTCGGTCGAAAGCGGCGGTGCCCTCTTCCGACAACGAATCTGGTAGGTTACCGGTCGGGAAGGTTTCTGTCGGTGTTCAGTAGATCGATAACCCGTGCGGCGGCCGCGCTCGCGCTCATCGTCCTGTTTGCGAGCGGATGCGCGAGTCCGGTCGGGGTAACCCGCCTCGATGTGCAAGCGGCGCATGCCGAGCTGAACACCAACATCCTCTCGGCCGGAAAGCTGAGCGACTATTCGACCCAGCTCCTGGAGCGGACCGCGCTCAGCGAACGTTTCCAGAAAGATCCGCGTGCCGTGCTGGCCGAACTGAATTCGGGACTGGGCCGGCCCGACGAACACGATCGGTTGTTCGCGCTGTCCGAGCTTTCGTTCGCGTACGCCGAGAAATCGGAAAATCAGTCCTACTATATGGCCTCTGCTGCCTATGCCTATGCGTTCCTGTTTCCGGAAAATCCCGCCGAGGCGCCCGGCCGATACGATCCGCGCGTGCGGCTCGCTCTGGATCTTTACAATCAGAGCCTGGCGCTGGGCCTTGGGACCAAAGATGGAACGCGAGTCGATCTGAGCGAGCGTCAACTGAGCTTGCCTTTCGCATCGCTCAGCCTGCGCCGGGACCCCAAAGGATTCGAATACGGCGGAGATCTACTGACGGACTTCGTGTCGATCGCGAACCTCAAGGTGCGCGGGTTTCGCAACACCTATCGCAGAGCCGGGATCGGCGCCGCGCTGTCCGCGCGGGTTGAAGCGGGACCCGACAGTACCGCCGAGCGATGGATCCCGCCTAATGCCAAAGTGCCGATCACCGCGTTTGTGCGCCTCGATGATCCGCGCCGTGCGATGAGCGACGGCAAGCTGAGCGGCACGGTGGAACTGTACGACGAGGACGATACCCCGAAGATTCAAATCGCTACTTACTCAGTGCCGGTCGAGTCGGGATCCCAGCGCCTCGCTCGCGTATCGGCTGGAAGGCGCGCCGATCTGGGATTTCGAGATCGCGGGATTTCGCCGCGGTGACTTTTCGTTTTTCACCAATGGAGCCAGCAACGGCAACAACCGTGGCCTCTACATGTTGCACCCGTACCATCCGGGGCTGATCCCGGTGGTGTTCGTTCACGGAACCGCGTCGAGCCCGGCCCGATGGGCGGAGATGGCCAATGAGTTGCTCGGCGACCGGGAGATCGCTACCCACTATCAGCTCTGGTTTTTCATTTACAACAGCGGCAATCCAATCGCGTTATCGGCGATGCGTTTGCGGGAATCGCTGCAGGCCGTGCGCAAGGGCGTCGATCCTGAGGGCAAAGACCCTGCGCTCGATCAGATGGTCGTGATCGGTCACAGCCAGGGCGGACTGCTGACCAAGATGACGGTGGTCGATAGCGGCAATCGCTTCTGGGAAAATATTACTAAAGTTCCGTTTGCGCAGGCGCACCTCGATCCTGAGACTCGCGATCTGCTCGCCCGCGCGATATTCGTGAAACCGCTGCCGTTTGTGAAGCGGGTGATTTTCATCGCGACGCCGCATCGCGGCAGTTACATGGCGAGCAACTATTTCGTCAAATTCGGAAACAAATTCATAAATCTGCCCGGCGGCCTCGCGAAGTCCTTCGCCGCGATCGCCGAGCTTCGTGGGCCGAACGCGTTGGGAACCCCCTTCGCTATTCCCACCGCGCTGGATAACATGGATTCCTCCAATCCGTTCTTGAACACGCTCGCCGATCTGCCAATCACTAGCGGCGTGAAGGCCAACTCGATTATTCCGGTAAAAGGCGACGGGCCGGTTGAGGAAGGCAACGACGGCGTGGTCGAATACAAGAGCGCGCATATCGGCGGCGTCGAATCCGAGTTGGTGGTGCGCTCGGGTCACTCGACTCAGTCCACCCCGCAGACGATCGAGGAGGTCCGCCGCATCCTCTATGAGCATGCGGGAATCCATTGATGCTCGGCCGCGCCGTGCGCCGGATCGTGACCCTGGTGTTGTCGCCGATCGTGGTGGTCGGCGTCGCGTGGGGCGCGCTCGCGCTGTGGTTCGATGGACCCGCCTCGCGGGTGCTCGCGGCGACGCTCGCCGCCGGCATGACGCTGGTCAGTTTGATTCTCGCGATACGAGTGCGGCCTTTCCTGCGTGGCCTCGCGGCGTCGCTCCTGCCCGTGTTCGCGGTCGGTCTATGGTGGAGTTCTATCCCGCCGAGCAACACGCGCGACTGGACGCCGGACGTGGCGCGCACCGCGCACGCGACCTTCGACGGCGATCGGGTGACAATCGAGAACGTGCGAAATTTCAAGTATCGATCCGAAACCGACTACGAACAGAATTGGGAGACGCGGACTTACAACCTCGATCAGGTTACCGGCGTCGATCTGTTCCTTTCGTTCTGGGGACCAACTGAAATCGCGCACACTATCGTGAGTTGGGATTTCGCCGACGGCCAGCATCTCGCGATCTCGATCGAGACGCGCAAGGAGAAGGGCGAGGCATACTCGGCGCTGCGCGGCTTTTTTCGCCAGTACGAACTCTATTACGTGGTCGCCGACGAGCGCGATCTGGTCGGACTGCGAACCAACTACCGCGGCGAGCAGGTCTATCTGTATCGAATCCACATGCCTGCCGCGCAGGCGCGGGCGCTGCTGGTCGATTATCTCGAAGAAGTTAATCGGCTGGGCGCGCATCCGCGATGGTACAACGCGTTGACCCAGAACTGCACCACGACGATCCGCGGCCACGTGCAAGGCGTAGGCGCCGGCGGGCGCCTGGATTGGCGGCTGCTCGCCAACGGCCATATCGATGAACTGCTTTACCAACGGGGGCAGATCGATACCGGCCTGCCCTTTGCCGAGCTCCGCGCGCGCAGCAACATAACAGAGAAAGCAAAAGCCGCCGGCGATTCGCCGGACTTCTCGGCCCGCATCCGCGCCGGTCTGCCGGGCAGCCATGACGCATCGAATCCCTAATGCCGATGGCGGATTTTGTTGAAACCATACCGCTGGAACGGCTCCGGGTTGGAAAGAGCAAGACGGTGCGCGTCGGCGATACGGACGTAGCCCTGTTCAACGTCGACGGGAATATCTATGCGATGAACGATGCGTGCGCGCACGCCGGAGCGTCGCTGGGATCGGGAAAGCTGCGCGGCACGATCGTGACCTGTCGCGCGCACGGCTTTCGCTACGACGTCACCACCGGCCACTGCACCACCATTGCGGGACTCCGGGTTGGCGCTTATCTGGTAAAAATTGTCGACGGGAAAATCATGGTATCGATCGGCGCTTGATGCTCAAGTCGATTGCGCCGACAGCATCGCCTTCATCATCGCTTGAAAGGTCGCGGTGTCGTTGAGTCTCGGGAACGGTTCGGTGGGCTCCGCGACGCCGAGAAAACGGCACAGCGGTCCCCATGACTCGGCGACATCGAAGACCAGCAGCCGCCTGGGATCGATGTAGGCGCGAACCTCGTCGATGTGCCGCTGAAACACCTCGAGGGCGTGCGCCTTGTCCTCGAATCTGTTTCCGAAGGTATCCTCGACAACCAGCTTGAGCGCCATTTCGCGCTGCTGGCGCGCCTCCGGCGGCACATTTTCGGGCAGCGCCATCTTCATCACCGGATAGATCGTATCGTTGACGCTACGCCACCACGCCTCCGGCGGACGAACCGAGAGCAGTACTTTGGCCTCGGGATAGTAATCGGAAAGCTCGCGCCAGCGCGCGGCGGCGGGCCAATCGACGGTGGCCGCAAAACCTTCGAACAGCGCCTCCCAGTCAACCGGCTTTCCAAAGGCGATCTGATGCCACATCGCGATGTGCGCCGGCCGGTTCATCACTTCCATCATGTGATAGCAGGGCCCGAATCCGAGTTGTTCGAGCGCGATCTTGAGCGAGAGTGTGCCGGTCCTGCCGAATCCCGCGCCTATAACCTTGAGTGCCATGAGCTTCCTCCGCTCGAACGCATATAGCGCACCCCGCGCGCATTGGCGACGCCTCCGCTTCGGCAAGCACCCACCGCGGTTGGACGGCTGCGGGCGCGTGGGCGTAGAAATGTTCCGATGCCGCTGTCCTCCACCATGGTCGGCACTTGCTCCGCGCCGTTCGTCTGCGCGCTCGACGCGCGCTGGACCATGGCGTACGCTGCCGCGCTCGGCGACACCATGGGCTGTTACATGGACACCAATCGCGGCGTGGTCGCGCATCCACTGATCCCGGTCTGCTTCGAATGGCCGGTGCAGGTTGCCATGCGCCAACTGTTCGAGAAATCTACGCTGACGCGCGGCGAGGCGATGCGCGGGGTGCATGCGACCCATGACGTCGTGCTGCATCGTGCGCTCCGGCCGCCGGAAACGCTGACGACGCGGCTCACGGTCGCGGGAGTCGAACGGCGCAAGCCGGGCGCATACCTGGTAACGCGCCTCGATACGGTGGATGAAGCCGGCCAGCCGGTCTGCACGCAGCTGGTATGGTGCGATCTATCGCGGGGTCGAAGTCGACGGACCGGATTTTCCGGCGCAGGTTGCGCCCACATCGACGCTGCCGATGGTTGAGGCCGGCGAGCCGATGCTCGAATGCCCGATCGAGGTGCCGGCGGGGATGGCGCACATCTACACGGAATGCGCGCGAATCTTTAATCCGATCCACACCGACGCGGCGGTGGCGCGCGCGGCCGGGCTGCCGTCGATCATCCTGCATGGCACGGCGACGATGGCGTTGGCGGTGTCGCGAATTATCGCGAGCGACGCGGGCAACGATCCCGAGCGAATCGGAAGGGTTGCGGGCCGCTTCGGCGCGATGGTGACGATGCCCTCGACCTTGATGGTGCGCGTTATCGGGCGTGATGAAAGCGCATCGAGTGCGTCGGTCTTCTTCGAGGTGCTGAACGGCGAGGGCCGCCTGGCGATTCGCGACGGACTGGTGATCATCCGAGCGTAGCGCCTACGCGATCAATACAACAGAAAAAGGTTTCTTCTTAGGCGGATTTAGCCCTTTCACCATCGGTGTTAGGTTCGAATCGTTCAGCGCATGCCAGGCAAGAAGGTCATTGTAATCGGCGCCGGGATGGCCGGCTTAGCCGCGGCTTTTCGACTCCGGCAGGCCGGAATCGATGTCACCGTGCTTGAGTCCAGCGATCGCGTAGGTGGCAGAGTTAGCAGCGACTCCAGGGACGGCTATCTGATCGAACGCGGCGCGCAACTCATCACCAGTACCTATCGCAACACGCTCGGCCTGCTGAAGGAGTTGGGACTGGAATCAGCATTGAAGCCGACCAGCCCGTGGATGGCTATCGTCAAGGACGGCAAGCCGCGGCGTCTGCCCTCGGGCGCGATGTTCCCGCTTTACGCTTTGAGCAGCGGTCTGGTAGGCCCGGCGGACCTGCTTCGCTTCATCTGGCATACCACGAAGCTGCGATGGCCGCCGGTCGACAACTATTCGGCGTGGGCGGAGTACGACGACGTGACCACGGCCGATTGGTTTGTGTCGCGAGTGGGCAGCGCCACCACCTACCTGGTCGAGCCGCTGGTGGCGGGAGGATTGCTTCAGGTGATGGAGGAGACCTCGCGCGCGGTGACGCTCGCGACCCTGGCGTTGACCGACAACGGCCGGAGCAAAGAGATGACCCTCGCGGGCGGCATGGCGACGCTGCCGGAAGCGATAGCGTCGCGCATCGAGGTCAAGCTGGAATCACCGGTGCAGGCGATCGAAGCCTTCGCCGACGGCGTTGCCGTGCAGCTATCGGGTGAGCGGCTTCGCGCCGATCGCGCGATTCTCGCTACCACTGCGCCGGCGGCTTCGCGGCTATATCGAAATGGCGACGAGAACGAACGCAACCTGATGGCGACGCAGTACACCTCGACGCTCAAGATTGGCCTCGCCACCGGCCGTCATTGGCGCGACCAGCCGGGCCTGGAAAATGTCGCGATGTTTATGATCCCGCGGCCGGACCGCAAGCTGATAGTTTCGGCGACGCTTGAATCGACCAAGGGCATCGAACGCGTTCCGGATGGCGAGTTGCTTAATCTGTTCGTCAGTTGCGAGGCCGCGCCCGCGATGATGGATCTTCCGGACCAGAAAATTGTCGACGCGGTGCTTCCCGACATTGAAAGATTTTTTCACGGCGCGACCGCTTCGCAGCGATTTGCGCAGGTAGTGAGATGGCGCGACGCGCTGCCCAAGTCTCCGGTTGGACGCAGCCGCAGTCTGGCCGAATATCGGCGCTCGGGAGCCGCGTTCCGGCGCGTGCTGCTGGCGGGCGACTATATGGGAATTCCGACGTTCGAATCGGCGATCGAAACCGGATTGTGGGCCGCGTCCGCAATTCTTGGCGCCTAGGACGGAGTTGAATGGATATCGAGCGTAACATTACTGTTACGCCATGGACCGATCACGCGAAGCAAAGGAAGCCGCGCCGGGCGACGCCGAAGTCGCGCGCATGTGGGACGAGAATGCCGGCCGATGGGCCGAGCAGGTCCGCAAGGGCTACGACTTCTACCGCGATCTCTACAACAACCCCGCCTTCCTGGAGTTCATCGGCGACCTGAGTGGGAAGACCGTGCTCGACGCCGGATGCGGCGAGGGCTACAACACCCGCATTCTCGCGCGCGCCGGCGCCCGCATCATCGGTATCGACCTCTCACCGAAGATGATCGAGTTCGCGCGCGCCGAAGAGAACCGCGAGCCGCTCGGCATTCGCTACGAGGTAGCATCGTATTGCGACCTGGCGTGCTTCACCGAGGGCTCGTTCGATGCGGTGGTGTCGTTTATGGCGCTGATGGACGGCCCGGATTTTCCGGCCGCGATGGGCGAGATCTTTCGCGTGCTCAAACCTGGCGGGTTGCTCGCGTTCTCGATTCTTCATCCCTGCTTTCTCACCAAGGGCTTCAGCTGGATCCGCGATGCGTCCGGCAACGCGACCGGGCTGACCGTCGCGCGCTATTTCGATCACTCGCCGTGGGTAGAGCGATGGATTTTCAGCACTGCCCGCGACGAAGGCGTGAAACTATTCGCGATACCACGCTTCGACCGCACGCTCTCAGACTATCTGAACAACCTGCTCGAGGCGGGCTTTATTCTGCGGCGGATAAACGAGCCCCGTCCGAGCGAAGAGGCATGCGAACGTCACCCCGGGCTGCGGGTGTGGCGCGATCACGTCCCAACTTTCTTACATGTAGGTGCGGAAAAGCCCGAATAGAAGGCGGCTAGAGAGTTAATTCGGCAACCAGTTCGCGATCCGCTCGAAGACCCTCCAACTCGGGCACCGGTTTACCCTCCAGCTGATCCGCTACCGCGCGCCCCACTGCTGGTGCGATCGCAAAACCGTGTCCGCTGAAACCTAGCGCCAGAATGAGTCCGGGCCTCGAGGGAACCGGACCAATGAGCGGAATTCCGTCCGCGGTCGCCGCTTCCAGTCCGCACCATGAACGCTCGATTTGTTGCGAGCCGACCGCGGGAAAGATTGCACAGGCCTCTCGCCAGTTTCCCTCGACACACTCGGAACGCATCCGATAGCCGACGCCGCCCGGCCCGATCTCTCCGGGCCATCCGCCGCCGATAAGGAAAGCTCCACGATGGGTTTGTTTCAGCGACAACGCCCGGCCCATCGCGCTCAGCACCGGGACCAGAGAATTGAGCGGTGCCGGCGTCGAACGCAGCATTTGCAGAGCCTCGACCTTAACCGGCAGAGGCAGTCCGATCGTCAGCGCTAGCGCGTTGCTCCACGCGCCGGCGGCGAGAATGACATGTTCGGCGTTAATCCTGCCGGTCGCCGCCATCGCGCCGGTCACTCGCGCACCGTTCCCCACCAGGCTGTGACAGGCGGTGTCCTCCAGAATAGTCGCGCCCCACCGACGCGCCGCGGTGGCAAAAGCGCGCGTCGTCGCGACGGGATCGGCATGGCCGTCGACGGGGCTATAACTTCCGGCCACGATATGCGGGGCTATTCCCTCCGCTAGCTCGCGGATCTCGGACCGATCGACCAGACGCACGTCGGTAAAACCCTTCCTATGTTGCAGGCGGATAAAAGCGGCGAGACGTTCGGCGTCGGCGTCATTTTCAGCGAGCAGAAGGTTCCCGCCCTGTCGGTAGCGTAGGTCGGCGTCGAGCTCGTGGCCGAGGGTTGGCCATTGCTGCGCGGATTCGATCGACAATTTTACTTCGGCTGGATGCCGGCCCTGGCGCCGAATTCCGCCGGCGCTGGCCCATGAAGCCGACGGTTCGGCGGCAATACTCGCGCGGTCGATCACCGCCACGCGCCGACCGCAGCGCGCGAGAAAATAGGCAATCGCTGG
>CAVVEB010000015.1:0-216843 GCA_963747115.1 uncultured delta proteobacterium | reverse complement strand
CCCTGAGCGCAGCGAAGGGTCTCCGCGCAGCGATGGTCTTCCCGTTTGATTAACACCAGGAAGCGCGAAACCCAGTTTGGGTTTCGCAGATTCTTTCCCCCCCGCCAAGCGAATCCGCTTTTCAAACCCTCGCCCGCTCCTTGTCTCGCGGGAGAGGCGGTCGCGGCGCGGACCTTGCGATGTCTGCACGCAAGGTGCGTGACGTGACAGTGAGGGCTCCCGCGCGCTGCGCGCGTGGTGCTCGCACGCCACGAAATCTCGCGATAGTCGCCGCACGCGTTTTTTCTTTTGACGTCATCCCGAGCCACAGTTGAGGGACCTCCGCGCCGCGATTCGTGATTTCCCTCGCCCTATTGGGAGAGGACGGTCAGAGTCATCGAGGACCAGGTGAGGGACTGCTAGAAAATTCGATTCCTCTTTTTAATTTTCACTTTTTTTCCTGTCATCTTGCGCGAGGCCGCTGAGGCGAAACGCGAGTGGCGTCGAAGCGAATCCAGGAAGTGTCGCGGCGCGGGCCGAGTGCCACGAACTCCGATGCCCGGTCCGCATGGATGCCGCGTGACCGTGCGGGCTACGCGCGTTGCGCGTGGTGATGGAATGCCACAAACTTCCTAGAGGTCACAGTGTGCTCTCTGTGTGTCATGCTGCAAGCACGCCGTGAGCGCGCGTATTATGGATTGTGTAGTCTTTCCGTCAACTGACTTACGTGATTTGAGCGGAGGAGGTATGGGAATCACCAACTTGGGCAATGCGAATGAGCTTTCTATATATCTGCGCTTCATCAAAACGATACGCGACAAGTGGCAAAAGAAGAAAATCACTTGGGAAGGAGAACCGGTAACGAGCAAAGGAGCTGAGGAATCTCTCTGGTTTCGGGGACAGCCAGCCGATGCGCGAATGTCGCCGAGGTACTACCGAGATGAGTACGAGGGCGTTGACGAGGCAGAAATTCGGCAACAGTTTCAGAGCCGTGCGATACAACTGATGCAAGGAAGGGTCCCAGATCCCGAACGCAAGTGGGACTGGTACTTCCTCATGCAGCACTATGGTGCTCCGACTAGATTGCTTGACTGGACAGACAACCCACTGGTGGCTCTTTTCTTTGCCGTTACGGACGCAGGGAACAACGGTGACGCAGCAGTGTGGATTTTGGACCCCTACTGGCTGAATCATAAGCTGTTCAAAGGCGTATTCGGTCCCCTGCTACCGGACTGGGACGAAGCGCAGATCTACCTGAAGCCTTGAGAAGGCATTCATGTTCGACATACAAGTCTCGAAGCACGGGCCGGCCGCGATCGATCCCTCCGCATGTCGATCGTTGACTTGCGGTACAGGCGAGCCATTTCGTCATTTTTGGCAAAACGCGAGACTTGCTGAGAATTGGAAAGATCAAAGAAAGAAACTGTCGGCTCGCGAAGATCGTGATTCCGCGAGATGCCCGTGCTGATCTCACAGCAGAACTCGAATACTGTGGCATAACGTACTCGTCGATTTATCCGGATCTGGAAGCACTCGGTAAAGAGCTTAATATTCGATGGAAGCGGCGCACTTAAGCGATTGTCGCGTTCAACCCTTCGCAGGTCACGGAGTTGGCGAAAGCTACCCGGAGGAACGGAGGCGTTAGGTTGTTCGCAAACGCCGCGAGCGAACCTACCTTGCCAAGCTCTCCCTGAGTCCCGAGCTGCTGCGCAGTTCTTGTCCGGTCCAGAGTTCAGCGAGCGACAGCGATGCAGGGCATTTAGGACGACAGATCGCGGTGAATAATCTTGAGCGCGTTCAATGCGCTGTTCGCTTCCAGACGGCCGACTGTGAGTCCGCTACGTACTTCGTTGCCAGGGTGGACGAGATTCCGATATTGACGCACCGCCTCTCCTAGAATCTCAGCACTGGGCTCGACAAGCTTCATTTCCACCGCCACTTTGACCATTTCGGACAAGTTCCACTTAGACAGTTCTGCCTTCCCAGGCGCGCATTTCGCGGCCTTCGCACCTGGTTCGTCCTGCATGAGTCGATCAAGAAGTATCGCCTCGATAGAACCGCCGGAAAGTATGATTGCCGACTTCCAACATTCGGAAAGGTAGGCTCTCTGAATCCCTACATAATCGCGGACCACAATCTCGCGGATTTGAAGCTCTTTTACAAACGAGAACTCTAACCGTTCGGTCACAGGAGTGTTTTGGACTTCTTCTAGTTCAGCCTTGAGCCGCCCCAAGCATGCAGCCAGGTAGCTCTGAAATCCCGCGCGGTCATAGAACGACCCGTCCCCCGCCAGCGCAGGTTGACCGCTCTTAGCGGTGGCAGGAGATCGGGAAGTCTCTTATCGATGCGTTCGATTTCTTCCGCAATGACCCCGAACGTCGTTTGGTCGAGAATATCTGCTTTCTTGTCTAGACCGAGGATCTGGGTCTGGCCCAACAATGATCGATAGTAGCCCTTGAGCTTCTTTAGTTGATTCGTGGTCCAGTCGGCCATGTTCTGCTCGCTTGTCCTGAGAGTAGGTCTCGTTCTTGTTAGCGGCGAAGTTTCCATCAGCATACCGCGAAGCCTTCTCTGCCGATACGAATCGCGACCACTCTCTCCCAATAAAAAGAGGGTGAACAGAATCGCTTCGCGGAGGTCCCTCCACTTCGGTCGGGATGACAGGAAGCTCAGAGGTGACTAGCGGGAGATTTCGTGGCGTTCCGACACCACGCGCGAAGCGCGCGTAGCCCTCACCGTCACGGCACGGCGGTTGCGCGCAGCCCATAGCAACCGCCGCGCCGCGACCGCCTCTCCCGCAAGGCAAGGAGCGGGCGAGGGTTTGAGACGCGGATCGCTGCGCGGGTGGATTTGAACAAACCAAATTTGCGAAACCCAGACTGGGTTTCGCGCTTCCTGGGTTAAGCAAACGGGAAGACCATCGCTGCGCGCAGACCCTTCGCTGTGCTCAGGGCGACCGCTCGGGCACGTCTCGCGGTCGCTCCGCGTAGGTCCTTCGGGACGACCCTCAGGATGACATTAGAAGGGAAGGTGATCCGACATGAGAGCAAAATCGCCGCGGGAGGTTCGCGAATCGCCCTACCCCGATCCAACCGCGCGGGCGCTACGATCGATGCGCGTGGTCGGCGATTACTTTCGCGACGCAGGCGGTCAGCTTCTTGCCCGTCGGTATGTGCAGGAACTCATTGGGGCCGTGCGCGTTCGCATGCGGCCCTAAGACTCCGGTGATAAGAAACTGCGCCTTGGGAAAGCGCTCCCCGAGCATCGCCATAAACGGAATCGTGCCGCCCTCACCCATGTAGGCGAGCGGCTTGCCGAAAAATGTGCGTGAGGCGTCCTCCAGCGATTTCTCCAGCCACGGCGCCATCTCGGGCGCATCCCATCCGGTCGCGCCCCAGTTGGCGTCGAAAGTGACTTTCGCGCCCGAGGGCGGATCACTTTCCATCAGCTTCTTGAGCGCGCGCGAGGCCGCCTTCGCATCGCAGGTCGGCGGGATGCGCATGGAAAGCTTGAGCGCGGTCATCGGACGCAAAACATTTCCCGCATTGCCGGCCGCGGGAAGTCCGTCGGCGCCGATAATCGACAGCGCGGGACGCCACGCGCGATTCAGGATCAGTTCGGTGGCATCGGTGCTGATCGGACGCGTCGCCCTCGATAAAGGGAAACTTGCGGTACATCTCGTCGCCGAGGATCGACGCGGCCGCAGCGGCCTGCTGCAGGCGCGCCGGCGGAATCGTCCACATGAAAAAATTCCGGCAGCACCCGGCCGCTAGTTTCGTCTTCAATACGGCTCAGCAATTGGCGCGCGATGCGAAAGCTATCCGGCACCACTCCGCCCGCGTCGCCCGAATGCACGCCCTCGGTCAGCACTTCGACCTTGAGCGTGCCGCCGACGAGGCCGCGCAACGAGGTGGTACACCATAGTTGCTCGTAATTGCCGCATCCGGAGTCGAGCGCGATGACGAGGCTGGGCTTGCCGATGCGCGCGGCGAGGTGATCGATATAGAAGGGAAGATCGAAGCTGCCGCTTTCCTCGCACGCCTCGATGACAACGACGCATCGCGCATGCGCGGCGCCCTGCTGCTGGAGCGCGCCGATCGCGGCGAGACAGGCGAACATCGCATAGCCGTCATCGGCGGCGCCGCGGCCGTACAATCGGTCGCCCTCGATTTTCGGTTGCCACGGATCGAGACCGTCGCGCCAGCCCGCCATCTCGGGCTGTTTATCCATATGCCCGTAGAGCAAAATGCAATCGCGAATTTCTGTCGCAGCGCCCGGGAATTTCGATAAACAGCAGCGGCGTGCGCTTGGGCAGCCTCACTACCTCGATGCTCACGTCCGTGAGCGCCTGCGCGCGCGCCCATTTCTCGAAGCGCGCGACCACCTTGTCCATGTGGCCGTGGGCGCGCCAATCGGGATCGAAGGCGACCGATTTGTTCGGGATGCGGATGTATTCGGCGAGCTCCGGGACAATCGAGTTGTCCCATAGCCGGTCGATGTAGTCGCGGGTTTTCGCCGGTTGCATCATTCAGCGAGGCAAAAGTGTTCGTTGCATTTTCGGGAGATTACAACGCCCTCGGCGCTCCCGCCACCCGTCATCGGCGCTCTTGACGCAGGCGAAGGAGTTGAGTACCAGACTGCATTATGAAGAAAGCTGAACTCGGCAATTTCGCGGGTCCCGAAGGAAAGCGCCATCTCATCGAGGCGCTTAGATGCACACGCCATCGTCAATGATGAAAAAGCGCTGGCGAAAAAAATCGGAAAACAGACCGAGTTGAAACAACTTGCCGCCGGCGAAATTCTGCTTAAGCAAAACGGAAAAGACAAGTGCGTTTACCTCGTCATCAGTGGCGAGTTTGCGATCGAGGTCAATGGAAGGCGGGTGGCGACCAGCGGCCCGGGAACGACGATCGGCGAGATGGCGTTGCTCGATCCCAAGGGCGGCCGATCCGCGTCGGCGACCGCGGCGGCCAGTTCAATCGTCGCGAAGATCACCCAGGCCCGGTTTCTGAAACTGGCCAAAGACTATCCGCAAGTCTGGCGCGCAATCGCGAGGGAGCTGGCCCGGCGAGTTCGCCGGCATAACAAACGCTTCTAGCGCGGGACCTCGAGCCAGATCACGCCCAGCGGCGGCAATCGGAGCACCAGCGAAAACGGCAGCCCGTGGGAAGGCGCATCGCTCGGCCATCACGGCGCCGGCGTTGCCGACGTTGCTCCCGCCATAAACTTCGGAATCGGTATTGAGGATCTCGCGATAGATTCCCGCCGCCGGCACGCCGATGCGATATGCCTGTCCGCACCACCGGCGAGAAATTGCACACGCATACGATGCGGCGGTTCGATGTGCGGCGCGATGCGCATGAAGCGATGACGTTCTCGTCGCGCGTTGTTCGCATCGATCCATTGAAAGCCGCTCGGCTCGCTGTCGGCTTCCCATAGCGCCGGCTCGTTGCGATAGAGGCGATTCAGATCGCGCACCAGCGCCTGGAGCCCGCGATGGTCGGTCCGTCGTCGAGCAAATGCCAGTCGAGGCTGCTGTCGTGATTCCATTCGTTCCATTGGCCGAACTCGCCGCCCATGAAGAGCATTTTCTTTCCCGGACGCGCCCACATGTAACCATAGAGCGAGCGCAGGTTGGCGAACTGTCTGCCAGCGATCGCCCGGCATCTTGGACGAGCAGCGATCGCTTGCCGTGCACGACCTCATCGTGCGACAGCGGCAGGACGAAATTCTCGTTCCAGGCGTAAATCAGGCCGAAGGTCAGGTCGCGATGGTGATAGCGGCGATAGATCGGATCGAGGCTGAAATAATTCAGCGTGTCGTGCATCCAGCCCATGTCCCATTTGAAGCCGAAGCCGAGACCGCCGACGTAGTCCGGCCGGCTGACGGCCGGCCACGCAGTCGATTCCTCGGCGATCATCAAGACTCCCGGATGACGGCGTAGGCCTGCTCGATTGAGCTCCTGATGAAATGAAATGGCTTCGAGATTTTCGCGCCCGCCATGACTGATTGGGAATCCATTCGCCGTGCTCGCGCGCATAGTCGAGATACAGCATCGAGGAGACCGCGTCCACGCGGATGCCGTCGGCGTGATATTCGCTCGAGCCAGTATTGCGCGCTGGCGAGCAGGAAACTGCGAACCTCGTTGCGCGCCGAGATTGAAGATGTAGGTGTCCCATTCGGGATGAAAGCCCTTGCGCGGATCGAGATGCTCGTAAAGCGCGGTGCCGTCGAAGCGGCCGAGGCTCGAATGCATCGGTCGGAAAATGCGCGGGCACCCAATCCAGGATCACGCCGATCCCGCGCTGATGCAGCTAATCGATCAGGTAGCGAAATCGTCGGGACGTGCCGATAGCGCGCGGTCGGGCGCGAAATATCCGGTGACCTGGTAGCCCCACGAACCCGTCAAACGGATGCTCCATCACCGGCATCAACTCGACATGCGTGAAGCCCAGGTCGGTTACGTAGTCGCCAAGCTGACGCGCCATTTCGCGATAGGTGAGCGATCGATTGTCCTTCGCCGGGCACCCGCCGCCACGAGCCGAGATGGACCTCATAGATCGAGATCGGGGAGCGCAACTGATCGCGCTCGCCGCGTTGCCTTCATCCATGCGCCATCGGCGAACGGCTGCGTGGTTTGGTAGACCACCGACGCGGTTCCCGGCGGCGTCTCCGTAACGGTCGCGAACGGATCGGCCTTCAGCAGCAAGTCACCATCGCGCGCGCGGATTTCGTACTTGTAGCAGGTGCCGGGCAGTAGTTCGGGAACGAAAATTTCCCACATCCCGGAACCGCCGAGCATCCGCATCATGTCCAGCCTGCCCGTCCCATCCATTGAAATCACCCACCACGCTGACACCGTCGGCATTCGGCGCCCACACCGCGAATCCGACACCGGTGACGCCCGCGCTTTCGCGCACGTGCGCACCCATCTTTTCGTAGGCGCGATCGTGCTTCTGTTCCGCGAGCAGGTGCAGGTCGAGTTCGCCGAGCGTCGGCAGGTACGAATATGGGGAGCGAACCGTGGTGACACTTCCGCCGGGGAAATGTACTTCGAGGCGATAGGGAAAAATTTCACGCTGGTCCGCGAGCAGAATTTCGAACAGTCCGGCCTCCGGCCGCGAACGCATCGGCAGGCGCGTCCCGCCCTCGACGATCAGGATCACGCTTTGCGCGCCCGGCCGGTAGGTACGGACGATCACTCCGCGCGAAGTTACATGCGCGCCGAGTATGGAATGCGGATCGTGATGGCGCAGCGCGAGGAGACGGCGCAGGTCTTCCCTGGGAATCTGTGAAAGCCCGGCGCGCGCGGCGCTGGAAGGAATCGCGGGTTGACGCTGCTCGCTTTCCACTGCTTCTCGCCGCTACTTTTTTTCCACATGACCGCCGAACTCGTAGCGCATCGCGGACAGAAGTTTGTCCGCGAATTCGTCGGCGCCACGCGAGCTGAAGCGCTGGTAGAGCGCGGCAGTCAGCACGCCCGCCGGAACTCCCTCATCGATCGCGGCATCGATAGTCCACCGGCCCTCGCCCGAATCGGAAACTTTGCCCGCGAATTTGGCGAGCTTGGGATCCTCGGCCAGCGCGGTTGCGATCAGATCGAGCAGCCACGATGAAATGACGCTGCCGCGGCGCCATACCTCGGCGATATCGGTGAGGTTGAAATCGTATTGATAGAGTTCGGGGTTGCGCAGCGGGGTCGTCTCGGCATCGACCGCGGCCTTCTGCTTGCCGATATTGGCGCTGCGCAAAATGTTCATGCCCTCGGCGTAGGCCGCCATGATCCCGTATTCCATTCCGTTGTGGACCATCTTGACGAAATGGCCCGCGCCGTTGGGTCCGCAATGCAGATAGCCGTTCTCGGCGGTGCTGCCCTGAATTTTTTCCCGGCCCGGGGTGCGTGGAACCAAGTCGTCCTCGCGGCCCGGCGCAAGCGCCGCAAAAATCGGATCGAGATGCTGCACGATCTCCGGCTCGCCGCCGATCATCTGACAGTAGCCGCGTTCGAGACCGAATACGCCACCGCTCGTGCCGGAATCGACGTAATGGATACCTTTCGCTTGGAGCGCCTTCGCGCGGTTGATGTCGTCGATGTAGTAGGAGTTGCCGGCGTCAACGATGACGTCGCCCTTTTCGAATTTGCCGGAAAGTTGCGCGAGCGTTCCTTCGACTGCCGCCGCTGGAACCATCATGAACGCGACCCGGGGCTTCTTCAGCTTGGCTACGAAGTCATCCAGCGAGGAGCTGGCGACCGCGCCTTCCTTGGCGAAATCCTTCGCGGCCTGCGGGTTAACGTCGTAGGCAACGCATTCATGACCTTTGTGAGTCAGCCGACGGACCATATTGGCACCCATTCTTCCAAGGCCAACCATTCCCATCTGCATTTCAGGTACTCCTTATTTCTCCCGCCGATGACGGCGATGCCGGGGGGCGGGACTCGAACCCGCACAAAGGTTACCCCTCGGGGGATTTTAAGTCGTCTGATTGATTCTCTAAGTATTCAATATCATTAGACTTATTTTGGAATAATGTGAAAGTGTGTAAGTTTATGTGTCGGTTTTGAATGGCATCGGACCGGTCCGAAAGGCGTATTGGCCCGGTTTGCAAGCTCCGAGGGGCGTGGGGCGGGTTTTCGCCAATGTGACATAGCAGGGTCTTATGCGATTTCGCGCAGCGTTACGTTGCAACCGGCCATTCGACAGCGTGAACTCGGATCGGGCGATTGAAACCCTTTAGGGGAACGTCTCCCAAGTCTTTGAAGGGCAGGCCCTTTCCGACGCACAACTCGGCAACCACGTTCGACACCAGAATCTGATCGGGCTGCGCGTGGGAACAGAGCCGCGCTGCGAGTTGCACCGTCGCTCCGAAGAGATCGTGCTCACGCTCGACGGGCTCTCCTGCCGCGGCGCCGATCCGAACCTTGAGCGGATGCTCTGTGTGTTCCTCCCGATGCTTATCCAAGGCGCGCTGAACCCGGGTTGCGCAGCGAACCGCGGCCACTGCCGACACGAAGGACGCCATGATACCGTCTCCGGTATGCTTGACCTCGCGACCGTCCTCCGCGGCCAGAGCGTCCCGGACGATGGTGTTGTGGACGCCGAGCAGTGCTATGGCCGCATCGTCCCCCAAGGCTTCATTGGTTGAGCCGACGATATCCGTGAAGAGAACGGTCCGGATTGCGGAGTCTCGCTCGTTGCCGGCGCCACCAGGGGCGAGGACCGCTCCTGACGGACCGGTTTCACCTCCGCCGAGAAATGCCACTGCAAGCTCGGGCTGGACCTCAATAATTCTTTGTGCGATTTGCCCGTGTGCTTCTTGGTGCACTAACTGCGCCGCCTCCGGACTCGGCGCATCGACCAGGCAGAAAGCCTTGCCGTGGCTCTCGTTGAACCAGTACTTGATATACTTGACGCCGTACTTCCCCTGCTCCTTGAGGTCGGCCGCGTGCGCTTGGTCAAGTTGCGCCGTGGTTGTTCCCTGGAACTCGTGGACGTCCATATACAGTGGCATGTCAGCTCTCCAAAAAGGGCTGCCCTACCGGCGGGGCAGCCTGCAACCTACCACGCGCGGGTTGTCTGCCGGAAGCTTGGTCCTTGCGGCTATAGAGTCCGCCCTGGGTGGAATCGCGCCACTTCTGTGGCGACAAGCGGGATCGCGGTTCGGCTCGGCGAATGCGAGATCGCGGCCCGCTAAGCGGCGGCCGGCTTGATGTTCTGATTCACCCGGAACAGATTCTTCGGGTCGTAGCGCTTCTTGATTTTCGCCAGCCGCGCGTAGTTCTTGCCGTAGGTCGCGCGGATGCGGTCGTCGCCTTCCTCCATCATGAAGTTGACATAGGCGCCGCCAGCGGAGTGCGGATGGAGCGCGTTGAAGTAATCCCGTGCCCAGCCGACGAGCTTCTCTTTGTTCGCGGGATCCGGATCCACACCGACCATCACCTGCGCCCACACCGCGTCGCGATAGCACCACGGCGTCGCGCTGTTCTTCACTTTCGCCGCCGCACCGTTGATGGGATACAGGTGCATCGTCGACTGCCAGGTGGGCATCTTCGAGCCGTACGAGACATGGAGCGAGATGGCCTCGTCGCTGAGTTCCCGGACGAAGTCGGCCTTCCAATACCACTGCAGACCCGTCGGAAAGACGGGATCGAACATCCCCTGCAGCGCTGGAAACGGGATGGGACCGACGAAGTCGAGAATGGGCGTCTTGAACGCGCGAATGGGCGCGAAGACCTTCTCGGCCTGCTTCAACGGACCCGTATAGCACCACACGATGCCGCACACCTTCTTGTTGTGCAGGGCCTCCGGAAACGGCGGCCCGGATGGCACGGTGAGCAGCGCGAAGAAGCCCGTGATCGTATTCGGCGCGCTCGTGATGAACCTCCGATACCAGCGCATCATCTCGGCGGTCTCTTCGAGCGCCCAGAACATTGGCCCGCCATAGACGGTGTGGATCGGATGCGCCTTGAACAGAAACGAGGTGACCACGCCGAAGTTGCCCCCGCCGCCGCGCACCGCCCAGAACAGGTCGGCATGCTCTTCAGCGCTGGCCGTGACAACGCGCCCGTCGGCCAAGACCATCTCAACCGAGAGCAGGTTGTCGATGGTGAGACCGCACCGCCGCGTGAGATGCCCGATGCCTCCACCGAGCGTCAGGCCGCCTACGCCGGTTGTGGAGATGATGCCGGAGGGCACGGCCAGGCCAAACGGGTGCGTGGCGTGATCCACCGCAGCCCACGTCGTTCCGCCGCCGCATCGCACGGTCTTCTTCGCGCGATCGACGTACACATAGCTGAGGTGCGACAGGTCGATCACCAGACCATCGTCGCAGACGCCCAGTCCGCCGGCGTTGTGGCCGCCGCCGCGGACGGCGACGCGCAGGTTCTCGTCGCGGCCGAAATTCACACAGGTGACGACGTCGGCGACGTCGGCAACCTTCGCAATCAGCCGTGGCCGCCGATCGATCATGGCGTTGTAGACCTTGCGCGCCGACTCGTACCCGTCGTCGGACGGATCGATCAGCTTACCGCGAAGGGCCGATGCAAAAGCCTGGACGGCGGCCGCATCGGGTCCACCGACATCCTGCTTTCCGGCAGCATGCTGCATAACAGCTCCCCTCGTATTCGAATGTCGTCTGCCCCACTTTATGCCAACTCGGGAAAGTGGTGTCTAGCATGGTCGAACTCGGACGTCCCCCGGACGAGCGGGGCTTAAAGGTGCCGCGCATCTCTACACCTTCCCCACTGGTTTGCTCTACGAAGAATGGTGCCGGGGGCGGGACTCGAACCCGCACGAAGGTTACCCCTCAGGGGATTTTAAGTCCCCTATGTCTACCACTTCCATCACCCCGGCGTCACAATCGATATTTCAAACCGAAACTGTATCGCAGCATCGGGTCTAATTCATCGATTTTCGGCCCCGATCTCCGAGGCTCGGTAACGCCGCGGCTCCGGCGTCGTATATCCTTGCGGAAAGCTCCAGCTTATCCTTTTTGGTAATGAGAACGACGCAGCGACACATACCAACCCTGCTCCCGCCGGCTTTCTTCGCGGCGATGCTATCGGCATGTACCGTAGCGCAACCGCCCATCGCGCAGACTTCGCAGGTGGTCGCGACCCCGGTTCAGGGCGAGGTGACGGTCGCGCTGAACAAATCGCCGACGGTCGGCCAGGTCATTCCGGTAAATGTTTCGGTCGCGAACGGTACCGACATCTCGCGCGCGGTAATTCCGAGTCAGATTTTCGCCATCAATGAGTCGGGTCAGCGGGTGGCGCCCCTGCCTGCCGGCGAAGCGGCGCGCCAGGCCGGTGGCGCGAAGGAATTGAAGGGAGCGCTCAGCAGCGCGGCCGTCAGCGGCGTGGCAGGCGGCGCGGTGGGCGCCGGACTCGGAGCCGCAGTCGGCGCGGTCAGCGGAGGCGTCGGCCCCGGCGCGGTCATCGGAGCGGCAGTGGGTGGTGGAGTCGGGATGTTTCGCGGCGCCGAGCGCGGTCAGGATCGTGCCGATCGCGACGCCAACCAGCAACTCGGTTCGCTGGAACTGCATCAGCAAGACGTCGCGCACAATTTCACGGTGAGCGGCTACGTGTTCTTCCCCACCGGCAACTATCAGCAGGTCCAGGTGCTGATGATCAATCGCGAGACCGGCGACACGGAGATCGTCACCCGGCCATGGCCCTAGCCGTCAAGTCCGCTACTTCGTCGAATCCGCCAATAGACCTTTGCCGGGAACGAAATTGATTTCGAGGCGGATGCCGTCGGGATCTTCGAACAGCACCGAGTAATAGCCGGGCGCCCAAGTACTTTCTTCGGGCGCGTGGACGATCTTCGCGCCGAATTCGCGCAAGGCGTCATACGCGGCGTCGATGTCTTCACGCGCGCGCGCCCGGAAGCATAGATGATGCAATCCGACGCGCCGCTGCGCGAATTTCTCGCCATCGTATTTCTCCTCACCGCGCACGATGCCGAGCGCGGTGCGTCCGCCGACGCAGTATAGAGTCTCGCGGCTTTTGATCACCGGCCGCATCCCAAGCAACGCCGTCAGTTTTTCATAGAACGGAAGGCAGGCATCGAAGTTCGACACCGTCAGCATCACGTGAGCCATCCCGTTGATTTCCATTGGAGTCACCTCGCGTGGAAGCGCTATTTCCGCGAATTCATCCGCGATGTTCCGAGATAGAGTCCGCGGCCCATCAAACCCTTCTCATCGTAAGATAGGTCGAGCCCGGCCCCATTGAACGCCTCGATATACTCCGCATTGCTGAACATAAACAGCTCGTGCTTCTGGGTCAGGTGCTTGATGCCGCCGGGAGTTCCAATCAGCATATGCCATCGAGAGACCGACAACCGGCCTTTGGTCGATGAAGTAGCCAGGCGCGCGATCTTCAACTCCGGCTTGTCAACGAACAACGAATGAAGGTCGCCGGATTTCCAGTTCTCAGGCGTAATCCACGGTTCGACGATCAGCATTCCGCCGGGTTGCAGATGACGCGCCATATTAGTCACCGCCTCGCGAAGAAGCGCGGGCGACTTCAGGTATCCAATCGAGCTGAAAAGACAGGTCACCACATCAAATTTGCGGCCCAGGTCGAAGGTCCGCATGTCGCCCTCGTGAAAGACGATCTCCGGATGACGTTCACGCGCGACCTGCAACATTTCGGGCGTGAGATCGAGACCTTCGACCGCGAAATATTTTTTCAAAAAGGCGAGGTGCGCGCCGGTTCCGCACGCGACATCGAGCAGCGTATTCCCCGGCGAAGTTTTTCTTTCCGCGATCAGTTCGCGCAGGCGGGCCGCTTCGGCCTCGTAATTCTTGAAGCCGTATAGTGCGTCGTAAATTTTCGCCAGTCGCGAATATGCCGATGTCATCTGCGGTTCGCGGTTAGATGCCCTTGAAATCGCCGCGGAATGAAGCGGCGGAAAAGCAACGGCTCCGCTCGTCGCGAAGCCGTCTCCAAGTCTTCGCGGGCGATGCCTTCTAAAGCATCGAGTTGATCACAACTATCCAACCCTTGCCCAGTTTTCCTTGCCCTGACGGATCCGCAATCACCATCGTCTTGCCGCTTATCCGCAGGCAGTTCGGATCGACTAGCCCGGTCGCAAACGATCGTTCCACGCCCTTGTTGTCGAGACGAGTTACCCTCCCATCGCGGGCCGCGTCATTCTTGGCCGCCGGCCGCCCCATGTCGACCATGAACAGATTGCCGGTGTATTCGCCGAAGCCGTCGGGCGCATAGGCCCATCCGGTCGGATTGATCAGCCCGAGCTGATATTCCACCTTATCGTTCCCGGCCGCATCGATGCCCTCGATGCGCCCGACCTTGGCTGCGATTTCTCCGCGCGGTCTCAGGCCGGCGAGGATCGATTTGGGCGCTTTCGGGTCGTTAGCCGCGCTAAATGAAATCGAGGTAACGTCGTAAGAGGGCTTGCCATCGAAGGTAATAAAGGGCCGCACCTTTCCACTTGAAGCGATTTCGTAGATCGCGCCGTTGCCGTTCGTGACCGCATAGAGCTTGCCCGCGAAAGGAGTTCCCGCCGTGCCGAATTCGAGATCGCGGCACTCCGTCGCCTTGCCCCCGTTGAGTTTGCCCGCATCGGGAAGCTTGGCGAACGCGGTGGCCGATCCTTTATCGATGCGCACGACTGCGCAGGGGTCTTTCAGATCGGCGCTGGAAAGCACGAAAATCTGGCCCGCGTACGATCCGAAGCCTGCCGGCGCAATCGCGAGACCGGCGGGATGCGGCACCTTCGCGATCGGAGTTGCGCTTCCGTCGCCGAGCGGCGCCGAAGAAACCAAACCCGCCGCGTCGGAGAAGATAAGCTTTCCGTTGTCGACCTGCACATAAACCGGACTGGTCGCGCCGGTTATTTTCAACGCCTTGATCTCATAGGCGATCTCCACGTCGAGCCCCTTACCCGCCGCGGCATTGGCAAGCCGCACGCCGAACAGTCCCGATGATGCGAGAGCCATCGCGAGCAGCGCGAGTCCGCCCAACCTCAATTCCTTCGAGCTATTTTTTCTTTTCCAGTTCATCCAGCGCCTCGTTTATGAAATACCTCTGATCCGGATCGCGATCGTCGATTTCAGATTTACGCCGCGATACCCACTCCGCAATGCCGATCAATGCCGCCTCCGCCGGATCGGGAATCCCGAGCGCACCGGCCACTTCGTCCAGTTGCGCAAACAACTCCTCGGGCAGTTCCAGTTCTATCCTTCTTCCCGACATCGTTAGCCGCCCTCACCATATAGTCTTTTGAAACCGGCCCCGTCAAAATGATTAGTCCGTGACTTTATCGCCAAAATACATGGGCGCCATCGTCGAGTACCTGGATCAAGGGCGGTTTCGATCGGGATTGGTGATCCGGGAACAGGATCGGTATATCGCGCTGCTCGATGCGGTCGGGCGCGAGAAGCTGATCGCGCGCGACCTGGTGCTGGTCCGCTATTCCGACCGGCGCGCCGATCCGTCCACCGTTTCCGAGGTGCTCGCCGATCTCGAGGCGGAGCGGGGCGCGCTGGCCGCGGAACTCGATCTCAACCTCTTATGGGAAGTCGTCCACGAGCAGGGCCGCAGTTTCACCGCCGATGAACTGGCGGAATTGTTTTTTGGTCGGCGTTCAGCCGCGGCTTCTTCGGTGATGCTGGAAGCGCTGCTCAACGACCGGCTGTATTTCACCCGCCGGCACATGGAGTTCCAGCCGCGCACGCCGGAACAGGTTGAGAGGCTGCGGGTGCAGGCGGAAAAGATCCGGATGCGCTCCGATGAATTTCGCGAGATGCAGCGCGTCATCCGGCAAATCCTGCACGGCGCCTCCGAGGCCACCGAGGACGAAGCCGCGCCGATAGTCGCCAAACTGAAGCCCTATATCGAGAATCCATTTACCCGCAGCCGCGACTTGACCGCGATGCTCGAGCAGGCCGCACCCGACATCGAACCGGTGGAATTGGCGTTCGAAATCCTCGATCGGCTGGGTGCGGCGCCGCAGATGCCGCGCTTCGCCACTATCGCGGGACTCAAACCGAATTTTCCTGACGCGGTGATGGCGCAACAGGCGCACACGATCGCTCCAGATCGTCCTCAGCTCGACGCGGGTTTTGCGGTCACCATCGATGATGAAGAAACAGTCGAGATCGACGACGCGTTAAGCTGCGAGAGTCTACCGGACGGATCGCTGCGCGTGCGCGTCTACATTTCGCTGGTCGCTGATTTCGTCGAGAAGGGCGGCGCCATGGATCGCGAGGCGGCGCAGCGCGCGACTACGGTCTATCTGCCCGAGATGACGGTGCGGATGCTGCCGGATTCAGTTTCGTGCCACGCCGCGAGCCTGATCGCAGGAGAAGTCCGGCCGGTGCTCGCCACCGATGTCACGATCGCGCCCGACGGCGAGATTCTGGACGCCTCGATCTATCCGGCCCGAATCAGGATCTCGCAGCGCCTGGACTACGATCGGGCCGATCGGATCCTCGCGGATCCGGCGGCTTCCGGAGAACTGGCTGAGACTCTGCTCAAGCTCAATTTGGCGGCGACAAACTTGCGCGAGCGCAGGCGTAGAGCCGGGGCCCTGTTAATTATGCGGCGCGAGGCGAAGGTGAGAGTGCTTGGCGACGAGATTCAAATCAGCATGCTCGATACCGGCTCACCCAGCAGACTGCTGGTGGGGGAATTTATGGTGTTGAGCAACTACGTCGCGGCCCGCTACTCGGCCGACCATCGGATTCCGATCATCTACCGGGTGCAGCCGCGCGCCAGCGGAGAATTCGCGGCGCAACGTCCACGGCTATCGCTTTACCCGGAATATCACGCCGGAATCGGGCTCGATTACTACGCGCAGTTCAGCTCGCCGATCCGCCGTTATGCGGACCTGGTTTTGCAGCGACAGTTGATCGGCGCGCTCTCACGGCCGGATCATTCGAGCTATTCGCAGGAGGAGCTTTTGGCGGTGCTAGCCGGCGCGGAGAACGCGGAAGCCGACGGCCGCGAATTGGAGCGCCGGGCCAAGCGCTATTGGATTCTCCGCTATCTCGAGCGCAATCGCGCTCACGCGGAACTGAGCGCGACGGTCACGCGCGAAGGCGCCAGCGCCGAGCTGCTCGATTTTGGAGTGCGCGGCACCTTGCACGGCGCCCCTCATCTGCCGACGCAGACGCAAATCGTAGTCCAAATCGGCAACGTCGATCCCCTGCGCGGATGGCTGACGATGGACTATATACGCCCCGATTCAGAAATCATTGAAGGCGCCCCATAGGTAGAGATAAGGGAAAGGCCGCACGTGCGGCCCGGCCCGCTTACATGCCGATGTTGTCCTGATCGAGCCGCCAGCGATCGATCGATTCGATGTTGAAGCGCCAATCACTCCCAACCTTGAAGGCGGGAAGTCTTCCCCGTTTGAGCTGACGGTAAATAGTGGACGGATGCACCTTCAGGTATCCGGATAGCTCTTTCACCGTCATAACTCTGCTGCTCTCAAGTTTCACTCGTCAATTACCTCCTTAGTCTTCCGGCGCCCGCGCCGCATCCGAACGACAACATCGCAAACATTGTGCCGTCGCTTGGGCGCAAGTAGGCGTAGGGGCTTTATGGGGTTTTTCCGAAAGCTCGGCTGTTAACTAGTGGTTATTTTTGGCGGACGACTGAATTTTGGCGCGCGACTGGCGGTCATCCGTACGTGAAGGCTCGCTGGGAAACCCTGCAATAGGCTGCTGTCCCATTCTGACAGCATTGAGGCTCTATCGCCCGCAAACCATCACACCTTACCAATGAGGTCGCGATTGGTCTCGCTCACCATCCGCAATATCGAGGCATCATCGTTGCCGCGTGGCAGCAGAATCAGCCGATGCACTCCAAGGTCGGCGAAGCGCATCGCGCTCTCGCGATCGACCTTGATGCGCGGAGTTACGCTGACCTCGAGGTCCTCGAACTCGCGGCTTTCCTGTCGGCACGCGGCGCGAAGATTCTTCAGGCACTTTTCAGCGCCTTCCAGATCGAGCGCGAACCCGTACCATCCCTTCGCGAGACGTGCGGCGCGGCTATAGGCCTCGATCGTGTGTCCGCCGAAGACGATCTCCGGATGCGGCTTTTGCACCGGACGCGGCATCGCATTTACTCCTTTGAAGGAGATCCATTTCCCGCTGAACTCCGGTTTCGGCATCGTCCACAACGCGAGCATCGCCTTGAGATACTCCTCGCTGCGCGGACCCTTGTGATCGAAGGGCGCACCGATGGCGTCGAATTCCGGCTTGAGATAGCCGATTCCAATTCCGAAAATCAGACGGCCCCCGGATAGCACGTCGAGTGAGGCGAGCTCTTTCGCGAGCACGATCGGATTGCGTTGCGGCAAAATTATGATGCCGGTGCCGAGCCTAATCTTCGACGTATGCGCGGCAATAAACGAAAGTGCGACTGCCGGATCGAGCATCGGGTATTCGGGCGCCACTGGCGACGGCGGCGCCTGCGGATCCGGCAGGATCACATGCTCACCCGTCCACACGCTTTCGAAACCAGCCTGCTCGGCCGCCCGGGCAACTGCGGCCGCGGTTTTCGGAGACGCGCAGGGGCCGTTATTGATGCTGAACAATCCAAACCTCATGCGGCGGTCGTACCACGAAATGTGCTTTTTGGGGTAGCGATGCGCGACTCTTCGGGACGCTCCTGCACTCCGTGCTCGTTGACCACCAGGCTTTGCGTTCGGATAATCGCCGTGAAATGAGATGTCCTCAGTGCGGTACCGAATCGGCGCCCCAAGCCACCTTCTGCTCGCGATGCGGCGCCAAGCTGCTCGAGATCAAGCCCGCCTCGGTGCGCGAATATTCGATCGCGCTGGTTCGGCGATCGTATTGGCACTACATGGGACAGTTGCTGGTCGGCGCGATCCTGACCTGCGCCGGCGCGACCCTCATCCTCAAGGGTATGCAGCCGATCCAGTTGGGCTTCGCCCTGATGCTGATCGGAATCGTCACTTGGGCGATAGTACCGATCGCGCATCGTTCGGTGTCGTGGCGCATCACTTCTGACCGGTTGATGGAACAGCGCGGGATTCTTGCAACCAGCCGCCGTGAGGTGGAACTTCAGGATATCCGCTCGATCGAGGTGACCCGCCGACTGCGGCAGAGGTTAGCCGGACTCGGCGACGTAGTGATAGCTTCGGCGGCTAGCGCGGACTACATGATTCGGATGACCGATGTGTACGACCCGGATGGGGTGGCGGAAACGGTGCGCAAGGCGCGCTTGAAGCGCCTCGCCTGATCCTGGATTGAGGCGGAGAGGACGCGGCGAATGGGCAAACGGGCAGACCTGCGTTACGAACGCAGACTTTGGAAAGAAGGCGTCGAGGCGGTCGCGGGCGTCGATGAGGCCGGCGTCGGTCCGATGGCAGGCCCGGTGGTTGCTGCGGCAGTGTTGTTCGCGCCTGAAATTTTCATTAAGGGCGTGCACGACTCGAAGCAAGTCGCTCCCGAAAAACGCGAAGAGTTATATCCGCTGATAATGGAACGCGCGATCGCGGTCGGCGTCGGCAGCGCGGGTATCGACGAGATCGACAGCCTCAATGTGTACTGGGCCACGATGCTTGCCTTCAAACGCGCGATCGCCGCGCTGACCCATACTCCCGCGCACGTTCTGGTTGACGGGCGAAAGATTCCGGGCCTCCAGCTTCCGCAAACCCGCATTGTCGGCGGCGATCGCAAGAGCTTCTGCATCGCAGCGGCCTCGATCATCGCGAAAGTCACGCGCGATCGGTTGATGCACGATTTCGACCGACTCTATCCCGGCTACGGTTTCGCCGAGCACAAGGGCTACTGCACGCCAGGACACCTGAAGATCATCGAGGAACGGGGTCCGTCGCCGATCCATCGCCGATCGTTCTCGCCGGTAGCACTGGCGGCGCAGATGAAGCTGTTCGCCTAGCATCTCTCAACTTCATATATGTTGATTGTCAGAAATTCCGTATCGGAGTAAATTCAAAAGAGGAATAGGCCGAGGTCGGAAGTTTTATGGCATTGGAACGTGACAAGCACACGGCCCAGCACGCGATGCTCACCCTCGACGAGCCGCAGTTGCTTGAACTGTACCGCAAGATGGTGACCATCCGGCGCTTCGAGGAAAAGGCCGCCGAGATGTACACCCGCGGCAAGATCACCGGCTTCTGTCATCTATATGCCGGCGAGGAGGCGGTCGCGGTCGGCGCTATTCAGGCTCTCTACGACAAAGACTACGTCGTTTCCACTTATCGCGAGCACGGCCATTGCATCGCCAAGGGCGCGGAGCCCCGGATCGTGATGGCGGAACTATTCGGCAAGGCAACAGGAATCTCTCACGGCCGCGGCGGCTCGATGCATCTGTTCGATCCGACCCTGCGCTTCATGGGCGGATACGCGATCGTCGGGGGCGGACTTCCGCTGGCGGCCGGACTCGCGCTTTCGGTCGCGTACAAGGAAGAGCAGGAGGTCGTCGCGTGCTTTTTCGGCGACGGCGCGCTTCCGCAAGGCGCGTTTCACGAAACCCTCAACCTGGCGGCGCTCTGGAATCTACCGGTGGTTTTCATCTGCGAGAATAATTTCTACGGGATGGGCACGCTGGTGCAGAATGCCGTCTCGCAGGAGCATCTGTATAAGTTCGCCGAGCCTTACAAAATTCCGGGCGTACGAGTGGACGGGATGGACGTCCTCGAAGTCTATGGCGCCGTGACGGAAGCGGCGGCCCGCGCGCGTGAGGGTGACGGCCCTTCGCTGATTGAAGCGGTCACCTACCGTTTTCGCGGGCATTCGATGTCGGACCCGGTCGAGTATCGCTCCAAACGGGAGGAACGGATCTGGCTGGAGCGCGATCCGATCAAAAATCTGCGCAAGAAACTTGTCGCCGAACGCGGCGTCGCGGAAGCGCCTCTCAAAAAAATCGAAACCGAGGTCGAGGCCGTCATTGACGACGCGGTTCGCTTCGCCGATGAAAGTCCGGAGCCGGCGCTCGCGGACGTCGGCAAGCACGTCTTTGTCGATTGAGGTGTAAGCGGCGATGGCGGAGATCTCTTATCGGGAAGCATTGAATCAGGCGTTGCGCGAGGAAATGGATCGCGACGAGCGAGTGTTCATCATGGGCGAGGAGGTCGGCTATTTCGGCGGCGCCTTCAAAGTCACCGACGGCCTGCTCGCGGTCTACGGCGAAAAGCGCGTGCGCGATACTCCCATCTCGGAACTCACCATCGTCGGCGCTGGAGTCGGGGCCGCGATGGGTGGCTTGCGTCCGGTGGTCGAACTGATGACGGTGAACTTCGGATTGCTTGCGATGGATCAGATCGTCAATCACGCGGCGAAGATTCGCTACATGTTCGGCGGCAAGGCCAAGGTCCCGATTGTGATTCGCACTCCGCAGGGCGCGGGTCATCAGCTCGGCGCGCAACACAGCCAGAGCCTCGAAGCGTACTTCATGCATTGCCCCGGGCTCCGAGTCGCGATTCCCGCCACGCCCGCCGATGCGAAAGGTCTGCTCAAGAGCGCGCTGCGCCAGGAAGACCCGGTCGTATTCCTCGAGCATGAATCGCTCTACAACGTCAGAGGCGCCGTGCCGGACGGCGAGCATCTGGTTCCATTCGGAAAAGCCAACCTCGCGCGAGAAGGCAAGGATGTGACGATCGTGTCGTACTCGAAATGCGTTTACGATTCGCTTCACGCCGCCGACGCGCTTGAGAATGAAAATATCGACGCCGAAGTTGTCGATCTGCGGATGCTGAATCCGCTCGACATCAGCATGGTCATCGAGTCAGTGAAGAAGACCGGCAAAGCGATTGTCGTATATGAAGGATGGCGTACCGGCGGTGCGGGTGCGGAGATCGCGGCGCAGATTTACGAATCCGCGTTCGATTATCTCGACGCGCCGGTCGAACGCGTCGCCACCCTTGACCAGCCGATGCCATACAATAAGCACCTCGAAAAAGCCGTGCTGCCGAGTCCCGGCGAAATCGTCCGAGTCGCGCAGCGCATGATGTAGCGCGGCAGCCGTCGAAGAATATGAGCAACGAGATCACCATGCCGAAGCTCTCCGATACCATGGAGGAGGGCAAAATTATCCGCTGGCTCAAGCATCCCGGCGATGAGGTTCATCACGGCGACGAGCTGGCCGAGGTCGAGACCGATAAAGCGGACATGGTGCTCGAAGCGTTCGCCGACGGCGTGCTCGATGAGGTCAAGCTCAAGGAAGGCGAGTCCGCGAAAGTAGGCGCCGTGATCGCGACGCTGCGCGCCGCAGGCGAAGCGCCGAAGCCGCGCCCCAAAGCGGCCATCACGCCCGCGAACGACGCCCCGGACAAAGCGCAATCCGAACGGGTCGAAGATAGCGCGAACGGCATGGACGGCGCGGATCGTCAGCCCGCGATGAGCGTTCAGCCTTCGTCCGCCGCGCCGACTTCGGTTCCCCGGCCACCGCGACGCCCTTCGGATGCGGAACAAACGGCGCAAGACCAGCGGGATCTCGCCCGTGAAGTCGCCGACGACATGCATAAGTTTCGCGCGTCGCCGCTGGCGCGCCGCGCCGCCGAAGAGGCGGGCGTCGATCTCGCAAACGTGCGCGGCAGCGGTCCGGAAGGGCGAGTTACAAAAAAGGACCTCGACAACTTTTTGCGCGAACAGCAGATGTTCAAGTTCCGCCGCCTGGTACAGCCGCACGAAGGAGCGCCTGGTTCGCGCGAGGAACTTTCCCGCATGCGCAAGACCATCGCCCATCGGATGGCGCAGTCGAAGCGCGAGATTCCGCATTTCTATGCCACCGTCGAAGTCGACATGGATGAGGTGGTGCGTTTCAAGAAGTCGCTCGAGACCACCGAGGTTCTCGAGGTCGACATCAGTTACAACGACATCATCGTGAAGGCGGTCGCGCTGACTTTGGCCCGCTTCCCGCGGATGAACGCGAGCTTTCTCGATGACGGCATCGTGATTCACCCCAACATCAATATAGGAGTTGCGGTCGCGATCGAGGACGGACTCATCCTGCCGATTATCAAAGGATGCGAGCGCTTGTCGCTTCCGGAAATCGCGCGCAAGGCGCATGCGCTCGTCACCAAAGCATCGCGTGGCGGCTACACCGCCGATGAACTCTCCGGTGCGACCTTCACGATCTCTAACATGGGAATGGCAGGCGTCGATCATTTCGCCGCGGTCATCGTTCCGCCCCAAGGCGCGATCCTGGCGGTCAGCTCGATAAAGGATCGCCCGGTGGTGCGCGACGGACATTTGGCGGTCGGGAAGACGATGATGCTCACGGTTTCGTGCGATCATCGGATCATCGACGGCATCGTCGGCGCGCGTTTCCTGCAGGAACTGAAGCGTTTTCTGGAAAATCCCGCGAGCCTTCTGGTCTGAGCGCCATCTTTTCTGACAGAGTTGATGCGCGCGCGACGGCGCGCGCCTTCATCATGAGAGGAGCGAGTCTTGGCCAATTCACGATACGATCTCGCAATCATCGGCTCCGGCCCCGGCGGCTATGTTGCCGCGATTCGCGCGGCGCAACTCAAGATGAAAGTCGCAGTGGTCGAGCGCGATCGGCCTGGCGGCGTATGCTTGAACTGGGGATGCATTCCGTCGAAGGCGCTCCTGAATTCGGCCGAAGTAATGGAAGAGATCCGCGGCGCCGCGAAAGAGCACGGAATCCAGACTGGCGAGGTCACGGTCGATTTCAAGCGCGTCATCGCGCGTTCGCGTGACGCGGCCGACAAGCTGCAACGTGGCGTGCGCTTCCTGCTCAAGAAAAACAACGTCGATCTGTTCGAGGCGAGCGCGACGATTGCGGGACCGCACGCCCTCGCACTCACACAGGCCGAAGGAAAACCGGCGCCGGCCGTTTCAAGCATTGAAGCGGACAAGCTTCTCATCGCGGCGGGCTCAGGCGAGCGACTCTTTCCCGGAATGCAAGTTGGGGACGGCGTCATGACCAGCAAGGAAGCGCTACTGCACGACCGGATTCCGGCGAGTATTGTGATCATCGGCGCAGGCGCGATCGGATTGGAGTTCGGATACTTTTACCAGGCCTTCGGATCGCAAGTGACTATCATCGAACTGGAGAAGCAGATGCTGCCCGGATTCGACGCCGAGATCGCTGAGGAACTTCGGCGTAGCTTCGTCAAGCGTAAGGTCACGGTGCTGCTCGGGCACGCATACAAGTCGATGTCGAAAAACGGCAACCAATGGTCGGTCACCGTCAGCGCCGATGGCGCCGAAAAAAAGCTGGAGGCCGAGAATGTCCTCGTCGCCGTCGGACGTGTGGCGTTGAGCAAAGCCCTGGGCCTCGAAAAAGCTGGGGTCGAATTGGAACGCGGCGGTTTCATCAAAGTGGACGATTCGTTTCGCACCACCGCGAAAACCATCTACGCGATCGGCGATGTGATCCGCCCTCCCCTACTCGCGCACAAGGCCTCGGCGGAGGGCATCGCGGCGGTGGAGATCATGGCGGGTGCGCGCGAGCCGGGATTCGACCTGCTCTCTATCGCCGGATGCATCTACTGCGAGCCCGAGGTCGCGACCGTCGGCCTGAGCGAGGCAGACGCGAAGGCGCGCGGCCTCGACGTCAAGGTCGGCAGGTTTCCATTCCGTGCGAACGGAAAAGCAATCGCGACCAACTCCGCCGAAGGCTTCGTGAAGTTCGTCGTGACCAAACAATATGGCGAAGTCGTCGGGTGCCAAATCATCGGTCATCACGCGACCGACCTGATTTCCGAAGTGGTGCTCGGCAAGACTCTGGAAGCCACCAACGTCGAATTCGGCAAAACCGTGCATCCGCATCCCACGATGTCGGAGGCTATAATGGAGGCTGCGCTCGCTGCGGACGGCGAGGCCATCCACATCTGATGACGCAAAACTCGCACATACTCAGCGTCGCGAATCTCGGCATAGTCGAGTACCGGGCGGCGCTCGCGCTGCAAGCCGCGATGGTTGCCGCGCGCCAGGCCGACCGAATCGGTGACACGCTTTTGCTCCTCGAGCATCCGCACGTGTTCACGCTCGGGCGCGGCGCCGACGAGCGTTTCTTGCTGCCGGAACGTTCGCGCAGGGTGCCGGTCTATCGCGTCTCGCGGGGTGGGCAGGTGACCTATCACGGACCCGGCCAACTCATCGGCTATCCGATTCTGACGCTGGAAGGACGCGATCGCGACGTGCACCGATATCTGCGCCGCATCGAGGAAGCAATGATTCACGCGCTCGCCGACTGCGAAATCGCAGCGGTGCGCCGGAACGGGCTGACAGGCGTCTGGGTCGGTACGAAGAAAATTGGTTCCATCGGAGTCGGGATTAGGCGCTGGACGACCTGCCACGGCTTCGCGCTCAACGTTTGTCCCGACTTGCGATTTTTCGGCGGCATCATTCCCTGCGGAATCGCCGAATGCGAAATGACCTCGATCGCGGAGTTCGGCCACCCCGAATTGACGGTCGAAGGATTCGCGATCCCGATGCGATCGCGCTTCGCTGAAGTCCTCGGCTATCAAGCATCAGTGACTACCGGCGCTTCGACGTTGTGGGAACTCGCCGCATCGGACTCAACCGCGATTGAAGAGCAACCATGCCATGCCTGAGCGCCGGCATCCCGACTGGATAAAAGTGCGCGCGCCGGTTTCACCGGAATATTTTCGCACCAAGTCGATCCTCGCCGAACTGAAACTCCATTCTGTGTGCCAAGAGGCCTGTTGTCCGAATATCGGCGAATGCTTTTCGCATCGCACCGCCACCTTCATGCTGATGGGTGATGTCTGTACCCGCAATTGTCCGTATTGTGCGGTAACCCATGGCCGCGTGCGTCCGCTCGATGCCGACGAGCCGCGCAGGATCGCCGACGCCGTCGCGAAGCTGGGGCTTCAGCACGTGGTGGTCACTTCGGTAAATCGCGACGACTTGCTTGATGGGGGCGCCGCGCATTTTGCCGCCACTGCGCGTGCGATCAAATCAATGCTGCCATCGACGCGGGTCGAAGTGCTGGTCCCCGATTTCCAGGGATCGATCGCGAGCGTTGACACGGTTGTCGCGTCGCCAATCGACATCTACAACCACAACATCGAGACGGTGCCGAGCCTCTACAAAACCGCGCGTCCCGGCGGTCGCTATCAGCAGTCGCTCGCGGTGTTGCGCCGCGCGAAAGAAACCGCGCGCAGATCGAGCAAGATGATGCAGACGAAGGCGGGCATCATGGTGGGTCTCGGCGAGCGCAACGACGAGCTGCTCGAAGTGATTCGCGATCTGCGCGAGGTCGAGTGCGACATCCTCACGCTGGGTCAGTACCTGCGTCCGTCAGCCGAGCATCTGCGGGTCGCGCGCTACGTGACGCCGGAAGAATTCGCCGAGTTGAAGATCAAAGCGCTAGGACTACGGCTTCCGCCACGTTGAATCCGGCCCGCTGGTGCGCAGTTCTTATCACGCGTGGGAACACGTTCACTAACGCGTCGCCGCTCGCTTCAGCTTGACCGGCGAATCGGTCGCAGCCGCGTCCGACTCACGGTTCCAATCAAGCGATCGTTCGTAAGGAAAATCCGCGAGGTGGCGATGAATCGCAGCGGCATCGCCATAGCTGTCGCGGCGCGTGACGATGTGCACGATCAGCACCGTGAAGGGGAGATAAATGAACACGCTCGCCCATGCGATTTCGTAGGCGTCGATGACGAACAGCATGGTGATACCGAACAGCGCGATTCCCGCGTACAGCGCCGGTCCCATCAGTGCGCGCGCAGGAAGCCGGAGTATGAGGCCGGCTGGTTTGGCGTCGCCGCGGTTCAGCTTTGCGTCGAGCAATTGAAAAATCGGAATGGTCACCGCCGCCACGAAATACCATCCGAGATAGTTGCTGATCGGTACGCCGAAATGCGGACCTAACGGGTCGTACCAGAAAATCTTTCCGAGGAACCACTGGTCGCCGAGCACGCTCAGTGGATCGAGGACAAGATCGATCATCACCATAAACATCGCCGCCATCAGCCACACGCGCGGCGCGCGGCTGAGCTTGCGCGTATCGAGCAGACGCAGATCGATGCCGCCCTGGTAGAGCGGGGAACTGACCAGCAACGCGAGCGCGTAGCTCGCGAACGACAGAAAAACGAACGAGAGCGAGTCCATGAAGGGCACGCCGAAGATCCAAAGCTCACGCCCGCGCGTCGCCTCAACGTAGTGATAAAGACCAAACGGGAATCCGTTGTGGACCGAACGACCATTCACACGCGAGCGCGACGATATAGGTAAGAACGGCAAACAACAGCGTGGTGCGCAAGCCGAAGTTGGCGATTGAAACAAAAAGAAAAGCTGGCAAAAAAAATGAAAACGTAAGGACGCAACTCGACTGTAGATAGCAGCAGGTGCATCGCGTTCTATGCCGCCGCCTCACGGGCACCGAGGGTTCGGAAAAAATCGATCGCCTGTTTGATCGCTGGACCAATGGGACCCGATGAGTATCCGATGTTCGCGCGTCGCCTTCGAGGAATCGAAGAACATGTTTTTGCGCGCCATCCGGACCTCGGTCAGGCTCGCGCGCGGCGGTTTGCGAGTGATAGTGCGCGCGAACACTTCCGCGCCAAGCGCGAATCCGTATGCGACCGCGTAGGGGATGCGCAAACGCGGCGCCGGCATTCCTGAGAGCCGCGCGAGTCGCGCGAAAAATTCCGCGAGCGTCAGATTTTCGCCGCCGAAATGTATTTCTCGCCGACTCGGCCACGCTCCGCGGCGAGCAGATGCCCCACCGCGCCATCTTCGACGCTTACCAGGTTGAGCCCGGTGTCGAGATATGCGGGCATCCTGTCGCCTAGAAACTCGACGATCATTCGGCCAGTCGGCGTCGGCTTGTAGTCAAGCGGGCCGATCGGCGTGGAGGGATTAACGATCACCACCGGCACGCCGTTGCGCGCCGCCTCCATCGCGACGTGTTCGGCAAGGAACTTGGATCGCTTATACGGACCGACCATCTTGTCAATCGTGACCGGGGTATCTTCGCGGCCGCAGGCGCCGTCCGGAATACCCAGCGCGCCGACGGTACTGGTATAGACGATGCGCGCGACGCCGGCCTCGCACGCGGCGGCAATCACATTGCGAGTGCCTTCGACATTGATCGCGTACATCGGCGCTTCATCGATCACCCACAGCCGATAGTCAGCCGCGACGTGGTAGATCTCGCCGCATCCATTCAGGGCGCGCTTGACCGACTCGATATCGCGAATATCGCCGCGTACGATGTCGCAGTTCACACCGCGCAGTGCCGACAGATCGGCATTCTCGCGCACCAATGCGCGCACCCGATCGCCACGCGCGATCAGCGCGCGAACCACATGACATCCGAGGAATCCGTTAGCTCCGGTTACCAAGCGGTTTTTGCCACCATCGAATAACTCCGCTCAGGCAGCCGCCGCGATAGTCTCGGTCGCGCGCGCCATCGCCGCCGAAGCCGCCGCGCGACCGGATATCACGGCGCTTTCAATCGTTGCGGGCAGGCCGGTCTGCACCCAGTCGCCGGCGAGAAACAAATTGGGGATTGGCGTCTGCGTCGTTGGCCGGAGCCGGAACTGATTCGGGCGCCGGCGCCATCGTCGCGTGTTTCTCCTTGAGCACCAGAGCTCTTGACCACCTTAGCTTCGGCCGCGGCCGGAATCATCGCTTTGCACATCGCTCATCACGATCTCCAGCAGTTCGTCGCTGGAACGATCGACGAGTTTGCGCGCACCGCTGATCACGAAGCTCAGATACCCCGGATGACGCGCGCCCTGCTGCTCGAAGATGCGGCGCTTGTTGAACAGCCATTGGGTCGTGAGTGCCGATGAAGCCGACAAACGCGGATTCTGTCACCTCGCGATCGAGCCACACGTGAACGCAGATTATCGGCGAACTTTGCAACGCCGCGATCGCCGCGAAGAATCGGCCGCCGCGCCTTGAAGCGGGCAGCAGCGCGCGCAACTGGCGCGGCGGGACCGCGACAAACATAGTTCGTGGCGGCGATCCGGGTGCCATCGCGCAGCCTGACCCTCGCGACATTGCCGTTTTCGATCTCCAACGCTTCCACCGACTGCGCGACGCAGACAACGCCGCCGGCGCGCTCGATGAACGCCGCGGCCGGCTTGCAGTAGAGGTCGCTGAGGCCGACTCGCGAATAGACGAACGCGGAATCCGAACGGCGCGCGAAAAAGGCGCGTTCAGAACTTCGGCGAGCAACGCGGCCGAGGCGAGCTTCGGGTCCTCGTTGAGAGTCGCGATCGCGAGCGGATACCAGAAGCTTGGCGCGCCCCTCGCCCTGCCCAAGCTCGTCCATCAATTGCGCGACGGTCATCGTTTGCAGCCGCGAGAGATCGCGCCGCCGCATCCGAAGCAGCCGCACCCCGCCGGCCATCACGCGCAGGCGCTCGCCGATTGTCAGATGACGATAGCGAAGCATCGCGGCGCTCATATGCAACGGTCCCGGCACGCGCGCGGTCTTGAGGCGGGCTCTGGTGCCGCCGGCGGTCGAGCATCTCGATTTCGAGGTTCATGATGGAACATGAGCTGTCGCGACGTGCCGATGCGAGTCGAGGAAGTCCAGCGTCTCGCGGTAACAGCCCATCAGGACGTGCTGTCCGTTGTCGACGAAATCGCCGGTCTCGGGATCCGCGAAAGAGTAGGCGCGTCCGCCGAGCGCGGGCTTGCCTTCGAGCAGTGCGACGCGGAAGCCTGCTCGGCGAGCGCGACACCGGCGCTCAGGCCGGCGAAGCCGCCGCCTATGACGACGACATCCTTCGCTTCGACCATGCCATCGAGCCTCGGACGCGAGGCCAGCCGCGCGCCGCGCCCACGCGCGGCCCACGAGATAGAGCTTCGTGGCGCGGAAAGGCTGTGGCGCCGGTCCAGCACGCGGTAATCCGATCGCACTGATCCGTCGAGCAGGGCGCCGTAGATCAGGCGCATCGCTTCCGCCGTCAGCAGGGTCGGACGATCTTCGGCGCGGCAGCGCGTGCTGCGGCCTCGCGATAGAAGCTCCGCGCGCGATCGGCCTCGAACTCCATCAGCCGCGCAAAGCGCGGGCTGTAGACGCCGCGGAGATATCGTCTTCGGTCACGTCAAATCGCGCGAGATCTTCGAGCGGCAGATAGATTCGGCCGCGGCCGCGCATCCTCGCTGACGTCGCGCATGATGTTGGTGAGCTGGAAGGCGAGACCGAGATTTTCGGCGTAGATGCGCGCGACGGGATTGGATAGCCGAAAATTTCGATGCAGATGAGCCCGACGGCCGAGGCCACGCGATAGCAATAGAGTCGCAGTTCGTCGAAGGTCGCTAGCGCGTGCGCGAGAGGTCCATCTCGACGCCGTCGATCACTTCCTCGAAATAGCGGCGCGGAATATTGAAGCGGCGCACGCTTCGGCCAGCGCGCGCGAGACCGGGCGAGTCGGGTCGCCGGCGAAGACGTTCTCCAATTCCTCGCGCCAGCGAGCGAGCAGCGCGGCCGCGTCGCTGCACCGGTCTCGTCCGCAATGTCGTCGACGAAGCGGCAGAACGCATAGACGGCGTAGAGCGCGCGGCGGCGCTCCGCCGGCAGCAGCATGAAGGCGTAGTAGAAATTCGATGACGCCTCGCGCGTGATCTGCGCGCAGCGCGCGTAATCGTGCGCGAGCGTCGGCGGCGCTTCCGCCGTTCGCCATGCGCTGTGTTCAGCTCTCCCTCAGACCCGAACCGTCCCGTCATGCATCCCATCCGAGCCGGAAGTAGTCGAACTTGCCAAGTTTGGGGCGCCGACGGAAAACGTCGTAGCCGACGCGCTCGATCGCGCGCAGGATCGCGAGGCCGCCGCCGGCGAACATCAGAACGTCGCGCGTGAGCCGCCGATCGACCATGCGATGCAGCTCCGCGCCGCGACTCAAGCATCGCGCGCGCGGCAGCCGACTTCATGGCGCATCAATTCGACGAACCCGGCGCGATCGCGACCCGCTTGCAAATCAGCGGCGCGTAACGCCGAAGCGCGCGCAGGTCGCGGCGCGGAAAGTAAATGCGACCCTTGGCGAGATCGATCGCGATATCCTGCCAGAAATTGGCGAGCTGAAGCCCGCTGCAAACCAGATCGGAAAGGCGCTGCCGCTCGGCATCGCGATAGCCAAACAGATAGAGCACCAGCCGCCCGACCGGATTCGCCGAATAGCGCGCGTAGCCGAGCAAGTCATCGAGGGTCTCGAAGCCCTCGAAATCGACGTCGGAGCGAAAGGCGCGCAGCAGATCGGCGAACGGCTCGCGCGGGATGTCGTAGCGCCGAACCGTATCCGCCAGCGCGACGAAAACCGGATGCCGCGGCGTGCCCGCGTAGCCAGATCGAGCTCGCGCTCCCATTCGTCGAGCTTGGCGAGGATCGTGCTCCTCGTCGGCGAAATCGTCGGCGATGCGCGCGTAGGCGTAAATCGCGTGCATGAGCGGCGCATCGCGCGCGGCATCAGCCACGACGCGATCGTGAAGTTTTCGTAATGCGAGTGCGCGAGCCGGGCGCACTACGCGTAAGCCTCGCGGGATCGCTACGCACGCGCGCTCACGGCACCAATCAGGTCGACGGGCGCGCACCGCGGCGCGCTATCGGTCATTTGCGCGATCGCGCAATCGGCAGCGGCGGTCGCTCACCATGATTATGCGTCGCGTTCGTATGCTGTTCGATCCAGTGTCGGACGCGCGCGTCGCAGCGCGGCGCCCAGCCATCGGTCTCGATACAAGTCTTCAATCGAGCGCGCGGGCGTGATTCTGATGACGTCACATCACGGTCTCGATATGGCGCGGGATGTCGAGCGAAGCGCATCGCGCCCGCCAGGAATCCCGCGACCAATTCCTCGTTCGCGGCATTGAGACAGGCACGCCATCGTGCCGCCCGCCCTCAAGCGCTTCGTAAGCCAGCCGCAGGCACGGAAATCGATTCAAGTCGGGCTGCTCGAAAGTGAGCGTCGCGCAATCCATCAGCGAGAGCGGCCGCAGATGGTCGAGCGGCAGACGCTCAGGATAGGCGAGCGCGAAGGCGACCGGAATCGCCATGTCAGGAATCGCCATCTCCGCGATCACCGAGCCGTCGATCATCTCGACCATCGAATGAACCACGCTCTGCGGATGGATCACCACGCGAGATTCGCTCCGGCCGCAGATCGAACAGCCATCGCGCCTCGATAACCTCGAGGCCCTTGTTCATCAGGGTCGCGGAGTCGATCGTGATCTTGTTGCCCATCCGCCAGGTCGGATGGTTGAGCGCATCCTTGATCGGTGACCGTCGCGAAGCGATCGCGCGGAAGTTTCAGAAACGGGCCGCCGGAAGCGGTCAGGATGATTCGCTTCAGCGATCGAGCGCGAACGTCCTTCGAGACACTGAAAGATCGCGTTGTGCTCGCTGTCGACCGGCAGCAGCCTCACGCCGTGCTTCGCGCACCGCGCGCGTGACGATCTCGCCCGCGACTACCAGCACTTCCTTGTTGGCGAACGCGATATCCTTGCCCGCCTTGATCGCCGCGAGCGTGGGCGCAAGCCCGAGCGCGCCGACCAGCGCCGACATCACCAATCTGGCTCCGGGATGGGTCGCGACCGCGATCGCACCTTCGGCGCCGTGCAGGATCGTCAGCTTTGATGCGGCCCGAGGCGGCTCGCCAGATCGCGCGCGAGTTCCGGCGTGGCGACCGAAACCAGCTCGGGCCGAAAGCGCCTAACCTGTTCGGCCAGCAGATCGAGATTCCGCCCGGCCGCCATCGCGACCACGCTGAAGCGATCGGGAAAGCGGCTAACCACGTCGAGCGTGGTGACGCCGACCGAACCGGTCGAGCCGAGAATCGCGATCGCCTTCATCGCGAATCCCTCAAGTTCCGTCAGGTTCGCATTGCCAGTCGCCATTGCGCCAGCCGGCGTCGGCGGCGAAAGCGGCCGAGCGCCATCAGCGGAAAATAATGCGCATACAGGTGGTAGCGAAGATAGAAATGATTCGGGAAGCCGGTGCCGGTGAACTCCGTCTCCTCCCAGTGCCCGCCTCCGTTCTGACGTTCGAGCAGCCATGCGACGCCGCGCATCACGCTTGTCGCTGAGCTGGTCCTCGCCGGCGAGCAGTCCGATCACCGCCCATGCGGTCTGGGAGGGCGTGCTGGTGCCCTTGCCGCGCCAGCGGGATCCCTGTCGCTGAGCGGGCTCTCGCCCCATCCGCCGTCGGAGTTCTGCACCGACTTGAGCCATGCGACCGCGCGCTTGATCCATGGCTCGTTCATATCGACGCCGACCGCGCGCAGGCCCGACAGCGCCGAGAACGTGCCGTAGATGTAACCGACGCCCCATCGTCCCCACCATCCGCCGTCATTCGATTGATTCTGCGCTTGAGCCATGCGATCGCGCGGCGCGCCACCGGATGGTCGGCGCGATAGCCGACCGCGCCCATCATTTCGAGCACGCGGCCGGTCAGATCGGGACAACGGGATCGGTGGCGGCCTCGACATCGGCCAACGGCGACTTGGTTGAGCCATTGCGAATCGTTAGTCGACGTCGAAGGCCGCGAAGCCGCCGTCCTTCGATTGCATCCCCATCACCCAGTTCGCGCCGGCGCGAATCGCGCGCTCGTTCGCCGGCTGCGTCATCAACTGCGCGTGCGGCGAGCACCATCAGGATCACCGCGGAATCGTCAACGTCGGGATAACCAGTCGTTGTAGAACTCGAACGCCCATCCGCCGGGCTCCAGATTCGGGCCGCTTCACCGACCAGTCGCCGTTCTTGAAAATCTGATGATCGATGAACCATTTGCGCGGCCTTCTTGAGCGCCGGATGGTCGCCGCCGAGACCCGAATCGAGCAGCGCCTTGGCCGCGAGCGCCGTGTCCCAGTTGGGCGAAACGCAGGGCATGTAGAGCGTCGCGTCGCCGTGATCCCAGATCAGTTCGCGCGTCGCCTCGAGCGCCTTCCCGATCACCGGATGGTCGTTGCGGTAGCCGAGCGCCTTGAGCGCCATCGGGCTCAGCAGATAGCAGGGCTGAATCCCGCCCCACGAGCCGTTGGCCTCCTGATGCTCGAGGATCCAGCTTCTCCGCGCGGCGCAGCGCCCGCGCGCGCAGCGCCTCAGAGGTGATGACGATCGTAGCATGCGCAGCACCTTGTCGGCGAGGTTGAACGCGTTGCGCAGCGAGAACAGCTTCGGCGGCCGGCGGCTGCGCTGAAATTTGGTGAAATGCGGCGGCTGAATATATAGCTCGAGCACGCCATCGCGATAGTCGACCGGGCGACCGGCTTGGCGGCCTGCAGCAGCATCAGGGCGAACGCGGTGCCGCGCGCCCATGACGAGAGCTCGTACATATTGACCGGGAACCAGTTCGGGCAGGAGCGTGATTTCGACCGGCAGCGATGCGGTCGCATCCCACGGCACCTGGTCCATGCACGCCAGATAGAAGCGCGCCAGCGTGCCGGACTTGGCGATGCCGCCGTGGGAGAGAATCCAGCGCCGCGCCTGCATCATCGGCTCGTCGCCCGCGCGCATCCCGGTCAGCTTCAGCGCGAAGTAGGCCTCGATCGTGGTCGAGAGATAGCCTTCGCCGCCCGGAAAAACTCCAGCTGCCGTCGGCCTGCTGGGTGTCGAGCAGAAGCTTCTTCAGCCGCTCCTCGAGGCCGGATCGACGGCCTCCATGAAGTGGCTGAAGATGATGTACTCGGCGTTCATCTCCGCGTTGGCTTCGAGCGCCGCCTGCCAGTAGCCCTCGGGATGCTGTTGCTCGATCAGCGCGCGCTGCGCGCGATCGATCGTGAAATCCAGCTTCGCGGCGAATTCGTCGCGCGGCGAGCGACGGCCGGCCGCGCTGGCCGTTGGTCATTTCTGTAGACTTGATTCATAAGATTACCAATTGTCCTTGTTCAGATGGCCGCCCAGGTACGAATTGGCGCGGCGTTCGCAATTGCGTTCGGCTAGGGAATTACCGCGCATTTCAGCACCGCGCCGCGTTCGAGCATGCGCGAACACTTCCGCGAGTTCGCTCAGGCTCCGGCGGGCGTTGATGATCGCTGTCCGGCGCCGAGGCTGCCTCGCGCAAGAATCTCGAAGGCCGCGCACGTCACGCGGGCGGAAATGAAACGGCGCGAGCAGCGTCAGATTGTCGTAATGCATCCGGCGCGTGTCGACGCTGAGCGCGGTATCCGGCGGGCATCCGCCAAAAAAAACCACCCGGCCGCCGCGCCGCACGCGCGCGAAGGCGTCCTGCCAGCCGGCGACCTGCCCGGTGCATTCGATCACCAGATCGGGACCGTAGCCCGCCGTTGAGCCTCGCCACGGCTCGCCTCGGGATCGCCGCGAGCTCACGTCGATCACCTGGTCGGCGCCCAGCTCGCCCGCCCATTGCAGGCGCTCGGTCGCCGCGTCCCGCGATCGACGACCTCGCGCACGCCGGCGGCCTTGAGCACCATCATATGCAAGCAGGCCGAAAGGCGCCGGCGCCGATGATCAGCACGGTCTCGAACGTCTGCGGCCGCGCCATTTCCTGCGCATGAACGACGCAGGCGAGCGGCTCGAGCAGCGCCGCTTCCTCGAACGGCAAGATGGTCGGGTTTTCTGAAACGTGTTGCGGGCGACGACGTGCGGCGGGAAGGAGCAGGTAGTCGGCATACGCGCCCATCACCATCTTCTCCATCGCCTGCGGGCAGAGATTTTCCTGGCCGCGCTGGCAATAGAAGCAGTCGCCGCAGGGCGCGGTCGGCGCCGCCATCAATCGCGTCGCCCACTTTGAACTCCTCGACGCCCTGCGCCGACTTCAGCGACGACGCCGGAAAACTCATGGCCGAACGGCGTCGGCATCGGCCACATCGGATGGCCGCGGCGAAAGGTCTTCAAGTCGGTGCCGCAACTCAGCGCGCATCGGACCTCGATCAGGATCTCGCCCGGACCCGGATGCGGCGGATCGAAGTCGCGCAACTCCAGATGTCCCGGCGCGATCAGCATCGCCTGCCGCCCATGGATGGCCGCGGCGCGTCCGGCGCGGCCGCAGCACCGGGGCGACGGCCGGACTGGCTGCGCTGCACTCATGCGTTGCGCTCCACCGCGAAGTTCGCCAGTGCGCGCAGCGGCTCGGCGCGCTGGTCGAAGCGACCAGCGCGGCCAGCGCGCGGCTTTCGAGCTGTCGTGCGCAAGCTCGCGCGATCGTTCGACGCCGATCAATCGCCGGATAAGTCGCCTTGCCGCGGGCCTGGTCCTTTTGCGTCCGCTTGCCCATCTGCTCGGTCGAGGATTCGACGTCGAGCAAATCGTCGATCACCTGAAAGGCCAGCCCCAGCGCGCGCGCGTACTCGGTGCAGCGACGTCGAGTTGAGCCTGCATTGCACCGCCGAGCCGCGCGCCGCCGCGCACCGCGGCGACGAACTAGCGCACCGGTCTTTCTGCCGTGGAGGTATTCGAGCTCGCTCAAGGTCGATCGCGCGGCCTTCGCCCAGCAGATCGATCACCTGCCCGCCGACCATCCCGCGCGAACCGGCGGCTCGGCCAGTTCCGCCACGCTTCGAGCACGCACCGCGGGGATCTCTGCGCCAGTGGCGACGGCGCGCGGCAACCTCGAACGCGTCGGTCAGAAGCGCGTCGCCGGCCAAGGTCGCGATCGCCTCGCCGTAAACCTTGTGGTTGGTCGGCCGGCCGCGGCGCAGATCGTCGTCGTCCATGCAGGGCAGGTCGTCGTGGATCAGCGAGTAGGTGTGGATCATCTCGATCGCGCAGGCGAAGCCCATCGCGCGCTTCGATCGGGCCGCCGACCGCCTCGCAGGCCGCCAGCGCGAGGATCGGACGCAGCCGCTTGCCGCCCGCCAGCAGGCTGTAGCGCATCGCCTCGAACAGCCGCGCTGCAGGACCGTCGGCTTCGGAACTGACCCGCGCCAACGTCGCTCGATAAGCGCTGCGCGTTCCTTGAGATAATGATCAATGCGAGTCGCGAACACCAATGTAACTGGTCGCTGCCCGGACCTGACGCTCTGCAGACGACCTAAGCAGGCTACTCTTCGTAGCCCGCTTCGCGTTACGCCGGAAGCCCGGTCTGTCGGACTCAGGCCACGTAGTGGCGCACCATCGCCAGGAGTCTTTGAGATTCTTGCCGAAGTCGAGCGCGACGGTGCCCTCGAAACCCGAATGCAGCTTGCAGTCGCGGCAGCGGAAATCCTGCTTGGTGCGGTAGTACTCCCAATCGGTCGCCCGATGCAGTTCGCCGAAGGTCTTGTAGTGGCCGTTGGTGATCAGGTAGCAGGGACCCTTCCATCCGTGCGGGTTGCGCGTGACCGTGGTCCACGGACTGCAACATGCAGATCGCGCTCGCCCGCCAGGTAGTCGAGGTAGATCGGCGTGTTGATGATCTTGTAATCTTCGGCGAGCTTTCTGCACCCGCTTGAACTTGTAGCGGCATCTCCTCTTTGGTGAGGTAGATCTCGTCGTTGCCTAGCACCTGGTAGTGATATCCCGGCGTGAGCAGCATCCCGTCGACGCCCAGCCCGGCCAGCATCTTGATCAACTCTTCGATCTCGTCGGCGCTGGTTTCGCGAAACATCGTGGTGTTGGTCTGGACGCGATAGCCCTTTTCCTTGAGCATCTTGATCATCCGGACGCAGGTATCGAACACGCCTCGCGATCGACCACCCGGTCGTGCGTCTCGCGCATCCCGTCGATATGAATATTGAAGCTCAGGTAGGGACTCGGCGCGACCTGCTTGACGAACCGCTCCAGCAGCATCGCGTTGGTGCAGATCATGCACGTGGCGCTTTGCGCTTCGATGAGCCCCTTGGTGAGCGGCACGATATGCTTGTACATCAGCGGCTCGCCGCCGCAGATCGAGACGATCGGCGCGTCGCCTTCCATCGGCCGAGCCAGCGCCTCCTCCAGCGGCATCTGTCGCGAATCGTGTCCTTGTACTCGACGATACGGCCGCATCCGACGCAGGCCAGATTGCAGGCGTGAAGCGGTTCGAGCATCAGGACCAGCGGAAAGTACTTCTCGCCGGCGCGCTTCTTGCGCGACATATAGCGGCCGAGGTCGATCATCTGTTTCAACGGAATGCGCATGGTGTCGGGGCTCCTTGAAGTTTGGAGAGCTGTCTCAGGCCACCGCCGGATCGCCCTTTGGATTGCGGCCGTGAGTGGTCCTGAAAAGCCATTCATCCACCATTTCGATGGCGGATTCCGGATGGATCGCGCCGCCACCCATGAACAGAAATTCGATCAGCAAGCCGTTGAGCGCGGATACGATAAAGGCCGCGGCAGTCTCGGGCAACAGGCCGGTCTGGCAGAGCTTCTTGTCTCGGGCCCGCGCGATGAGTTCCACCAGCATCGCGCGAAAACTGGAATAGAGCTTCATCACCTGTTCGCCGAGCGCGTCCGAGACCTTCTGCTCGCGCAGTAGTTGCGCTAGAAAGAAACGGACCGAACTCGCGTTGTCGCGCACGAAGAGCAAATAGATTTCGACCAGCTTCAGGGTCTGCTGGCGTTCGTCGAGCTGCTGCGCTTCCTCGGCAAAATCGATGAAGTACGGCTCTAGCAGGCGGTTGAGAACCGCGAGGAAGAGATCTTCCTTGGTTTTGAAATGCCAAAAGATCAGGGCCTTGCTGACTCGCGCCTCGCGGGCGACTTCCGACATGGAGGTCTCATGGAATCCGCGGTTGGCGAACAGATGCATTGCCGCCTTCAGGATTTCATCTCGCGAATCCTGCGACTGCGTATCCTGCGACGAGACCTTGACTTGCGACGCTCCCATAGAAATATCAATATGTGCGGTCCTTGAGGTTGACCCGTGCGCTACGGCCGGGCCTGCGTGATTATCCTTCATCCTCACACCACTTCCCGCCCATCTTTACCGGTCGGTTAGGCTTCGGCCGTATGCTGAATTAATCGGCAAAACCCGGCCTAACCTGTCGGTCAATGAACTTAGATAGCTTTATTTAGGCGGGAGTAAAAGTCAAGACGGGTGGGGCGGATCATATGGTAAATCACACACGCGCGTAGGGACGCATTTGGATAGCAAATGCTAACGTTGGAGTATAATGGCTGATCCTCCAGCAGCGGCTGATTCGCGGGCTGCGGCTATCAGGTTCAGGGCTACGCGCGCTTCATCGAGATTTCGCGAGGCAATCGGGCTCGAGGGACCGCTCGCGATAGCGCTTTCGAAATCCTCGATCACTCTGCCAAACCACGCGGAATGGTAGGAATCGTCGGGCGCATCCTGCACCGATAGATCCTCGATACGCCCTGAGCGCTCGGTCAGGATGACTCCGTCTCCTTCGATCTCGAGCATCGTTCTGTCGCCATACAAGAGGGTTGAAGTCCTGCGCACCGGCGCCCGCCATGAAAGGTGTACCCTGACCAATCGGTCACCGGGAAACAACACCCGAACATCCGCAAGGTCATCGAGATTCCCATCGGTCTGACGGCCAAGCGTGGCGGAAACCGAAAGCGGCGCATCGCCCATCAACCATTGCGCGAGGTAAAACGCGTGCCATCCATGATCGATGAGGATGCCACCGCCTGAGGCTGTTTCGGAACGCCATTTCCCAGCGCCGCCGGCTGGCTCGGTCCGCAGCCTGTCGATGCCCATAAAACGTAACGTTCCCAGCCGCCCGGACGCGAGCGCGTGGCGCGCGATGGTAAACGCTGGCGCGTGCTTCCAGTTATGCACGCACATCAGAATCCGCGAACGCGCCGCGGCGAGGCTAACGATCTCGTCGAATTCGGCGAGGTCGAGGCACAGCGGTTTTTCGCAGAGCACATGCGCACCCGCGCCCAGCGCGGCGCGGATCGCGTCGGCATGGAAGGCGGGAGGACTCGCGATGTCGACGAAGTCGGGAGCCTCGCCGTCGAGCATCAGGCTGAGATCATCGTAGATACGCGCGCCCTTGAGGAGACGCATCGCCACCTGGCGCCGCTGAGCGATGGGATCTTGAATCCCAACAATGATAACGCCTTCGCGGGCGGTCCACCCGGGCAGGTGGCCGCGCGCGGCGACCTCGCCGAAGCCGGAAATTGCGCCGCGTAGTTTCACCTGATTCTCCCGACGCCGCGCGACGATTTATTTTTCAGCGCCACTGGGCCAACCGCGCGAACTCGTCCAGATGGTCATACTCATGCACCCAGGTCGTGTACATCGCTCCCTCAATGCCGACAATGTTCGCAATCGCCTTCATCCAATCGGAAAAATTGCTGGTCGGAGAGTCGTAGTATCCGGCTACAATTTGGCGATGGCCCCGACTTGCGAACCAAGCGAGACTGCGCTCGCGATCGAGGAAGTTCCAATTCGCCACGATGACGTCCTGGTCCAGTCCGAGCCACGAACCAGCCAAATTTCCATTCACGCAGAAGTAGTGATCGTGGGCATTGTGAAATGGATCGAACATGTCGGACCAGACAATGATTTTGGCTTGGGGATTGATCGCTCTGACCGATTGCACACATCGCCGCACGCTCTCGGCGACGAGATCTCCTGCTGACCAGCCGCGCCGGGTGCACGCTTCACACCAGTTCGCGGCCCGGATCTCGTCATGCCCCACGAAAAATGCTTTCGGCCTGAGCAGCGTCTCCACGCGAGAGATTTGATCTCGCGCAAGTTCATAAACGGCCGGGTCGCTGAGACAACAACTGACCTGCTCTTCGCGCACGGTGATACTGTGATAGAAGCTGACCTGCAACCGTTCCCCCTCTTTGATGCGCGAATTGGGCGCGAGCATGATCGACGGCGGAGGATGGTAAATTTCGAAACGGCCGGGGTAGGGTATCACTCCCAGTCGTTCGTCTTTCACAAATTCGAAATCGCGCCCTTCTTTATATACGATGTCGCCGCTCGCGCTAGCGACGACTAGCGGCGCCCCTTCGCGGCGAATCAGGTTCAGCAGGCCGATCTCTTCCAAGCGCGCGTCCTTCCACTCGATATTGCCGCCCCCAGCGAGCCATCCAAAGGGGCGCACAAGAACCCGATCGTTGCCCAGACTGTTGAAGACCGCATGATGCACCGTCCAATCCTGCGTCGTCGCCGGCGGCCAATCGAAATACGCCCGAGGCGGCCCGGCAATCGGCTCCACTGCGGCGGCGATTTTACGCACCTGAAAATCCCTAGTCTTAACCGCGACCGACAAATGATATTGACGCCAGGGTGATACGGAGGTGATTTGATCGCGATCGAGCAGGGTTGCATCGGTACGCATCAGATCACACTTGCCGTCGCGCACAACGAAAGGTGCTCGCCGCACCGGCAGACCTTCCGCCAAGTTCGGATTGTGACTCAGCAAGCCGTTTGAATTTCCGATCGGACAGACCATCGGAATGATCTCGAGGCCGAGCTGAACGGCCGCCGTCTTAATCGTTTCGAGGTTGCTGAAATATTCGTCGGGAACGATATCCAGTATCTGCAGCTTATAATCGGCTAGTACGAAGCCGTTATAACCCGCGGCTTTAGCGGCCCGCATGATCGCGAGCAGGTTTCGAACGTGCTCATGGACTTGCAGGTTTGCTCGATAAAAGAACCATTTGTACCGCATTGAATTGATCCGCACAGTTCCCTGGCGCCGGGTTTTGCAACTATCAGGGATAGCCGCCGCTGGTTGCAAGCAATATATTGCAGCGCGACGGCGATGATTAGCGTTCCTTGGGCGATCGCGGACTACGTCGCGGATGTTTATGAAACGACAGCAGCTTGGGAAAACGGGATTGCAGGTAAGCGTACTCGGATTTGGCGCCGGCGAAATTGGCCATGAAGGAGCTTCGCCGCGACAGGTGGAGCAGCTTCTTGGGACTGCGCTGGATTCTGGACTGAATATTGTCGATACCGCTGAATGCTATGCCACCAGCGAAGAACTAATCGGTAATGCCATTTCGGACCGACGAACTGAGTATCACATTATGACCAAGTGCGGTCACGCGGTGGAGAGTGACTTGCCGGATTGGCATCCTGATTTGCTCGAACTGAGTATTGAGCGCAGTCTTAAACGATTGCGTACTGACTATCTCGACGTGGTTCACCTGCATAGCTGTTCGGAAGAAGTACTCCGCAAGGGCGATGTGGTTTCGGTACTGGAGCGTGCGCGCACCGCGGGTAAGACGCGCTTCATTGGCTATAGCGGCGATGGCAATGCGGCACTCTACGCGATCAACTCGGGCACTTTCGACACCTTGCAGATCTCGATCAATATCGCCGACCAGGATGCGCTCCAGCGCGTAATTCCTGCCGCTCTGGAAGCTGGAATTGGAATTATAGCGAAACGTCCGATCGCAAATGCGGTCTGGAGGATCGGGAGGTCCGTGCCGGTAGCATATGTTCGGCCGTATTGGGATCGGTTGGCGAGGCTCGACTATCATTTTCTGAACGACAAACTGAAAAATGCCGTTGCAACCGCGCTCCGGTTCACTATCACTACCGGAATACATACCGCGATCGTCGGCACTACCAGTGTTGCGCATTGGCGGGAGAACGCCGACGCCGTTGAAGCCGGGCCGTTGTCGCCGTCGGAATTCGGCGCGATCGCGGATCGATGGCGCGAGATCGCGCCGTCCGATTGGATTGGTCAACAATAGAGGCGCAACGGACTTCCGGTTGAATAGCAGCTTCTTCGGTCGAGTCAACTATCCCATCGCGCATAGTGGAAACCGCAACATTTAATTTCTACGGAGTTGGACTCGTCGTAACGAGTCCGGCGGCGGCGCTGATCGCGAATCTGAAACGCGACTTCGAATACTTTTCCGCACCTGCTCCGGTCGGTGCCGTCACGATCGCCGCTCTCATAGAAGAGCCGCCGTGGCATCGAATTCCGGATGCGACCGCAAGCATGGTTACTCCCAAGGCGGTCAGTTACGACGACGGCGCGATTCGTTATAATGACTATCACGGACAGGCGCTCGCGATTTATGATTTTGCCGCCGAGAAGGGCGAGCTATGGGGCCTCGATTTCGATCTTCTTTACGAACTAACTTACTTGATGGCGTTGTCGCGCGTCGGTGAACTTCACGACCGCCGCGGAATTCACAGAATTCATGCACTCGGAGTGGCAGTCGCCGGCCAGGGCGCATTGATCCTGCTTCCCGAAGCAGGCGGCAAAACCACGCTGGCACTTGAGCTTCTGAAAAATGAAAAAATACAGATCCTCTCGGACGATACGCCTCTGCTCGCCAACGGAAAGTTGCGAGCGTTTCCCACCCGGATGGGGATGCGTGGTCAAGTGGCGGGAATCGAAGCCGAGCATCTCCGCACTTTTCACCGCCGTAGTCACGGCGGCAAAACGCTCATTGATGTCAGCTATTTTCGCGAGCGTGTGATCGCGGAAGCATCCGCGGCGGTTTTGATTGTCGGAGAGCGCAGCAGCCGCGCGGATTCCAGCATCGAGCCAATAGGCCGGATGAAGTTGCTTCCGGTGGTGACTGCCAACCTTGTTTTTGGATTGGGGCTGCCTCAGGTGGTGGAATATTTCTTGCGCGGCGGAGCGCGAGAAATGGTTCACAAGGCGGCTATCGTGCGATCGCGAACACTTGCTGGAATACAATTGGTCTGGAAGGCGAAATGCTATCGCCTGCGATTGGGGCGAAGCGTCGAGAGCGCCGCAGAGGCGGTGCTATCCGTCATCGGCTAGTAGGTATTCGGCTTCGGCTCAAATGGCTATAAGGCGTTGGCTAAATAGACATGATTTACGACCTGGTCACCGCTCCAAATCTCCCCAGCACTAAGTAGTCTGTCCAACAGGTCGCCATATTCATGAAGCCAGAACTTCGAGTAGCAATCGTGAAGTCCTACGGCGACGAATCTCTGCTGATCAACCGTCCGGAATAACTGCTCAGTCCAGTCTTCGTATTTTTCGTCCCTGGTCAGGCTGTAGTCATCCTGATGCACGGGGATTTTAACGATGCCCCGATCGACTATCGGCTCTATCGACTCAAAGTGTTTCCACCACCCCAACAGCCATTCGAAATTGTAGTAGGAAAGATTGTATTCGGTGATTTCCGGGGTGATAACCGATTGTGCCGGGCGATAGCCTTTGACCTGCAGGTCAACCTCTCGACTCCTGGGTAGTTGATTCACATCGCCTACATTGTGGTCGTAGCTGTGCAATCCGATCGTGTGCGTGCCGGCATCCATTATCGATGGCGCAACTTCTTTGTAGATAGTCCCCAAAACATTGTAGGTAGTACTAAGGCTCCGCGAGCGTTCGATTTCCAGCATCCGCCCGAGGGCTCGAATGCAGTCATCCTTCGACACCGCAGTATCAACGTCGCATTCGATATCGTGGTACACACAGATCACTCGATTGGGTAATGCTATTTCCGACGACTTACTATTGAGAAGTGCAACCCGGTCGCGGTTATTCTGTAATTCGACTCGCCAGTATTCGGCATCTCCGACCGTGCACCTCTCACATTGGTAGGAAGTCGGGACCGAATCATAAATCTGGATGAACAATTCGGGCGCGATATCTTTGGGTGTGGTGGCAAGAATATGCGCGGCGGTCGGCGAATAAATCGTATCGAGTCCGAGGTCCAACGCAAAATCGAGAACGGCATTGAGAAGAATCTTATGCCAGTAGCGAAAGCGGTTGTTGAGCCGTGACGCGCATTCGCGCTTCAGTTCGGCGTCGCGGTAGATCTGCTGGCAGAGATCAGACTGAAGCAGCGTGACATATCCCACACGTCCTTCGACGAACAATCCGGCGGCTGCGATCAAACCGTCCTTTCCGAACTGTTGAGCATGCCAATTCACGGCGCGGTCGCGAAACAGCCGTATGGGCAAATCGGCAATCCAATTGGAATATACGTTGACTTGATAACATGCGCCGGCTCTGATTCGTTCGCGCCGAACTCCACGCCGCTCGAGTTTCAAAAAGGTGTCAGGATATTGCTTGCGTAGCCGAATTACTTCGTGCGGAAAAAACTCTCGTGGGCGAAATCCTTTGCCGGTAAAGATGCCGGCCTCGTCACAAAACTTCATCGCGCTCACGGCGATCGCTTTCCGGCGGCCACCATCCGCTCATGAACCCGCAGGATTTGTTCTCCATACCAGGGAGTATGTGAGGCCAGAATTCTCTTCCGATCGGCCTCCGAAACCTGGTGCTTCTTAAGGATTCGCTCGAGCCCGGCGATCGCATCCTCCTTTTTCTTCAGGGTTAAACGATCTCCGTCGTGATCGCGATAGTTATAAAGTTTTTTCTCCACAATGCTTACCGACGCGTTGTGTTCAAGCAGGGTCCAAGGCATGTCGAAATCGTCGATGCCAGGGTAATCGCCCAAAGTTTCGTCCACCAGACCGATCTTCTTTAGCGCCGTCATGCGAAATAGAAAAAAGTGACTCAAGTAGCTCGCCTTCTCATCGAGATTGACTATTCGTTCAAAGTGCAGCCGATTCGGAAGAAAGCTGATTTCAGGGAGATCGGTGATTCCGTCAGCCGCGTACCCGGTCATCCCGGAACTGACTATGTCAGTTTCATACTCAATAGTCAGTTCAACAGCATCCGGTTCCAGCCAATCGTCTGACATCAAAAGGCCGACCCGATCTGCGTGCGCCATTTCGATGCCGGTGTTAATCGCGCGTGGAAATCCTTCGCCTGGCCTTCGCTCGACCACTAAGAGGTTTTTGAACTCCTGTCCCAGCCGCGACATCAGCGCGAAGTTGGATGATCGGGTTCGCGCCGAAGACACGACAATAACTTCCGAGCGAATGGTTTGCGTCAGTGCCGACTTGAGGCATTGTTCTAACCAGCTGTCCTGCTGATCGAGGAGCGGAACGATGATGCTCGCCGGGTATTCGCGCGATTGCATACTCTGAGTCTACTTCCTGAATTGCGACTACTCAGTAGCCCATCATCCGTGCGGTCTCGATAGTTTCACTCGAATAGTCCTTTCCGGAGGTTCGCCAAATACCTACTCGTGAATCTGCCAGGTGATTTTCTTTCAGGAGATTGTGGCGATCTAACTTTAGCATGGGAAAATGCACGTCGTTCTCCGTCCAGATGCGTTTGACCTCCAGCGGTTGTTTCAAAACCGCCGAAACTTTCGCGAGCGCCAGCTCGGGATTCGCAATCAGGTCTTCATAGCGAAGCCATTCGTTGAACTCCGCGCGGCGCTCCCAGAGCGCACGGTAGTGCGCATTCAGACTGGACTCTGTCAGCCAATCCGGCAGCGGCCTGACCAATGCGTCGCGGATGTCGCGGAAGATTACGATTGCGGGAAAACCGCGCGCGCGGCAAACCTCGAAGTATCTGAGAAAGACCCTATCGTTAGTTTTGATTCCAAGCTCATGCGACCCCAACGCATGCTCGCACTCCACAATCAGCTCAACTGCCTCGAAATAAGTTAGCTTCCGCGCGGGTTGCGTGGAAATGACCGGTCCGGGAAAAGCGAACGGAGAAACGGGATTGCCCGATGACACTGCGATGGGTCGTGAAAATCCGGCTCATCGAGACAGACCAGCTTGCCCTGATTCAGCATCAGGGCGAGGAGGGTGGTCCCACTGAAAGCCGGTCCTCCGATAAGAAACATAACTATATTTCCAATCCCATCTTCTCGAAGAAGTTAATATAGCTATTGAGTATTTCGACGGTATCCCAGTGAGTTTCGAAATGTTGCCGGGAGCGATACGATTCACGGCGTTCCAATACTGACTTCATCACATGATAGAAGGCGCGCTCAGACGCCAGCTCCCCGGTCACACCTGGTACAATCAAATGCTTTCCGCCCGCGATATTCTGGTTAACTACAATAGGCAGTCCCGCCGCTACACATTCCCACATCGCTGCCGGATTCGAGGTGCGATCGCCAGGATAAATCGCGATTCGCGACGTCTGCAGCAATTCCACGATATCTCTTTCATACCAATTGCTAGTAGTCACTTTCGTATTACTCAAGTCGAGATCTGACCCAGCAACCGGATGAAGGTGGCCAGTTAAATCGGTCCCTCTTATCGCGTCGAGTAGCAAATCATGTCTTTTTGCCGAATAGCCACTCGCGAGGTAAATGAAATCCCGTTCCTTGCGACATTCGGCCGGCCGAATCCTTTTAGTGTTGACCACCGGCACGTACAGCATCGCGCGCGAGTCGAGATATTCTTCGCTGTCGACCAGAAAACATTCCGCATCGAAGTTGCCGTTCGCACAACCCTCGCGGCGCAGGCACGGCACATGAACCCGAAACGATTTCCCGGCGAGGCGCCGCAGGACCGGATGGCCGACGTCACCATAGTTGATGAACAGGTCGGGATAACCGAAGCGCTCGAGATACATTCGAGGTCGTCGTGGTTGAGGAACGACACCCTCAACACGCCACCCGGATGATATCCACACCAGCGGTCCTCGCGATAATCCCAAAACTCCGCCTCCGTTGCGAGGCCGATATCGAGCAGATACGACCCCATCGCGAAGATGTGGAACCCCCAGTCGTGATGCTGTTCGAGCAATGAAACCCTAGATGTTTGCTGGGGTTTTTCCCAATTATGCCAATAGCGTCGATAATCCAGCGTCTTTGCGACGGGGGCCGAGAAGTTTGCGATCGCGATTCTCAAATTACCCCCGAATTTGCTCACCTTTTTCCAACTACCGCGACCAATCCTCGAGGTTATCCCTCCGTCTCAATGGATGCAGTACCCACTTATATGACATTTGCCGACTTTCTGGCAATCTTTCTGCTTGCTAGTAGGGCCAAAGACCAGCATAATTCGCTGCGACGCCTGAGGTAGGCCCGCTTCCGTGGCGCTAAAACGTTGCTCCGATGTTGCTCGCATGTTGCTCGGATGTCGCTGCCATGTGCCTTTTCTGTCGCTCCGAGGGTTGTCCAACGTCGCGTACTGCGCGCCAAATGAATCATGATTGACGCCCGAAACGTGCAGCGATGGGTCATGCGCACCTCGCCCTACCCTCCGATGCGATGGGCCTACGCCGCCGCCTATGCCTCGGTCCTTTTATGGATCGTCGCCCGCCTCAAAGCCATCCCCGAGATTCGTTCCGTTGACCTGAAGAAACCCGCCAGGGGTCACCACTATGGAAGTAGCGACCTCGATTTGCTCGCGACCACCGTGCCCCTGAGCGCGCCCGATTTTTTCGCCGTATGCGATCGCCTCGCGAAATTTTTGCAACCCGCAGGCTCGTGGCGCCGCATTATCGATTTGTATCTGTTCTCGCCGGGCGAGCTCGAACTGAAGCGGCGGCTCGATCCGAATTCGATCGCGCCGCGCCTCACGCACATTTTTGGTCCCAATCTTTTTCTCGGCGAAATTGCCGCGCCATCCCACAAGGACGACCTCGGGCGCGCGATGTACGCCTTCACTTCTCTATGTCAGGAGGTCCTCGAAGGTCCGCTCGACCCGCATCGGATGCGGATCGTCTATCGAACGATTGAGAAGCTCGATCGCGAGCTGCCCGAGGCTGCGCGCCGCCACGTCGATGTTGCCTTGCGGGCGGAGATTTTGCGCATGCCGGACGACCCCGTAGTGCGCGGCCGCATCGCGCCCGCTCATTTCGCCGAGGCCGCACGCGCGTTCTCGCTCGCTTTCGATGAAGTGAACGCGCTCTGTGATGCGAGCGCGCTCGCTCCGATCGAAGGTTGCGCCGATCATCGGCGCGACCACTTCTCGCAATGCGATCTTCCGATCCGCTCGCCACTACTGCCCGAATCGCTTCGGCCTGAGACGCTCGACCTCGCCATCGCGAGCTGCAAACCCGCCGTCGCGGCGATGTGTGCCTCGTTCGATGACGCAATTCTCAGCGCGATCATCGGTTGCAATCCGGGCGCGAGCTATGAGTATCGGATTTACCTGATTCTTCGTGAGGAGCTCTCAAATGATCGGCGAATGCAGGTGCTGCGGGCGGTGCGCGAATTGTTCGCGGGCCCCGCGACCTACCAAAACGTTCCCGCCGATTACTTTCGGCTTCGCGCGCCGATCCTGATGACGCCGGCGATGTGGCGCGCGACATCGGATTGGTCCGATCCGCTCCGCTCGGCCGAGGAGTTCTATTTCTTGCAACGCCACGGCGCCGTGCTATGGGGCGAGGACGTGCGCGCCCAACTGCGGCCTCCCACCTATCGCACCATGATGCGCAGCGCCGGCATCGCGGTATCTGACTTGCGCAACATCATATGGGAGACTCTCTACCGGCGCGGTTCCTCGCGGCTCGCCGACGTGATCCTCGGACGCATCCCGGCGCTATGGCTGCTGCTATCCAGATCGCGCGTCGCGACTTCGCCGGGTGAGGCTCTGCGCGGATGTCTCGCCGGTGGCTTTCCGCACGCGGATGTTCTGGAACAGCTCAGCGATCAGATTGTGGGATTGCCGCCGCGAAAACTTCCGCGCACCGATGACGCGATCTGGAAACCCGCACTCGGCGCGCTTACCGAATGGCTCGACGCCGTGATGGAGATGGCCCTATGCAAAGTGCGCTGACCGAGGCTATCGGCCGCACCCGCGCCGGTTCCTTCGCGGGACAGATGGATCTGTTGCGCAACCTGGTTTGGGCCGAGCTGACCGCGCGCTACAAAACGACCGCGCTGGGAATTTTGTGGTTCGTGCTCAATCCGGTCCTGAGCATGGTGATCATGATCGTCGTGTTCAGGCTCTTCATCGATCTGAACATTCCCAATTATCCGGTCTTCGTGCTCTCGGCCTTGTTGCCGTGGACGTTTTTTCAGATGGGCCTGAGCAACGCGAGCGGATCGATCCCGCGCTCCTCGAGCCTGGTAAAAAAGGTGCTGATCCCGCGCGCGTTCATCCCGATGGCGGCGATCGTCGCGAGTCTGGTCCATTTTCTGATTTCGCTGAGTGTGTTGTTTCTGTTGATGGCGGCGACCCGGGCGCCTTTCACGCTGTATATCTTATGGCTGCCGGCGGTTATCGTGCTGCAAATGTTCTTTCTTGCCGGCGCCGGTCTTTTGACCGCCAGCCTCAATGTGTTCTATCGCGACATCGAATATGTAATGGATCCGCTGATGCGCGCGATGTTTTACTTGACCCCGAGTTTCTATCCGCTCTCATGGGTACCCAAACGCTTTCTCACCCTGTACTTACTGAATCCGATGGCGGGGATAATCGAGATTTACCGGCAGACGCTGACCGAGGGCGCTTTCCCCGGCCTGAAATTGTTGGGAATCACGTCGGTCGCATCGTTGGCGATGCTGATAGTGGGAGTGATCGTATTCACGCGCTGCGAGCCGTACTTCGATGACTTCATTTAGCCACGATAATCTTGCCGGCGGCGCGCCCGCGATTGGCGACGGCGCGGTCCGTATCGCATGCGTGTACACCCGCGACTACAAGCCCGAGAAACTCGCCAGCATGAGTGGGCTGCGCCTCTATCGGATGGCCGCGGCGCTGGCGCGGCGCGGTCATGAAGTCGACATCGTAGTCAATCGAAATCCGCAGCCCCATGTGCTGGCGCCGCGGCTTCGCGAGGTCCCGTTTCGTCTCGCGGATTGGGACGAATACGACGTGGTCAAAACTCTCTTTCACGTGGGCATGCAGTCACTGGTGGCAGAGGGCGGCGGCGATCATCCATTCATCGTCAGCAAGCTCGGCTCGGTCGTGGGTCACGAGCAGACTGACGGCGTCTACTTCTTCGGCCGGGTCCGCGAAGACCTTTATCGAATGCAACAAGAAGTCGCGGCGCGCGCCAGCCTGGTTACGGTGCTGACCAATCGAAGCGCCGCACTTTGGTGGGATGAGCACGGATACGAGACGCCGCTCTGCATGGTGCCGACGGGAGTCGATGCTGAAATACCCGCCCCGCGATGCAATCCCTACCCCGCACTAGGTATCGACCAGCCGGTGGCGCTCTTCGCCGGCAACATCTATTCGCGGGAGCAGCAAGCCGAGGTCAATCTCTTGTGGCAGGAGCGGCTCAATCGCATCGGAACTTTGCTCAAGCGCCGCGGGATCAGGTTGGTCGCGATGGGTACGGGAGTGACCGATCGTCTCGATCCTGCCGCGGTGACGCATCTTGGCCCGATATTGGCCGATCAGGTTTGGGACTTTCAGCGTTTTGCAAAAGTCGGGAATCGTGCTGGCGCAGGGCCCGGTGCAGGACAACGAGAGCAGCAAAATCTACTATTACCTGCGCACCGGATTGCCGGTGGTATGCGAACGATCGGTCCCCAATAGCTGGCTCGTCGACGAAGACCGGGCTCGGCGCGTTGGTCGACTACGGCGACAACGAGACCTTCGCCGACGCGGTGGTTGCCGTGGCCGGAAACCCTCCGCCGAATCGACGGGGTCGAAGAATATATGGTGCGCGCTCATTCGTGGGACGCGCGCGCCGCGCTTTACGACCGCGCGTTTTCGGCGGTATGCGCTCCGAGGACGCGGAAATGGGCGTGACCGTCACCAGCGCCGATCGAACTCCCGCGTCCGCGCCGCGCACAATCGTGCTGTTCAGTCCGGGCCTCAAGGACACAACTACTATTTGGGGCGAAAAGATCGTGCTCGGCAGCCAGGCGAGATATCTGCGGCGCGAATTTCCCGGCGCTGAAGTCTTCCAGCTCGATAGCGACGATCTCGATCAAGATCGCCGCGATGAAGGTGGACCTGCTGCTCTCTTATTACACCGGCCCCTATCCGCCGTGGCGGATGGACAACATCGCGGACTTCGTCGATGGAATCACAATTCTGGCAGTCGTCAACCACGGTGATCTGATCGAGGAATTCGCGCGGGTGCAAGTCGATGGTTTCGTTACCAACAGTGTCCGCGCCGCCGCGGTACTCGGACGCTCGCGGCCTGCGGCGTACATTCCGCTCGTGGTAGAAGATGACTTTGGCCGAGTCGATCCCATCGACCGCTACCGCGCTGATGTAACTTTTCTGGGCAGCGGAGGACGCGGAAATAAACGCCCCGAGACCACGCGCCATTATCTCGATCCGGCGAAGCGATTCGATTTCGCGCTCTGGGGTTCGTATTGGCATGCGGAATATTGGGCCGACGTTTACGCCGACAATCCCGCCGCCAACGATTGGCATCGCTACTGCCGCGGCCCGCTGCCTATCGGAGATATCGCGAAGCTCTACAGCTCCGCGCGAATCGTGCTGAACTACCATGAGGACTCTCAGCGCGAATGGGGCATGTGGAATAATCGCACCTTCGAGGCGCTCGCCTGCGGCGCGCTGCTCATCAGCGATGACGTGGCTGGACTGCGCGAAGAATTTGGCGACGGAATCGTCATCACCTCGGGCGGCGAGGAAACCGCGCGCCTGATCGAGCATTATCTCGCGCGGCCCGAAGAGTGCCGCCGCATCGGCAAAATCGGTCAGGCGATAGTTCGGCGCAAGTACACCTATTCGCGATGGGCCCGATCGGTACATGAGTTTTACGATCGGCTGATTGCGGGCGGCGGAAATCATGCGTAACGCAAGTTCACCCGCGATCGTGGTCGAGCGGATTTCCAAGACCTACTGGGTCAACGATCGCCAGCGCGCGGTCATGCAGGAACTCCTCCTGCGCGCCTTCGGGGTGAAGCGCCATTTCGCGGAGACTCGCGCGCTGCAAGATGTAAGCTTCACGGTCGCGCGCGGAGAGTCGCTCGGCATCATCGGCGGCAACGGCGCCGGCAAAAGCACCCTGCTGAAAATCCTCGCGGGCATCGCGGCTCCCAGCTCCGGAAATGTGAGCGTGCGCGGCAAGATATCCAGCCAACTGGCTCTGGGAGCGGGTTTCCATCCCTATCTCAGCGGGCGCGAGAACGTGTTCCTGCAGGGAACGGTGCTCGGAATGCGCAACGCGAAGATCGCGGAAATGTTAGATCGCATCGTGGAATACGCGGGCCTTCGAGCGCTCCATCGATCGTCCGTTGTGGACCTACTCGCAAGGCATGATTGCGCGGCTCGGTTTCGCCGTCGCGGCCCATGTCGATTTCGATCTGCTCTTGCTGGATGAAGCGCTGAGCGCCGGCGATCTGGTTTTTCACGAGCGCTGCGACGATACGCTGCGCGGCTTTCGCGAGGCCGGAGCAACGCTGGTGATCGTGTCGCACGGCCTTAGCAGCATCCTGGATTTGTGCGACCGCGCGATTTGGCTCCAGGACGGAAAGATTCGCGAAAGTGGACCGGCGGATGAAGTCGTCGATCACTACGCCGATGCGAGCGGCGGCCCCAGACCCAAACGTACATCGCCCGAGAGTAACCCGGAGAATCGCCCGGAGAGTCATCGTGATAAGAGTCGGCTTTCTGTGTGACCATCTCGACCTCGGCGGCCAGGAATTGGGTTTCCTCGCCGTACTGCGCCGAATTGACCGCGCGCATTTCGCACCGCACCTCTACGCGTTCCGCCCCGGAAGTCTGCTCGCCGACGCGCAAGCTCTCGATCTTCCGATCGTCGTAGGCCACGACAAGCCGGGCGCGGATACGACCTGGGACGCGCGCGACGAAGACGCGCGGACGAGATATCTGGCCCAGCTTTCGCATCGCTTGCGCGAAGACAGAATCGACGTCGGCCTCGTGTTCGCGTGGCGCGACGCGCTCGCGGCCGCCAGGGCGGCGGGCCTCGACGCGATGGTAGAGAGGCTCGACGGCGTGGTGATGAGTGGAAAGCTGCGCGACAAATCGGCGTTCCAGCGCATCATTTGCGAGTCGAAAATGATTCGGGATCTGGTTTTCGCGCAGCGCAAATTACTCAACTGCCGCAGGGACCAACTCGTCGTCATTCCCAACGGAGTCGATCGCAAGCGCTTCGATCCGAAGCTGCACGATCGGGCGCAATGCCGCGCGGCGCTCGGGATCGCCTCCGACGAATTCGTGGTCGGCGCCGTGGCGCGCCTCGATCCGGTGAAAAATCTCGGTTACCTGCTCCGCGCGATCCGTCATCTAAAGGAATCCGCCGCGCGCGTAGGGGAAAAAATCAAGGGAGTGATCGCGGGTCCGGACTTCGGTAGTAAATCCGAGCTCGAAAGCGAGTGCGCGCGGCTCGGCCTCGATGCCTCGGTAAAGTTCCTCGGACCGCGTTCCGATGTGCCGCAAATTTTGCGCGCGCTCGATGTTTTCGCGCTGACCTCATTCACCGAAGGAACTCCGTTCGCGATGCTCGAAGCGATGGCGATGGGGTTGCCGATCGTCGCGACCGCTGTCGGCGCGATTCCCGAGCTGATCGACAACAACGGCTACCTCGTCGGCGTCATCCATCCGGAAGATGCTGCCGCCGCGATGCTCGAGCTGTTACTCAATCCGCAACTCGCGCGTCGGCTTGGGGAGCGGAGCCGAGCGCTATCGAAGAAATACGACCTCGAGCGGATGCTTCGCAGCTACGAGCGCGTTCTGGTTGAAGCACTGTCGCCCGCGAAGCTGGCCGCGACTGGTCATCCTGCGGAGGATTCGCTCAGTTGAAAATCCTGTCGGTCGTCGAAACCCTCGCGCACGGGGGCGCGGAGAGCGTGCTGGTTGACCTCGTGATGGGGTTGACGGAGCACGAGCATCGCGTGCTGCATTTCAGCGCGGTCAATCATACTGCCGCGGACAAATCGTTTCTGGAAACGTTTCGACGAGCCGAGGTCCGCTGCGACGACATTCATTGGGGGCGATTCTGGGACGCGCTCGCGGAGGAAAAAATTCTCGGCGCCTTTCGTCCCGACGTGGTGTTCTTTCATTGGTGGGGCAACAATCCCCTGCTGCCGTGGATCGAATATCGGCGCGATGAACCGATCGGCCGGCGGCCGGCTTTCATTTGCGTACTGCACCATCATGGGATCACCGCGCCGGCGGGTTACGATCGCTACGTGCTGGTCGCGAAGAGCCAGCTCGATCAGGTCGCGCACATTCATCCCGATCGCATTTTCATTATTCCAAATGGAATCGATCTGCGGAGATTTCCGCGCAGGCGCCGGCGGCCGCCCGGAAACGAAATGGTGGTCGGCAGGCTGAGCAATCTGCGCGAGGTGAAAATCCGTCGCGACTGGCCCGAGACGCTGGCGGCATTCGAGTTGCCGCAGACCCGATTCGTGATCGCGGGCGGCGGCGAGCTGCGGGCGGTATTGCAACGGAGCGCGATGGCGGCGGGCATCGAAGAGAAAATCTGTTTTCCCGGCTATGTGCCGCGCGCGGCGGTCCCATCGATGCTCGCGGGGTTTGACGTCTTTTGCTACTCGACCTCGACCGCCGTGGAATGCCATCCGCTGGCGCTGCTGGAGGCGCTCGCGGCCGGGTTGCCGATCGTCGCCGAGGGTCGCGGCGGAATTCCGGAGATCGTCAGCCACGGCGTCAACGGTCTGCTTTGCAATTCCGCCGACGAAATGGGCAAGCATCTCATCGGCTTCGCCGCGATGACGAACTGCGCCGCCGCCTCGCGCGCGGCGCGCTGGAGACCGCGAAACGGTTCTCGCAGCATCGGCAACTGGATTCGTACCAGCAATTGTTGGCCGGCATCCGGCGCGAACGCGAGCGAAGTTCGCCGCGGGTGAAAAGTGGAACCTAGGAAAATCGCATCGATGAACGACGCCGTGGCGGCTCGGCCGTTGAGCGTCATCATCCCGACTCATCGGCGCATCGGGGATCTGGCGCGATGCCTGCAAAGCGTTTTCGCGGCCGACCTTCCGCATGATGCCGAAGTGTTGATCGTGTGCAATGGCGAGGACGCGGCAACCCGCCAATTGCTGGATTCGTGGGCGCGCCAGGACGCGCGGCTAGTGACAATTTACATCAAGCAGACTTCCCCGGCGGCGGCACGCAACGCCGGGCTCTCGCGCGCGGCGGGAGAAATAATATATTTCCTCGACGACGACGTGACCGTCGCGCCGGATCTCTTTGCGCGAGCGATAGCCACCTTCGCGGCGCGGCCCGAAGTCGCCGTCGTCGGCGGGCCGAATCTTACGCCGCCGGAGAGTGGGACGTTCGAGGATTGTGTGGGACGGGTGCTAGGGTCCGCTTTTGGCGCGGCAAGGGTGCGCGATAGGTACAGGAGTCATGGCGTCGCACGCATCGTCGATGATGCTTCTCTGATTCTCTGCAATCTGGCGTTCCGCCGCTGCGCGATTTCCGCTCTGCTTGCGCCATTCGGGGAACATATGGTCTGCAACGAGGAAAACGTCCTGTTGGGAGAGCTAGGGGCTAGCGGTGCGCAGATGCTTCACGACCCCGATCTGGTGGTCTACCATCGCAGGCGCGCCACCCTTGTGGGATTTTGTCAGCAGACGTTCAAATATGGGCGCGGACGCTGGCAGAATACGATTGCGTCTCCATCTTCACTATCGGCGGTGTTCGTGGTCCCGCTCATATTTGCGCTCTACCTCTTCTCGCTGATGTTCGTTCGCAACCCGCTCTATCTGGTCCCGCTTGCAACTTACCTTATGCTCTTGTTTGTCTGTTCCGCGATCGAGTGTTATCGATTCGCGAAGCCGAAGACCTTTCCGCTCTTCCTGGTACTTTTCCCGACATGTCATTTGTCATACGGCGCCGGCTTTCTCTATCAAATGACCGGATCGATATCCTTGTTAACAGCTAAGGGCCGCGTTGTGCGCAGCGCATCCTAGTTGTTAGACCGAAAATGGATGGCGGCGGCGAAGCTCGGGAACCGGCCGGAACATCAGCTATCGGATTAGCGGCGGTATTCGTTGTTTACGCGTCGCTATCGGTTTGCTTTTTCGGCTGGAAAGTAGTCGGCCATCCGTCGCGAATCTACATCGGCCAGGGACATGACCCGGCAGCCTATATCTGGAGCCTTGTGTGGTGGCCCTATTCGATAAGTCATCGGCTAAATCCTTTTCTGTGCAAAATAATCTGGGCGCCCACCGGGACTAATCTGACGTGGGCGGTTGCGATCCCGGGGCTTGGCATTCTCGCATGGCCGATTACCTACCTGTTCGGTCCGGTGGTCGCGTTCAATGGACTGTGCCTGCTGGCTCCCGCACTCTCGGCCTGGACGGCCTTCATTCTGTGCAGATACCTAAGCCTACAGTTTTGGCCGTCATTGGTGGGCGGCTACGTGTTCGGCTTTTCGTCCTATGTGATCGGCCAGATGCTCAGTCACGTCTCCCACGCGTTAGTCTTCGCGGTTCCGCTCGCGGTATACCTGGTACTTTTGATGGTCAATGGCCGGATCCGCCGTTATGTTTTCATACTCTCACTTGCCGCGCTCTTAACGATCCAGTTTCTGATCTCAACTGAAATCTTCGCGACTATGACGTTCTTCGGTGCGTTAGCGATTGCGCTCGCTTTCCTCTGGCTCCCGAAGGATCAAGGAAGCACTCTATGGCTTGTAATCCGGCTAATAACGTACGCATATGGGCTCTGCGCCGTGTTCGTAGCTCCCTATCTCTACTACGCTCTTGCCTATGGTGAACCGACGCCACTAAATCCGGTCGAGCAATGCTCCACCGACCTGCTGAATTTCATTGTGCCAACCCGAGTCACTCTTCTGGGCAGCGATAGGTTCAACCGGGTGGCCGAGCTCATGAACTCGAACCTATGGTACTCCGAAAAGGGTGCGTATCTCGGACCGGGCTTGTTGATAGTATTCCTGTTGTTCGGCCTCTACCGATGGACCGCGATGGGAAAGCTACTTGCTTCCTCGGCCTTGCTCATTTCCCTTTGCGCACTGGGACCTCGATTGCACCTGGCCGGCGCCGCTTCGATCGCTTTGCCGTGGAAGCTAATGCTGCATCTGCCGCTGATCGACCAAGCGCTCCCGATACGTTTTCCGCTGTACCTATGGTTGATAGCGGCTATCGTCGTAGCTCTGGTCCTAAGCGCCCCGGAGATTCCGAAAAGTCTGAGAGTGGTCGCGGGCAGCCTATCTGTTCTATTCATACTACCTAACCTGGCATACATGCGCGCGAATGCTACAGACGTCGATACTCCGGCATGGCTCAGCTCGAAGGACTACCAACAGTACATTTCCGCGGGCGATACGCTATTGGTGTTACCATTTGGCGCCCGAGGCAACAGTATGCTCTGGCAGGCTCAAACCGGGATGTATTTCACTATGGCGGGAGGATATATAAGCTCGGCCGTACCGCCCGAGTTCGCGCGTTGGCCGATGGTCATGAAGCTATACGACGGGCCGGACGAATTCCGGCATGCTGAGCAACTGCGACCATTCCTCGCGGCACACAAGATCAAAGCAATTGTGATAGCTGACGAAAAAGAAAAGTGGCGCGAATCGTTCGCGCCACTCGGGATAACTCCTATATCTGTCGGCGAAGTGTCGCTTTATATCCTTCCGCCGGCCCTGACTAGTGCGAAATGACCATCTGCGACGTGCTCGTCATCGGGATTTGAGCGGTCGACCAAAGTCTCGAGAAAGGGGCAAAATTGTAGGTCACCTGCACCTTCACAACGCTTCCAGGGCTGTTATTGGTAGGCCAGGTCGTGGTCACCGTAAGATTTTGCGTATTGAGACCTTGCGCCTCTCCCTTCACATAGCTGCTGACTGAGCTGGAGGTGGCAGGCGATGAGGCACCGGAACCCCGGACCATGGCGTAACGAGCGCCGTCACGGGCGGCGTAGGTGACCCAGTTGTACGCGTTCGCGACCTCGGCGCCCTGCATTATTCCGAAGAGCAATGTAAGTGCGGGTACCAGCAGGGCGGCAAACTGGACCGCGGCCTGTCCGCTCGACATTCGGTTCCATTTTTTACGGCTTTTTTCATTCTGCTTCATGACTGACTCCTCACGGAACAAGCATTGTCGCGTTTCCCTGCAGAGGGAGTGTGCGCGGAATTCCCGGATAGGGCGCGAGAGTTTGAAAAGTCGCGCTGGTATTTACTTTCACAAAGGTCTGCGAAGTCGAGGCGCAGCTCGCGCCGCAGGTCGCCACAACGCCACCGCACTCACAGAATGTCGAGGCGGTTACGTTCGAGCTACTGAGAAGGCCATTTGAGTCATTGACCGCCGCAGTCTGCATTCCTGTTGTGTCAGCGGCGGTGGTTGAGTTCTGTGCGCCGTACTCGACGCCTGCCCTCGCGGCGCTGGTCAGATTTGCCGCGGTAGCAAACGCGCGCGCGAAGTCCGCCCCTACCACCAGGAGAATGAGCAGCGGAGGCGCGATTAGCGCGAACTCGACGACGCTTTGTCCCGCCTGCCGGGATCTGAGGCCGAGACTACGGCACCATCGAACCGCTCGCAGGCACAGACCGTGACCTTGTTTTCCAGTTTGTGTTCTCATTATTCCACCAACGACATGCCCGACGACACGCCCGCCAGGGGAGAGCCATGCGCGAGGCTCGTATAGTTGTTCTTGACACTGCTGTTACCGTTCCAGGTGATCTTGTAGGCGACCAGGATGGTGTATCCATTGGTGCTGGAATTGCCGTTGAAAGTGATATCGGTCGTGGGGAAGTAGATTGATCCGTCGAAAGTCGAAGCCGAATTGCCGTTGATGATGCTGGCCTGTCCACTAGTGGGGATCGAGCGATCCTGGAAGAACAGAACCCCTTCGATAGCGCCTCCTGACGAGGAAGTCGGCGCGGTGAAGTTATTCTGCACATTGCCGTTAAGAATAATTCCCTTATAACCGCCCAGCCCAGTCGTGTTGTAGAAAGTCACTCCCGTACCGCTCAGGCTGCTGTTGCCGTTAACCTGCAGCCCACCACCTCCGAGGATGTAGAGGCCGGGGTTGAATACTACCGCCTGATTGCCGTTTAAAGAGATACCGCCGTAATAGAATCCCGGGCTGAGTGTCGCGGTCGCGGTGTTGCCGCTAAGGCTGACAGGACCACAAAATGTGTATTGGCCCGTATTCATCGTTACCGTGGAATTTCCGCCAACGCTAAGGCTGGCGCCGGTGCCTCCGCCGTTCTGGTACTGACCCGGATTTAGAACCAAGGAGCCATTCCCGCTGGCGCTGATACCGTTGCCCCAGTTTCCGGCGTCAAAAGTGACGGTGCCATAGTTACCGCTAAGTGAAACTCCATTCTTGTAGATATTCGGAGAAGACAGAGTAGTTGAGGACGAGACCGACAAAACGCCTGAGTTAGTCTGAGCTGCCTGAGTGCAGGTCGGAACCGTTGGCGCAGTCAGGTTTGAGAGAGGATCGGAAAAAGAGCTTACCCCGGTCTGTGGCGTCGGAGAAAATGACACATTTCCGGTGGCTGAGTAGTTTCCCACCACCCCGGTCGAAGGATCGGTTACGTTGATGTTACCGGTGACTTTCAGTCCGCTCGAACTGCTGGAGTCCACCAGAATGCCGCAGGCGCTACTGACAGTAATGTTACCGGTCATGCTGATGGAAGCGGAATCGGTGGGGTCGAGGGAATAGATACACCCATTGGTCTTCGGGAGTGCGACCGCGCTTGCGGCGACATTGATGCTCGCTACGCCTAGCAAACGCAGGAAATAGGTGGGTTGCGTCTGACTAACGGTAACCTGAACCGCCGACGAATCGCTCGTATAGGCGCTAGGCGACACCGGCGCCGCAGCCACGACGCTCACATGATTCGCACTGAGGGTCGTACCCGATCCGTTGGTAAACCCGTTTTGCGTGGCCGCTGCTTGAGCAGCAGTCGTGGCAGCAGTGTAATTTCCGTTGCCGCTGTAAGCCTGCGCCGCAGCCACCGCACCCGCATCGGCCGCGGTCTGCATCTGACGCTTGGTATTGCGCACGATGCCCAGGTCGACGGCCAACCCGACGAAGCCGAGCAGGACGAAGATGCCCAGGGACATTACAACAAAGATTTGTCCGCTTTCCTTTTTTCGCGCGAAGCGCGATAGACGCCCCAGAATAGACTCAGAATTAAGCACGATTCGCCACCCCTTTTTTTGATCATCGAAGGTGCGAAAGTTTTCGGAACAATCGCACTCGCGATGCCATTTTTGCGACGATTTGTTGCCAACCTTGCAACAAAGCAACGCATGTAAACGTCACTAAATGGGTTTGAGCAGGATTCGTGCCTGTTAGATGCTAGCAGCGGGGCGTAGGCGGGACCGTTTCGCTTTTTCTTTGTGATCTGCGCAGCCGTTCCATAGTCCTGACCCGATGCAGAATCGAGGCTCCGCCGATAGCGGCCGCGATCGCGGCCACCAGAAACAGATGTTCCACGGCGACCCCGGCGTTGCGGAGCAAAAGCGCACTGGTGTTGCCGAGGTCCATTAGCGCTCGTCCCGAGGCGGGCGACGGTCAGATCTGAAAAATGGCATTCGGGCAGATTAATGGGCGCGAGGATGCGAGTCCAACGCGTGACGGTCTTTTGCCGATCGCATTCGTGTGTCATTGCCGGTTGATACCCCAGTGTCGCTCGCGAGTTATCGGTGTCCCGAAACGGGACCGTCTTGACGACTCTGCGCTTTTCGACCTGATTCGTCAGCCGCGATGAGCGCTCCTGGCGGATGGTCATTTATCTCTCGACGGTATCGATCCAGCTGCGGACGTTATCGTTTGACGCGAACGGCACTGCGCTTGCTCTACCCATAGATACAATCGCGAGAAGCTCTGACATTTGATGTCGGAATGAGAATAGGTGTGTAGATATGACGCGTCCTGGTTTCAACTTGAGACACAATCGCAAAGCCGCGGGAATATTCGGCACGAACCGGGGCCAGGTAATCTACGTGTTCATTTCGTTCGTGGTGATACTGATGGGCTTCGCCAGCCTCGGTGTCGACATCGCGATGTTGTGGGGCGCCAAACAGCGGATGCAAACCGCGGCGGATGCGGCGGCGCTGGCGGCGTCGGACGCCTTGTTCGGCGGCGGCAGCGGCAATGTGACGACCGCGGCGCGCGCGAGCTCGGCGGGAAACGGCTTCACCAACGCGCAGGGTACGACCGGCAACGCCAACCTGGTCAGCGTTGCGGTGAATCAGCCGCCGACCAGCGGCAACTTTATCGCAAAAGCGGGAGCGGTTGAGGTAATCGTTCAGCAAACCCAGCCGACTTTTTTCATGAGTGTCGCCGGAATCTCCTCGGTGGTCGTTTCAGCACGCGCAGTCGCCATGCCGTCGTCGTCTCAGGGTTGCATTTATTCATTGGATCCGTCCGCGAGTGCGGCAGTTCTCGCAAACGCCAGCGCTCAAATCACGAGTAACTGCGGCCTGATGGTTGATTCCAACAGCTCGAGCGCAATAAACGCTAATTCTGGCGCAAAAATTATCGCCTCCTCCATCGGCGTAGTGGGCGGAACCTTGAACAACGGGGGGGCGACCATCTCTCCCGCCGCGGTAACCGGCATCACCGCCTTCGCGGACCCTCTTTCAGCATTGCAACCCCCGACGCTCGGCACCTGCGTCACGCAGGCGCCGATCAACGGCGTTACCACGGTTCTCAGTCCGAAATACTACTGCAGCCTGACTGTGAACAGTGGCGGAACGGCCAAACTGAACGCTGGGTTCTACTCGTTCAAGGGGGCGGTCACCATCAATAGTTCGTCAAGTATCACAGGTACTGGAGTGACACTCTATTTTAAAACCGGAACCCTGACATTGAACAGTAGCTCAACCGCGAATCTTAGCGCGCCAACCACCTCGGGTGCGTATGAGGGAATACTCATTTTTCAGGATCGCGCTGACAGCGCGGGGGCAGCCATCAACTCGGGCGGCTCAAGTAATCTGACCGGTGCGGTGTACTTACCTGACGCGACACTGACTCTCAACAGCAGTGGATTCGCGAATGTTTACTCAATCCTGGTGGCGGACAAAATTGTCCTCGATAGTGGCTCCGTATTGAACCTCAACAGCGACTACTCAAGTCTAGCGGATGGATCACCGATAAAGCGCTCGGTCATCGCCGAGTGATACTCTCATCGAAGCGCAAACGGTTCGGGTCCTGGTTCGCGAGTTCCATAAGGTGGCTCGCTGAACGCGGGCAAAGCATGGTGGAATTGGCGGTGGTCATCCCGGTACTGATATCGCTGCTGGTGGTAGTCTCCGACTTCGCGCGCGTCTTCTATACCTACCTCGAAGTGGGCGCGGCGGCGCGCGCCGGTGCGCAGTACGGTGCGCAGAATCGGGTCACGGCGGGAGACAATAGTACGATGCAAACGACGGCCATCAATGCCGCACCCGACTTGACCGGGATGACCGCGACGGCGACGAGCTATTGCACGTGCTCGGACGGAGGAGCGACGGTTTCATGCGCATCATCTGGCTGCGTCGCTACCATCCAGTTGTTCGTAAAGGTAACCACGAATACGACCTTCAAGACATTGTATTCGTTTCCGGGGATTCCCTCGTCGGTAGCTCTGCAAGCCATCGCGATAACGCAGGTCAAATAGGAAATGGCAATGCTACGGCGGAAATATCGGTCGCGAAAACGGGGTCAATCGAGTGCTGAATTTGCTCTGGTGCTTCCGATACTGCTGGGGCTGCTCTTCGGGATCATCCAATTCGGCCAGATCCTGTACACCTACAGCTTTATCGCTTATGCGGCCGAGTCGGCGTCGCGTTATGCCATGATCCATAGCTCACAGAGCGCGCAGCCCGCGACCGCCGCCTCGATCCTGTCATACGTACAGGGTCTTTCCAATGGATTGAATCAAGCACAAATCTCAGTCACGCCAACCTGGACGCCTAACTCTAATCCTGGCAGCTCGGTCACAATCAAAGTGAGCTACATCTATCCGGTGTTCGGCGGATTGCTGTTCACACCTTCGGGAAATATAACCTTGTCGAGCACCACTCAGTCGACCATCATCAACTGAGCTGCTCAGTGTCCACCGTTCGCGTGAGTCAGAAACTCGCGATGGAACCAGTTCAGTTCGGCAAGTCCACTGTCTCAACGTCGTTCGTTCGGCCTTGCGCTACGCTCGAACGGGCCTTTTCTGCCGGCTGCGGTCGAGCGCTCGATTCCACATGGAGTCTTTGCTCGGTAAGCCCGAACATACGTCCGAAGTAGCAAGGTACACTTTGCTCCGCGGTCATCGTGAGCTCGCGGTCGTCCTTGGAAACGCGGGTGGTCACTATTTCATTAGGCGCCACGCCGCTCTGTTGCGCGTATTGAACGGCGGTCGCCACGGCACGGTCCGGATCACCAGGTAAGGAACTCGCTCCGGCTGAAACGGCTGCATCCGTGATCGATTGCAGGCGATACGACTGGTAGCTCATCAGTCCCATGTCAACCGACATTCCGATGACAGTAATGATCATGGGGACGGCCATCGCGGAGAGGATCACCGTCGGCGACCATGCTCGTTTAACTTTTCTTTTCAACCTTCTTTTCATCACCGCATATCTCCCAGCGGACCAATCAGACTGTTTCGAGACAACCCGAACCTCTCGTCAGCCGACGCGCTAGTCCGCTGCTCCGAACCGGGTAGCTATCCCGCCCTTTTGACCTTGCTCGCAGAAACAAAGCCTCACTCCGTGACCTGCAAACGCGCAGTTCCCGAAAACTACCATCGCTTTTGCGACCTCCGAATTCGTTCCAGGATGAAGACGATGTCTTGCTCCCCCGTTAGCGCGCCGAAAGGCACAAAGGTCTTCAACGTCCTGATCTCTTCTTCGGTCACGCGATGCATGGCAAGCAGTTCCTTATCGTTGATGAACCCTTCCCAGATATCGCGCTTGCTGCGTCCGTGAACTCGCGACCACAGCTCCTTCGCCATGACTCGGATCCTCCTTCCGGTACCAAGGTCCCCCCGCAAGGTTTCTCTTTCTCTACCTTCAGATGCGTTTCCCCCTGTTCTGATCTGCTTCAACAGCGAAACGTCCAAACATCAACTCGACCGCTTGAGGCCGAGCCCAGTGCCTGCGCGCTTCGCCACGTTGGTTACCTCGTCCTGGTCGGCTTTCTCGGTCGAGACGCGATGCAGAACCGCGCGCGCAGTTATACGTGCCCTTCGACATTCGCGTTCGCGGCCAATGCTTTGCAGGTGTGCGCCAGCATGTTCACACTGCCCAGCGCGACTGCCGCGGTTGCGAGCAGAATCGATAGGTAACGAACGATGCGATTGCTGCGGTCCTGATGTTTCATCGGATTTCCCCTTTTCTGATTCGCGATGAGTATCTATTTGTTACTTCACTCATTTGCCGTGTTTCAGATTGTAAACATAACTCTTGTTGCAATCAAGAGGCATTGTTGCATTTTCATCACTTTAGTTCTGTTTTGCCACTGTATGCCACGATATAACATCGGTCGCGCGCGCTTCATCAGCTATATCAATAAGTCGGTTTATATAGCTAAATGATGTATAAAGAAGCATACTGCTACAAATGCGCATAAGTCAGGGACGCGAGCCACCGCTGAGAAAAGAATGTCTCACGTGCCACAAATGTGCGACTTTGCCACCGCGTTTCCGATCACAAAAGGCACCCGCCGCAGCTTTTGCGCGACCCAAAATGTTGCCGAAACGTTGCTTTTGTGCGACCGGATGTAGTCCCGCGCGCGCAAAAACGATGCTGGTGACCGCGGATCGGAAGCCGGGATGCGTCCGCTTTGCGTGATTTGTATGTCGGCCGTCGCGCGCGCGCACCTTCGCGAGGCATCGTGCCGACCACCTCGAAACAACCGATACTTCAGGGTGACGGCGGCGGCCGCGATGCTGACTCCGGCACGACTATGTATATCGCGCCATCGCCGCCGCTGTACTCGACGCGGGTCGTCAGCTGATACACGGCCGGCATCGACGCCAATTCTGGCAGGCTGCTGTACCGTCGAGGCGAACCCGAAGCGTGGAAATACACTATCACCCCCGGATGGTGCTCCAGGCGACGGTGCATAGCTCTAATCTGCTCCGGTAGATTTTCAGTCGCCAAATGGGAATCGGGATCGATAGCACGCGGCAGCAGTAGCGGAAATTTACCGGTGAGCAGGTATATCGCTTCCGGCACGTCGCTATAGATGATGGTGTCCGGTGGGAGCGCGCGCACGCGGGCAATCAACGGAGAGTCAGACCACGCTCGATAGCCGAGTCCTCGTTCGTGAGATTCAAGCAACGGCGGCACGACCGCTGCGGTGTTTCCGATCACTAGGAGCAGACTCGCCCCGATCCCTACTCGACGCCAGGTGTTGCTGAAACGTTGCTTTTGGGTGGCCAAATGTATTCCCGCGAAAGCGAAAACGATGCCGGTAACAAACACCGGCAGCAAAATGCGCCCATTGAATTTGATTTGTATGTCGGCCATCGAGCGCGCGAGCAGGACGAAACCGCAAATGCTGAGGATCAGGATCGCCGACAACCAAAGCACCGGTTTCGGATTCCTGTATGCGACCAGCGCAGCGACCGCAATGCCTGCCAACAGCAAGGGAAACCCGATCAACCTTTGCGCGGCGAGCGATACGAATGGCAGTACCCAACTCGCCACGATTTCAGCAGCGAGGTCGAAGTTTGCAACCCCCGGTGGATGCCAGGCGAGATGCCGATGCGCGATCGAGCCGGCCTCGACGTGATTGCGAATCATCCATGCGACGAATGGAGTGGTTGCGATAAACAAGAACAGCGCTGTCCCGCGAATCCGTTCCCAGACGGGGCGGTTGCCATACCACGCCAGCGCGACGGCGCCGGTGAACAACAATGGGACGCCCTCATAACGCGTCAAGCACGCGGCGGCGGCTGCTCCTGCGGCCACAGCTATCCATCGCCAACCGCCCTGCTCCATGCATCGCCATGCGGCGAAAATGAATATGATCAAAAACACCGTGAACGGTGCGTCGCTCGAGGTAAAGAGATGCGCCCTCACTACTGCGAATGAAGAAAAGAAGAGCAGCTCACCCAGCACCGCCAGGAAAAGATTCGTAGTGACTGCGTACAGCAGTAGGCCGATCAAAGTAAGGTTGATCGCCATGCAGACCACATTGATCCAGCGAGCCGCGCGCATCGGTTCGAGGCCAATCAAGCTGGGGGTGGCCAGCATCAGGGGATAAACCGGAGGAAAGTGAGTCATCGGTCGCAGCATTCCGTTTTCGCTGCATCCTGTTTCAATCGATCCGTGGTCGATAAGGGTTCTGGCCGCGCATACGTAGGTCGCGGAATCGATCCACACTCCGGTGCCGCGCGTCGTCGCCCAAACAATGACGATCGCGCCGAGAATCCCCGGTGCGAGCAAGGCGAACCTCTCCCAACTTTTCGACGGCATCAGTGTCATGCGGGCCACCATCGAAAAATCCGGAGCTTCACTTTACGACGATGCTGTAGGCGAGAGTTCCATCCGGATATCGGATAACGAGCGCAGGCTTCGCCGGCAACGGTTCGGCCCCGGCGAAGACGAAGGTGCCGTGGGGGAAAGTGAAATATAGCGCGTAAGGCGAATAGAGATAGTATCTGCCGAACTCCCGCACCTGAGTAAACAAGCCGACCCGATGGTTGTCGGGTTCCTTCTGAAAAAGGGCCGGCGGGTACTGGTCGAAAAACAGGAAAAAAATATACGCCTGGGCGATTCGCGAACTGACTGCCACCCGTTGATTGGGGTCACCCAGTTGGTCCACCCCGCGGACCACTTGCTCCATCCCATATTTAAAAAATGGTGCGGCAAGAACCGGATAGTCGCGAAAGTATGCGCGAGTTCGCTCAACCCCCTGTACGCCAGTGATGAGGATCAGACCGACAACAACGACGGCTGTCGCGGGCGCGGAAACCGTCACCAGGTCGATCAGGACCACGAACCCCAGCGCGGAGAATAGCGTCCATGGCGCGATCGCCAGCAAGTCACGCCGCTGCGCCGGGTGCGCAAGCAATAGTCCGGGCGTGGGCGAAGAAGGCCGGCCCGCGGGTCTGATAGTGGCAGAGGGCGCTTCGAAAGCCGTAACTCTACCTGCCTTCGGCGGCGCCGGAAGCTCGCGTCGGAGCCCCGGCGGAACCGTCATACCACCGGGAATCGCGGCTATCATCAGCCATCCGATGAGCAGCAGCGCGATCTTCCGCCGCCGCGCGATAAACAGCGCGCAGACTGCGGGAACGATCAGCACGGCCTGTATTGGAAGGAGGTTCCCAACCTCGGGCAGGTTCAGCAGCAGATCGGGATCTCCGAAATAGCTCTGGAGGAACAGGAATCGCGGGGTGAAATAGCTCGCCCATGCGGCGGCCATAACTTCGCCATGCGCGAACAGCGACGCGTGCGGACTGTATTCCGAGACCAGCTTGAACAGCGAGGTGGTGCCGAATTGGGTCCGCGCCGCCGGAGTGAGCGCGATCACCGCGGCTTGCGGAATCGCGATCAGTCCTACTAACACCAGCGCCAAAATCGCATCGAAGCCCGCCTGCTTGCACTCCTTCCAGTGAAGGACGGCGAGCAGCATCAGAAACGGAGGGACAAAGGCCTTGGTAATCGGGTGCGAGTAGAACGCCAGGCCGAAGAAGATACTCGAGTAAAATAGCCAACGGCGCCGATCCGGTTCTTCCAGCCATCGAAAAAAACACAGCGTCGCCAGGCTGACCAGAGTGGAAGCCGTGATGTAGGCCGCACCGAGGCGGCTGAGCGGCAATTGCCACGGCGAAAACGCGCACAGCAGCGCCGCCATCGCCGCGCCCGGCAGTCCGAACATCAAGCCGGCCAGAATCGTGATCGCGATCAAGTCAACGCTTCCCCAGAGCGCGCCTGCCATCCGCACCACCGCCGGCTTCAATCCAAAAGCGGCAATTAGGGGCACGGCGGTATAGTCGATCAGCACGGGACGGTAATCGTTGAACGCTTGGGCGAGGATCGGCATAAAGTGGCCGTGCTGGCCGCGGCCAGTCTTCAAAATGCTGTAAGCGTCGTAGCCGTTGCAGGCTTCATCCTGATGAAAGCCGGGCGGCACCTCGCCCAGGCGGGCGAAGCGGATACCGATGCCGGTTAAGAGTGCCCCCGCCAACACAATGACATATAGCCACCTAAGCACGCTTTTGCCTCATTTAGGACATAAGAGACGCATGTTGTTGCTTCGATTTATAGATTTCGTGCACGGAATAACGTACCCGCTGAAGAGCGAACTTGCACGTCAAACGATGCAAGTAACATTTAAGAGGACGCCTTGGCTTGACTAAGCACTAGAGTATCGCTTTACTGTCTTGTCACCATTTCTTAAGGGGCGTTCCGGTGAGATCGAAAGAAATCGTTCGCAGCAACGAACCGCCCTCATTTGAGAAGACCACCCGGCCGCATCCCATTTGGCCGGATTTTTTCATTGTCGGAACCCAGAATAGCGCCACCAGCTCGCTGTATACCTTCTTTCGCCAGCATCCCGAAGTCTTTATGCCCGCGATGAAAGAGCCGCACTATTTCTCGCGGCTCCGGCCCATCTGGCATATGCAATATCCAATCACCCACGTCTCCGACCAGGACGCTTATCTGAGACTTTTCGCCGGAGCCGGAAAAAACAAATTCAAGGGTGAAGCCAGCTCGTCATATTTGTGGTCGGAAGAAGCCCCGGCTGCAATCCACCGGGCGAATCCAGCCGCCAAAATCGTCATCGTTCTTCGAAATCCCATCGAACGCGCACACTCGCACTATCTGATGGATCTTCGCGAGGGCCGGCAATCGCTGCCCTTCATGGAAGCGCTCCAGCAAGACTGGGCGCGCAGTGACAAAGGGTACGGCGTTTCGCGGCTCTACGTGGAACTGGGCCTCTACCATCGGCAAGTCCAAAGATACATTGAGACCTTCGGCCGCAAGCAGGTTAAAATCCTGCTGTTCAAACAGATCACCGCCGCGCTGAAGAGCAAGGGCGAAAATCTGATCGCGCTCGCGAAATTTCTGGAGATCGATCCCGCGCCGTTGCGCACGATGGTCGCCGATCGCTCGGAAAATTCCTTCGGCGTCGCGCGCGGCGAATGGGTCCGGCGTCTGGCCGGCAGCAAATTCGCGCGCCGGCTGGCGAATTCGTTCATTCCCCGGCGCCTGGGCGGAACCTTCGCGGTCAGACGGCATATCTTCGAGCGCTTTCTGGTCAAGCCCGCGGTCAAACCGTCAATCGATCCCGCCGCGAACAAATGGCTGAACGAGATTTATCACGACGATATTCTCGCGCTCGAAGACTACCTCGGATATACGGTCGCCGAGCTGCACCTCGGAGTTGAAGAGGGCAACAAGGGCGCCGCGCGCGATGGCGTTTCCGCCGTCGCCGTTTGATTCCTTTTCTAAACCAATTCTCGTAAAAGTCGGGCCGAACCCCTAGAGCGTCATCCGTCTCTGACGGCGTGCCATCGCGTAAACCCGCGATACGGGCATGGTTCCTGCTCCCTCCTTAAATGACCTGCGCGCGGATCATCAACGGCGCGACGCTGCTTCTTTTAGACAGGCATCAGCCAATGACCACACCTTGTAATGGCGAGACATGTGTTCCAATGCGACACGAATCGGTCGCGTGAGATGCAGACCGATCCGAGGATCATAGAAGTCGACGCGCCCAAACCGCTCGCCCGGAGTGACGACCGATGCGGCGCGATCTTCGCCGCGATTCCGGGATCCGCGGCGATCGTGTCGATGGCTGACGCGCGGATCATCGATCTCAATCAGCCGATGTCGCTGACCGGATTCGCGCGCGACGAGGTCATCGGCCGCACCGCCGACGAGATCGGTATCTGTCCCGATCCGGCTCAGCGCGAAGCGCTGTACCAACGCATCATCGATAACGCGGGGCACGGACAATTCGAATCGGTTGAGGTCCGCGGCAAAGACGGCACTGTCAAATCAATCACCCTGGCGTGTTCCCCGCTCCAGTTCGAGGGCGAGGCGTGCGTGCTTGCGGTGATGCATGACATATCCGGCGGCGCGGCTGGCGCTCGAAGAAAACGAACAAATGTATCGAACGATCTTCGAGACCAGTCTGGAGCCGACTCTGATCATCGATCTCGAAACCGGGAGATTTATCGAAGTCAATGCGGAGGAGCTGCGCAACTCGGGATTTACCCGCGAGGAAATCGTGGGCGTACGCACGCGCGACATCGAACTGCACGCCACTCCCGAGGGTCAGGAGCGAATGATCGCGGAACTAAGGAAGCACGGCGAGGTCAGAAACCTCGACCTCAGCTTCATGCGCAAGGACGGCAGCCAACGCGCGGGTCTGTTGTCGGCGCATAACGTGATGCTGCGGGGGCACTTGTGCACGGTCACCACCAATCGCGAAATCGCCGCCCTCAAAGAAACTCAACATCAACTTACCGATGCGCGCGAGCAGGCGCTGAGCGCCTCGCATGCAAAATCCGAGTTCCTGTCGAGCATGTCGCATGAAATCCGCACCCCGATGAACGCGGTGCTGGGGATGGCGGATCTGCTCGCCGAAAGCGATCTCACGCTCGAACAACGCCGTTTCCTCGACGTGATGATTGCCAACGGCAATTCGCTGATGGATTTGATCAACAGCATCCTCGATCTGGCCAAAATCGAGAGCGGGCGGATGCAGATGGAGCAAACCGAATTCGACCTGAGCAGCCTCGTCGATCAGGTGATCTCGATGTTTGGACCGCGGGCGCATGGAAAGGGACTCGAATTGGGCGCGCGCATCGCGCCCGGGGTCCCGGAACATCTGGTCGGAGATTCGCTGCGGCTGCGTCAGATTCTGGTCAACCTGCTTGGCAACGCGCTGAAATTCACCGAGTTCGGCGAGATCGTGCTCGCGGTCGAAAACAATCCCGAGTCCGAACAGCCCGGTGCGTTGCGCTTCAGTGTCCGCGACACCGGGATTGGTGTCGCGGCCGACAAGCTCGAGAGCATCTTCTCAAGTTTCACCCAAGCGGATTCTTCGACCACGCGCCGATACGGCGGCACCGGGCTGGGCCTCGCGATAGTTCAGCGCCTGGTCGGTCTGATGGACGGCAAGATCTGGATCGAGAGCGAGCTGCGCACGGGCAGTACGTTCTTGTTCACCGCGAGTTTCGGATTGGCCGCGCGCGTAACCACGGCGGCTTTCGATGCGCTCCCGGAGCTGACTCGCGTCAAGACCCTTATCGTAGATGACAACGCGACCAATCGCCTAATCGCGCGCGAAATGATTTCCAGCCGCGGCGCCGAAGTAACCGAGGCCGCTTCGGGAGAAGACGCATTGGCGGCCATCCGCACGGCCAGCCATGTGGGGCAGCCTTTTCAACTGGTGCTGCTCGACCTGCAGATGCCGGGCATGGACGGCTTCGGGGTGGCGCGGCAAATCCGCCTCGAGCCGAATCCGATCAGGCCGGTGGTGCTGATGCTTTCGTCGGACGACCTGAAGCCGCAAATCTCCGGGCTGCACGACCTTGGCCTTGAAGCCTACCTGGTCAAGCCGATTACGCGAAAAGAGTTATTTCAATCGATAAGTGCCGCGATGGGAATGGCGCACAGAGATGCCGCGAAAGTCGAAGTCGAACAAAAACTCGAACTGTCCGAGAAATCGCTTCAGCTACCCCCGGTCTCCATTTTGGTCGCCGAAGACTCTCCCGACAACCGTCTGGTAATCTCCGCCTTTTTGCGGCGCACTCCATGCAAACTCGATTTCGCGGAAGACGGAAAGATCGCTTTCGACAAGTTCACCGCACATCACTACGACCTCGTTTTCATGGACATGCATATGCCGGTCATGGATGGCTACGCCGCGACCCGCGCCATCCGGCAATTTGAGTTGGACACCGGCGCCGCGCGCACTCCTATCGTCGCACTCACGGCTTCAGTCTTCGAAGACGCCGCCAAAAGGGTAAGGGAGGCCGGGTGCGACGATCACGTCAGCAAACCGGTCAAAAAGGTGACGCTGCTGGAAACCATTCGCAAGTACGCATTGCAAACGATCAATTGAGGCGACCGATCCGCCGCTGGGCGCCGCATCGCCGGTAACGTTTCAAATCAAGGCTCTGGACAACCCTAGCTCACTGAGTCTATAGCTCATTGCGGGTTTCCTAGCTCCCATGACATTTGCGCAGGAATTTTAACCGAAGTCGTTAGACTAACCGATTGCAAGCCGACGCCGTTAGTGAAACCATCCGAGCGGTTAACCTCAAGGCTGACCGACTCAAAAGGAGCGAATATTGGATCTTAATAGAATAGTGGCAGAGTTGAAGAGAGAACGAGATCGACTTGCTCGAGCCATCGCTGCGCTCGAAGGCGCGGCTTCGCCGAAAGCTGCTTCCACCGGCGGCAAGAAAAAGCGCCGGGGTCTCACTCCGGCGGGCAGGAAGCGACTCTCCGAGTTGATGAAGAAGCGTTGGGCGGAACGGAGAAAGAAAGGCTAGGCATCGAGTAAGTTCCCGCGAGCGTCATATTGCGATCGAGGGACTGGGCGATCAGCCCGGCGATTGTCTCATCCGCTCAATGATCATCGTCCCGAGCGAGCCTCCGTCCCAGAGGCGCGGTCCTGTCAAGTCAGCGCCGATTGACTGCCGGACGGCAGCGCTCTAGCGATGCGTCTTTGTGGGTATTCCGGCGTCTTTAGGCGGTCCGGAAATGATACGCGGGCTAGTCAGCTTGTGGATCGTTCGTTCTGGAGTTCGGCGTGCAAGCGCGACCTCGTTCCAGAACCTGAGTAAGTGCTACGTTTCTCTTACGCCGAGAGAGCTGCGATGCACTCCTCGCTAATCGCCCAGAGGCGTTCGAACGGAATCATTTCTTGCCGGCCCGGCCGAAGCGAACATGCGCGCATGTGTCTCTGATGAAGTTCGATCCGCCCTCGCATCCGAAAGCGATAACTATTCCTGCACGACTGAGGTGCGGCCGTGTGTGACGGTCAAAGTGGAGATTGCGCCGGGGACGTGCGGCTCAAACGCGCGTGAGCATTCTAGAGGCCGGTAGTTTCGAGCAGCGCGCAACGCAGCTTGAAGAAATGCACCATCGAGGTGAGATAGCGCACCCGCCAGACGTTGCTCATTTTGCGTTGCGTTAGATCCAGCTCGTAGCGTGTACCGACGAGTCCGTAGGCTTTGCGGATGCGGGTAAAGAGCTCCTCGGATTTTCCGGGAGTGATTTTCCTGAGTGGACCAATCTCTTTGATCAGGTCCCGGCTGTAGGCCGCGAATGCCACCAGGCTGTCGGCAAATAATTCGTCCTTCTCCTTCAGATGATTGCTGAAGGTGCCCTCGAGGAACGCCGCCATCGGCGCGCGCTCACCAACCAGAGAACCGTAGATGTAATGGCCGATCTCGTGACCGAAGGTCGCCACCACCGCCCCGGGGTGATGCGCCGTGTTCAGAAAAATAACGAACTTACTTTTCGCTCCGACGTCCGCCCGGCAAAAGAATCCCCGCAGCGCGAGGCCGGCGCCTTCAAGATAAGGTTCGGCGCGCAGTTCGAGCTGACGTCCGCCAAATACTTTTGTGAGATGCGCCAATAGTTCGGGAGCTTCCCACGGTTTCGTGGCCGAGGGTTCCCATCCAGACATCGGCGCTTTGATGTCGGTCTCGACCACGCGTGAGAGTTCCTTCAGCAGATTCTTTTCCGGGATCTCGGCGTTCTCCATGTAATCAGTGGAGAGCACTTTCTTGAGATCGGCGAGATGGGCAAGGACGCGTTTGCCAAGCGTCGGGAAGGGAATCTTTACTTCAGTCAGTAGCTTCGATATGAGGCCGTCGACTTCGCGCGCGGTGAGCGCATCGGGCTGACCGGCCAAGGCTAGTTCCTTGCGGATTGAAGCTATTGTTAGCGAACGTTCGCTCATAATAGGAACGTCTAGGAATCTACTCGGATGCGACGGTCTGTCAATATCCCCTACCGTTTGTCATAGAGGCCTACCAACCGGCATTCCGGCCTCCGACGGATCGCGTTACCCCACTAATCCGTATTCTGCGCCCCGGATATAACTATCCGTAGGGTGGCGCCCCGCCTCCTGCCTATTTTTTGGGCAGAAAAAATTAATTCTCGGCGTTCGGATTCTCCCGCTTTTCATTAAACCACCGATGCGGTCCATCAGGAGGCGCTTCCCAAGGCCTGACGGATGGTATTGAGAATGTAAATGAAATCGCGCGAGCTGCGCACGTCACCCATCAGAGCGACCTGCGACAACATATCGAATTCCCGCGGATTGATTTGATGAACCTGATGCGCTTGCTGATCGTTACGAAACTCTTCCCATGCGGAGTTTTCGGCCGGCTTCGATTTCGGCGTCAGCAGCGCGCGTGCATTCGGATTCGCCATGAAAAACAACTCTCTGCGATCGAAGCCGAGCACGTCCGCGATGCGGGTGAGAATTGCATCGGAAGGGCGCCGCTTACCCGATTCGATATGCCCGATATACGGGGTCGAGGTCTTGATGCGGCGCGCGAGTTCTTCCTGGGTAAGTTCCAGTTGACGGCGCCGGTCACGGATCATTTGACCGAAGCCGGCTTTTTCATTGGCCATACGAGAGTCCTCCGTGAGCCTCGTCCTTGCGATACACGCGCTCGGGCTCGGCGAGAATATCCGGTTGTACTACGGACGGAAGGTCGTTCACGGATTGCGATGAACCAAAAACGTTCCCGACCAGCGGACGCACTACGCTACGCGAAACACAGCTCAGACGTGTGTTGGCACAACTAGACATACTCCAGATTGTTCTAGTATTCCTACAATCAGTCAATAGGATGCATTAGGAAAAGTTTGCGAACGATTTGAAAGCAACGGATGATGCGGGCCCGGAACGCGGTTCAGCAGAGGTGTTGCAATGTTGCCACGCGCGATACGGGCGGACGGAGTAAGGCGGGCAGTCTGACTAGTTGCGCCGGCTAACCATGCCTCCCGCGGCCAGGAGCACACCGATAGCCAGGATGCCTCCGCTCAGAATCGGAGGAATGAAGTGCGTCTTTTCCTCGTTCGTCTGTAGGTGAAGCGGGCCGACGTCGGCAACATCTTTAGTCTGATGCGTCGTGAATGCCGGATACGCGAGCAACACGAGTCCGACCAAGGCGAGAACTACGCCGACCAAAACTAACGGTTTCATCGATCATTAGACGATCGCGGGGACCGAAAATTCGACCTCTATGCGCCCCTATCGCGAGCCCTCACTGGTCGTGAAAGACGAGTATCTTTCCGTTGCGAGGATCGCATATGTACGCGTTGTCGCGATCATCAACCGCCACGCAATGGCTACCGTTCACAGTAGTCACATCGTTCAGAAGTGCCAAGCGGCCGTCCGCTGAGATTCCGATCACCGCCATGGTGCCGCTTTCCGCGCCGGGCAGATATGCGTGATGCAGTTTCGGGTTGTAGGCGACGTCGTCGACGCCCACTCCCGAACTCACCTCGCCGAGCCGATGGCCATCCTTGAGGCTCAGCGACTCCAGCCTGCCTTCCTTACATCCGACCAGGAGGAAACCGCGCTCGCGGTCGAGCGCCAGACCGCGTGAGCCGCGGCATCCGTTTTGCCATCGCTCGACGATGGCGCGTTGATTCGGATCGATGACGACCGTGGTACCGCTCCACAAGTTGGTGTAGGCGCGACGGCGAGAGTTGTCGATCACGAGCGCTTCGGGGCCGCCCGGAACGCTGATCGTCGCCGCGTGCTCGGGCTTCGGAAAGCCGTGCTCGGGCAGCGAAAAAACTTCGATCTGCTCCGCACGAGGCTCGGTCACCCAGACCTCATTGGTCATGGCCACGAAACGCACGAGGTCTGGTGGCGCCGCTAGTTTCAGCACCGCGAGCACCTTCCTGGACTTGGGATCGACAAGATTGAGCGTGCCCGCGCTTCGATCGGTAGCGAAAATCCCGCCGTGTCCGGTATCGGCCGAGGTAACACCTTCATCGTGACCGCCGTTAAAACCGGTTTGCGAAGAAAACCCCTCGACCTCTTCTATCGCTTTCGAATCCGGATCGATGAGAACGAGTTTGCCCGTTCTCCCGGCCGGGACGATTACCTTGCGCAGCTCGGGTGAAAATTCGAGGTCGTCGAATCCGATTCCCGCAGAGCCACCAGATATAGCTATTGGGGTGGTGGAAAGCGGTTGAGCTGAATAGGCACTCGCGCAGAGACACCAAGAGCCAGTCGCGAGGACCAACGCGCAAAACCATCCTGAGGCCGACCTGGGATGCATCCTCTAGTCGATAGCGTAGCGGAGCCACTCGCGCCACCGTGTCGATGCTCTCTTTGATGACTGCCCAGTTTGCAATTGCTCGGTGCGTGAGCGGAGGCGTGACCCCCATCCTTCAAAATGCAACCACCGATCTTTCAAAATGCAATCACATCGATCCAAAGATGCAGACATCCGTCAACCGACTGATGTAGACCCTCATGGCACCTGTCTTGCGCAATGCAAGCAGAAATCCGCCGCAATCCACCATATCTTGCGGAACAATAGAGGGCGAAGAGATGGCAGAAGCAAGCGAAGCCAAGATGAAACCGACCCTCGGGTTGACCGGGGTCACGGTCAACGCAATGGCCCTGATCGCTCCAGGGGCATTCCTATGGATCACCTTCGTGGTCCAGGCCGGTTATTCTTATCCCTCGGGCATGGCCATGTGGGCCGGGATCTTTTTCGCCATAATCCTCGCGTATGCTACCGCGATTTCGTACTCGGAGCTGGCCAAGCTCTATCCGGGTGCGGGCAGCTCGTATCTGTTCGCGGAGCGGGCGTTTTTGAACACGACCCATGCCTACCGCTTCGCGAGGGTCGCGAAATTCGTCACCGGATGGGCCGCGCATTTGTACTACTGGGTATATCCGGGCGTGATGGTCGCCACTATCGGCGTCATGATCGGTTATATAGTCGGTACCTTGGCCCCCAGCGGGATGAACGCGGGGGTACCGGGTCCGGTCTTCATGGCGTTGATAGCGATCATTTTCTCGTATCTCATTTCCTATATCGCATACCGCGGCGTGGTCGGTTCGACCATGGTCAACCTGGTGATCAACATCATCCAGATCGTGGCGCTGCTGTTCTTCTCAGTGCTTGCGATCTCTTACCGGATCAGCCATCCGGACGGTTCCACCGGCCTGGCTCTCGATGGCACCACGAAGGTCCTTCACTACGCGCTGGCCGGCGACGCACCGGCTCATGCGAGCGCCATTTCGGTTCTGCTGCCGCACAATTTCAGCTGGACGATGCTGCAGGCGACCATCGCGATCCTGCTGCTGGTCGGATTTGAATCGATTACGTCGCTGGGAGAAGAGGCCAGGAACCCCAAAAAAGACATTCCCGCGCGGAGTTCTGCTCTCCATCACAATCCAGTGCCTGTTCATGTACCTCATCGAGTATTTCGCCGCCAATTATTTCATGAGCAGCGCTTACAGTCTCGCCGACGCCAAGGGTTCCGCGGCGCCAATTGGCGACATGATGGTGATTATCGGCAATGCGCTGTTTGGAGGTCATGGCCAGGCTTTTATGTTGATCGAGGCGCTGACCGTGTTCCTCGCGCTGATCGGCACGACGCTTAGCTGCATCAATACCGGTGCGCGCGTGACCTTCGCGATGGGCCGCGACGAAGAGGTGCCGGAGCATTTCGGCTTCCTGCATGGCGAAAACCTGACGCCCCACCGCGCAATCTGGACGCTGGCCACAATCTCGGCGGTGCTTGGAGCGTATCGCCGCGCTGTACTTTTTCTGCCGGCTCCGCGGCGCCCGATGACAAGACCATCGCGACCTTGCCGCACAGTATCTGGTACGCGGTCGGGATGAACTCGAATGCGTCTCTGTCGGGACTTCCTAACGGACCTGCAGTTGGTGACGCTGGTTTCCAACTTCGGAACATTCTGCTCTACGGATTAACCAACGTCATCTGCATCGTGGCCTTCCGCGAGCATCAGGACTTTCACGGACTCAAGCACATGGTGATTCCGGTCTTCGGCGCGTTGGCCAACTTCGCCTGCATGGCCTTTTACGTCATTGGCCCGATCGAAGGTCTGGGCAGCGGAAAAGAGCCGCTAATGGCGGTAGGGCTGGCGGTAATCTGGGGTGTTTATGGAGCGATCTATTTCATGCGCAACTCGAAGAAGAAGGGCAAGTCCACGTTGACGGTAAAGACCGCCTGACGACTCATCGGAGTGCTAACCGAGGGCGGGCCGTCGCGACGACGGCCCGCCCTCATTGTTTTCGCGATAACCGGCGGCGAAGAATGACGGCAAGCTACTCGATGCCATAGCGGCGGCGCTTGCGCCACAATGTCGTCGCGTTGATCCCGAGAGTCACGGCGGCTTCATCCAGCGTGGTGCTCTCGGCCAGCACTCGCGCGATGTGCTCGCGCTCCATTTCTTCAAGACTTGCGGAGTGAGGAATGCCGGCGAGGACGTCGGTAGCATCGCGAAACAGCGAATCCGGAAGATCATCGGGCTGGATCACGTCGTTGCGGGTCAAGACCGCGGCGCGCTCGAGCGAGTTGCGCAATTCGCGAACGTTCCCCGGCCATCGATACTTGCTGATCGCCGCCGCCGCTCCGGGCGATAACGACATCTGCGCACGTCGATTACGGATGCTCGCCGACTTCAACATCCATTGCGCCAGCGGCAGGATGTCCTCGCGCCGTTCACGCAGCGCCGGAACCCGCAGCGTTATGACGTTGAGCCGATAGAAAAGGTCGTCGCGGAAATGGTGCGCGGCTACTTCGGCCTCGAGATCGCGGTTTGAAGCCGCGATGATCCTGGTATCGACCCGGATGGTGCGATCGCCGCCGACCCGCTCGAAGCTCTGCTCCTGCACAAAGCGCAAAAACTTCGTTTGCAGCTGCGCCGAGAGATCCGCAATCTCATCAAGGAAGACGGTACCCCCGCTCGCCGCCTCCAGCCGCCCCGGCTTATCCTTGATCGCGCCGGTAAATGCGCCGCGGACGTGGCCGAACAACTCGCTTTCGAGCAACTCTTCGGACAGCGTGGTGCAGTTCACTACCACGAATGGTTTGACGCGTCGCGGGCTCCATTCGTGGATCTGGCGCGCGATGACGTTCTTGCCGGTTCCACTCTCTCCCACTAACAGGACGGTGGCCTCGCTCAGCGCGGCCTGCAGCGCGGTTTCAAGCAAGCGCGTCATCGCGGAGCTGTGCGACTCCAGCAGCGGGAGATCGTCCATCGCCTCGCGCAGCGCGCGATTCTCAGCCTGCAGGCTTTGAAGCTGAATGGCTCGCTCCACGATGAGCTGAATCTGCTCCAGCGTGAACGGCTTGGTCACGTAGTCGTACGCCCCAGCTTTCATCGCGGCGACCGCATTCTCAACCGTCGCATACGCGGTCATCAGAATAACCAGGACATCGGGATGAAGCCGCTTTGCCTCGTTGAGCAGCTCGAGGCCGTTCAGCTCGGCCATGCGGAAGTCGGTGAGGATCAAATCGAAGTGCGAGTCGGCGATTATCTGCTTGGCCTGCGCGCCGTTTTCCGCCTCGCGCACGTCATGTCCGAGCGACTCGAAGAAGCGCATCAGGCTCAGTCGAATGTTCTTCTCGTCGTCGACAATCAGCAGCTTTGCCATCAGGCTTCCACACCCGCGGGCAATTGTACGATAAATCTGCTCCCGTGGCCGTTGTTGCTTTCAACAAAGATGCGGCCGCCATGCGCCTCGACGATGTCCTTGACGATCGCCAACCCCAGTCCCGCCGAGCCGGGCGCGTAACCGTTGGCGCCGTACTGGGCGAAGCGTTCGAACACGTGATCGCGAATCTCCGGCGCGATTCCGGGGCCGGAATCGGCGACTTCGAGGCGAGCGGAATCATTTGCCGACGGTCCCGCCGCGACCTCGATTGCTCCGCCTTCGGGCGTATAGCGCAGCGCGTTTCCGATGAGATTTGAGACCACCCACGAAAGCTTCACCGGGTCGCCTTGCATCTCGGGGAGCTTGCCGATGCGAGTTTCGATGCGAATTTTCTTCTCCTGCGCCTGGATCTCGAAGCGTTTAACCACATCGGCAACGATCTTCGCGAGGTCCAAAGTGACACGCTGCACCGCGATCAACGGGATCTGGCCGCGTGCGAGGTTGAGCAGATTGTCAGCGAGCTGCTTCATGCGGGAGGATTCTTCCAGAATCGCGCGCAGGATGTCGCGCTGCTTGGGCGTCAGCGAGTCTTCCTCGCGGCGCAGGAGTTCCGCCAACAGCGCCAATGAGGTCAATGGCGTGCGCAATTCGTGTGAAAGGGTCGCCACCAGATTGGTCCGCGCGCGATCCTGATCGCGTAGGTAAGTCACATCCTGCAAGATGAGCAAAGTTCCGAGCGCGCGGCCCTCCTGCCTGAGCGGAACCGGTTTGAGCACATAAGAATGATCGCGCCCGCGAATATGCAGTTGCACCTCCACCCGCTGCAACTCCGAGTCGGCCTTGCACAGATTGCGAATCGAGTCGCGCACGCGGATGTAATGGGGGTGGTTGCTGCTCAAGTCATCGAAGCGGCTGCCGAGCGCGTCGGCCGGTTCAATTCCCATGATCAGCGCGGCAACCTCGTTGATGTGCGCGACGATGCCGTCCGAATCGATCAGCACCACGCCATCCTCGAGGCTTTCGATGATCGCCTCGGTCTTGCTCTTCTCGTAAACCAGCCGCTCGACATTCATGCGATCGTAATTCTCGAGCCGCTCCGCCATCTGGTTGAATTCGCGCGCGACCTCATTGAGCTCCGCGAGTTTCTGTGGCCCCAGGCGGACATGGCTTTTTCGCTGGCTGACGCCACGCAGACGCTCCGCCAGTTCGGTCAACGGCCGCGAGATTGTCCATCCCAACCAGATCGAAAGCGCGGCGGCGCCGAGCAGGAGGATCGCGAAACCGGCGGCGAATTCGTAGGTGAGATTGTTGCCCAGCTGGGTCGCGCGGCTGTCGGCGCGGAACATCGCGGCCTTGTTGAGCGCGATAAGATCATCGATACGCGCGTGAAGCTGATCGAATTCAGCATCGTGGCGCGCAGTAGGCGGCGAGTTGGCGATCTCGTCGAAGAGCTTGCGGCCACGAGCTTCGATATCGTCGGCGAGCTGCGGTTCGCCGACTTCCGTGATGTCGTTCTTCTCGATCTCCATCCAATGCATGAAGGTGTCGCGCGTCGCCGGCAATACCTCGCGCGCCTTGCCGTCGCGCTCCGCGAGTTCGAGGGTCCGCAACGTCGCGTGCATGTTCTGACCGACTTCGATGCTGATGTAGTTGCGATAGAGCGTCTCACGAATCGCGCCGCCCAGACGGTTGAGACGCGGCAGCGCATAGGCGCCGAGTGCGATTACGAGCGCGAGCAACAGCAGGGTGCCGTTGCGGATGCGGCTGCGGAGCGAGGAAGTCATGGCTTGCCCTCCTCGAGAGCTTCGTCACCGACAATTTCGATGTCGAGATCTTTGGCTTCGGCCAAAAGACGTTCGGTTACGTCTTTGCGCAACCACCGCCGCCAGAACGGCTGATGGGTGCGGCCGATAATGATTTTTTCGACCCCATGCTCACGCGCGTAATCGAGCATCGCCTTGACCGGATCGGCGGCCTTGAGCCAGACCGTTTCCGCGCCCAGTTCGCCGGCCAGGTTGATGTTGTCGAGTAAAGATACGAAATTGCGGGTATCGATTTTTCGCACCGATTCCGCCGGCGTCTCGACGTGGACCGCGTACCACTCGGCGTTGAGCTGTCCCGCGATGCGCGCGGCCTTATGCAGCAGCCGTTTCCCATCTTCAGGATTCGAGGACAGCCCCACCATGACGCGCTCGAAGACCTGAGGGTGGCGGCGCCCGCCCTCGCGCCGCAGCGCCTCCTGCTCTTCGCGCTGGCGATTGATACCGCGCGCCACCTCGCGCAGGGTCAGCTCGCGCAACGAGGTCAGGTTGCTGGGCTTGAAAAAATTCTTCAGCGCCTGCTCGATCTGGGCCGCCGGATAGATTTTCCCCTCGCGCAGCCGTTCGCGAAGCTGTTCGACGGTCACGTCGATATTGACGATTTGATCCGCCTTCGCGATGAACGAATCGGGCACCACCTCGCGCACTTCGACACCTGTGATGCGGCGCATCAGCGGATTGAGAGTCTCGATGTGCTGGATGTTGATCGCGCTGATGACGCTGATGCCGTTGGCGATCAGCTCCTCGATATCCTGGTAGCGCTTCTCATGTTTGGACCCAGGCGCGTTGGTATGCGCGAGTTCATCCACGATCGCGACATCGGGTTTGCGCGCGACGATCGCCTCGATGTCCATCTCAGTCAGGGTGGTGCCGCGATACTCGATAGTTCGGCGCGGAATGACCTCCAGGTCGCCGATTCTTTCGGCAGTTTCGGCGCGGCCGTGGGTTTCGACCAGGCCGATCACGACGTCAATGCCCTTGGCGCGGAGCTGGTGCGCTTCTTCCAGCATCTTGTAGGTTTTTCCAACACCGGCGGCAGCGCCGATATAAATCTTCAGCCGCCCTTTGAGCGGCTGAGCGACCAGATCGAGAAACGACTCGGGTTCGGGGCGTCGGTCATCCTTCATGCGATGGGTGCAACGCCAAACATATCATTTTTCCGCGTGCGCTTGCGCTTTCGGCGGCGACAGTTTGTCCAGCGCCAGGTTGAGCGCCAGGACGTTGACCCCCGCCTCACCGAGCACGCCAAGGTAACGGGCGCGCGTGTTCTGACGGATCAGCAGGCGCACGTCGTCTTCGCCAACCCCGCGCACCTTGGCCACCCGCGAGACCTGAATGTCGGCGGCGGCCGGGCTGATTTCGGGATCGAGTCCGCTACCCGACGCGGTTACCAGATCCATCGGCACCTGATGCGCGTTGGTTCCGGGATTCGCCTCCATCACATCTTTCAGGCGCTGTTGCACGGTGGAAATCAGGGTCTTGTTGGTAGGTCCAAGGTTCGAACCGCTCGAGTTCGACGCATCGTATCCTTTGTCACCGGCGGCCGAGGGACGCCCATGAAAGTATCCGGGGGCGGTGAAGGTTTGGCCGATCAGCTTGGAGCCGACCACTTTGCCGTCGCGCACAATCAGGCTGCCTTGGGCCTGATGCGGGAAAATAATATTGGCGATTGCGGTCATTGCGAGCGGATATATCAATCCGGTCAGGATCGTCAACGCGATGGTCAGTTTAATCGATATCATTAATGCGCGCATTTGGTGCTCCTACGCGAGACGAAGCATCTCGACGAGAATGTCGATCGCTTTGATGCCGATAAACGGAATGATGACGCCGCCGACTCCGTAGATGAGCAGGTTACGGGTCAGGATCGACGCCGCTCCGAGCGGGCGATACGCCACCCCACGCAGCGCCAGCGGAATCAGCGCGATGATGATCAGCGCATTGAAGATGACCGCCGACAGGATCGCGCTTTCGGGCGTAGCCAGATGCATGATGTTGAGCGCCTGCAACTGCGGATAGCCGAGCACGAACATCGCCGGGATGATCGCGAAGTACTTCGCGACGTCGTTGGCGATCGAGAAGGTGGTCAGCGCGCCGCGCGTGATCAGCAACTGCTTGCCGATCTCAACCACCTCCATGATCTTGGTCGGGTTGGAATCGAGGTCGACCATATTGCCGGCCTCGCGCGCCGCCTGCGTGCCGGCGTTCATCGCGATGCCAACGTCCGCCTGCGCCAGCGCCGGAGCATCGTTGGTGCCGTCACCGATCATCGCGACCAGCTTGCCCTGCGCCTGCTCGTCGCGGATGATTTTCAGCTTGCTTTCGGGAGTCGCCTCGGCCACGAAATCACCGACGCCGGATTCCTGCGCGATCGCCGCGGCAGTCAGCGGATTGTCGCCGGTGATCATCACGGTGCGCAGACCCATCGCGTGCAGACGCGCGAAGCGTTCGCGGATTCCCTGCTTGATGATGTCCTTGAGATAGATGACGCCCAGGACCTTGGACTTATCGGCGACCACCAGCGGCGTTCCACCGGCGCGCGCGATCTTCTGCACAATGCCGTCGAGATCCGCGGGCGCCTGACCGCCGTTCTCGCGGATGAATTTGATGATCGAATCGCCCGCGCCCTTGCGGACCTTGCGCCCGTCGAGATCGACGCCGCTCATGCGGGTCGTCGCGGAAAACGCGATGAACTGCGCATTGGTGTCGGCGAGCTCGCGGCCGCGCAAGTTGAAGTCGCGCTTGGCCAGCACCACGATCGAGCGCCCCTCGGGAGTTTCGTCAGCGAGCGAGGCGAGCTGGGCCGCATCGGCGAGTTCCGCGATCTGGACTCCGCTCACCGGAATGAATTCGGTCGCCATCCGATCGCCGAGCGTGATGGTGCCGGTTTTGTCGAGCAGCAACGTATCGACGTCGCCGGCGGCTTCGACCGCGCGGCCCGACATGGCAAGCACGTTATGTTGCACCAGCCGATCCATGCCCGCGATGCCGATCGCGGAGAGCAATCCACCGATAGTGGTGGGAATCAGGCATACCAGCAGCGCGACCAGCACCGGCAGCGAGAGGGCGGTGCCGCCATATTGCGCGAACGGATAGAGACTCACGCACACCAGCATAAAGATGAGGGTGAGGCCGGCGAGCAGGATGCTGAGCGCGATTTCGTTGGGGGTCTTCTGACGTTGCGCGCCTTCGACCAGCGCGATCATGCGATCGAGGAAAGTCTCGCCCGGATTGGCGGTGATCTTCACCTTGATCCAATCGGAGATGACGGTGGTGCCGCCGGTGACGGCGCTGCGATCGCCGCCGCTTTCGCGAATGACCGGCGCCGATTCTCCGGTGATAGCGGCCTCGTTGACGGCCGCGACGCCCTCGATAACCTCGCCGTCGCCCGCGATCACCTCACCCGCGCGAACCAGGACCACATCGCCACGGCGCAGCGCGGTCGCGGCCACTGTCACCTCTTTGCCATCCTTGATCAAGCGGGCGCTGGTCTCGGTGCGCGTCTTGCGCAGGTTGTCGGCTTGCGCCTTGCCGCGTCCTTCCGCCATCGCCTCGGCGAAATTCGCGAATCCAACCGTGAACCACAGCCAGATCGCGATTTGAAATTCGAAGCCGACGAATTTGCCGTGTCCGCTGAAGATGTCGCGCAGCAGAATAATCGTGACCGCGAGCGCGGTGACTTCGACCACGAACATGACAGGGTTTTTGACCTGCACGCGCGGGTCGAATTTCCAAAACGAATCGACCAGCGCGCGGCTGACGATGTCCTTGTCCCACAGACTTGGTGCTTTGCGTTGTTCTGACATGAGGGAGGCCTCTTTGATTCCTAGTAGAGTAGCTTGTGAGTCATCGAGAGATGCTCGACGATTGGGCCCAGCGCGTCGGCCGGGAAGAAGGTCAGGGCTGCGACGATGATGATCACGCCGACCAGCAGGATTACGAAGATCGGCCCATCGGTCGGGAAGGTTCCCGCACTCGTCGGCGCTGACTTCTTGGCCGCGAGCGAGCCCGCCATAGCAAGGATCGGAATTTTCATCATAAAGCGTCCGAACAGCATCACGATCGCCATCGTGTAGTTGAAGAAGGGGGCGTTGGCGTTGAGGCCGCCGAAGGCCGATCCGTTGTTCGCGCTGGCCTCGCTATACGCATAGAGAATCTGCGAAAACCCGTGCGGACCAGGATTGGTGATTCCCGCGAGTCCGGCCTTGGTGACCACGGCGACTCCGGCCGGCAGCAGGATGACTGCCGGGAAGATCAGGATGAACAGCATCGCGAGCTTCATCTCGCGCGCCTCGATCTTCTTGCCGAGATACTCGGGCGTGCGGCCCACCATCAGTCCGGCAATGAAAACCGACAGCACCGCCATCACCAGCATTCCGTATAGTCCCGAGCCGACGCCGCCGAAGATGATCTCACCGATCTGCATGTTAACCAGCGGGACCAGACCGCCCAGCGGCGTGTAGCTATCGTGCATCGAGTTGACCGCGCCGCATGAGGTGTCGGTGGTAACTGTTGCCCATAGCGCGGAGTTCACGATGCCGTAGCGGACTTCCTTGCCCTCCATGTTGCCGCCGGACTGGGTCGCCGAATGATGCTGATTAAGTCCCATCGCGGCGAACTGGGTGTTGCCGCGCTGCTCGGCCCAGATCGCGGCCGTCACACCCATAAAAAACAGAAGTCCCATCGTGGCGAACAACGCCCACCCTTGCCGGCGATCGCCGGCCATCTTGCCAAAGGTGTGCGTGAGCGCGGCGCCAATCGCGAAAATCGCGACTAGCTCGAGCAGGTTGCTGAGCGGCGTGGGATTCTCAAACGGATGCGACGAGTTGGCATTGAAGAAGCCGCCGCCGTTGGTCCCGAGTTCCTTGATGATCTCCTGCGAGGCGACGGGTCCTTGCGCGATGACCTGCTCTGCGCCTTCCAGCGTCTTGGCGTGAGTGTAGGCGCTCAGATTCTGCGGGACGCCCTGCCATACCAGCACCAGTGCGAAAACGATGCTGATAGGAAGCAGCACCCATAGCGTCGCCCGGGTGAGGTCGAACCAGAAATTTCCGATTGTCTTCGCGGTCTTGCGCACGAAGCCGCGGATGACCGCGATTGCCACCGCGATTCCCGCCGCGGCCGAGACAAAGTTGTGGAACGCGAGGCCGGCCATCTGGGTGAAGTAGCTCATCGTCGATTCGCCGCCGTAAGCCTGCCAGTTGGTATTGGTGGTGAAGCTGGCCGCAGTGTTGAAGGCGAGGTCAGGGGCAACCGCCGCCATACCCTGAGGATTGAACGGCAGGATCTGCTGCAAGCGCTCCATCGCGTAGAGGACGATCATTCCCAACATGCTGAACAGCAGCATCGATATGGCATACTCGGCCCAGGTCATTTCGGTCGCGGGATGGATTCCGCAAACCCGATAGATCAATCTCTCGGCCGGTCTGAGAATGGGATCCATGAAAGTTTTTTCATCATTAAAGACGCGCGCCATATATAAACCGAGCGGCACACTGACGAGCGTGACGATGATGAAGAACAGTCCGACCTGGACAATTGCATTCGTCATTAGCGATGTTTCCTTAGTAGTCCGAACTCAGAACTTCTCGGGCCGGAGTAGCGCGTAAACCAGATAGGCAGTCAGGCCAGCCGCCATCGCGGCGCCTAGTATCAATTCCCAAGGGCTCATAATTTTTCACATCCTGCGACGTAGGCGAGCGAGACCAGAAAAAACGCCACCGTCCCAACTATCGAGATAACGTCCAACATGAATTGCCTCTCAGAGTGCGCGAGCCTGGCGCTCCCGTCGCATCGGAATGACGCGGCTGGGCTGCGGTTGCGCGATCGGTTTGATCGCGGCGGTTTGATAGCCGGGGCACGGGCCGGAGACGAAGCTGGCGAGCCGGCGCTTGTTCTCGGCCACTGATATCTCTCCCGCCTCATCGGCCGCCACGCGGACCGAGCCGCGATGATCGTCGTTCACCATGAAGGCCCACTTGCAGCGCAAGCATCGATAGATATAACGCTGGGGCTTGAACCATCCAGGCTTTCGGCCCATAACCCAAATCGCGAAATTATGCCGGAGGTTTTCGTTTTTGATATTTGGCATAGCTGTTCGCTCCTGGATAGCGCGGGCATTGGAGCCTGTACACCACGCATCGAGTCGCAAGGGAGGAGAGAGCATCTCGCGTGCCGTTTGCAGGCCGCGATTAGTTAAGATGTTTTGGCGCGGGAAGGGCTTGAGGTTTCAATTTGCACGCCGCGCGATAGTGCATTCCGCAAAGCCCCGCGGTCTTGTACTACTCATTGATTCGGCCGGTTTGGCTAGGGAAAACCGTTGGTTCTAAAGCCTGAAGAAGCTCCCGTTCACATCCCCGGTGAAGGCGGTCTCGCCGAGGCCGACGTATTCGAGCCCGATGAATTGTCCGACAGCGGCGCGACCGAATTCTGGAGCGGAAGGTTGGTGGCCTTCCGCGCATTTCGCCATCGCAACTTCCGGCTCTTCTTCGTCGGCCAGTTCACTTCGGTAATCGGCACCTGGATGCAGCGGGTGGCGCAAGCCTGGCTGGTCCTGAAGCTCACTAACTCATCGATGTGGCTGGGGCTGGTCTCATTTTCGACCTACATGCCGATCGTGCTGCTGGGCCTGTTTGCCGGCGCGGTAGTAGATCGCAGCGAACGGCGCCGTTTGCTGGTCGTCACCCAGGCGCTTCTGATGATCAGCGCGTTCCTGCTCGCGGCCTTGAACTGGGCGGGCGTGGTAACCGTCGAGCAGGTGATGATGCTGGCGGCGTTCAACGGCATCGTCAGTTCGTTCGACATGCCGGGGCGCCAGTCATTCGTAGTGGAAATGGTTGGCCGCGACGACCTGCCCAACGCGATCGCGATGAACTCGATGCTGTTCAATGGCGCGCGGATGATCGGTCCCGCCCTGGCCGGCATGCTGATCGCGGTGAGTGGAGTGACAGGATGTTTCTTCCTCAACGGGGTCAGCTACATGGCAGTCATCTGGAGCTTGCTCCAGATGAAGCTGCCGGCGCGCTTCGCCGATCGCGTGGAAGGGAACGCGGGATTGCGCGCGATGCCCGGCATTATGCTGACGCGAGTTCGAGAGGGTCTTCGTTACGTCGGACAGCATCGCGCGTCGTACTACCTGCTGGTGTTGATCGCGATAAACAGCGGTTTCGCGATTCAGTATGCGGTGCTGCTGCCGCTGTTCGCGCGCAACCTGCTCCATAGCGGATCGCAAGGCTACGGCTTGCTGATGACGGCGCAGGGACTCGGCGCGGTGATCAGCGCGATCGCGATGAACTCGCGCGTGACCACCTCGCGCACGTTGCGCCAGAACCTGGTGCTCGGAATTTTCTGCACCGCGCTTGGGATCTTCATGTTCGGTATCTCGAAATGGATGGCGATGTCGCTGCTGGCGCAGATGCTTATCGGGGTCGGCTTGATGAATCACATGGTCACCAGCAACACCATGATCCAGCTTTTCGTGTCCAACGAATTGCGCGGCCGGGTGATGAGTCTGTATTCGCTCGCGATCATCAGCGGCGCGCCGCTGGGCAGTCTCGAGGTGGGGTTCGTCGGCGCGCATGTGAGCCCGCGCGTCGCGGTCGTCATCTGCGCGATGGTCGCGCTCGGATGCGGTCTGTTCCTGCTGACCAAGCTGAAACTGATCGCCGAGGCGCAGAGCCGGCTCGACAGCCGGTGAACGTCGCATCGCGCGGGGGCTTTCGAGAGTTCGCGATTTCCGTAATGATCGACTTGAGAGCAACGCCGAGCGTCGTCCAGAGGCGCGGCTAAGGACCTTCGAGAGTCATGGCGTCGGATGCGAAATCGCAAAAACAAACCCATTTCGAGACATCGTCGAGAGCTGTGGCTTTACCAAACGAACCCAAATCGCGGAGTTGAAAAGCGCAAAAACAAACCCACTGCGAAATCGTCGAGCAGTGTCCCGCAGCTCGGCGGAGGACCTCGATATTACCAAACGAACCCAAATTTATCTAATGATTTCAGACGGTTACGCTAATTGTTCGCCTGCTCAGGTGCGGTGTTTCGCTGGTTGATTCACGGTCAGTACGAACGCGCTCTCTTCGAGCGCCTCGACTTCGTGCGGGATAGCATGACCAAGTGCGAGCAGTCCGCCACGGCGGAGTACCCGCTCTTCGCCGGAAGCCTTGAAGCGGATCGCTCCTTCCAGGACCGCGACTGTTATCGGACCCTCGGCGCGATGCTCTTTCAGGATGGCGCCGGCGTGGAGCGCGACGAGCACTATCGTGACCGCCGGGGTTTTCACCAGCGTAAGCGCCGCGCGGCTCTCGCGCCGCCACTGATCCGAGGCTTTTAGCTTGGCAACTTCGTTCTCGGTTGCGAATGACATAAGCGGCAAGTCGAGTGCGCGATCTTGTGAATCGGCCATAACGGTCCTCCTTCCGGTTGTGCACTAAATGGTCCTCGAAGACGAGAAGCGAATCCGAGCGCGTACTCGTCCAGAGGCCGGATCTCACAGCGGGGTTTCTTATCCGTCAGATTGATCCTGACCCCCAGGTCACGCCGCCCGCAAGTGGGCGTCGGGCAAGTTACGTCGCGAGCCTGAACGGTCGGCAAAATTTGCCAGTTGGGTTCGCCAAGGGGTAGAAGGAGAATCGAAGCGTCATGAGATTCTTCGCGCAAGCATTCGGCGGCGGTCATTCTACAAAGAAGGATGAATATGGTGCACATAAAGCGCGCTTATGAACCTCCTTCGCGGCGCGACGGGACACGTATCCTGGTCGACCGTTTGTGGCCACGCGGTCTGAAGAAAGAGCAAGTCAAGGTGGTCAAGTGGATGAAAGAACTTGGACCGAGCACCGAACTGCGCAAATCGTTCGGTCACGATCCGGCTCACTGGAAAGAGTTCCGCAAGCGCTACAAGGCCGAATTGAGAAGACCCGAGGCGCGCGCGATGCTCAAAGAGATATCCAGGGCCGCGGCCCGTGGCACGGTGACCCTTGTATACAGCGCAAAGGACGAGAAACACAATCAAGCGGTCGTGATAAACGAAGTCTTGAGCTCGCGTCGAAACGTTCCGAACCGAAAGTCTGCCCCAGTATAAGGTGGTAGTCTGCCTCTACCATTGGGACAGTCACACCCGCCCAAAGCCCGAATTTTGCGCGAGGTCCGCAGGTGGACAATACGAGGAGAGCACTGGATCAAAGATCGCAGGTGGTGATCGTCGGTGGAGGTTTTGGCGGTACGCATGCCGCGCATACGCTGCGCAACGCGCCTGTCAGCGTTACTGTTATTGACCGCACTAATCATTCTATCTTCCATCCGTTGCTCTATCAGGTCGCCAGCGCGGGACTATCGTCCGACGAGGTCGCCGTGCCGATCCGGTTTTTGCTGCGCCGGCAGCGCAACAGCGACGTCATGATGGCCGAGGTGACCGCAGTGGACGTCCAGCAACGACGCATCCACATGGGCACACGAGAATTGTCATACGACTATCTGGTTCTGGCCACAGGCTCGCACTACAACTACTTTGGCCACGATGATTGGCCGCGCTTTGCTCTCAGCTTGAAGACGACCGCGGACGCAGTGCGGATTCGGCACCAGAATCTTGCGGGCGTTCGAGCAAGCAGAATTGGAAACGGATCTCGAACGCATTGATGCGCTCCTGACTTTCGTGATGATTGGCGCTGGACCGACGGGCGTTGAAATGAGCGGCGCGCTCTCCGAGCTTGCGCGTTTCGCGCTGGTCCACGAATACCGTCATATCGATACGCTCAAAGCCCGGATTGTTTTGCTGGAAGCCGGACCGCGTATCCTGCCGGCGTTCACCGAGGATCTTGCCCGCAAAGCCGAGGAGGAACTTAAACGCAAGGGCGTTGAGATAAGAACTCAGGCGGCGGTGACCGAAGTCGATGGACTGGGCGTAATAGTCAACGGGCGTGAACGCATACGAAGCCAGAATGTTATCTGGACGGCAGGAGTGAAAGGAACGCCGCTGGGCCAATCGCTCGGTGTGGAGACGGATCGGCTGGGGCGGGTAAAGGTGTTATCGGATTTGTCAATTCCCGGCCACCCGGAAGTTTTTGTGATTGGTGACCTGATGGTCATCGAACAGAACGGGAAGTCATTCTCGCCCGGGCTTGCTCCGGTCGCCGTGCAGCAAGGTCAGTACGTTGGCCGTCTTATCGCGAGGCGCGTATCCGGCCGGTCGGACTCCGATCCGTTTCACTACCGGGACAAGGGAAGCCTCGCGACCGTCGGACGCGCGTTTGCGATCGCACACTTCGGCGGCAGGCTCAAGTTCAGCGGATGGTTCGGATGGGTGTTATGGTCAACGGTTCACATCTTCTACCTCACCAGCCTGTGGAATCGAATCCAGGTTTTTGCGACCTGGATCTGGGCCTATTTCACCTATCAGCGAGGTGTCCGGATTCTGACGCCCGACAGCCTGGACCTGGAAGCCATGAACGGCACGCCGCCAGTGGTCCCGAACAAACAAGAAGCTGAAGCCGGGGCGCAGAAATCAGAAACGGTTCAGCACTAGCGGCCGCGGCGTTCCTGCCGAAGCTCAGCTCGTCACAGCCGATCACTTCTTTCGACCCGGCTTCAGCTTGTACGCCAACTCGTCCACCGCAAGCTTTCGCTCGCGCGGCAAGTTGCGAATCCAGGTTTTGGTCGCTTCCCAATTGAGAGCGGCGATGGCGTAGGTTAGCGGAATTCCCTTGGGGCATACCTCGTCGCAGTTCTGTGAGCTCCCGCAGTCCATAAGTCCGCCCACGCCCATCAGCGCGGCCAGCCGCTCATCCTGATTCATCGCGTTAGTTGGGTGTTGCCCCATCAGGAACACCTGCCCAATCACCTGCGGCCCCATAAACTTGGAATGGCTGTTCACCTGCGGGCAGGCTTCAAGGCAACACCCACATGCTGAAACAACGGGCAAATACATACGCGAATTGCTGAACCTTCGGGCTCACCCGAGGACCTGGCCCCATATCGTAGGTTCCGTCGATTGGCGTCCAGCACTGCGTCCGCTTGAGATACTCGAACATCACCGATCGATCCACCCACAGATCGCGAATCACCGGAAATTTCGACATCGGCTCCAAGGTGGTGATCGGTGGCAGGTCGATGGCCAACGCGGTGCAAGCCTTGCCGGACTCGGCCATTTACGAGCATCGTACAAGCTCCGCAAACCTCTTCGAGACAGTTCGCGTCAAACACGACCGAAGTGGTGCGCCTGCCGGCGCGATTAATTGGACTGCGCCGAATCTCCATCAGCATCGATATTACGTTGTGATTCGGCCGGTAAGGGAGCTCGAACTCCTCGTAGTATGAGGTACTTCGCGGCGTGTCCTGGCGCTTGATCCTCAGGATGATACTTCGCTCCGCCATGATCTTCTGCCTCCTACCTAACGCGACGGAAGAATCAATCTCCGATACCTATGCCGGAGTCTTATCCGCGAACTCTGACAATACCTCCGACAAGTCTCTTACCCGCGCCTCGTCTTCCAACGAACGCGACTTCACGGCATCCCCGAGCATTGTCATGCAAAACGGGCACCCAACCGCTAGCGTCGGAGCATCTGCTTCTCGCAGTTGACCGAGCCGCCGTTCGTTGATTCGCGTTCCGCCTACCTCCTCCTTCCAAAAACAGCCGCCTCCGGCGCCACAGCAGTAGGTGCGATTCTTCGATTGCTCAATCTCGATCAGATCGGAACCGGGAATCGCATTCAGCAGCGCGCGTGCGCTTCCCCATTTCCCATCATGCCGAGCCATGAAGCACGGATCGTGATACGTCATCCGAAGTTTCGTTGCGCTTCCGAAGCGCAGGCGTCCGGCATGCAACAATTCCTCGAGAAATTCCGCTTCATGCACCACCTCGTATCCACTCGCTCCGAAATCCGGATATTCCTTCTTCAGGTTGTGATAACAGTGGGGACACTGGGTCACGATTCGACGAGGCTGGTAGCGCTTGAGTGTCTCTATGTTATGCTTCGCGACCGACGCATACAGATATTCATTTCCCAAACGCCGCGCCGGATCGCCGGTGCAAGTCTCCTCGGAGCCTAGAATAGAGAAGCTCACGCCCGCTTGCTTCATCAGACCCGCAAATGCGCGGCTCACCTTTTGATTCCGCTCGTCATATGAGCCCGCGCATCCTACCCAATAGAGCACATCCATCGTCGAACGATCGCTGATCTCCGACCGGATCGGTATGCCGAGTCCTTTAGCCCAATCAGCCCGCTTTTCCTGCGCGAGACCCCACGGATTTCCCTGCGTCTCGATTCCCTTGAAGGTGGCTACAACTTCACGTGGAAAACGGCTCTCCGTCATCACCAGATAGCGCCGCATGTCGTCGATCCGCTGAATGTGCTCGATTCCGACCGGACATCCCTCCTCGCACCATCCACAATTCGTGCAATCCCACACCGCCTGTTCGGTTGCTACATCACGGATCATATCGACATCGGCAGCCTCAGTTACACCACCGCTCTCCGCCGGGTCCACGCTTCCCTTCTTCGCTAGAAGCGCCGGCGCCATGGCCAGAAGGTGCTCGCGTTGCTCGATCACCAGGTACTTGGGATTTAAGGCTTTCCCCGTGGTCGCCGTCGGACAGTTGATCATGCAACGCCCGCACTCCAGACACGCGGCCATGTCGAGCAACTGCTTCCAGGTGTATTGCTCGATTTTCCCGACACCGAAGCTTTCCGCTTCTTCAAAATTACTGATGGGCTGCAGTCGGCCGCCTGGACCGAGATTCCGGAAGAACAAATTCAACGGCGCGATAGCGAAGTGCCGCAGCTTCGAGAATGGGAACGCAAACAAAAGCCCGTACACGAGTAATATGTGTGTGAGCCAGAGCCAGCGGTGAAATCCGATCCTCGCGCCGAGCGCTCCTTCCAGACGCCCCAAATTTCGTCCAAGGTATGCCCACTCCTCGAACCCCGGACGCGTCGCGTTGATCCTCGCACCCTCGAGCATCAGTCCGGTCACTACAACCAGAACCAGCATCAGCAGCGGGTACCAGTAACCTAGACGGTTCTCCAAGTTGTTCAACAGCTTCTCGGACGGCGGCCGGCTCAGAAGCCACGGCCGCTCAATCCCGCGACGCAAGCCGGCGGCGACGATGCCAATCACAGAAATCGTGAAGAAAGTGTCCATCGCCGCTTTGAAAAATAGATAGAATTGACCAAAGTAAAAATACAGATTGAAGCCAAGCAAGCGCGCCAGAGCTCTCACGTCACTGTTAATGAACACGATTGTCGTTCCGATGAAGAGACCGATGAAGCCGACATAGAATGCGTAATGCATCCAGCCCCAGGTTTCCCTGACGACGTAGCCCTGACCGACCGCGTCCCGCAGGGCCAACCAAGCGCGCAGCAGCGGCCGATCGAAGCGCGATTCCGATCCGCCAATCCTGATGCGCTGATACCAGTATCTACCGGCAAAAATGAAGGCTGCGACCAAAACCGCCAGCAACGCATACATGATCACGATGAAGGCAACTGGAACGTTCCACAAAATCTCTCGCGTGATGCTGTGATCCATTTCCAAAAGCCTCCGCAGTCCAGGCGCTTAGTGATTAAGTCGCGAGCCTGAACGGTCGGCAAATCTGCCAGTTCGGCTCGCGAAGGGGTAGAGTGAAAATCGAACGGTCATGAGATTCTTCGCGCAAGTGTTCGGCTTTTTCAATTGGGTAGGTATCAGTCACTTCATCAACCTTCTGTTCATCAGCCTGCTCATTCGCAGCGGGCTGGAGATCCTGAGCGCACATCCCAGACTCTACTGGAACGACGACTGTCGCGTCGGCAGCGAATGGCTTAAGTTCACCCGCAAAGTGAGGCCCTCCGATCGGCTCTGGACCGCGACCGATGAGCAGGAACCGTTTTCGTCGTGGCTGGCGCTGCCGGGCCATATGAACCTCGGGATAGGCCGCCATTGGCATTTCTTTTCGGTCATCTTCTGGGTGCTCAATGGCGTGGTTTATGTGTTCCTGCTGTTTGCGACCGGTGGATGGCGCCGATTGCTACCGACCTCATTGAGCATCGTTCCCGCCGCGATTCACACCGCGTGGATCTATGCGCACTTCCATCTCCCGCCGCCGGGGCATCCTTACAATCCCGCGCAGCAACTTGCCTACGCGGGAATCGTTTTCGTGATGGCGCCGCTGATGATTGCGACCGGCGCCGCGATGTCGCCCGCGGTCGCCGCGCGCTTCCCGGGCTATATCCGGATGCTGGGCGGCCGCCAATCCGCGCGCAGCATCCATTTTCTAGGGCTGCTTGCGATTGGTCTTTTTACCGTCGTGCATGTGACGCTGGTCGTGATCGAGGACTTCCCCGCCAACATGAGTTACATCATCCATGGGCGGCACACGCTGGAGGCATTGTCGGTCGCGATCGGGATCGGTGGACTCATCGGCGTTGTCATCTTGCACGTGTGGGCGACCAAGGTGTCGCTGCGCGATCCGAGGTTGGTGCAGCGCGCGCTCGGGGTCGCGATCGAACCGGTCCGGCGCGGCCTGCTTCATCATGTCCGTTCGCGCCAGGCATACCCGAGGTCGGCGATATCCGCATCCTTCTGGGTCAATGGACGCCCGCCGGAAACGGTCGAGTATCAGCAGATGGCGCAGGCGAACTTCGAAAACTGGCGGCTCGAAGTCGAGGGCCTGGTCGAAAATCCGCTCCAGCTCGCGCTCGCGGACCTTCGCGCGATGCGGGCGCATTCTCAGATCACGCTGCACCACTGCATTCAAGGATGGTCGGGCATCGCGCAATGGAATGGCGTCGCGGTAGCGGACCTGCTGGCGCGCTGCCGCCCGCTTGCGAACGCGCGCTACCTGGTGTTCCGCTCCTGGCAGGAGCCCAAGCCGGGGGTCGCATACTACGAAGCGATCGATGTGGAGCTAGCATCTCACGAGCAAACGATTTTGGCCTACGAGATGAATGATGCGCCGCTGACCGTCGAGCACGGAGCGCCGTGCCGTTTGCGGGTCGAGACGCAGTTGGGATTCAAGATGGTGAAGTGGGTGCGCTCGATCGAACTGGTCGAGGATTACCGCATGCTCGGCGCGGGTCAGGGCGGATATCGGGAAGACGTGCAGTTCTACGGTCCTGAAGCGGGAATCTGATCAGCGACGAGCGTCTTTCCGCGGCGCCGCGAATAGCGGTAAGTAGGCTCATCGCCATCGCACGCTTTCGAGGTGAAACATGATCCCATCCAGTCCCTTCGGAAATACCGGCCATCAGAGTACGCGCGTGATTTTCGGCGCCGCCGCTTTGGGCGGGATGAAGCAGGAGAAGGCCGACCAGACGCTGGAAGTTCTGCTCGAATTCGGCATCAACCATCTCGATACCGCGGCTTCCTATGGCGATTCGGAGTTGCGAATCGGCCCCTGGATGCGTGAGCATCGCGGGCGCTTCTTCCTCGCGACCAAGACCGGAGATCGCACCTACCAGGGCGCGCGCGACAGTCTCCATCGATCGCTCGAGCGCCTGCGCGTCGATCATGTCGATATGATCCAGCTGCACAATCTGGTTGACGAGCGCGAATGGGAAACCGCGATGGGTCCGCATGGCGCGCTGGAAGCGCTGGTCGAGGCGCGCTCGCAGGGGTTGACCCGCTTCATCGGAGTGACGGGGCACGGCTCGCGCGTGGCTGCGATGCACGCGAAAAGCCTCGCGCGCTTTGGCTTCGACTCGGTGCTGTTTCCCTACAACTTCAGCATGCTCGGTATCGATCAATATGCCGCCGACGTTGAGGCGCTGCTGAAAGTATGCGAGCAGCGCGCCGTCGCGACGCAGACCATCAAGTCGGTTGCGCGCCGGCGATGGCAAAGTGCCGACGCGCGCAGGTTCAGTTGGTACGAGCCGCTGCGCGATCGCGACGCGATCCGCAGGGCGGCGCACTTCGTGCTGAGCCGGCCCGGGCTGTTTCTGAACACCTCGAGCGACGCGACTATCCTGCGCCACATTCTGGAAGCCGCGAGCGAGGCGGCCGCGATGCCCGATCGAAAAGCCATGGAAGCCGACGCGGCGCACTACGCGATCGAGCCGCTGTTCGTCCCGGGCGTATCTGACACGATCTGATCGCGGCGACGAGGCTCTCCGCCACACTATCGGTTGTGGCATCGATGCGACCCGTCCACTAGCGAAATTCGCGAGGAATACCTTCCCTATTGTAGCTGCTTGATCCCTACCCTATGAAGGTATATTCGACGGACAGGCATATCAGGCTCGGTGGTCCGCGAAAGGCGTGGCGTTGCTCTTGCATCTCCACCGGGTTGTAGCGGTTTTGAACCAAGGGAGGGGACATGACGCGCATAGACAGTCAGTTCGGTCTATTTGCAGTGCTCATTTTTGCGGCGGCAATCGGCCTCAGCGGATGCTGGCACTCGCAGGGCGATTTCAATCTTTCTAGAGGGTATTACGACGACGCGATCACCGAGCTGTCGCGCGCGGTTAAGGACAATCCCCAGGACGCCGACTCCTACGCCGAACTGGGCGAGGCGCACCTCAGAAAATTTCAATACCAACAGGCCATCGCCAACTACAATCAGGCCATCAGCATCGACGGCGCCAATCCCTCCTATTATTACGGCCGCGGGCGCGCGTTCCGTGCAACTCGCGAGTATTCGCGCGCGGTCGATGATTTCACCAAAGCGATCGCACTGAAGCCTTTGTTTCCCGATGCTTACGATCGGCGCGGTGACACGCTGGCGAGTGAAGGGGATTACCCTCACGCGATTGCCGATTACAATCAGGCGATTCGCGACAATCCAGTGAAGGTGAACTACTACATCGGTCGCGCGCATACCTACCTTCGAGCGGGCGACTATGATCGCGCCATCGAAGATTTTTCCACCGTCAGCAAGATGACCAGCAACGATTCATGGGCGGTCAGCGGCATCGGAACCGCGCTTGCCTCGAAAGGTGACTACGATGGGGCGATGAGCCAATACGACGACGCGATCAAGGCCTACAGGTACAACTCGGAGGCGTGGGACGGCCGCGCGCAAATCCTCGCGACCTGTCCCAGCGACAAATATTGCGATGGGGCAATGGCGGTCGAGGATGCACGGAAGGCGTGCGCAATAACTTCGTGGCAGAGGCCGGAGTATATCGACACGCTGGCCGCGGCATACGCCCAGGAAGGCGATTTTCCGCACGCGGTTCAATGGCAGCGCAAAGCCATGGACTGGCCGCAGCTCTCCTCCGAAGAACTCGCCGCGAAGAATGAACGCCTGGCCTTGTACCTCGCGGGCAAGCCATTTCGCGTCCAGCACGGAGGAAAACTGCTCTCCGCGAACTGAGCGGCTTTAGTCGCGCTGGTCCAATCCCATCCGGCGCGCGATGATCACCTTCATGATTTCGTTGGTGCCCGCGTAAATCGCCTGCACCGCCGCGTCCGCATAGTCGGTCGCCACCGGAAATTCCATCATGAAGCCGTAGCCGCCGTGAAGCTGAACGCATTGGCTCGCCGTCCGTTTCAGCATCTCGGTCGTCCACCATTTAGCCATGCTGACCTCACTGACGACGTCGTCGCCGCGCACGTGCGCCGCCAGTAAGCGATCGATGAACGCCTGCCCGACTTCGACCTCGGTCATCATCTCGGCCAGCTTGAACTGGGTATTCTGAAACGACGCGATCGGCTGTCCGAATGCCTTGCGCTGTTTGGTGTACGCGATCGTGTCGTCGAGGCATCGCCGCGCGCTCGCCATCGCCTGCACCGCGACCACCAGACGCTCCTGCTGCAGCTTCTCCATCAGCATCTTGAAGCCCTGCCCTTCGCGCCCGAGCAGATTGGTTACCGGCACGCGGCAGTCTTCGAAGAACAACTCGCTGGTGTCCTGCCCGCGAAATCCGAGCTTGTCCAGTTTGCGTCCGCGATTGAAACCGGGCGCGTCACCGTCGACCAGGATCAGGCTGACTCCCTTATGCGGCGGATTGGCCTTCGGATCGGTCTTGGCGACCACGATCACCAGGCCGGCGATCTGTCCGTTGGAGATGAACATCTTGGAGCCGTTGATCACGTAGCTGTCGCCGTCGCGCCGGGCGGTGGTTTGGACTGCGGCGAGATCGGAGCCGGTGCCGGGCTCGGTCATCGCGATCGCGAGGATGGTTTCGCCACTGATGGTCTTCGGCAGATAGCGGCGCTTCTGTTCCTCGCTACCGTAGCTCTCGATATAGGGCATGCAGATGTCCGAATGAAGGCCCATCATCAGTCCGTGCGCGCGCACCCGGCTGAGTTCCTCATTGATGATGGCGTCGTAGATGAAATCCGCGCCCGCGCCGCCGTACTCCACCGACGCGGTGGCGCCCAGATATCCGGCCTCACCCATTTTGCGCCAGCTCGCGGGGTCGCTCATGCCGGCCCGGTTCCATCCTTCGACTTTCGGCGCGATCTCGCTATCGACGAATCTGGCGACCTGGGCGCGGAACATCTCATGCTCTTCGGTGAAAATATCTCGGCGCATGTCTTTCTCCTGCGTGAGTCGAATCCTTGCACGGACTCGGTTATCGCTTCCAAACGTCTGCGCGATATATTGTTCGTCAACTTTTCGGAGGATTCGGCCGCTTATGACCAGACGTGAATTCATGCTGCTCGCGCTCGGCGCCGCGGCGCTGCCTGCCGCTATCGGCGCCGCTGGAACCGCCGACGAAAACGGGCGAGACTCCGCTACCGAGGGTGAAATGCAATATCGAACACTGGGACACACCGGCGAGAAAGTTTCCATCGTCGGTCTCGGCGGCTTTCACATGGCGGTTCCCGCCGATGAAAGTCTATCCATCCGCATCATTCGCACCGCGATCGATAGCGGGATCAACTTCATGGACAACTGCTGGGACTACCACGACGGCGAAAGCGAGCGTGCGGATGGGCAAGGCGCTGCGCGACGGCTATCGCGAGCGGGTTTTCCTGATGACCAAAATCGACGGCCACACGCGCGAAGCGGCCGCCAAGCAGATCGACGAGTCCCTCCAGCGTCTGCAGACCGATCATCTCGACCTGCTGCAGTTCCATGAAGTGATCAGGATGGCCGATCCGGAAATCATTTTCGGCAAAAACGGCAGCCTCGAAGCCGCGCTCGCCGCAAAGCAGGCCGGAAAGATTCGCTACATCGGTTTCACCGGACACAAGAGCCCCGAGATCCATTTGCACATGCTCGAAGTCGCATCACAGCACAGCTTCACCTTCGACGCGGTGCAGATGCCGCTCAACGTGATGGATGCGCACTTCGCCAGCTTCGAGCAGAAGGTTTTGCCGGTGCTGGTCCAGCAGCAATATCGGTGTGCTCGGGATGAAGTCGATGGGCGCCGGAGTTATTCTCAGAAGCAAAGTGGTTACGCCGATCGAATGCCTCCATTACGCGATGAATCTGCCCACCAGCGTCGTCATCACCGGATGCGATTCGATGGCGACGGTGCGGCAGGCGATCGATGCCGGGAAAAGTTTCCGCCCGATGACGCCGCAGCAGGTCGCGGCGATCCTCGCAAAGACGGTGGAAACGGCTCAGGGAGGCCAGTTCGAAGGATACAAGACCACGCACAACTTTGACGGCACGATCGCGCATCCTCAGTGGCTGGGGTGAGACCCGCACGCAGAGCTGGCCGCGCCGCGAACGGCCGGCGGCGAAACGCCTCGGCGCTGCGAATAGCGCGATGAAGGTGAGCGGCGGCGGCGACTAGATCGCGGCGTCGCCGTGTTCGTTGGTGCGAATCCGCACCACATCTTCCAGGGTGCTGACGAAAATCTTGCCGTCGCCGATCCGGCCGGTGCGGGCCTTGCGCGCGATCGCATCGACGACTTCCTCGATCTGATCGTCGCGGATCACAACTTCGATTTTCATCTTCGGCATAAAGTCCACGATATATTCCGCGCCGCGATAGAGCTCGGTATGGCCCTTTTGCCTGCCGATGCCCCGGACCTCATAGACGGTCAGGCCCATGATGCCCATTTTCTGCAGCTCGCCCTTGACCACGTTGAGGGTGAACGGCTTGATAACGGCTTCAATCTTTTTCATCGAGATGACACCCCTCCCGCCCCGCCTACAGCATTGGAGGTTGCAGAGAGCAATTTTCGTGCTTTCTGAATAAGCGTCTTTAGCGCTCTTAATCGGATATGGATGCATGCAAGATGCATGATGGATAGGCAATTGCCGCCCGCGCGAGCGCGCCCCCGGCGTCACCGCCCGCAGCAGTGGCGCGCCACGAATCTCCCCCGCTAGCGCAGACCGGAACCTGAAACCTCACGAGGTTTCAGACTTCCCGTTTTATTCGCACAGGAAGCGCGAAACCCAGTCTGGGTTTCGCAGATTTTGTTAGGCTGCGAGGCCTGCCCGAGCAGTCGCCCTGACCCCTTGGTAACCACACTGTCCAAATATTCCCTGTCTTTTTCAGAAGGTGACCCGCCAGCGGTTTTGTCCCTGTGAGGACGCGAACTGCAAGAGGCGACCCACAAAGAAAATATTCCTACGAAAGCAAGTCCAGCAGCGTGATGGAGTTTCATGTTCTAATGTTTTGCGGCTCGCCGGTAATCAGTGCGACTGGCGATGCACCTGATTGTTCCAACGAGCATTTCAAGTTCATGTGCCTCTCCTTGGTCAACGGCGCGGAGTCTTGGCAAGAGCTTTTGGCCTTCAACGATTTTACCTTGAGCTAGATAAAGAATAGCTAGATCGTGAAGCGCGTCCTTGTAAGCAGGATCGATTATCAGAGCTTGCTCGTAAGCCGTGGCAGCTTCTGGAAACTGATCGTTATCCTCATAAGCAGTCGCCAAAAAGTAAAATGCGTCGCGGCTGTTCGGATCGGAAAGCGTCGCCTTTGAGTAGTTCTCTACTTCGAGATCGAACTGCCCCTTTTCGTAATAGTCGCCGCCCAACCCTAAGTACGCTTCCGCATAGTTGTCATCTATACTAACCGCCCGTCGATAGTATTTTATGGCGTTGTCCCATTCGCTTTTGTTGTCCGCGAGAATGCCTAGTGAATAGTAGTATGCGGGACTCTCTTTGATCAGAGCGTTCGCTCCGCCTGAAAGCACGTCCTTCAGGTCATTGATTGGCACCGCGAGATTTAGATTTTGAGCGGTTCCAGCTTGCGGTCCGGACGGTATATTTTGGAAGGCTGCCGTGATTCCTACGACCGCTCCTTCTTCGTCAAATAGTCCGCCGCCACTGCTGCCGGGAGAAATGGGAGCCGTGAACTGGACGAAACGTCTTCCGCCGACTTGTTGAAGAGGGTTGCTGATATTGCCCGCAGACATGGTGGCGGCGAGACTGGCCGGTGTGCCAATGGCATACACTTCTTCACCCACGTAAAGATTTGTCGGAATCGCCAAGTTTGCTCACGGCAGGCGTTTCAGTGGCGTCGAACTGCAGAATCGCAATGTCAGCCGCTTCGTCGATGTCGCGTGGGCCACGCATTAGGTAAAAGGCGCCTGAGGGCAGTCTCGCGATTACTTTTGTGGCTCCCTTGATGACGTGATAGTTGGTTGCGAGAACTCCGTCACGCGTTATGAAAAACCCGCTGCCTTGGCCGATAGCGTGGTCACTCTTGTCGAATGCGTCCAGCGTGGCTACCGCTTTCAAGTTCTCGCGTATCGCGTCTAGCCGCACCTTGTGGTCGTAGCGGTCAATTGCGATGGCAGCTACGACAGCGAGAAGAAGAGCGATGAAGAGTTCCTTGGCGTAGTGGCGTAGGAAGTGAGCTACGGGGTTCAGTAGTTCCCGCCAGTTGACATTGAATGGTATCTTCACGGAATCACTCCGGATTGACCTAACGCGCTCCCGTCGCATTACCGTGTTTCTAGTTGAGTCAACGCACCCGTTCGCGAGGTCCGCGAGCGGCACCCAGCGACATTCCGAAGCTTCAGGATGGTGGTCATTTATCAAACGCGCGCCGTAAACAGAAGGGTTACAATCACGCCTCGGGATGATGGTATGGACCCTCGCCCGCATAAACGACCTGAGAACAATCGGAAGAACCTTACCGTTCCTACACCGGCGGGCGAGGGTGGGAGCAGCGAGCAGAGCGCTGCACGGATACGACTCGACAGTTTCACCCCGCGCCGCTCGAAACACGACTGCGCATCGCTGCGATGGCATAATAGTCGTCGATGACGTTGCAATCGAAACTTAGTCTGATCATCTTTGCGTTGCTGTTCGGATGTATCGCGCGATCCCCAACCGCATTCGCGGGCGCGCAATGCGGCCCGTTCGGCGACCCGCCGGCGCAGGTTAACCAGCGCTGGCTCGCGAGTTCATTTTCCAAACACAATCCAATTTGCTTTGGCGGCGCGGTCCTGGGTCCGTGGAAGGACGCCGAAGGTTCCGATCGATACGCGTGCCTCTATGAACCGCCGCAGGTCAGCAAGGATGTCCCCCTGCCGCTGGTGGTCTTTCTGCATGGCTCGCTCGCGACGGCCGATACGGTAAAGCTCACCGGCCTTACGGGTGAAGTGGCCGCGGGGGATTTGGGCGGCAAAAAATCCGGCTTCATTTTGATCGCGCCGGAAGGCCGCTACACGACGCACTACTATCCGGGCCTCGATGCGGACGCGCTCGGGTGGGACAACTGGTATCGGCAACTGAGTCCATCGGCGATGCGGCCGTGGGCGGGACCACCTATGAGGAGAATGTGGACGCGGCGGCGATCGATCATTTCATTCAGGAAGAAGTCGCGCGCGGCGTCGTCGATACCCGGCGGATTTACATTATGGGATGGTCCAATGGCGCCGCGATGGCGCTGCTGTACGCGCTCAATCGTCCGGCGATCGCGGCGGCCGCGGTCTATTCCGCGCCCGATCCCTTCGGCGCATTCAACGATCCGTGTCCGCAGGTGCCGGTCGATCACGGTGCAACCTCGAATGGTCAACTGCAAGTATTCAATCCGCACGCCGCGCTGATGCACGTGCGCAATAGTTGCGACATCGGCGGCATCTGTCCCAACGGAATAAATTTCGCGAAGCAGGTGGGCGCGATCGGCGCGAGCCTCGATGATGTGATCCTCGATCCCGACGGCAAGCGGGTCACTGCGTGCGACGATACTTGCGGAACCGATCCGATGGCGAACGGCGCGATCGGAGTGAGCGGGAGTGCGCGCGGCCTCAAACATCACGTGCGATGGCCGTCGGAATCGAATTCGATGATGCTGGACTTCCTCAAGCAACATTCGTTGCCCGCCGACGCCAAATAGACGCGCGAGATCGCATTTTGTGCGACGCGCGAGCATCAAAATCGCGACCAGAGACTACATCGGAGCAACATCGCGGCAACATTTTGTGGGCGCGGAAGAGCATCGAAACTAATTCTGATCACATATAAAACACTGTTTTTCTAATGGCGACTCTGAAGAGGCTGGAAATTCGCCTGCATAGGCATTTTCGCCTAACAAACAATTGACATAGGATAGGTTTCTGACTATGTTCGGCGGACCTGACCGAGGTTGCCCTTATGAAATTAGGCACAGAAGCTCTCGAACTGGACGCGATCGATCTGCAGATCCTCGACCATCTCCAGGAGCAGGGACGAATCCCTTTGGTGAAGCTTGCCGAGCAGGTTGGGCTGTCGTCACCCTCGGTCATCGATCGGGTAAAAAAGCTAGAAGATAGCGGGATAATCAGCGGCTATCACGCGTCCGTCGATGCGCGGCGGCTGGGCAAAGATGTCACCGCGTTCATCGGCGTATCGATCGCGCATCCGAAGGCGATCTCGACGTTCGAGCAAACGGTCGCGATGGTCGACGACGTCCTCGAATGTCATCACGTTACCGGCGCGCACACCCTCCTGCTCAAGGTGAAGACCGATAACACTTCGTCGCTCGAACGGCTCATCAGTACGATTCGCTCGATCGAGGGAGTGTCACAAACGGAAACGATGGTGGTGCTATCGACGCATACCGAGCGCGCGACGATTTCCGTCGGCGCGGCTGGCAATGCGGAAGGGGCCGGCAACGGTCACGGACGACGGCATCGCCACGGCACCGTCAAAACGGTTGTCGCTGAAACCGCAAAAAGGGCGTGACCCATGCATGACTACAACCGCATGCCTCCAGCACAAGGTCTCTGGGCGCCGGCGCACGAGCATGATTCGTGCGGAGTCGGCTTCGTCGTCAACATCAAGGGCGCGCGCTCGCACGATATCGTCCTCAAGGGTATCGAGGTACTCAACAACCTGACCCATCGCGGTGCCTGCGGATGTGATCCGCGCACTGGAGACGGCGCCGGGATGTTGCTTCAAATCCCGCATGAGTTTTTGAGCCGCGAGACCCGCAAGCTTGGCTTCGAACTTCCGGCGCGAGGCCAATATGGCGTCGGCATGCTGTTCCTGCCGCTCGATGACGACAAGCGCAAGGCGGCCGAAGAGATCATGGAAAGCGTGGTCCGCGACGAGGGTCTCGCGATTCTCGGATGGCGCGACGTTCCGCATGTGCCGAGCGCGTGCGGCGATATCGCGCGGCGCGGAATGCCGGCCTTTCGCCAGGTGTTCATCGGTCGCGGAAGCGCGATCGCGGACGCGGCCGCGCTCGAGCGCAAGCTCTATGTCATCCGCAAACGCGCTACTAATGAAGCGCTCGCGTCGCTCGATCTGCGCGATCCCGAGTTGTTTTACTTTTGCAGCCTCTCGGCGATCACGATCGTTTACAAAGGTCAGCTGATCTCGACCCAGATTCCCGAATTTTTTCCCGACCTGAGCGATGCCGATGTCACCACCGCTCTCGCGATGGTGCATCAGCGCTTCTCGACCAACACGTTCCCGAGCTGGGATCGCGCGCACCCGTATCGTTTCATCGCGCACAACGGTGAGATCAACACTCTGCGCGGCAATATCAACTGGATGCACGCGCGCGAGAAGTTGTTCGCGTCGCCGCTGTTCGGCGAGGACATCCACAAGCTGCTCCCGATGTCGAACCGACCGGCAGCGACACTTCGATGTTCGACAACTGCCTCGAGTTGCTGGTGAGGACCGGCCGCACGCTGCCGCACGCCGTGATGATGATGATTCCCGAGGCGTGGCAGAACGATCCGCAGATGAGCCGAGAAGAAGGCATTCTATCGAGTTTCATTCGTGCATGATGGAGCCGTGGGACGGCCCGGCTTCGATCGCGTTCACCGATGGCAGTTCGAATCGGCGCGGTGCTCGATAGAAACGGCCTGCGCCCGTCGCGCTACCTCGTCACCAAAGACGGGCTGGTGGTGATGGCGTCGGAAACCGGCGTGCTGGATATTCCGCCTGAAAACATCGAGATGAAGGGACGCTTGCAGCCGGAAAAATGTTCCTGGTCGATACCAATCTCGGCCGTATCGTTCATGATGAAGAAATAAAAGGCGCGCTTTCCGCCCGCCAGCCATATCGGGAATGGCTCGACGACAAATGTCGTCAGCCTCGACCAACTCCCGGAGCCGTCCACCGCACCCGCGATCGATCAATTTCAGGGATACGAATTGCTGAAACTTCAGCAAGCCTACGGCTACACGTTGAGGACCTCAAGATCCTGCTCGCACCAATGGCCGTGAATGGAGCAGGAGCCGGTCGGCTCGATGGGCACCGATACGCCGCTTGCGGTGCTCTCCGACCAGCCGCAGCCGCTGTTCAATTATTTCAAACAACTTTTCGCGCAGGTCACCAATCCTCCCATCGATCCATTCGCGAAGAGATGGTGACCTCGGCCGAAACCACGCTGGGAGCCGAGCAAAATCTTTTCGAACGAAGTCCGACCCATTGCCGCCAGCTTCAGGTCAAGCGGCCGGTCCTCACCAACGCTGAACTCGAAAAGATTAAGCGGCTGCCAAGTCGGGACTCAAGACCAAAACGATCTCTACCCTCTACCCCGGTCAAAGATGGCGCGGGTGCGCTGAGCGCCGCGCTCGACAGAATCAGCCGAGAGGCTTCCGAAGCCATCGAGAACGATTTCACCATCCTCGTGCTTTCGGATCGAGGTGTCGATGCGCAGCACGCGGCGATTCCATGTCTGCTCGCGTGCGCCGCCGTGCATCATCACTTGATTCGCGAAGGCACGCGCACCCGAGTCGGTATCGTGGTCGAGTCAGGCGAGCCGCGCGAAGTGATGCACTTCTGTCTGCTGATCGGGTACGGCGCGGCGGCGGTGAATCCCTATCTCGCGTTTGCGACGTTGTCCGAGATGATCCGCGACGGCCGCATTCACGATGTCGAACCCGCCGACGCGATTAAAAACCTGATCAAGGCTGTCACCAAGAGCCTGATCAAGGTCGCGTCGAAGATGGGAATCTCGACCCTGCAAAGTTACCACGGCGCGCAAATCTTCGAGGCCATCGGGCTCAATCGCGAGGTGATCGATCGCTATTTCACCTGGACTGCGTCGCGGGTTGGCGGAGTCGGGATCGAAGAGATCGCGCGCGAGACCGGCAGCCGCCATCAATACGCGTTTCAGATCGCACAGAACCTCGATGGCGAACTCGATGCGGGCGGTCAGTATCAATGGCGCCGGCGCGGCGAGTTCCATATGTGGAACCCGAACACCATCGCGAAGTTGCAGCATTCCGCGCGCTCCGGGAACTACAATCTTTTCAAGCAGTACACCGCCGCTGTCGATGATCACAATCGCAAGCTCGCAACCTTGCGCGGTCTGTTCAAGTTCACTCCGACGCATCCGCCGATTCCAATCGAGGAAGTCGAGCCGGCCAGCGAAATTGTAAAGCGCTTCAAAACCGGCGCGATGTCGTTCGGTTCCATCAGCAAGGAAGCGCACGAAAATCTTGCCATCGCGATGAATCGGATCGGCGGCAAGAGCAACACCGGCGAGGGCGGCGAGGATCCGGCGCGCTTCATTCCCGATGCGAATGGTGATTGGCGCCGTAGCGCGATCAAGCAGGTGGCATCGGCGCGCTTCGGCGTTACCAGTCACTATCTCGTCAATGCCGACGAGCTGCAGATCAAAATGGCGCAGGGCGCGAAGCCGGGAGAAGGCGGGCAGCTTCCCGGTCACAAGGTCGACGACTTCATTGCGAAGATTCGCTACTCGGTGCCCGGCGTCGGATTGATTTCGCCGCCGCCGCATCATGACATCTACTCGATCGAGGACCTCGCGCAGCTGATTCACGATCTCAAGAACTCCAACGATCGCGCGCGCATCAGCGTCAAGCTGGTCGCGGAAGTCGGGGTCGGTACCATCGCCGCGGGAGTGGCGAAGGCCAAAGCCGACGTGGTGTTGATCAGCGGCTACGACGGCGGCACCGGTGCTTCGCCGCTGCAATCGATCAAGCACGCGGGCGTCCCATGGGAACTCGGACTCGCGGAGACGCAACAGATCCTTGTGATGAACGATCTGCGCGGGAGAATTCGCGTTGAGGCCGACGGACAACTCAAGACTGGACGCGACGTCGCCGTAGCGTGTCTCCTCGGCGCCGAGGAATTCGGTTTCGCGAGCGCCGCGCTGGTTGCGTCCGGATGCATAATGATGCGCGTATGCCATCTGAACACCTGCCCGGTCGGAATCGCGACGCAGGTTCCGGAGCTGCGCAAGAAGTTTGAGGGCAAGCCCGAGCACGTCGTGAACTTCATGATGTTCATCGCAAGCGAGCTTCGCGAGTACATGGCGCAACTCGGTTTCCGCACCGTCGACGAGATGGTCGGCCACGTCGAATGCCTCGACACCAACGAAGCGATCAAACACTGGAAGGCTATCAACATCGATCTAAGCCAGATCCTGTATAAGCCGATGGTCGGCCCGGATGTCGCGCTGCACAATATCCAGCAGCAGGATCACGGCCTCGACAAGGCGCTCGACGTGCAACTGCTCGAGCTCGCCAAGGATGCGCTCGAGCATAAGAAGCCGGCCGAGATCCGGCTGCCGATTCGCAACTCGAATCGAACCGTCGGCACCTTGCTGTCTGCGGAAGTGTCGCGGCGCTTTGGCGCGGAAGGCCTGCCGCCGTACACCGTTCAATGTCACTTGAGGGGATCGGCCGGCCAGAGCTTCGGTTCGTGGCTCGCGCCGGGCGTCGCGCTCTATCTCGAAGGCGACGCCAACGACTACTGCGGGAAGGGACTCTCGGGCGGATTCATCGCGGTGCGTCCCCCGCGCGAGGCGACTTTCAAAGCCGAGGAAAATATTCTGATCGGAAACGTCGCGCTCTACGGAGCGACCGCGGGCGAGGCCTTTTTTCGCGGCGTAGCCGGCGAGCGATTCGCGGTCCGCAACAGCGGCGCAACCGCTGTGGTTGAGGGTGTCGGCGACCACGGATGCGAATACATGACGCGCGGCCTGGTGGTCGTGCTCGGAAAAACCGGGCGCAACTTCGCGGCCGGAATGAGCGGCGGCGTCGCGTACATTTTCGATGAAGACGGTTCCTTCGCGCCCAGGTGCAACATGGGCATGGTCGAGCTGGGACCGATCACCAGCGCCGACGAAATTCATCAGCTCCACGCGCTGATCGTGCGGCATCATCAATATACCCAAAGCGCGGTCGCGCGGCGGATGCTCGATCGATGGAACGATCAGGTAGCGAAATTCGTCAAAGTTCTTCCCACCGAATACCGGATGGTGCTCGAGCGGCAGCATCTGGGCGCCAGCAATGAAATGGCGCGGCTGGCGGCGGTCTAGATCTCGATGGGCAAGATCACCGGCTTCATGGAGATCAAACGCGAGACGCCCTCGCGGCGTCCGGTGCAGGAGCGCCTGCGCGATTGGCGCGAGTATGACCTCAAGATGCCGGAGGAAAAACTTCGCGCGCAGGGAGCGCGATGCATGGATTGCGGAATCCCCTTCTGCCACAAGGGTTGCCCGCTCGGAAACATTATTCCCGATTGGAACGACCTGGTTTACCGCGGGCGCTGGAAAGAAGCGATCGACCGGCTGCACTCGACCAATAATTTTCCGGAATTCACCGGCCGCATATGTCCGGCGCCGTGCGAAGAAGCCTGCGTGCTCAACATCAACAACGATCCCGTCGCCATCAAGGTGATCGAAAAAAATATTATCGACCGCGCGTGGTCCGAAGGCTGGATCGCTCCCCAGCTCGCACCGCGCAAAACCGGCAAACGAGTCGCGGTCGTCGGTTCGGGACCCGCCGGGCTCGCCTGCGCCCAGCAACTCGCGCGCGCCGGTCATTCGGTGACGCTCTACGAGCGCTCGGATCGCGTCGGTGGGCTGCTGATGTACGGCATTCCCGACTTCAAAATGGAAAAACATTTGATCGCGCGCCGCATCGAACAGATGCAGGCGGAAGGCGTCGAGATCGTCACCAACTGCCGCGTCGGTATCGATATCCACGGCGACGAGATGCGCCGCAAGTACGACGCGATCGCACTTACCATGGGCGCGACCAAGCCGCGCGATCTTCCGATTCCCGGACGCGACCTCGACGGCATCCACTTCGCCATGGATTTCCTGCCGCAACAGAACAAGCGCAATCAGGGCGATGCGATCCCCGAGGACATCGCGATCACCGCGAAGGGCAAGCGCGTGGTGATCCTCGGCGGCGGCGACACCGGCTCCGACTGCCTCGGCACTTCAAACCGGCAGGGCGCGCTGAGTGTTCACCAATACGAACTCCTGCCGATGCCGCCCGAGCAGCGTACGTCGGAGATGCCGTGGCCGGACTGGCCGATGATCCTGCGCACCTCGACCTCGCACGAGGAAGGTGTGAATCGCGACTGGAGCATCAACACGAAAAAGTTTTCGGGTGAGAACGGCCGGGTGAAGAAGCTTCACGGGATCAGGCTCGATTGGAAGCGCGAAGGCGGCCGAATGGTCATGGAAGAAATTCCGGGCAGCGAATTCGAGCTCGATTGCGAGCTGGTTCTGCTCGCACTTGGATTCCTGGGGCCGGAACCGGAAGGAATCATCGCGGAGCTTGGATTGAAACTCGATTCGCGCAGCAACGTGCAATGCGAAAACTACCAGGCCAGCGTGCCAGGGGTCTTCGCGGCTGGCGACACACGCCGCGGCCAGTCGCTGGTGGTGTGGGCCATTTGGGAAGGCCGCGAATGCGCCCGCGCAGTTGACGCATACTTGATGGGCGAGTCTTTTCTACCGGCCAGCCCCGAACTCTGAACTGCAGGCCTCGGTCACAAAGGGAGCTGAGTACTATCATGCTTCGGCTGTATGACTATTTGTCTTCGGGAAATGGTTATAAGGTACGGCTGCTGCTTACCCAACTCCAAATTCCATTTCAATTCATCGAACGCGACATCACCAGAGGCGAGACACGAACTACGGAGTACCTGGCAAAGTTTCCGAATGGACGAATTCCGGCAGTCGAACTGGAAGATGGCAAACTACTATTCGAGTCGAACGCCATCATTAGCTACTTCGCGGAGAACACTCAGTTCGCTCCCCGCGACAAATTCGAACGTGCGCAGGTTCTTCAGTGGCTATTCTTCGAACAATATAGTCACGAACCCTATATCGCGAGCGTCAGGTACCTGGTGCATGTCAGCCCGGAAGTCCAGGATCCCCGGCGCGCGATGATCGATCGAATGATCAAGCTCGGCTACGACGCCCTCGGCGTCATGGAGGCGCACCTCAAGGAGCGCCAATGGTTCGTGGGCAATAGCTACTCGATCGCCGACATCGGGCTGTACGCTTACACTCATGTAGCTAATGAAGGTGGATTCGATCTCAGCGGCTATCCCGCTGTCCGCGGGTGGCTGAAGCGGGTAAAATCGCAGCCGCGCCACGTGCCGATTACTCAGAAGTTCTAGCCGAGAGCGAACGTCAGAAAATCCGCGATGTGAATCACCCTGGTCTTCGCGCCGCGGCGTTTGAGCTCGGCGGCGATCTGAAACTCGCATCCCGGATTCGCGAGCACCACATAGTCGGCGCCGGTAGCGATTATGTTAGCCGCTTTTCGTTGCGCGAGAGTGCGCGCCATTATTGGCTCAGTCAGGTTGTAGCTCCCCGCCGATCCACAGCAGATATCAGACTCGGCAAGCTCTATCAGATGAACTCCCGGAATTGATTGCAACAGCTGACGCGGACTGCCGCGAACGCCAAGCCCGTGCGCCAAATGACACGCGTCGTGCCAGGTGACGGAACATTGGAGGCCGTGGAAGTCGGGCCTCCGCTCCAGCAGCAGCGAGCTCAGGTCGCGCACCTTCGACGCCACTTCTTGCGCGTCAGCAACTAGCCCCGGATCGTCTTTGAGAACTTCGCCGTATTCCGCGATCGCCGCCGAGCATCCCGACGCCGCCGACACAATCGCATCGGGTGCGAGGCTTTTCAGCGCACCCACATTCGCACGTGCGAAGGTGCGCGCGCGCGTATCGCAGCCGGCGTGCAGATCTAGGGCTCCGCAACAAACTGTATTTTGCATTCGCAGCACCCGATATCCCGCCGCAAGCAGAAGCCGCTCGCTGTTTATGTTTTCGGAATTGGCGAGAACCTGCGCGACGCATCCGTGATGCACCACGACCGTCGGCGCGCCGGTCTCAACCGGCTCCCGAAGTTCAGCCGGTGCGCGACGATCGCGCCGCGTCGGAGGCAGCAACTCAACCCAGTCGCGAAACGGCCGCGGCAGTATCGCTTCGAGCGCGCCGCGCAGATGAAGGCGCTCGGCCAGGACTAGAGGCGCCAGCAGCGCGCGCAGCCGATTCGGATACGGGAACACTGCGCCAATGAAACCGCGCCGGAGCCGATCGAGGATTCCACGCCGGTAGTTTTTCTCGACATACGCGCGGGCGTCCTCAATGAGCCGGCCGTAGTGCACGCCAGAGGGGCACGCCGTTTCGCAGCCGCGGCATCCGAGGCAGAGGTCCAGATGGCGCGCCGCGTTGAGGTCTAGTTCGAGGCGTCCCTCGGCGAGCGATTTCATCAGGTAGATACGGCCGCGAGGCGAGTCCATCTCGGCGCGCGTCACCAGGTAGGTAGGACACGCCTCGAGACAGAGTCCGCAGTGCACGCAATCGAAGAGCAGCTCGTATTCGACGACGGCGCGCACGGGGTGCGCCGGGGCGGTGCTGAGCTCCGGCATCAGAGTGCGCCCACGAAACAGTTGGGATTGAAAATTCCCACCGGATCGAACGCGGTCTTGAGGCGTTGCATCAGCTTGAACGCGCCCGCATTTGGACGATCGAAGAATTCCAGCTGCGATCGAAGCGACGCCGGCGCGGAGAGAATTCTCAGATGGCCGCGAGCCGAACGCGCGAGTTCGCGCCAACGGCCAGCCAGATCCAATTGGTCCGCGCGGGTCCAGATCTCCGCAACACCGCAGCCGGCGTGCGCGACGAACTCCGCCGTCGAATCGCCAACACATCGTGAGAGTTGCGCGGGAAGCACCGCCATTCGGGCCGCAAGCGCATCGTTACCGCAATCGAAGTCGCGCAGCGCCGCATACAGATCGAGCGCGCGATCTCCTTCGATGACTTCGGTCGCAGCGCTCAATATGTCTGCAATTCGATCGCATTGATAAGTCAGCTCAGAAGCAATTCCGCCATATCCAGCAAGCAAACTGAAACGATCGGCGCGACCGATGGCGGCGCAGGCGCCATGGCTCAAGACTTCCAAATGAATCAAGGCAAGTTGATCGTTCAGCGCGGAAGCAGCTTCAAACGCGGCGCCGCGATCGATGAAGCTCTCGATCGCGATGGCGTAGTTTTCAGCAATCGGCCGAACCTTGAAAACCGCTTGGGTCACGATGCCCAAAGTTCCGAACGACCCTGTCATTACCTTCATCAAATCGTAACCGGCGACATTTTTTACCACGCGTCCGCCGCCGCGAACGAGATGACCTCCGTGTCCGGCGAACTGAATTCCGATCAGAAGATCGCGCACCGTTCCTTCCGAAAGTCGCAGCGGACCGGTGTGCGCGGTCGCGATCAGCGAACCGATCGTGGTGGCGCCGGGATCGCGTGGATCGATAGGCAACTGCTGACCTCGCGCGGCGAGGGTAGCGTTCAAATCGCCGACAGTAAGGCCGGCTTCGACCACCACCGTCATGTCGTCGGGCTCATAGGCGATGATCCGCGCCATGCGGCGCAGTGATATTCCGAGCCGAACCGGAGTCCGTCTAATCTGCGACAAGGTGCGGGCCGCGCCGATGGGAGCGATAGTGATTCGATCGGCTTCGCACTTGCGGACGACAGCGGCTATCTCCTCGGCGCTGCAAGGTTCTACGATCGTTTCAACCGCATTGCGTTCGATTTCATTGGGAGCGCGGACGCGGTCAGCGCCGAGCTCGCGCGCGATCTGATCGCCGAGAGTGAGAGCGTCGTCGAGCACCGCGCTCACAGCGGGACTTGCCGGCGCGGCGCGGAAACTTCGACACACGCGCCGGGTGCGGGAATTACCTTGCCGGGATTCGATCGCTCATTCGGATCGAAGACGCGCCGCAATTCGGCCATCGCGATCAGATCTTCGGGAGAGAAGAGCAGCGGCATCTCCCCGATTTTTTCCACTCCTATGCCATGCTCGCCCGTAAGACTGCCGCCCATCTCGACGCACGCCTTCAGGATCTCGCGTCCGGCCTCGATCGCGCGGCGAACCTGGTCCGGTTCGCGTTCATCATAGAGCACGATCGGATGAATGTTTCCGTCGCCCGCGTGAAAGACGTTTCCGATCGCGAGGCCGTGGCGCTCAGCGACCGCGGTGATGACCCGAAGAATCTCGGGCAGCCGGGTTCTCGGGACGACGCCATCCTGAGTCGCGTAATTTGGCGCAAGCCTGCCGACGGCTCCGAAAGCCCGTTTGCGCGCTTTCCAAAGCAGCATGCGCTCGGCTTCATCGCGCGCCTGCTTGGCTTCGGTGGCGCCGCACTCGCGCATCAATCCAATCGCGGCCGCCGCGCGTTCGTTCAGACCGGCTTCGAGACCGTCAAGCTCAACGATCAGGACCGCGCCCGCATCGGGAGAAAATCCCACGTGAAACGCGGCCTCGACCGCGCGGATGATTAGCCGATCCATCATTTCTATCGCGCCCGGGATCATGCCCGACGCGATGATCTTCGAGACCGCCGTGGTCGCGCTCTCGACCTCTGGAAAAGTCGCGAGGATGGTGCGATGCGCCTCGGGTTCGCGCATCAAGCGCAAGGTCGCCGCCGTGACGATGCCGCAGGTTCCCTCCGATCCGACCACGGCGCCGACCAAGTCGTAGCCGCATCGATTGCCGGTGGGACCGCCGAGGTCCACTACTTCGCCGTCGGGGAGCACCACCTCGAGTCCGAGCACGTGATTGGCGGTGACACCGTATTTTAGCGTGTGCGGACCTCCGGAATTTTCCGCGATGTTTCCGCCGATAGTGCACGCCATCTGTGAGGAAGGATCGGGCGCGTAGAAATAGCCATTCGCCGCTACCGCATTAGTCACATGCAGATTAACTACTCCGCTTTGCACCTCGACGATCCGATTAGCCAGATCGATAGACAGAATGCGATTCATTTTGGAGGTGCAGATCATGACCGGCGCGAGCGCGAGCGCTCCGCCCGAGAGCCCGGTGCCGGCGCCGCGCGGTACAAACGGAATTCCGCGCGAATCGAGCACGCGGAGAACCGCGCTCACTTCCGCGGTTGTACGGGGCATCGCGATCAGCTGGGGCGCGCTGTTTTCGATGGTCCATCCGTCGCACTCGTAAACCCGGAGCTCGCTTGCGTGCGATACGATTGAATCGGCGCCGACGATCGCCTGCAACTCCCGCAGCAGCCCCGCATCGAGGTGGTTTGCACTACTCCCATTCACGGTCAGGACTCTAGCACGTTCATCGATTCGTCCCTTAAGGCCGCGCGGCAAACTTTTGTCAACGGTTTCTAAGTGGCTACTCCGGCAGCTAATATGTTCGACTCAACTATCAGTCTGAAAGAGGTTCGATCTTGCCGACAAATGCGCAGTCGTTCGCTGAACTGAAACCTCCCGCGCGGATCCTGTTGGGACCCGGCCCTTCGAATGTTCATCCGCGCGTGATGAAAGCCATGCTTTCGCCGATTCTGGGTCATCTCGATCCCGGTTTCGTCACCATCATGGAGGACATCAAAAAACTGCTGCGGATAGTGTTCCGCACTTCCAACGAGATCACTTTTCCAGTCTCGGGGACCGGCTCGGCTGGAATGGAATGCGCGATGACCAACCTGATCGAAGACGGCGACGAAGTCGTGGTCGCGATCGCGGGCGCCTTCGGCGGCAGGCTGGCGGAAGAGGCCGAACGACTCGGCGCCAAGGTCCATAGGGTCGAAGCGCAATGGGGCCGGATCATCGAGCCCGATAAACTCGCCGACGCGCTCGCGAAAGTAACCCGACCGAAGCTGGTGGCGATCGTTCACGCGGAGACCTCCACGGGCATCCATCAACCGCTCGAGGCGATTTCGAGGATGACGCATCGCAGCGGCGCGCTGCTGGTCGTCGATGGGGTTACCTCGCTCGGTTGCGTGCCGCTCGAGGTCGACAAATGGGAAATCGACGCATGTTACAGCTGCACCCAAAAAGGGATCGGCGCGCCACCCGGACTCGCGCCGATTACGTTCAGCGCGCGCGCGATGGATGCCATCCATAAGCGCAAGACCAAGTGCCGCTCGTGGTACTTCGATGTCGCGCTGATCGAGCATTACTGGGGGGCTGATCGCCTCTACCATCATACCGCGCCGATCACGATGAACTACGCGATCTATGAGGCGCTGCGGATCGTTGTCGAAGAGGGACTCGAGGCCCGCTTCGATCGACATCGCGCCAACGCGCACGCGCTGCATGCGGGGCTCGCGGCGATGGGTATCGAGATGGCGGCGCAGGATGGTTATCGCTTGCCGCAACTTGCCGCGGTTACGATTCCCGACGGCATCGACGACGCCAAGGTCCGGGATCGTTTGCTCAAACTGTTCAATATGGAGATCGGCTCGGGGCTCGGCCCGTTTAAGGGAAAAGTCTGGCGCATCGGCTTGATGGGCGAGGGATCGCGGCGCGAGAACGTGATGCTGGTGCTCAACGCGCTGGAGGAAATCCTCGGTTCGATGGGGATGGAAGTATCGCGGGGCCGGGCGCTGTCGGCGGCGGACGAAGCCTACCAGGCGATAGGCTCGGGCGTGGGCGAACCAGGCTAGGTAAATTTTCCGGGTTTCGCCAGCTCGCGATACTAATGTCATGGCGCGGGCGAAAGGCGGCTTTAACCAATCCAAAGGGGGTTCCGGCCACGTACTTGATGTTACGGATCCGATGAATCCGTGCCGTCAGGACCTCAATGGGCCCTATTCCGGCGATAAAAGTCGTCTTGCCTGCATATAAGATTGCTATGGCGTCCAATGCATCAGTGATAGGGCTGATAGCGTTGTTTACGCTTGTAAAATTATAATAGTTCGGTGTAAAATTCGCCGCCTTTGGAGAGTGTGTCATAACTCAGATTTCAGAGAGGTTGCATGAATAAGAAACCGCCGCAGGACAGTATCAGCAACGTGCCAACCTTGGATGGAAATAAGCCGCGCCGGAGCAGTCGCCGCGCTTTCCTCAAAGGGTTCGGCGCTGCGAGCCTGGCGGTTCCGATTGCGGCCGCCTCAGCCAGCGCCGGGCTGCCGGATTTCCTCTCGGATACCAACTCCAAGGAAGTGGACCTGAGGGGTCGCCGCGGCAAGGCATTTCGTAACCGCCTGAAGGCGGCGGCGCAGGACCGCAAGATCAAGGAAGCGAATCACTCTAACAACGGGGACGAGAAGGCTATTCCATCGGGAATCGCGAATTTCACGAAAGGCTTCCCGCACAATACCTTTGGCGAGGTCGACCCGACCGTGTACGCGGCTTATCTGGCCGCGATTAGAACTGGCAAGCGCGCGGATTTCGACAATCTTATGATGGGCGGCACCACGCCGCTGGTCGATCCACAAGCCGGTCTCGCTTACGACCTCGAGACCTGCGATCCATCGCAAAACTCCATCCCCGTGTTCGATACGCTGAGCACTCCCGGCTTCGCGGCGCAGATGATCGAGACCTATTGGCTGGCGCTGACGCGCGACGTGCCGTTCTCGCAATGGGGATCCGATCCGACCATCGCGGCGGCGGTTAACGAGCTCAACGCTAATCCCTCCTACGCGGGTCCGAAGATCAGCGGCAATGTCACGCCGCAGACGCTATTTCGAGGCTTCACCCCTGGCGACTTGATCGGGCCTTACGTATCGCAACTTTTCCTGCAGCCGTTCAGCATCGGCGCGATGCCATTCCAGGGATATATGAGCACCGTACCGGGCGACTTTGGGCTCGATCCAGCCTCGTGGCTGAAGATCCAGAACGGGCAGGGTCCCTTTCCTCCAGCAACCCCCGATCCGAGCCTGAAGTTTCTGGGCACCGGACGCGATCTTGCCGAGTACGTGCATAATGACGTGCTGTACCAGGAATATCTCAACGCGGCGTTGATGCTGCTGGCGATGAAGGCGCCGCTGAACTCGGGCAATCCTTATCCTCCCAGCCTCAAATCCGAAACCGGCTTCATCACCTTCGGCTTCCCGATGATCGAGGTGCTGGTTGCCGAAGTGATCGTACGCGCGATCAAGAATGCATGGTTCCAGAAGTGGTTCATCCACCGGGTGACGCGTCCCGAGGAGTACGCCGGACTGGTTCACTTCACCAAGACCGGCGCGAAGAGTTACCCGGTCGATCCGAGCGTACTGAGCTCCAATGCTGCCGCGCAGGTTTTCGCCCGCACCGGCAACTACTTCATCCCGATGTCGTATCCGGAAGGATGCCCGCTGCATCCCTCTTATCCCTCGGGACACGCCACCGCTGCGGGCGCGGCGGTAACGGTGCTCAAATGGTTCTTCGACGAGAACTTCGTGATTCCTAATCCGCTCACCACCACCCCCGACGGCCTGAGCACGGTACCCTATACGCTTGCCGATGCGGACCAGATTACGGTGGGCAGAGAACTTAACAAGCTGGGCGCCAACGTCGGTTTCGGCCGGGTCTTTTCGGGAATCCACTGGCGCGCGGACATTGAGCAAGGGATGCTGCTAGGCGAGAAGGTCGCCGTCAACCTGCTAAGGGACCAGGCGCACCTTTATAACGAGAACTACACCGGATTCACGTTCACCGGTTTCCTGGGGAATACGATTACGGTCTGAGGATATTCGCAGCGATCGCGGGCCCGACATCGTCGATAGCAATGGAAAAACGGGCGTGTGCCAATCAGGCGCGCGCCGGTTTCGCGAGAGTCGGTTTAACCGAAGCGGCTCTCTCAAGCGCGCCGCTTTCTACGCGACGGGCTTTCTGAGACATTTGCGCGTTTCGCCCTCGGACTCACGGTCAGGACCGGACACGGCGCTTCACGGACTACACGCTCAGCTACGCTTCCCAGGACGAGACGGCGGAGTCCCTTGCGGCCGTGGGTTGCCATAACGATCAAGTTGGCTGCCCGCCTTTTCGCCGCTTGAAGAATCTCGCTGCCCGGATCGCCGATCATGATTTCGACTCGGTAGCGAGTTTTGCGATTGACTCTCCGGTGCGCCAGGCGCTCAAGCGTGGTTCGCGCGGCCGCCTCCATCTTGGCGAAGGGCAGCGCTACCTCGGGTCCGGGGGGTATCGCGACTACATGGAGCAGATGGAGAGTCGCATTGCGCTCCTGCGCCAGCTCCGATGCGAGCCGAAGCGCCAGGAGCGAGTTCGGGTCAAAGTCGATCGGACAGAGAATTTCCTTGAATTTGAGCATCTGGTTCTATGCAACAATCGCAATCAAGCGAATTCGAGTCCGAGAGCGCTCGCGCTGCTGATAGACGCTCACGACCTATACCTCAGACGCCGCGAAATCCGGACGCGAAGCGCCAGGACTAGCGTTTTGCTCCCGGCAGAAAGTCGTCGAGCGGCACGCCGAAGCTGTTCAGTGCCCATGAAACCAGGTTGTACTGACCGATGGTGAAGACCGCGTCCATCATCTGCTCGGTGCTGTAGCGCTCCGCCAGCGTCTTCCAGGTTTCTTCCGACACGACCGAGTTCTTGAACAAGTCGTCCGCGGCCGCAATCAACGCGGCCTCGTGCCGGTTCCATCGCGCGCCGGCTCCCTTGGTGATGCGCTCGATTTCGTCGTCGCTCAGCCCCGCGGCCTTGCCGATGCGCACGTGCTGTTCCCATTCGTAGCGCGCCTGATTGAGCCAGCCGATTCGCAGGATCAGAATCTCGCGGTCGCGGGCCGGCAGCGTTTGATGCGCGAGGATGTATCCGGCGAAGCGCGCCCAGCTTCGCGCCAGCCTCGGATGATTCATCAGCACCTTGAAAATGTTGAGCACCTCGCCGTTGACCTTGTTCTTGTCGGCCATGGCGAGCTCGTCGGCGCTGAGGGTGGAAAAGTCGCGGAACGCAACTCGCTGCTTGTGAGAAATCACGGAGAACCTCCATCATCAACGGTTCGCGCGCGATCGAGCCGGGATGCAGGCGGCCGGGGTCAAGCGGGTAGCGGATCGAAATCGCTGCATTGACCGTGCACGTCGAATTGTCGCGCATGTTTCCGCATCGTATCGATGATCGACAGCGGGCGTCCATCGGCGCCGGTACCGCCGATCACGATATTTCCATCGGCGCGCGCGATCATGGCCGGTGCCTCGGCGGAAAGCTTGAGCGCACGCATCGATTCCAATGCGGCCGCGACCGCCTTTTCCATTTCCATAAACAGCGGCGCGCCAAACTCCGTGAAACGCGCATATCTGCGCAGCTGATGAATGGCGATCCTTAGCTGCAGCGTCGCGCGAACAGCCTGATCTTCGACATAGTCCTTACGCGCGCCGGTCGTTTCACCGCTGCGCGAAACCGAATACCAGAACTGAGATACGGCGATATAGACGTAAAGCGCGTGGAGCAATCCGCTGAGCGGCCGCTGGTCGTCACGCCATGGAGAATAGAACTCGGTCGGTCCCCCGTCGTCCGATAGCTCCAGGATGGCCTCGCGCTCCTCGATAAAAAACAAGCGGTTATGAAAGAGCTCATGGATCAGCGCGTCCGCCATCCAGTACGGCTCCCGCATCGCGCTCAGGATGAAGGCGCCGGGAAGATCCGAATAGCTGATGTTCGAGTAGTCTCCGGTCGTTGACGGCTTGAACGCGATCAGTTTCACCACCTCGGAAAAATGCCCGAACGCCAACGGATGGTGCCGCTCGACCAGTCCCAGAGCCGTCTCCAGCAACCTGACCTGCTGCCCCTGAAAGTCCGCGGGCACCTGACGCAGCGAATCCGCCGCGCCGATTCCGGGAAGGTAAAATGCTTCCGGCTTGAGCGACAATTCGCAGTCGCCGCGCCGGGCCTGCGGACGTTCGACGAGTTGCGGCGCGTCGGAGCCCATGACTTCATTCGCGGGACGCAGGCTCGAGCTGACGCCATCGCGAATGATCTCGATGGAGCCGCCGGAAATCGTCGGGATACTTATCGATCCGCTTCCGAGGATCGAGTATTTCGAGCCGGCGATAGCAAAGGGAAGCTTGGCCTCGAAGGCGCGTTGAAAGCGCCGGCTTCCGCCGCGCGCCAGTTCCAGCGCGAGAATAAACTTCTTGAATTGCTCCAGATGGATCGGCAGCGCGGCTCGAGGATCGGGTGCGCCCAACGCGACACAGTAATCCTTGAGCTGGGCGGGCAGGTCGCCGGGATTCGAACACGCGCCCACCAGTTCGTATGCGCGCCGCGTCCAGTAATAGACCGCCGGGTCTTGCCAGATTTGGGTGAAAAGGTCCGCGTCCGCCGAGGTCAGGACCCCGCAAAGTTCGAGGAACTCGTCTTCCGCTCCTCCCAACAGACGCTTGCTGCGCAGCGTGCGTTCAACCGCGATCAGCGCGGTCGCGGTCTTTTCGTACAGGCGCTGATATACCGAGGTGTCGGCCCAGAGAATTTCGTGGGCATCCATGCCGGCCGCCGATACCTTTGACGAGAGCGGGATCTACGATTAGTAGGACAGCGGTTTGACGAGGGTGTGCTTGCCCGAGGCGGCGAAGCGTTTGCTCCATCGGCGCGCCTTGAGGTCCTCGCGATTCTGAGACGGCTGGCCGTCGAGGTCCTCCTGCATGACCCTCAACTCGCGCTCGGACCGCACGATCAGCTTTTCGATAACGATAGGGCTTTTCTTTCGCATGAGGTTACGCTGCTCCGCGACTTGCGCAAAAAATTAGTAAGCCTTCCGGATCTTCGGGGCTACTGGGGGTTCCTTGCCCGAGGCGGCGAAGCGTTTGCTCCATCGGGGCCTGAGATCACCGACCTTGCCCGAGGCGGCGAGGCGTCGGCTCCATTGGCTCGGCTTTTTCGGCTGACCGTCGAGGTCCTCTTGCATGACCTTCAACTCGCGCTCGGACTGCACGATCAGCTTTTCGATCACGATGGGGCTCTTTTTTCGCATGATGCGGGCTCCTTTGCGGCTCGCTCCGCGACTATCGCGGACTAGTAGGATTCTCGAATTTTTGGGGCGTAGTTCTTGCCCGAGGCGGCGAAACGCCGGCTCCATTGAGTCTGCCTGGTCTGCTCGCCTTCGAGGTTGGCTTGCATGAGCTTCAACTCGGCCTCGGAGTCCGCGATCAGCTTTTCGATTACGATAAGGCGCTTTTTTCGCATAACGACTCCGCGACGATCGCGAGAATTGATCATCGACGATCAGTAAGATTTCCGGATTTTCGGCGCGCCAGCTTCAGGCTTCCCCGAGGCGGCGAAGCGTTTGCTCCATCGGCGCGCCTTGAGGTCCTCGCGATTCTGAGACGGCTGGCCGTCGAGGTCCTCTTGCATCACCTTCAACTCGTGCTGGGACTCCTCGATCATCTTTTCGATTTTTATGGGGCTCTTCTTTCGCACGATCTTGCCTTGCCTCCGCGCTCAATCAGAAACAGTTTACGATTCGTACGATAGAACAGTGACGCATGGGCGTTTGCCTGAAGGCGCGAAGCGTTGGCTCCATTGGCCAGGTTTCAGGTTGTCGCGATTCTGACTCCGCTGATCCTCGAGTTCGGTCTGCATGACCTTCAACTCACGCGCCGAGTTCTCGATCACCTTCTCGATCACGATGGGGTTTTTCTTTCGCATCAGGTCTGGTTCCCTCCCTGGCTCGATCGGAAACGACGAAGAACCAAATATCGACGATCAGTAAGACTCCCGGATCTTCGGGGCCGTGGTTTTTTCGGTCTTCCCCGAAGCCGCGAAGCGCCGGCTCCATCGGCCCGGCTTGCGGTGGTCGCGATTCTGAGAGGGCTGATCCTCGAGTTCGGTCTGCATGACCTTCAACTCACGCGCCGAGTTCTCGATCAGCTTCTCGATAATGATGGGGTCTTTCTTTCGCACGTTCTTGCCTTCCCTCCGCACTCAATCAGAAACAGCTTACGGTTCGTACGACAGAGCAGGAACGCATGGGCGTTTGCCTGAAGGCGCGAAGCGTTGGCTCCATTGGCCAGGTTTGCGATGGCCGCGAGGTTGCGCCGACTGACCCTCGAGTTCTTCCTGCATGCCCTTCAACTCGCCCGTGGAATCCTCGATCAGCTTCTCGACGACGATGGGGCTCTTCTTGCGCATGACACTACACTCCTCGGCAGCTCGATCCGCGATTGTCGCGAAAAATTGGCGGTCTACGCTTCGTAAGACGTCCGGATTTTCGGGGCGTTGGTCTTGTGGATCTTACCTGAGGCGGCGAAACGCCGGCTCCATCGCCGCGGCTTCAGATTGTCGCGATCGCGCGGCGGCTCGGCCTCGAGTTCCGTCTGCATGAGCTTCAACTCGTGCGCCCAATCTCCAGTCAGCTTCTCGATAACGATAGGGCTCTTCTTTCGCATGACACTACACTCCTCGGCGGCTCGATCTGCGGTTATTTTGGAGTCTTGCCCGACGCGGCGAAGCGCGGTCCCCAAGTGATCCCGCTGGGTTTGCCCGAGGCCGCGAAGCGATTACCCCAGGTGATGCTAAAGGGCTTACCCGAGGCGGCGAAGGGCTGAGCCCATTGGCTCGGAATTAGATCTTTGTTCGGGCCTTCGAGGTCCGCTTCCATCAGCATCAACGCGTGCGTGCGATCCTCGATCAACTTCTCTATTACGATGGGATTTTTCTTCGCCATGACTTTGCGCTCCTCCTGCGCAAATTTATCAAAAAAAACGGTTGACGATTCGCAACTTTACTTTTCGTACGACATTCGAATTCGTGGAGCTTTCGCGCAGGTCTGTTTGCCCGAAGCCGCGAAGCGTTTGCTCCACCGCGCCGACCTGACACCATCCGCATCGTGGACGGCCGGGCCCCCGTCGAGGTCCGCGAGCATGGTCTCGAGCTTGGGATCTTCGATCAGCTTATCGACGATGATCGGGATTCGCTTTTGTGCCATTACTGAATGCTCCAATGCGAAATCGACAGCCTAGGCTCGACGCGCCACCCCTTGTACTGCTTTGGCCATAGTTTTGTCAAGGAAATTCTAGCTATCTATAAGCCTGACCAGCCATGATACGCGATAGGGGGCCGAATCGACGCATATTAAGGCGCTTCCGAGCGCAGCGGCGCAGCCGCTTTCGAGGCGGAGCCTACTGGCGTAGTCGAGAAACATAGCAATGTCACAAATAGCGACGCTGCTCCCGGTCGTCCCGCGATACCTGCGCCTGCTGCGCTCGCAATACTGGAGCCCGGCGGTGATGGAGGCGCATCGGTGCGCACAACTGGCGCAAATAATGCGCGCGGCGTCGCAAATTCCCTTCTATCGGCAACGTTTGGACGGCCTCGAGCAACGTCCGAGCAACACTTTTGCAACCTCGGACCTGGCCAGAATGCCTATCTTGAAGCGCGCCGAGGTCTCCGCGCTCGACCAATCGGTGCGCGAAATTATCGGCAAAAACGCTGTGTTTTTCAGCGATAAATCATCTGGATCGACCGGGATGCCGATGGAATTTCTCTTCGACGCCACGCATCAGGCCGGCCGCTATGCGGCGCGGATCCGATATCTTCGCGCCAACGGATGGAATCCGGCGCGCCGCAATGTCTGGATCGTCGCGATGACCTCGAGCGAGGACGAGAGCCAGGATGCCCAACTGCTGCGAAGCAGATTGCGCCTGCGCAGCACGCGCTCGCCGATCTTCGCTCCCTTCGCGGAGCAGGTTGATGGGCTCCTGAAGTTGAATCCTGACTTCTTCTACACGATGCCCTCAAACCTCGAAGGCTTGCTGGGCGTGTTCGAGCGCCGAAAGACCCGGCTCACTTCGTTGCGGCGGATCTTCAGTGGCGGCGAAGTGCTCGACGATTCTATTCGCGAGCGCACCCTCGAGGTCCTCGGCGTGCCGATCAGCGACAACTACGGCTCCACCGAAGGTTTCGCCGCGTGGCAATGTCCCAACGGCACCTATCACATAAATGCGGAGCATATGCTGGTGGAGATCGTCGACGAACAAAACCGGCCCGTTGCGCCCGGTCAGATGGGACGGGTTCTGATCACCACGCTGGAGAACCGCCTGATGCCGCTGATCCGTTACGAGATCGGCGACTATGCGATCGCCTCGAATGAAAAGTGCGGATGCGGGCGGCGGCTTCCGGTCATGGGAAAAATCCTCGGCCGCGGGATGAACCTGTTTCGTCTTCCCGGCGACCGGCTCCTATCGCCGTGGCCTCTGGTAGGTCCGCTGAAATCGCGGCCGCAGATTCGTCAGTTCCAGATCGAGCAGGAAACCTTCGAGCACTACCTGGTTCGATATAGTGGCGATGCGGAGTTAGACGCGGAGTCAAAAGAAGAGATCAGGAAAAGCTTTTCCAAAACCTTGGGGCTTGAGGTGGCGGTCTCCTTCGCGCGGATGGATTCGATTCCGCGCACTGCCGGCGGCAAGTTCATGACCGCGTTCTCCCGCCTCGCGCGATAACGGGCCGAGACTCGGCTCACCGAACTTAGCGCTACGGCTTGACCGCCTCGCCGCGATGCCGTCGGTACATCTCGTCGCGCCATTGAAATAGCGGGGAATACTCCGGCTCGTCAGCAAAGGCCTCGTGATGCGTCGGCCGGCCTGCCGCGGGAAGCAAGAAGAGTTCATCAGGCGCCGGTTTCACCAGCATCAGCATGCACGCCGTGGTCATGTCGGCCCTGGTGAATGTATCGCCGACCAGATATTGACGTCCGTGCAAAATTTGCTTGAGGCTCAGCAAGACCCGCTTCACCGTGAGCCTGGCCTGCTCCTCCGCGAATGCTGAATGGCCGTACTTCTGGGCAAAAAACTTTCCGGCTTGTTGCAGTTGGGGTGCGCTCGAACGCAGAAGGCGCCCGACGATCAAGGTCCGGCCTTGCGGACCCAGCACGCCCAACGCCAGCTCGTCCAACAGCGTCGCTTGAGCGCGGTCTTTCTCCGATCTCGGCATGAGCGGCGGCTCCGGCCTGGCAGCTTCGAGCCATTCCAGAATCGCAGTCGAGTCGGGAATCGGCTTGCCGTCGACGACCAGGACCGGCACCTGGTTTTGGCCGGTCAATTTCTTCAATTCTTCTTCATCGATACCGGGCCGGTAGTTCTGCTTCTCATACGGCAGGTGTTTGAACGCTAAGGCCCAGCGAACGCGCTCGGAGAAGGGCGATGCGTATAGTGTAATCAGCTTGATCGTGCTCATGCGCAGTCTCCGGAAGTCTGATTCGTAATGCGGTCGCGCGGGAGCATACCATCCGGCGCGCCTGGTGATACAACTCGACGACGCGCGCGACGAATTCCGCGCCGGCGCTGGACTGACATTGAGCTCGCAGAGAAATTGAGGCGCAGGATGCAGGCGTCAGACAGTTCGAGGACCGGGCTCTCAACGCCGCTTATCCGCCGGCGCGCAGCAAATCCGCGAACTTGTCGAGCTCCTGCTGATTCAAATCCGATACCACCCAGCAATTCATTCCCGCGACCGTCAGTTGTTCGACGTGGTATCCCTGTTCGCGTCTCGATTCGCTCCGCGCTCGTCGCTGTCGCCGGTCGCTCGGCCACATGAAGACGTTGATCACGTGCTTGCCATGCTGATACACCAGCGCCGCAACCGGCCGCCCTTCGATATAGTCGAGACGCCCGCCCACCAGCGGAAATCCCTCTTTGGCGAAATCGGTCACCGGCGGCGAGAAATCCAGCTTGCCTTGAACCAGGGCTTGACTGTATGTGATCGGTCGATGCCACGTCCATCAGATTCTCAGCCATCAGCGATCGCACGTGCCTGGCGACTACTTCGCCGCGTTGCGCTGGTTCGACTGGCGGACCATGGCGCGCGGCGCGATAATCAGCGCGAGCATCGCGCCAATCGCCATCGGTACCGCGAACCTGATGCGCGCGGCACCCAGGTTCCGCGCCGCGACTGATACCCACTGCGTGCGCGACGCGCGTGGCGACGACGGGGATTGCGCGGCGAATCTTTTCCTTCAATTCCGCCGGCGCCTCGAACCGAAAGTCTTCATCCTTGAGCCGGTGTGCATGCGGGCAGAGCGGCGTATTCGCGTCGCGCATCGCGGGCATTCCTCGATATGCCGCTGGACCTCAAGGTCGGCGGCGAGGTCGAGCTCGCCATCGAGATGTCCGTGAATCAGCACTCGCGCTCGTCGCATTTACGTCTGCGCTCCTTCGCGATTCGATCCTGGAGCGAACGAGCCAGCTTTCCGCGGGCCAGCGCCAGCCGGATATAGGTCCCAATCGGCACTCGGCCGCGTCGGCGATTTCCTTGTACGAAAGTCCCTCGATGTCGCGCATCACGATTACCTCGCGAAACTCGTCTGTAGCTCGTCGAGCGCCGCGCGAATCATCGCGACGTCGGCCTTGCGGACGGCGTCGGCTTCCAGGCCGGGTTCCTCCATGGACCCGCCGTGCATCGCTCGTCGAATTTAGTCGGCGGATCGGATCCGCCGGTTGCGTTCAGCCAGGTGAACGCGGTGTTGCGCACGATCGCGAGAATCCAGGCGCGCGGATCGTCGCCGCGAAATCCATCCGCAAACCTGACGCGCGCAGGTAGGCCTCCTGCACTACGTCCTGGGCGTCGTGATCGTTACGACCAGCCATCGCGCGAGCTTGTACGCAGCATCCATATGCGGCAGGAACGTGCGGTCGAATCGACGGCTTTGCTTTCGTCTGGCAATCGAGTCTCTTTCGCTCGCCTGTCCTCGTTCAGTTCCAGACTTCGAGCGCGCCAATTTTATTCCCGACTGCCTTTGTGCCTCAATCGCGGGAATTTTCCGCCGCCGCCGAATCTATCCGCGGTGAAAGCGCAATCAGCGCGAGGTGATTCTGGATGGAAACCAAATTTGATCGTCGATCGTTCCTGCGCGTCGCGGGTATCGCCCTCAGCATCGGGCGCTCTACAGCGTCTTTCCCGCGGTCACGCTCAGCGCCGGCGCCCAAGGAATCGGGCGCACCCTGGCCGAGCTCAACGGCGAAGCCCCCGCGCCATTCTCGTTCATTCAGCTGAGCGACACGCACGTCGGATTCAACGGGCCGCCCGACCCGTTAGGCACCAAGGCGTTCGAAAGCGCGGTCGCGACCATCAACGGGCTGAAAAATCGCCCCGAGCTGGTCATCGTCACCGGCGATCTGACCCACGACGCCGACTCTCCCGACGAGCATGCCAAGCGCTTCAAGCTGTTCAAGGAGATCGCGGGCAAGATTGGCGGCGCGTTCAAATCAAGGCCGTGCCGGGCGAGAATGACGCCGGGCTCGACGGCGGCAAATGTTCCGCGAGTTCATCGGTCCGACCCATTACTCGTTCGACCATCGCGGCGTTCATTTCATCGCGCTCGACAACGTCTCCGCCGGACGGCCGGTGGTCGGGCCGAGCAGATCGCCTGGATGAAATCCGATCTCGCGCGCTTTCCGAAAACCGCGCCCATCATCGTCTTCACGCATCGGCCGCTGTTCGACCTCAAGCCCGAATGGGATTGGTCCACCAGCGACGGCGACGACGTGATGAACGCGCTCGCGCCTTATGAAAACTTCACGGTGCTCTATGGCCATATTCATCGCGAGAACTTTCACCAGGCCGGCACGACGAAAATGTACGCCGCCCGGTCGCTGATTTTTGCCTTCTCCGACCCCGCGACCGCGCCCGCGAAAAAGCCGCTGCCCTTCGACAAGGCGCACCCCTTCAAGGACCTGGGCATCCGGCGCGTCAACGGCAATGCCGACGGCAATGATTTGCAGATCGAGGAAGTCGAGCTCGCGATGGCCGAGTTCTCGGGCACGGTCGGCATGGATCAGATGATCAAACACGGAAACGCAGACGCAAAGGACGAGTAACAAAATGAAAACGACCATCTTCAAAAACAAGATCGTCAACACGATGCTTTTCGCGGCTGCATGCGGAATCGCGCTCGCCGTCTCGCACCGAAGACCAATCTCGCCCGCGCCGAGCGACAATCCGAAGGTGATCGAGATCAGCGCGAAGAAATTCGAGTTTACGCCGAGTGAGATCACGCTCAAGAAAGGCGAGCCGGTGGTCTTGCGGCTGACCAGCACCGATCGCGTACACGGCTTCTTTTCGAAACCGCTCAAATTCGACACCGATATCGTCCCCGGCAAGACTACCGACTTCGCCGTCACCCCCGACACCGCCGGCGACTTCACCATCATCTGCGATCATTACTGCGGCACCGGGCACGCTAACATGAAGATGAAAGTCTCCGTCGTCGAGTAAGGGCGAACAACATAGATGTGGAAGCTTGAACGCATGTTTGCTCAATTGGTCAGCACCTATTATCTGCATTCCGATCGTCGATCACTTCACGATCGCGCTGCTGACCTTCGGGATCGCCGCGGAAATTGTCTCCGCCGCGGCGATCGTGTTCTGCTCGCGGCCGCGAGGGCTTCGCCTCGGTTTGGGGCCAGAAGCTCCGGAAAACTTCCCTCCTGGCGATGAACGAAGAAAGCGGCCGGCAGCGTCTTGTATACGTCAACGGCAAAGCGGAAGCCGTGGTCTGGGACACAATGTCTACCAGCCGCGCAGCAGATTCTTTCATCCTCAAACGGAGCGCCCGATTACCTTTCTCACGCGGTTCTCGGGCAGCGACTCATGTATGCGTTTCTGATTCTTGCCGCCTGGCGAGTGATCGCTCGATTCGCGCGGCCCGCACCCGACGTTCTTGAATGCGATGCTTGCCGCGGGCGCGCTTCTCTATCAGGGCAAAACCGGCGGCGAACTCGTCTACGACCATGGTGTCGGCATCGTCAGTGGTGAATCGTCACGCGCCGAAAATCGGACAACCTCCGAAAGACCAACACCCGGTCGGCCTGTCACAGCGCGTTGATCTAACTCTCCGATAACGACAACTCGACGGCCAACAACATCTGGATAGTTTCAAGGAGAATTGCTATGGACCTGTTTGCCCCTACTCACTTACTCGTTCTGTTGTTAGTCATCCTGGTCATTTTCGGCCGGCAAGGTGTCGACGACGTTGAGGGGCGCACGCGGCCGGCCCGCGAGTGTTCAGGCGAGATCAGCGCCGGCTTCCGCCATGGCGTACCTCGCCCACCGAGCTAATACTGGCAGACGATCACAAGTCAGTATGATCGTGCGCGGCGGATGCCGATCCGTCATCAGACTTTCCGGCGGCGGTTTCTAATATTCCAAACATCTTGCGGACCTCATCGAGCGGCGGACCCTCCGGGCGGCGTGACGATCTGATATAATGATACAACCGTCGGTCAAACGACGTCGAAACATCACCGAAAGCCGTCCGCGAGCCTCGGCGAAGCTACACGAGAGTCACCAACGACCGCATCCGAGCAACATCCGAGCAACATAAAAGTCACATCGCGGGGCGTCCATTTTGTGCCGATCTAGGTCCTTCGCGAGGCGCTCAGGACGACCGCTCGGACGCGCCTCGCGGTCGAAACAAAGCCACTGTGAGACACCGTCGAACAGTGTCCTGAGGCTTTGCGAAGGACCTCGCGGTCGATTTACCAAACGAAGCCAAATACCCCTTGATTTTATTGAAAATCCGCTCGTTACCTCTCCCGCTTTTCGATCTGCCAGAGTAGGATTCCACTTCGCGCTAATTTTCAAACAGGATGGAAAATAGACGTAATGGCTAGTGAAAGACAAAGAGAACTAAGGCGCCGGCGCAAGCGGCGCAAGGAATCCCTGCGGTCCAAGATCCGCGCCGCGCGCAAGGGACATAAGAAGAAGCGCGCTTCGTAATCCTTACGCCGGGACCGCCTCGATTTATCGCGCTTAGAGGAGAGATCGCATGTCCTATGAAGCCGTGCTCTATGAAGTCGCCGATCAGATCGCGACGATCACCCTCAATCGCCCGGCAAAAATGAACTCTTTTACCGCGACGATGTCGCGCGAGATCGCCGAGACGATGCTGCGCGCCGACGCCGATCGCGAAGTGCGCGTCATCATTATGACCGGTGCGGGCGAGCGCGCGTTTTGCGCCGGCGCCGATATCGCCGGTTTCGCCCGCGACATCAGCGCGCGTCAGGGCGAGGGTGAAGGCGAATTCGTCGGCGCGCGCGGGACCACCGCGCCGCTGCCGGTCCTGATGCGTAATCTCTCGAAGCCGACTATCGCCGCGATCAACGGCTACGCGCTCGGCGTTGGTCTAACGATGACGCTGCTTTTCGATGTCCGGATCGCGTCGGAAAATGCGAAGCTCGGCGCCATCTTCGGGCGGGTCGGAGCGATGGCGGAACTCGGGTCCACCTACCTGCTGCCGCGCCTGATCGGCCTCGCGCGCGCCTCCGAAATGATGCTGACCGGCAAACAATACACGGCCGCCGAATGCTTGCAGATGGGCGTCATCAGCCAGATGACCGCGCCGGGAGCGGCGCTGATGGCGAAGGCGCGCGAGCTCGCGGGCGAGATGATTCAATGCTCGCCGCTCACGCTGACGTTCACGCGCCAGGCGCTGCATCAGGGGCTCGACGGCACGCTCGAAACCGCGATGCACTTCGAGATGTTCGCGCTCGACAAATGCTACGTCAGCCCCGAGCATAAGGAATACGTGACGGCCTTCATGGAGAAGCGGAAACCTGATTTCTCGCGCGTCAAGCGATGAAAGCCTCAGGGTTTTGAAGAACAATCATCGCTTGATTCATGTATCAGAGCGCGTTAGATGATAGAGAACTTAAATAGTCTGGCTTATCATCTTTATGCCTGGCGCGGATCGCAGCCGCATTTAACAAACGCTCCGGCCTCGTGGTAATTATCGGAGCAATTCCCGACTGACTGAAAAACCGAACAGAGGTAAATAGATCATGGCAGTTCATCTCGGATCAGTAGCGCCCGATTTCACCCAGGAGTCGACCCAGGGGAAAATCCATTTTCATGACTGGATCGGCAAGGATTGGGTGATCCTGTTTTCCCACCCCAAAGACTTTACCCCGGTATGCACCACCGAACTGGGCGTGGTCTCGAAGCTGAAGCCGGAATTCGACAAGCGCCACATCAAGGCGATCGGCGTGAGCGTCGACAATGTCGACTCGCACAAGAAATGGATCGGCGATATCGAGGAGACCCAGGGCGTGAAGATGAACTTCCCCATCCTCGGCGACTCCGACAAGACCGTATCGAAACTCTACGACATGATTCATCCCGAGTGGAACGATACGCTGACCGTGCGCTCGGTTTTCATTATCGATTCCAACAAGAAGGTGCGCCTCATTATCACCTATCCGGCCAGCACCGGCCGCAACTTCCAGGAGATTTTGCGGGTGATCGATTCTCTCCAGCTTACCGATAGCCATTCGGTGGCGACTCCGGCCGACTGGAAGCAGGGCAACGACGTTATCATCGTGCCCTCGCTGCAGGATCCGGCGGAGCTCAAGCGGAAGTTTCCCAAAGGATGGAAAGAGCTGCGCCCGTACCTTCGCGTGACGCCGCAGCCCGACAAATAAAGCGAGACGACCTCGAGCATTATCTTGAGCGCTGCGCGAAGGATATCGACCCGGCAGGTACGACGTTGAAGCCAAAATACCCGGTCTCGATCTCAATCTCGATGGCCGGGTATTTTTTTGGTATCTAGGTCGCCGCGCGATTGAGACCCAGGCGCTGCATGCTCGCGGCCGGCCACACCTCATCGATCTTGTAGGCCGACGGGAATGCGCGCGCGTCCCTGGGAAGCTCAATCCACGGCAGTTTGGTCCGAGTGAAGATGTGCACGTCGGGCTTGACCGCGTCCGGCTGGTCGAGAGTCCCGGCGCGCACGAACAAGCAGTCGCCGGGCGCGACTTGATAGCGGCTCCACAGGTAGGTGCCGCAGTTATCGCAGAAAAACACCTCGTGCTGCTTCCCGCTGCCACCGCTAAGTGTATAGGACTTCAAAGCGCCGCCATTAGTCTCGACAAATTTCTTTTCGATCCAGATATTGATCACAAAGCCGGCGCCGGTGATGCGCTGGCAATCTCGGCAATGGCACGCATGCACGATGAGCGGGGTCGTGGTTAACTTGTAGCGCACCTTTGCGCAGGAACATCCGCCTTCCATTATCATGATAACCCTCAGTTAACGCCGGTCGCGCCAGGCCGGCAGGTCTGCTAACATTGCTTGCGCCATACGTGTCGCCACGTCGGGCTTGATGCCCTGGGACGCCACGTAGTAGCTGGCATTGGTTTCCACCACCTTCTCGTAGGGCAGCAACTCACCGCGCGTATCAGTGCAATAACGGCAATAGGGGCGAGTCACGTCGCCCAGGGCATGATCCTCGGGCTTTTCCATCGGCATTCCGCACGAACCACAGGCAGGACATTTGTCGGTACCCATATTTTTCTCCTTTTCACGCCTTGACCAGCGTCATGAAATGATTGATCAGAGCCTCTCCTTGTTCCGCGATCACCGAATCGCGGACGGCGAACAAATCGCGATTAACCATGTAATGATGCACCAGGCCGATCCAGGTGTTGAAGAGTATCGGCTTTTCGAACTTGCGGGCGCGGCCCGCCTTGCGATCCCGCTCCAGCCCGAGAAAAATTCGCTGCGATACCGCGGCGTGCAGCATCAGCAACGTGCTGCGCACTTTGGGCGGAAGCATCGGCGCTTCGGTAACCAGCCGCGCGTAGAATGGCTCGAACTCCGCCAGTACCCGCAGATGGGCCCGCAGCACCGCGCGCAAGCCGAGGCCATCTTTTTCGAAGGCGCCGCGGAACTCCATCGCCAATCGGCGCCCGAACTCGTCGATCACCGCGATCACCAGGTCGTCGCGTCTGGGAAAATGCACGAAGACGTTACCATGCGACATGCCAATCGACTTCGCGATATCGGCGGTGGTGGTCTGCGCGATTCCGCTGCGCGCGAACAACAGCATCGCCGTGTTCACCAGGCGATCTCGCGTCGCCTCCTTCTGTTCATGTCGCGTCGCGGGTTGCATCGATTCTCTAGCCGCTACTGAGTTGCTACTCACTGAGTAGCCACTCATCCTACGGGCATGGCAATAGTATGTCAAGACAAGATCTTGATGGCGGGCTGTGTTGGTTTTGGAATTTTTTGGACGCCGCGAACCCTTCGCGCCGCATCCGCCGGATAGGGAACGGGTCCGAACCGTCAAAGACATTGTTCCCCTCCCTCAATGTCTCGGGCTCGGACCCGCCCCGCGTCGCAGGAATCAACTCCCCTTCAACACGGTCAAAAAAATAGCTACTAGAACCTTAAAGGAAGTACAATGATGGCAGGCAGGATAAAATAGCGAATTCGCCCCTCATGGAGCCTCATGCCTTCAGTGACCGCCCGTGCTGGCGGAGCCTATTTGCCCCAGCATCGAAGCGACCAGCTGGTCGAGATTCGGGTCGGGCCTGAGACTCAAGGATTTTCGATAGGCCTCGATCGCATCTGAAGGGCGGCCTTCCTGTGCGAAGGCATTTCCCAGCAAGGTCCATTCGTCGGCGCTGTCAGGATGCCGCGCGAGTGCCGCCTTCAGAAAATTCTCGGTGCCCAAAGGGTCATGATGCTGGATCATCAGCTCGGCCTTGCCGATCTCGACCGCGGCGGCGCCTCCCGGAAGAGTCGCGGCCTGAGTCATCGCCGCGTCACGTTCATGGTCGTCGCCGGCGAGGTCCGCGGTCTTCGCGAGCTCGACAAAAGCACCCGGCGGCGCGTCGGGCAGCATCGCGAGCGCGCGCCTCATATCGTTCACAGCCTCGCCAGTCCTGCCCATCTGGGCGCGCAGCAATCCGAGATTGTAGAGATTGGCGCCATCGTCGGGCTTGATTTCCTGTGCGATCATGAATTGCCGCTCCGCGCCGGTCAGGTCGCCGCGTCGCTTGAGCGCCAGACCGAGACGGTCGTGGCATAGATTGGAACGCGGCGACATTTCCGCGCAGGTCGAGAACAGCGCGACCTCGTCATGCCAGAAACTTTCGGCGTGGAACAGAATTCCCGCATAGACGGCCGCGAGCGCAACCGCCCCGATCGCCAGCGGCAATTCGTTCGCGGCGAGACCGGAAAGAATCGAAACCGCCAGCTCCCCGAGCGCGATGCACCAGGCGGCTGAGGTCAAGTAGAGGTAGCGATCCTCCACCATCGCGAGCGGACTGAACGCGCGCAAGTTCAGCATCGGCGCCAGCGCCACCAGCATCCAGATCGCGCAGAACAGATACAGCTTGCGATGACGATCGTTCCACAGCGCCATCACCGTTGATCCGATAAGGCCCGCAAGCGCGAACAGCGGCAGGAAAAACTCGCGCGACCCGATCGTCGAAACCATCTCCACCGGATGCGATGGGCCGGCGCGCCATGGCGCGATCAGCAGCATCGCATAGCTTCCGATGACACCTGGCATCGTGAGCAACGCCTCGGCCCGCGTCATCTGGTTGGTGATATTGACCCGGCTGACGAACCCGAGCACCCAAATTCGAATCGCGAGATAGACCAGCAACTCGATGAGAAACGGAATCGTTGCGACGGCGGCGCGTGCTATGCGTTCGCGCCATGATGCGGCACTTGCATTCGAAGAATTTTCCGAAGCGGTCTGATCGAGCGGCGCGATCAAGACGTAAGCGGCGACTATCGCCGGAAACGCCACCGCCGATTCGTGGCTCAACAACGCGAGCGCGTAAAACAGCGGGGCCGGCAGCTTCGGCAAGATTTTTGATTCGCGATGCCGGAGCCGAATGAAACACAGCAATGCCGCGAGCTCGAAGGCCGCGCTCATCGGCAGCGGTATCGCGGTCGGCCATACCACCGCCTGCGCATGAATCGGGATCACGCCGAACAGCGTCGCGGCGATGAGTGGAGTCCATCGCGTCGCGCTCAATTCGCGCGCGATTTCGAAGACCAGCCAGACCGCGATCAGGTGGACGGCTACGATCGCGAGATGCCATCCCGCGGGCGCGAAACCGAAGAGATGGAAATTGACCGCCAGCCATACGCCTGCAGCGGACGATAGTAGGCGCTCTGCGGGAGACTCAGCGGATTGCGAAACCACCACGAGTCATGGCCGAAAGATTTCCACGCCAGCGCCCAGTCGCCGATATAGCGGTTGAGCACGATCATTTCGTTGTCGTCGTAAACGAATGCGTTCGCGGCGCATCGCAGGTAGACCAGCAGGGTGATCGCAATCGCGACGGCAGGCGTGTCCGCTGTCGAAGCGAGCGCGCGACGGGTCTGGCGATGCGGTTGGGAACTCACTCGAGGTCGCACCCTAATCGTCAGGGCCGGGGATTTTTGAATCGGGAGATTTATCGAAAGTGAGCGAGCCGAAAGTCAGGTACCGATTTCTGACCTGATGAATTCCTTGACGCCCTCGGGCCCGGTCATCCGCAGCCATATCGGCCCGTCGTTTGGCTCCGCCTCAACCTCGAGGTCGAAGAACGGGCAGCATATGCGCTCCAACTCCATCCATTGCGCGACTTCTTCGAGCGAAATCTTCTGCGGCGAAAGCCGGAAGGCATATCCGTTGTCAAGTTCGCGCCGCTCCTCGCCCGAACCCGACACCCTCCACGCCAGATGTTCGTATTTCGCGCGCTCCTCCGCGGTCATCGCGCCGAGATCGCAGAAGAACCGGGTTTCTTCCGTATGAGACTCGCCGCCCATAGCGTCCTTCTACAGCGCGTTGGAACCGCGCTCGCCGGTCCGGATGCGGACCACTTCTTCCATCGGCATCACAAAGATTTTTCCATCGCCGATTCGGCCGGTGCGCGCCGCGCGCTCGATGGTCTCGACCACTTGCGGACAGAGCTCATCCGAGACGATTATTTCGAGCTTAACCTTGGGCAGGAAATCGACCACATATTCCGCGCCGCGATAGAGTTCGGTGTGGCCCTTTTGGCGGCCGAAGCCTTTGACCTCGCTCACGGTGAGGCCCTGCACGCCGATGCTGGAGAGCGCCTCCTTAACCTCGTCGAGCTTGAAAGGTTTGATTATCGCCTCGACCTTTTTCATTTGGTTCCCTCGGCCCTCTCGCAAGATCCGGGCGCGCTTTTAGCCTACGCCCAATGCTGTAGTTTTCCTTTATATCCCAAGTCTGACGCAAGTCCCAAGACGGCCGGTTTCACGTCGCCGGACCCTTCTTGCCGATTGAGAAAGGCTTCTCCTCGCCCGCGATAAGCCGACGGATATTTTCCTGATGCCTCACCAGCGCCAGCGCCGACATGACGATCGCGAGCAGGATGTAGGACCGCGGCATCGCGCACATCGCCACCGCGGGCGGCAGCACGATCGCGGCCACGATCGACGCGAGCGACATGATCCGCGTAGTCGCGAAGGCGATTCCGAATGCGGCCAGCGCCAGCATCAGGGCCAGCGGCGACAGCACTATCCATATGCCGAGCGAGGCTGACATGCCCTTGCCGCCCTTGAAACGGAGGAACACGGAGCAAATTGACCCGACGAACGTTGCCAACGCCACCCACGCGAGGATGACCGGCGGATATCCCATCATGCGCGCGACGGCGACGGGAACCAGGCCCTTCAAAATGTCGCATACGAAGGTGATAGCGGCCGCACTGGCGCCGCCCGCCCGCGCCACATTGGTCATACCGATGTTGCCGGAGCCGACCGCGCGCGGATCGAAGCCGCGAAGCCAGCCCACGATGACGCCGAAGGGAATCGATCCCACGAGGTAGGCGGCGAGGATCAGTATCGCAAATGGCATCGCGAATTAGTGCGCAGTGAAATGGTCGGGGTGACTGGATTTGAACCAGCGACTCCTGCGTCCCGAACGCAGTGCTCTGGCCAGGCTGAGCTACACCCCGAAGACCCTGCGAATTGGCCGGATGTGGGCCGACCAGAACTTATAGCATTGAGGGAGCGTATGCGCGAGCGCACCTCACGGGAGGATAGTGGCCTGAGCCGACGGCAGGCGGCCGTTGCGGAGAAACTCGATGAACAGAATCGTGAAAATCAGATCGCCCGTGCCCGCGATCACCACCGCATACGGGACATCGCCGGCGATCGCGTGAACCAGCAGAACCGCGAATGCCAGCGGCTTGCCGATAATCCCCAATCTCACGATTCCTTCGTTGCGAGTGATATCGCGGCCGACGATGAAGTATCCGTAACCGAACAGCGCGACGAACGAGGCGAATAGTTGCCTGCCGAGCGGATCGAGTGGCAGCGAGATTCCGAGCGCCCCGCTAGCGTGGAGTGCCGCACCAGCGGCCGCGATCCAGTTGAAGATCGCCGCCGCATAAAACATCGCCTTGTAATATCGTGGACGCGTCATGCGGCCCGGGTACGAATAGCTATTCGAGTAGCTACTCAAACAGCTACCCGACTCGCGATCTAGTAGTAGTCAACCGGATCGATTTGCCGCTTCGCCCCGTACCAGAACAGCATATTCTCGGTCAGCCCCTGCCAGGTGAACTTTCCCGGTGGCAAGAGCAGCCGCTTCGCCATCGACTTGAAGGAATAGAATTCCTTGGTGCATCGCCACACGCCCTCTTCGACCTGCTGCGGCGAGAGATTCTTGGGCACGAACATGCAGCGGAAGTTATTCGTATAGAGATCGGCGTCGGGAATGATGACGCGGCCCTCGTTCTCGAGCTGCGTTCGCATCGGGGTGCCCTTGCGCGGCGTGACGGTGTTGAAGAAGGCTTCGGGCGCCTTCACTTCGTGCAGGAACTTCAGGGTGTCATCGAAAATCTTGGGATGGTCTTCCTCGAGGCCGAACAGGAAGTTGAGCGAATAGTAGATGCCGTACTTCTCCATCTTCTTGAGCAACTTCTTGTACTGACTCGCGTGGTTCTGAATCTTGTTCATCGAGAGCAGGCTTTCCTGGCTGATGGACTCGACCCCGATATTGACGTGGAAGATTCCCGCCTTGGCCGCGAGCTCGAGCAGCTCGTCGTCGTGATTCGAGTTGACCGTCCACAGGCACGAGAAGCGGACGTTCAGCGGCACCAGCGCCTTGAATAATTCCTTGGCAAACTTATGCTTACCGGTGATCTGATCGTCGATGAACTGGAAGCGGCGGAACCCGGTGATGCGGATGTTCTCCTTGATCTCCTCGATGATGTCGCCGATCGGACGGGTCCGGTAACTGCCTTCGTAGAAGACCGGGATTTCGCAAAACGAACATCGATATGGGCATCCGCGGCTGGCCTGGATCGGGATCGCCTTGAACAGGTAGCGATTGAGTTTCAGCAGTTCGTGACGCGGGCGTGGAAGATTCTTGAGATCGTGAACCTTGTCGGCTTTGTAAATCCGCTTCATCTTGCCGTCGCGCCAGTCCTGCAGGACTTGCGGCCAAACCAGGTCAGCCTCGCCCTGCACCACCGCGTCGGCATGCATCAGCGCTTCCTCGGTCTGAAGGGTCGCATGAAATCCGCCGAACACGACCGGCACGCCCTTCTTGCGGAATTGATCGGCGAGTTGGTAGGCCCGCAGCGAAGCGCCGATGGTGGTAGTCATGCCGACCAGATCCCATCCCGCGTCGAAGTCGATATCTTCGAGGCGCTCGTCGCACAGCGTTACGTCGTATTCGGGAGGTGTGAGGGCGGCCATCAGGGGGATCATCAACCCCATGATGAGGCGCCATCTGGTCTTATGCGGAGTGCCGTTGAGGTGAACAGTGGTGGGTTGGACGAGTAGGATTCGAGGCCTGCTTTTCATAACTCCTCATGTGGATTTGGCCGCGGCGTTATCTGCCGAGTTGCTCTCGCGCCGCCACCATCTCCGGTAGGTCGCCCAGAGTAAGATAAAGCCAAAAACATAGGTTCCGAAAGCTGCGCCCCACGCAAAAAATGCCAGCTTATTGATCGCGGCGAGAATCACCAGCAGATACGCGAAATCGCGGCCACTGATTCTATCCACCTGCCCCAGCCATTCCTCGGCGCCCTCGCCGCTTACGGACAGGGCCACGTAAGTCCCGATCGCGCACACCGCGAAACCGCCGAGCGCGATTGGTATCAGATACAGATACGAGTCGCTCCCCGAGGTCCGGTAGCAACCCCAGAAGATCCCGGCGAAGATCGCGACATGAACGATGTTGTCGGTGATCAGGTCCAACTTTCCGCCAAAGTTGGTCTCGGTCATGGTGAGCCTGGCCAGTTCGCCGTCGACCCCATCTACGGTTATCGAAAACAGAAACAGGAGCGAGCCGAACAGCCTCATCCAATACCACGGTGATGCGAACATCCACGCCGCCGTCAATCCGACCACCGTGTTCGCGAGGGTGATCTGGTTGGGTGTGATCGAGGTCCGCGCCAGTCGCATGCTCATCCGCCACGACAGGTTGCGATCGATGTAGCGCGCGAGCGGCGCGTCCTTATGCGCGGTCTCTTCTTTGAGCGAACGCGCGAGGCGCACCTCGGCTTCGTCGAGATCTTCGACCCGGCCGTTGAGTGCGAAGGGGAGATAGCTCGCGGTGTGCATCACGGCCGCGCGCGCCTGATCCGCGCGGATTAGCTCGGCCAGCGGTCCGGTGGAAATCGAACCGCCGCGCTCGTAATCGGCGCTGACAGTGTTCATCACGGGACCCGAGCGTCCGCCATCTTTTCCAATAATCCGGCTAAGATGCGAGGTCGCGAACACCAGGTTGCCGCTCAAGCGCACGCATGGCTCCGATGGATCCAGCCCGAAGGGACCGCGCAATAGTTCATCGAATGAGTCGACAATCGAGACGCGGCGATCATTCGCGAAGCGCCCCATCGAGTGGCCAATGCGTTCTCGATCATGAGATGGAGCCTGAACGTACACACGTTTGACGCCCGATCGTTGACAACTCACGATGAGCCGCTCAAGCAGGGAACGGCGGAAGATGCGATCATTACTGCGCGGAGGCGCGCTAATTAACGCTGTTTCTATCAAGATGTTTCTATATTAACAGTCCTTATTTAAGACATAGTTAAATAGTCCAATCGGTCGGCAAGATCAATGTACCCCCAATCGACAATTGTCCAACGATCTAAATGCGTTTTATGGTTACGGAGACGAGCCGAGCTCGCTGATTCGCTTCTGCAAGCCTTGCAGGAGTTTCTGAAGAACCAACCGATTTGAGCGATCTCTGAATAGGGCTGATTTCGCCTTTGAGAGGCTTTGCTCGTTCACTGTGGCATCGACGATTTGCCATCGCGCACCGTGTTCTGCGACGACGTAATCCACGCTCGCCCTGCTGCCGTTCGCCATTGCGATAGCCGGGCCTGACCACTTTCTCCAACCTGCTAAAGGCGTCGGAATTAACTCGCTGGTAACGCAAAAACGTTTCTCCCGGATCGATGAGAGGATACGATTCTAGAGGGGCGGGCATTCGGCTGATAGACTGTTTCGCCAAGTGCCGAAACCGATCGCTATCTTATTCGACCTGGGGGGCACGCTCGATTGCCCATCGCATTGGCTCGATCGTTTCCTGAAGCACTACCGCATCTGCGAATTTGAGATCAGCCGTCAGCAGTTGGCCCCGGCATTCGACTTCGCGACCAAGGCCGGCTACGCGGCGGGAAAACCAATGGAGCGTTTCAAGCTTGGCGACCTGGTTCGATTCCTGGTGGGAAACCAATTCGAGTACCTCCGCCGGGAAGGCCCGGAGGCACTGCGCAAGACGCTCGAAGCGATGAACGCTCGCGCGCGCTTCCAAAGCGTCGAACGAATTCGCGAATCGTTTCTGAAAGAGACCTCGTCGGGGCTGGCGCGCTCGCGCGAGGTTCTGCGCCGTCTCAAGGGAGGTTATAAGCTCGGTGTGATCTCGAACTGGTACGGCAACCTCGATGCGATTATCGCCGAGGCCGGAATGAGCAACCTGTTCGATTCGATAACCGATTCGACCCGAGTCCGTGCCTTCAAGCCGGATCTCGCGATCTTTCGCGCCGCGCTCAAGGCGCTGAATACCTCGGCCGAAGAAACCGCGATGGTGGGAGACTCGATGACCAAGGATCTGGCACCCGCTCATCGGGTTGGCATGCGCACGGTGCTGCTGCGTTCGGGCGCAGATGAAGACAGCACCGCAGCGTCGACTGCGCAGTCATCCGGCGGCATCGCGGCGGGATTCCGGCCCGATTATACGATCGATTCGCTGACGCAGATGCTCGATCTCCATTGGTAAGCGAATTGCAAGAAGCAGTTGACCACTTGCAGGGAGCGATTATCGCCGCCGGACGCGGTGAGCGGTTGCGCAAGAATGGAGACGACATTCCCAAGCCACTGGTCAAACTGAATGGGGAGACGCTGCTCGTGAGGCAGGCGCGCGCGATGGTGCGGGCCGGCGCGCGGGAAGTGCACGCGATCGTGAATTCGGAAACTGCCACGATGATCGATCGCGACAACCTCGCAATGCCCGGCGGATCGCGAATCATGGTGCGCGATACGGCGAACTCGATGGAATCGCTGCTGGCGCTCGGCGAAGTGTTAGGCCCGGGAAATTTCCTCTTGGCTACGGTTGACGCGATCGTGGCTGACGCCGAGTTCGCAAAATTTGTCACGCGCGCCCGCGCCATTATCACAAATGCCGGGACGCGGGGTTTCGATGGAGCGATCGGAGTCGTAAAATGGCGGCGGGATCAGCGACCTCTATTTGCGAAAATTTCGCAGCAGCAGGAAATCGTTGCCCTGGGTGACGCGGAAACTCCAATGGTCACCGCAGGTGTCTACCTGCTTCCGTCGCGCATTTTCGATTTTACAAATGACGCACGGCGCGCCGGACTTTCGGCGCTGCGACGGTTTTTGGCTATGTTGATCGACAAGGGAATCAGGTTGGGCGCGGTCGAGCTTTCCGGCGTCATCGATATCGATGACGCGGACGACCTCGCAGCCGCGCGCGCCGCGGCGGAGGGTCGGCGATGAAGCGTCGGGCGATTGGAATCTATCGGGAACCGGAATTCTCACCCGGCAAAGTCGAAGCGGACGCCGCGATTCTCGACGCGGTGCTGAGTGAACTCTCGGCCCACGGAATCGAAACCGCAGCCGTCGACGCCGCGGCGTTTGCGGCGGGTGCCGCCCCTATCGACGCCGACATAATCCTCGCGATGTGCCAGAGCGAGAAAGCGCTGCGCCGTCTCGCTGAGATCGAGAGTGCCGGCGCGGTCGCGGTCAATTCGGCCCTCGCGATCCGCAACTGTTATCGCGACCTGCTCGGTGCCGGACTACTGCGCGCGGGCGTTCCCGCTCCTGAAGGTGCGCTGCACGCGACTTCGATCCCGATCGATCCGCGCAGGCTCGCCGCCCTCGACCTCGAGGCCGGGGTGTACGTCAAGCGCGGCGATCTGCACGCTCTCGGCCCGATGGATGTGCAGCACGCGACGGGAAGGGCCGGGGTGACCGCAACGCTCGCGGAATTCTCGCGCCGCGGTATTGGGACCGTTTACGTGCAGCAGGCGGTGCGCGGTCAGACGGTAAAATTTTACGGGGTGAGCGGTGCCGAATATTTCACGATCGCCGCGCAGGAGGGCGAGGTTCCGGACCGAGTCGCGCGCGCGCTCGCCGAAGCCGCGGGCATCGCGGCCACCGCGCTCGGACTCGAAGCGTGGGGTGGCGATGCGATGGTCGACGGCGACCGCTTCGCGATTGTCGATTTTAACGATTGGCCCAGCTTCAGCCGGGTCCGCGCACCCGCGGCGCGAGCGATCGCGCGCCGCGCGCTGAAGCTGCTGAGTCGCCCGCGCCCGGCTGTCGCGTACCCGTAAGGGACTGAAGACCGGCCCGCGCGATAGCGTCTCTCATTCGCCACGCACATAGGCTACGCTCTCGTATCTGACGGAAAGGATCGGTAAAACCATCTTCGATGACAAATTCGCTGGGAAAACTCCCCTCGGTGACAACCGCGATTCCCGGACCCAAGTCGCGTGCGATTTTCGACCAGGAACAGACTTATGTGGCGCCGGGACGCCAGCGCGTCTCGCTGCTTGCGGGCATTGCGATCGATCACGGTGAAGGCGCCACGCTCACCGACGCCGATGGAAATGTCTACGTCGATTTTTTTGCGGGGATCGCCGTCGCGAGCCTCGGCCACGGACATCCCGGTCTCGCGCAGGCGATCTCGCGGCAAGCCTCGCGCCTAATGGTCGGTACGCTGGCCAACGCGGAGCGCGCCGAGGCCTTCAAGCTGCTGAGCGAAATCGCACCGGGAAATCTCAAGCGTGCGCATCTATATAGCGGCGGCGCAGAGGCTGTCGAATCCGCGCTGCGGCTCGCGCGCTCGAAAACCAAGAAGTTTGAGGTGGTGAGTTTCTGGGGTGGCTTTCACGGCAAGACCGGCGGCGTCATCGGGCATCTGGGCGACGAATGGAAGCAGGGCTACGGACCGCTGCCCGGCGGCCGCTACCTGGTGCCCTATGCCGATTGCTATCGATGCCCGTTCAAGCTCAGTTATCCGAGTTGCGGCATCGCATGCGCGGATTTCGCGCGCCAGCAAATCAAGAACAGTTCCGCGGGCGCCATCTCGGCCGTTCTCGTCGAGCCGATTCAGGGCACTGCGGGAAACGTCATTCCACCCGACGACTGGATGCATGCCGTGAAGTCCATCGCCAAAGAAAACGACGCGCTGCTGATCGCCGACGAGATGATCACCGGCTTCGGCCGCACCGGAAAAATGTGGGGCGTCGAGCATAGCGGCGTCGAGCCCGATATCATGACGATCGGCAAAGGGATGGGCTCCGGCTTCCCGGTTTCGGGCGTGATGATGAGCGATGAGCTGAGCAAGGCGGAGCCGTTCTCGAAGCCGAGCTCGTCGTCGTCGAGTTACGGCGGGAATCCGCTCGCGGCGGTCGCGGTGGCGACGACAATCAAGACCATTTTGCGCGACGAGCTGCTGGAAAACTCCCGCGTGGTGGGAGCGATGCTGCTGAGCAAGTTGCGCGCGCTGCAGGAAAAATACGAATTCATCGGCGACGTGCGCGGCAAGGGCCTGCTCATCGGGATGGACCTGGTGCGCGATTTGAAAACCCGCGAGCCCCTTTCGCGCAAGGTCAGCGAGCTGATCTTCAAGGAAGCGCTCCAGCGCGGACTCTTCACGATGGCGTACTTTCCGCGGGTCAGGATCAATCCGCCGCTGGTTATCACCAACGAGCAGGCGGAAGCAGGTGCGGCGATCCTCAACGAAGTCTTCGCGCACATTCGCGATCACGTCGATTGGCGCGCCGCCGCCTGAGTATTTTTCATATGGCTGAGAACGGCAACGCGGCGTTGTTTTTCGATCTCGCGGGCACCCTGGTGAAAATGGATGAGACCCGCCAACTGCCGCTCGATCGCGCCGGCAACATAGTGATCGAGTTGCTGCCCGGCGTGATGGAAAAGCTCGCACCGATTCGCGACCATCTCATTTTGGTGTTTACCAATCAGGCGGGAATCAAGCGCGGGCGGCTCACGATGGAAAAGGTCGAAGCCGCGCTCGCGGACCTCGATCACCAACTCGGCGGCATCGTCAGCGGATACGAGGTTTGTCCGCACGATGACGCCGATCGATGCGAATGCCGCAAACCCAAGGGCGGCATGATCACCAGCCTTGCGGAAATGTACGGTGTCGATCTGAAAAACTCGACCGGAGTCGGCGATCAGGAAATCGACGAGCTGGCGTGCAAGGCCGCGGGCGTCGGCCGCTTCATCTATGCGAAAGATTTCTTCGCCCCGAAGTGAGTGGAACGGCTTTCGCTAGCCGCGCGATGACGAACGGACTTTCTCGAAAAAATCCCGGAACAGCGGATCATATAGAGTATGGCGTTCGGGGTGGTATTGAACGCCCACTGCGAATGGATACCCGCGTAGGCGCGCCTGTTCGATAATCCCATCCGTCACCGACCAGCCCTCGGCTTCGATGCCGTCCCCCAGCGCGTCGAGCGCCTGATGATGCGAGCTGTTCACCGCCTCGAAGCGATATGCCGCCGCGGAGCTGTACCTGAGCGCCTGGACGTTGGCCATCGCGGCGCCAAGGTGGTTGGGGACATGCAGAAGCAAGGTGCCGCCCAGCGCCACGTTCAGTACCTGGAGCCCGCGGCAAATCGCCAGGATCGGCTTGCCCGTCTCGACGATCTCCCGCACCGCGCCGAATTCCCATTCGTCGCGCGCCTCGTTGGTGCGGACGATCATCGACGGAACCGCGATTTCCTGTTTCAGAAAACGTGCGGAGATGTCGCCGCCGCCGGTCAGCATCAACGCGTCCATTTGCGCGAGCTCGACCGGATGCAGCCGCGCGTTGTGAATCTCGAGGTCGGGAAACGCGGCGAACACGCGCGAGAAATATCGCTGCTGGCTGCGTTCCGTGATCCAGGTCGCAACTTTCATGATCGATAAGTGGCGTGCGGCCGCGGATGCTGCTGGGTCAGGCAGTGGACCGCGCCGAGGCCCCAGACCAAATCGACCGAGGGAACGCCGATCACGCGCCGGCTCGGAAACAGACGTTGCAGCGTGCGCATCGCGATCGCGTCGGCGGGGCAATCGAAAACCGGCATGATCACGCCGCCATTGGCGAGGTAGAAATTCGCATACGAGGCCGGCAGGCGCGTGTCCTCATATACGATCGGCGCCGGCATCGGCAGCGTTTCGATTCTGAATGGACGCCGCTGAGGATCGCGCATCGCGTGCAGCCGCTTCAGATTGTCGTGCAGCACCTGGTAGTTCGCATCGGCGGGATCCTCTTCGACCACGGTGACGATCGAATGTGGCGTGACGAAGCGCGCGAGGTCATCGATGTGCCCGTCGGTGTCGTCGCCCTTGATACCGTCGCCGAGCCACATCACGTGCGTCACTCCGAGATACGCCATCAGGTACTCCTCGATATTCTCGCGGCTCAGATGCGGATTGCGATTGCGATTGAGCAGGCACGCCTCGGTGGTGAGCAGCGCGCCCTCGCCGTTGACCTCGATGGAACCGCCTTCGAGTACGATGCCGGGCTCGATCACTTCGAACCCGTAGCGCTCGCCGAGCTGGCGCGGGATCGCATCGTCAAGTTCGTAGGCGCCGTATTTCTCACCCCATGAATTGAAGATCCAGTCGAGCGCGATCTGCGCGGGACCGTCACCGGCGGAAATGCGATTGACGAAAATCGGACCGTGATCGCGAATCCATGAGTCATTGGTCGGCTGCACGATGAGCTCGACCCGATTCATCACCGCAGCGCCGCTCGCCGCGCTGCGAATCAGCGCGCGAACGGGTTCGGTTTCATCGGCGCTCTTCACCAGCACTCGAATCGGTTCGAATTCGGCGATCGCGGCAGCCATTTTCGCATACGCCGGCTGCACCGGCTCGAACTTGCCCGGCCAGGTGTCGAGGTTATGCGGCCACACCAGGTAGGTCGCGAGATGCGGCTCCCATTCGGCCGGCATCCGATATGCGCGCAGAATTGCGTGATTCGCAGGATGATTTATCGCCACTAGTTTTTTAAGCCGATAAACAAATTACGAACGGTAGCGGCGAGTGAGATCCTGATACGCGTCGATGCGGCGGTCGCGCAAGAACGGCCAGTTTCGCCGCGTCGCTTCTATCGAGGCCAGATTGCATTCGACCACCAGCGTTTCTTCCGCGCTGGGTGCGGCCTGCGCGATAATTTCGCCAAACGGATCGGCGACGAACGACGATCCCCAAAACTCCAGATCGCTTTCGACCCCGACGCGATTCACCACGACCACAAAAACGCCGTTGGCGATTGCATGGCTGCGCTGGATCGTCACCCACGCGTCGAGCATCTTCTTGCGGTCCTCGGGCGTCTCGCCGTGGTACCACCCGATCGCGGTCGGATAGAAAATCACCTGCGCCCCCGCCATCGCGGTCAGACGCGCGGCCTCGGGAAACCATTGATCCCAGCATACCAGCACGCCCATGCGGCCGTGGGCGGTCGGATGCGCGGCGAAATCGAGGTCGCCGGGAGTGAAGTAGAATTTTTCGTAGTAGCGAGGATCGTCCGGGATGTGCATCTTGCGATATTTCCCGGCAATTCTTCCGTCCGTATCGATGACGACGGCGGTATTGTGATATATGCCCTCGGCGCGTTTTTCGAACAGCGACGCGACGATGACAATTTTTTTCGCCGCGGCCACTTTGCCCAGTTCGTCGGTGCTCGGTCCCGGTACCGGCTCTGCCAGATCGAAGCGGCTATGATCTTCGACCTGGCAAAAGTACTGCGAGCGAAACAGCTCCTGCAGGCACACGACCTCGGCGCCGCGCTTGGCCGCTTCCTCGATGCGTGAGATCGCTTTCTGAAGATTATGCTTCGGCTCCGGTCCGCAGCTCATCTGGACCGCCGCGACCGTGAGGCGTTTTTTTGCCGTAGCCATCACTATGTTGATAGCAGTGCGGGACTTGCGGGCCAATCGCGGCGATTGATTTGCCGCGAAACCGCTTCCCTGTTTCCGCAGTTGAGCTAAGTTGAAAGCAGGAGGCACGCCGATGCCCGAGCAGCCTTATCTGATTCTCGAACAGGAAGAGGGTCTCGCGACGGTCACGATGAATCGTGGCGAGAAACGCAATCCGCTCTCGACCGCGATGATGGCCGCGATGATCGATACGTTGACCTCACTCGGGCAGCGGCCCGAGGTCCGCGCGGTGATTCTCGCGGGCGCGGGTCCGGCCTTCAGCGCGGGCCACGATCTCGGCGAGCTGCGCGGGCGCGACCTCGATTTCTATCGCCATGAATTCGATTTGTGCGCGCGCCTGATGCATGCCGTCCAGTCGATTCCGCAACCCGTAATCGCGCGCGTTCACGGCATCGCAACCGCCGCCGGATGCCAACTGGTGGCGACTTGCGATCTCGCGATCGCGAGCGAGCACGCCAAATTCGCGACGCCCGGCGTAAAGATCGGTCTGTTCTGCTCGACCCCGATGGTGGCGTTGTCGCGCGCGATCGGGCGCAAGCGCGCGATGGAGATGCTGCTCTCGGGGCAGCCAATCGACGCGCCGACGGCGGCGGAGTGGGGACTGATCAACCGGGTCGTCGCGGACGCCGACCTGATCGCGGAGACGCGCAAGCTCGCGGCTCAAATCATCGAGGCCAGCTCACTGATCGTCGGAATCGGTAAGCGCGCTTTCTACGCGCAAATCGATCTCGATCAAGCCAAGGCTTATGACTACACGAAGGAAGTGATGAGTCAGAATGCGATGGCTCGCGACGCGCAGGAGGGTATCGGTGCGTTCCTGGAAAAGCGTAAACCGAACTGGTCCGGCAGATAGCGAATCGCGCGGCGTGGGGCCGGCCGTTGAAAATGACTTTTCAACACCTTGCTAGCTCTCGGTCAGAAAATAATCTACAAACGCGACTATGGAATTTCGCCGTGGCGCCGCGCTCGCTCCGATCATTTGGTTACGCAAGCATCTTGTGAGCGGCATCGCGCTCCTGCTGGTCCCGACCTTCATCGTTAGTTGTTCCAGCCAACCGATGACGGTTGACCAGGAACTGACGACCGCCGCGATTGGCGGCGTAGTCGGAGCGGCGAGCGGCGCGATCTTCGCGAATCAAGCTAACCAATCGTATCCCGCCTCGATTTTCATCGGCGCCGCGGGCATCGCGGGAATTATCTTGCTGTATGAGGAAGTAAGGCGCGAGGCGGCGGAAGAAAGCACTCCCGATCAGAATCCGCCGGTAACTCAGAGTCCGTCGCCCTAGGTGATTCTCCCCTCATCGCACATCGGCAAATTCCACCGGTTCTAGCGTCCCGGTACTGTCCTGATTGACCGCGCCAATTCGCAGCGAGTGTCCTGAGTGTTTTGAGGATGTCCTGAGTCAGGGATTCGGTGTCGGGGCGGCGTTTCTTTGACAGCCCTTGCCCGCCTCATAGTGAGAGTCCTGCGAACAGACTCCGCGAATCAGCTCCGTGTCATTCGTCTTGCCGGATTCGGTTACACCCAATCTCGCGTCAGGCGTTGCGTGCTCCCCGCTGCACTCTTCGTAGACCGCGCCGGCTTGTTCGCATTCTTCGGGCGAGAAGGTCATGCGCGCCATCGCAGCCTGCTTGTCGGTATGATTCACGACCGGCGAGCACGCGGACAGCGCGCCCAGCACAAGCGCGAGCGCGGCGGCGTAGCGGAGCTTCATTGCTTTTTCTCTACGGGCAGATACATGCGCAATGGTACGGAAATTTTCCCGTACATCCCCGTTAGTTTGGACATACTCGGGAACTTCTTGTCAATTCCTGATGACCATCCTATTTCGGCAGGGAGGTTCCCGTAGTTCGTCTCCGTCAGCCACAGCGGGTCTGGTGGCGTGCGTGGTCGCTGGCAGTCGGCGGCCCCTACCATGGGCCCTCGAGCCACCGCTCGACCATCGGCAGCCGATCGCTGCCCCAAAAAGGCTCGCCGTCGACGAAGATCCAGGGCGAGCCGAACACGCCGCGGGCGACCGCCTGTTCGCCTTGCTGGCGCGCGATGATCTTCACCTCGGGATCGGCGATACCCGCCAGGATCATATCCCGGTCGATCCCGAGGGGGGCCGCGGCGGCGGCGATGGCGTTGGGATCGTCGGTATCGAGGCCGTTCTGGAAGTAGCCGATGATGATGCGCTTTGCCAGGGCGGCGGCGGCAGGCGCATCCGTTCGCTCGAGATGATAAAAGGCGCGGATCGCCGGCAATCCCGTCCTTGGATGATTTTCCGGCAGGTTGAACGGGACGCCCTTGAGCCTTGCGAGGCGCTGCCAGTCGCGGCGCGCATACTCGCGCTTGAGCGGCGTGCGGCTCAGCCCTTGCGCCCCCGTGACTTTGAACGCGGCGCCGAGCGTAAAAGGCCGCCATGCGACGGTCCGGCCGTGACGCTCGGCCAGCGCCTCGATTTCGAGTGCGCCGAAATAGGCATAGCCCGAAGCAAAGTCGAACCAGAACTCGATTGGCGCCCCGCCGCGCTGCCGTGTTTCGCTCATTTTCCGTTTCGCCTCGCGACGTTAGGGTCATCATCTTCACGGTCGCGCATATCGTGACGGTCGCCAATCCACGCAGGCCGCGCTTGCCCCGCGCCGTCGATTTACGGACGCCGCAACCTCACGGGATTCGACCTTTCCCGAGCCGACGGATCACAACTCGCGCATCGCGCCTCCTGATGCAAACGAGATTTGTTTAGCGGGAGGCAGCTGAAGAAAGCACTCCCGATCAGAATCCACCGGTAACTCAGAGTCCGGCGCCATAGTTGATTCTCCCCTCATCGCACCTCGGCAGATTAGCAGGCTAGCCTGTGCCACTGTTGCATAACTAGATTGTTCCCACCCGCAGCACTTTTCGTGTGGCTGAATTAACAATATGACTACTAGTGAGCCGTTCGGCCTGAAGATACATGAAGCTGTCAAAGTCACTGGAAATCGTGCGGGATTTTGTAGTCAAGGTCATTGTGGCAGTGGTTGCATTTCTCGCACTTGGTGGAGCGGCGATTGCCCTGAATCAGTTCATTTCTTTTGCGCAATCCGGGAGCTTGCTCCCAATCTATATCTTGTACGGAATGACGGGGTTGGAATACGCGATTTTCGTAGCCGACGTGATCTCCTTTGGCTACTTCCTGCTGGTTGAGACGATCAGGTTCATCAGAGACGTAAACGCGCTACTGTGACGAAGGATTCCGTGGTAGATTGATCGGTAGAGAAACATGGAGCCCAAGAGTACCTTCCGCTCGGAAGAAAAGGTCGATGTGACCTTTGAGTCGTTCAAAAGGTCTGCGCGCGAAGCTCTATATACGATGTTTACCCCGCCACGCGTCTTCATCGGGTTGTTGATGCGCGGAGCGCGGTATCTGTCGGGGATTCTGCGGGAACCGGCTCACGACCAATCACGAACCAAGAAACGATCTACATTGTAGATTCCTCGCTCCTGACGCGGTCCCCGATAGCTGCGCAGCCGCATTCAACCGACGGCATCAGGAAGCGCCCGCCGCCAATCTAATTGATCCTCGCTGCCGGGTCTGATATGTACAGATATGGCGCGTGCCCATAACAAGGCCGCGATTTTTTTATAGGCTCAAAAAGCCCGCAGGATTCCTGCGGGCTTTTTCTTTAACCCCAGGAGGTTTGACGATGGCGCATCAGGAGCTTCGCGAAGGTCTTACTTACGATGACGTGCTGCTGCTGCCGCAAGGCTCGGATACTTTCCTCCCAATGCGATGTTTCGACCGCGCTCACCGCGAAAATCCGTCTCCATCTGCCCCTGGTGTCCAGCCCGATGGATACCGTGACCGAATCGCGCACCGCGATCTCGCTGGCGCAACTCGGCGGCATCGGCATCATCCATCGCAACTTGACTATCGAGAGGCAGGCGGCCGAAGTCGAGACGGTCAAGAAGTATGAAAGCGGGATGATTAGCGACCCGGTCACCGTCCATCCAGAACAGAAAATCGGCGAGGCGCTGCAAATTATGGAGCGCTACCGGATTTCCGGCCTGCCGGTGGTGGTCGAGGGCCATCGCCTCGTAGGCATTCTGACCAACCGCGATTTGCGCTTCGAGAAGCGACTCGATCGCCAGGTGCGCGAGGTCATGACGACCAATCTGACCACGGCGCGGCCCGGCATCAGCCTCGAAGAAGCAAAATCGATCCTGCAGGCGAAGCGAATCGAGAAGCTGCCGCTGGTGGACGAGCATAACCGCCTGCGCGGGCTCATCACCGTGAAGGACATGGACAAGGCGACGCGTCATCCGCATTCAAGCAAGGATGCATTCGGGCGGCTGCGCGTCGGCGCTGCGATCGGCGTCGGTCCGGATCGCGAACAACGCGTCGCCGCGTTACTGCGCGCGGGCGCCGATGTATTGCTGATCGATACGGCACACGGCCATTCGCATAACGTGATGGATGCGTTGCGCGCGACCAAACGCGAGGCGGGCGACATCGAGGTGATCGCCGGCAATGTCGCAACCAGCGAAGGCGCCAAGGCGCTAATCGATGCGGGCGCGGATGCGCTCCGCGTCGGTATCGGGCCGGGCTCAATCTGCACGACGCGCGTGGTCTCGGGCGTGGGCGTTCCGCAGATGACCGCGATCATGGACTGCGTCGCGATGGGCGAGCCGCGCAACGTCCCGATCATCGCGGACGGCGGCGTACGTTTCTCCGGCGACATCGTCAAGGCGCTGGCGGCGGGCGCCTCCAGCGTGATGATCGGGTCGCTCTATCGCAGGCACCGAGGAAAGCCCCGGCGAAACGGTGCTCTACCAGGGACGCACCTATAAGGAATATCGCGGGATGGGCTCGATCGGCGCGATGAGCGAGCGGGTGAGGGACCGCTACATGCAGCATGACGTAACCGACGGTAATAAAATCGTACCCGAGGGCGTCGAGGGGCGGGTGCCGTATCGCGGCTCGTTGGCGTCGAACGTTGACCAGCTCGTCGGCGGATTGCAGGCGGGGATGGGTTATGTCGGCGCGCACAACCTCGACGAGTTGCGGCGGCTCGCGAAGTTCATCCGGGTGAGCGAGGCGGGCCAGCGCGAGAGCCATGTGCATGATGTGTTCATCACGAAGGAATCGCCGAATTATCGCGCCTGAGGAGGAAGGCTGTGACAACGGATCGGATTGAAATCGATTCGCAGGTGATGATGGGCAAGCCGGTCATCAAGGGCACGCGTATAAAGGTTGAATTGATCCTCCGAAAGCTCGCGGAAGGGGCGACCGAAGAAGCGCTTCTCGATGCGTACCCACGGCTGACGCGCGAAGACATAAGGGCGGCAATCGAATATGGGATGTACAAGAACCGAAACTGAGGATCAGCGAACAGATTGACGTTCGTTACCGCTTGAGATTGGTTTTCCTCGTAGGGGCGGTTCGTAACCGCCCGCAGCGATATCGAGGAAGCCGGGAAACTCTTTGGCGCTTCCACTATCGCTGCGGGTCGTTCGCGAACGACCCCTACCAGGAATACAGACGTGGTGAGGGTTGGGATGGCGGAACAGAAAATCAGGGTTGGGGTGCTATTCGGCGGGCGATCCGGTGAGCATGAGATATCGCTGCGGTCGGCGCTGACTGTTATGTCCGCGATGGATCCCGCACGCTATGAGATCGTGCCCATCGGAATCGATCATGAAGGTCGCTGGTTTCTCGAAAACAACGCGCTGAAGCTCCTCGCGCAGACCACGCCAGACCTCGGCGAGCTCAGCGCGGCAATATCCACGTCACCCTGCTGCCACACAATGATAGCCGAACGCTGGTTCCGACTCCCTCGAAGAGCGGCATGGCGGCGCTCGCATCGCAAAGCCTTGGCGGGCCGCTCGATGTGATTTTTCCCATGCTCCACGGCACTTTCGGCGAGGACGGCACCGTGCAAGGTCTGCTCGAACTCGCGGGCGTGCCATATGTCGGTGCGGGGGTGCTCGGCTCGGCAATCGGGATGGACAAGGACCTGCAGAAGCGCGTGCTACGCGACGCTGGCGTGCCGGTCGTGAAATATTATTCCGATCATTCGCGCCGACTACGATGAGCATCCGGCGCTGGCGAAGAAATTCGCGCGCAGCTTGGCTATCCGCTGTTTGTGAAACCGAATGCATTGGGCTCCTCCATCGGCATCAGCAAAGTGAAACGTCCGGCCGATCTCGATGCGGCGCTGAGAGACGCGTTTCAGTACGATCGCAAGGCGCTCATCGAGCAGTCGTGCGAAGGCCGTGAATTCGAGTGCGCGGTCCTCGGCAATGATCGACCGGAAGCCTCGACGGTGGGCGAGATCGTCGTCACTCGACGGCCACGAATTCTACAGCTACGAATCCAAATACGTGGATGAGCGGGGCGCGGACATACGGATTCCCGCGAAGTTGCCGAAGCGCAGGCTCGGCGCAATTCGTCAGATAGCTATGGCTGCCTTCAAGGCGCTCTCGCTCAGCGGTATGGCGCGGGTTGATTTCCTCGCGCGCCGCGACTTGAAAAAAATCTACGTGAACGAGGTGAATACGATTCCTGGCTTTACCTCGATCAGCATGTATCCCAAGCTGTGGGAGGCTTGCGGAATTCCGTTGCCGAAACTAATCGATCGCCTGATCGAACTCGCGCTCGAAGACCATCGCGAACGCGGCAATCTGAAGTTTACCTATCAGCCAAAGAACAACCCGCCACCTCCGGCATGACCCGTCTCCTGATCGCAACCACCAATCCCGCCAAATTGGCCGAGTACCGGATTTTGTTACATGGCATGGATACCCGACTGGAAGCGGTTTCGCTTGCCGACGCCGGTATCGTCGATGTCGCGGAAGAAACCGGCGCGACCTTTCACGACAACGCGCTTCAGAAAGCCCGCTTTTACTTCGAGCGCAGTCATCTGCCGACGCTGGCCGATGATGGTGGCCTGGAGGTCGATGCGCTCGGCGGCGCGCCGGGCGTTCGATCCCATCGATGGCTCGGTCCGGGCAAGAGCACCGATCGCGCGTTGGCCGAAGAAATTATCCTCCGTATGAAAGACATCGAGAAGCGCCGGCGTACCGCGCGCATCCGTGCCGCGCTGGCCCTGATCTACCGCGACGGTGAGCGGGTGCATGAAACCGTCGCCGAAGATGCGATCGAAGGCATCATCGCGCCGCGCGCATATCCCGAGATACGCGCCGGATTTCCCTACCGTGCGGTGCTCTGGCTCCCCGAGCTATCATGCTATCTGGGAGAGCTGGGTGAAAAGGAAGAGGCGCGCCTCGGCCAGCGGAAGAAGGCTTTGCAAAAGCTGCGGGCTGAAATTGAACGACTCGCCTCAATGGGGCGGACTCGCTAGCCTGACGCGGGGTAGCGAGACTAGAATTGCGGGCCAAATCGAGGTGAAACGCAAAGGCAGGATTGTCGTTCTACATCTGGCGATACAATACCCATTCGCCGGTGTGGTCTGGCAATTGTTACACCATCTGATCGGCTTTCGCGCGCTTGGCCTCGATGTCTACTACATCGAGGATCACGGCGCCTATGCTTACGACGCGTGCGCACAGACCCCGACCCCCGACGCGACCTCTAACCTCAAGCTCGTGGGCGGCATGCTCGACAAATTTGGCTTTGCGAGCAGGTGGGCCTTTCGCGATCCGGCTTCGCAGGACTACATCGGAATGCCCAGGAACAATGCCTCGAGCTAATTCGCGAGTCTGACGCGGTGGTCAATCTATGCGGCGCCAGCAAACCGCGCGAAGAGCACATTGCTAATCGCAACTTCATATATGTCGAAACCGATCCGGGCGTGTTCCAGGTCAATCTGGAACGCCGCGATCCGACCGCGATGCTCGAGGCGTCGGCCCATAGACTATTTTTCACCTATGCAACGAACATCGGCCAACCTGACTGCGTCATTCCAACCGCGGGTCTCAAATGGCATACGACGCGGCCGCCGGTGACGCTGGACCAATGGCATCCTGGCGTCGGTTCCGATAACCCTCCTGCGTTTACGACGGTCGGAACCTGGCGCAACAAGGGCAAGGACGTTGCGATTGGCGGTGACACTTACTACTGGTCCAAGCATGTCAATTTCGAGGCCGTGCTTGAGGTCGCGGCGCGCGCCGGGCAGGCGATCGAACTTGCCACCGATCTCGATTCGGGTCCTGACTATGATCGCGCTATCGCCGGCGGATTCACTTTTCGCCCGGTGGTGCCGATGTCGATGGATATCGACGGTTATCGCGACTACGTATCCGCCTCGCGCGGAGAGTTTACCGTCTCCAAGGATTTGTACGTGCGCACTCGCTCCGGATGGTTCAGCGATCGCACCGTATGTTACCTGGCGGCGGGCCGGCCGGTGATTACTCAGTTCACCGGTTTTGAGAAGTATATTCCCTGCGGAATGGGTCTGCTCGGATTTGACGATGCCGATAGCGCGGTTGAAGCGATCCGGACAGTCAATTCAGATTACCCGCGCCATGCCAGGGCCGCGCGCGAAATCGCAGCGGAATACTTCGACGCGCTGAAACTGCTCGATCAGATTGCCGAGACCGCCGGGTTATAGCCGATGCGCATTGCCCCACTGCTACCGCTAACGCCGCTGCAATCGATTCTCGGCTTCGGCTACCTACCTCATCGATACCACGGGGCAATCGAGCTTCTGTTTGCATTGCTATGTTTCGCGGTGGCGATCGCGCTACGCCGGCGCAAAACAGTATTTACGCTCGGCCGCCTTCCTGATGCTGGGTTTGGGCACGCTGATCGATTTGTTTGCCGCCGCCGCTGTTGCCAATCCCCAAGCCGCCAATGGCCTGGGCGGTGCCGCGGTGTTGCTGTTTTTCTGGGGCGTGATCCGGCTCTTCATGGACGCGATCGCGCACAGCGCGCGCCGGGTGCGCCGCGATTTTTCCAACATCCTGCGCGATCTGGTCAGCCTGTGCCTCTACGCGGCGGTGCTGGTGGGAGTGCTCGCCGCCGACTTCCAGGTCAATGTCTATTCCCTGGTCGCGTCGGTTGGGGTGCTCGGCGTGGTGATCGGCTTCGCCGTGCAGCAAACACTGGGCGACATTTTCAGCGGGCTCGCGCTGCAGTTGCAGCGGCCGTTCGACTACGGCGACTGGGTGCGCAGCGGGCAATTTGTGGGCAGAGTGCAGGGTGTCGGCGTGCGCTCCACCACCGTGCTGACGCGCGCCAACGAGCGCCTCGAAATCCCGAACTCCGCAATCGCGAAGGAAGTGCTGACTAACTATGGGAGTCCGCCGGTCTGCGATGAGATTTCCATCGGCATTAGTTACAACGAGCCCCCCAACCGCGTGCGCGAAAATGTTCTCAAGGTGATGCGCGACGTGGCCCACGTAGTAACCGATCCCGCGCCGCAAGTCCTCGCGTGGGAGTACGGCGATTGGGCGATCAAATATCGGATCAAGTACTGGATCTCCGACTACACGCTTCAGGAAGAGATTCGTAACGCGCTGGTGACCAGCCTCTGGTATGCGCTGCGGCGCAATGCGATGGAAATTCCGTTCCCCATTCAGACGGTCGAAGTGCGTCAGCCGAAAATGTCTCGCCGGCCGCAAGAGGAATTTGAACGCGAGATCATCCACGAGCTGCGGCAGATCGATTTTCTTCGCAACCTTTCCGAACAGGAAATTCGGCTCCTGGTCCCCAACGTCCAGACCTTTGAATTCGGCGCCGGCGAGACGATTGTCACTCAAGGCGAAACCGGCGATTCGATGTACGTCATTCGGCGCGGCAAGGTCGAGGTGCTCGGACGCACCGAGAACGGCGTGACCAAACGAATCGCGACGCTCGGCCGGACGCAGATCTTCGGCGAAGCGGCGATGATGACTGGGGAGCCACGCAACGCCACCCTTAAGGCGCAAACCGATCTCGAGGTGCTCGAACTGAGTCGGGAATCTTTCGCCGAGCTGTTCAAGCAGCATCCCGAGGCGGTCGAGCAGATCAGCGAGGTCATCGCGAATCGGGCCTCCGAACGCAAGGAATTGCTCAAGGAAAGCGCCGACGGAATGACCGCGCGCCGCAATTGGTGGGTCGCAAAACTCCGCCAGATTTTCGACGTTTGAATCTTCCATATTCCCGGTGATGGCTGAAATGAGAACCCGCAGATCGGTCCTGTTCATCATCATGTTGGTCGGATTGATCGCCGCCCTCGCGATCGCCAAGGCTCCGGCGCGCGCCGCGTCGGGCCGAGGACGTATCGTGATCCTGATGGTATGGGACGGGCTGCGACCCGACTCTGTCACCGCGCGCGACACTCCCGACCTTTTTGAAATGGCGCATCAGGGCGTCCGCTTCGATCATCATCATTCGATGTATCCCACGCTCACGATGGTGAATGCGGCGGCGCTCGCGACCGGCGCGACTCCGGGTCAGAACGGGATCCTGGCCAACACGATGTATCTCGCGCCCGCGCTGGCGGATCGGAGCGCCGCCCTCGCGGGCAGTCCGCTCAAGGAAAAAATCGACAAGCCGCTATCCGCCGAGAACACCATGCTGCTCGCCTCGCTCAACGGCGAGAACGCTTTCGCGGGACATCTGCTCGGTCTCGATACCATCGCGCAGGAAGTCGAGCGCGAGGGCGGTTATCTCGCCGTCACGGGCAAGGAAGGTCCAACTTTTCTGTTCGACAATCGGGTCGTGTCGGTGAAGGATGGCCGCGATTCCATTCTCGAACAGCACAAGGACTACCTGTTTGTGACCGATGACCTGACGGAACCGCCGCAAGCTGCCGCGGAGGTGAAGGTACCCGCCGGGAGCTCCGAGGGCGCCGCCGATTCCGCGCGTGACCAGTACTTCACCCGGATTGTGACCGAGCGCGCCATCCCCGCTGCGAAACTGGCTTCCGAGGCCGGCCGGCCGTCGCTCATCGTGCTGTGGCAGCATGATCCCGATCGCACCCAGCACGCTGCAGGCCTCGGAACTTTGCCGGCGCTCGAGGCTCTTAGCGCTAGCGATTTGAACCTCGGAAAAATTCGCGCCGCGATCGATGCCGCCGGGATAGCGGATCGCACCGATCTCATCGTGGTATCGGATCATGGATTCGCCACCGTTCGAATGAAAGTGGATCTGAGCGGCCTGCTCAGCGCCGCGGGATTGAAGAAGGCTCAAGGCAGCGACGATGTTCTGGTAGTCCGCAACGGTGGTACCGATCTCATTTATCTATCGAACACCGCCTTTCCGACCGAGGATGCGCGGCGGGGCGAGCTGCAAAAGATAGTGAACTTTGCGGAGGCGCAGGAATGGTGCGGGCCGATTTTCTGCCGCAAGCTTGCGCCAACCGTTAGCCAAGGGCGACATCACCAGAAGCAGCCGGTCGAAAAACCGTACCTGGGATGGATCGATGGAACCTTCGCGCAGGATTCCGTCGGCATTTTCAATCCAGTGCGCTCACCCGATTTGGTGATCTCGTTTCGCGAATTCTCCGACCAGAGCAACGCGGGCCTCACCGGTCCGGATGCGCCGGCGTTCGCGCTCACGGCCGCCGGTCAGAGCCAGATGAAAAACGGATCGAAGATCCTGGTGCATCCCGTCGAGGGTGTAGTCTACGCCGACGCCGGTTCGGGTTTCACCGCGGGAATGGGGGCGCATGGCGCCGCGGGACGATATGAGCTGCATAACTTTTGCGCCGCCGTTGGACCGAGCTTCCGGCGGGGTTTCGTCGACGCCAATCCAACCGCGAATATAGATGTCGCGCCGACGATTACAGAAATCCTCAATCTGGCGCCCAACCTCGGGCCCGGCGGCATTCGTCCCACTGGCAGAGTGATGACTGAGGCGCTGGCCGGAGAACGTCAATGGGTTGGGAGCTCCAAACCGGTCTCGCTCAGCAGCAAACTTGAATTGCAAGGTGTCGCGGTAACGACGACTCTGAAGCTTACCAGGCTCGGCGATCGCGACTACCTGGACGACTCCAACGTCGTGCGCACACCGCTTGGCAGTAGCCCCTGAGTCTCTCAGTGCGAACCGACCGGCGGCTTCCGCGCGAAACTCCAGCTACACTATTCTCGAGATCAATCGCACGGCCGGTCTATGCCAATGATTATTCCCCAACCGGGAGAAGCTTAGATGCTGAGAAAGATTTTTCGATGGCTGCTCAGGATTGCCGTGGTGTCAGCCGTGCTCTTTGCGATCGCAATCGGCTCGGAATTCATTTCGCATCGCGTGCAACGCGGCTCGGTGCTGGTGGTGACCTTCAAGGGTCCGGTGGTGGAACGCGGGAGCACCAATTTTCTCGGCATGCTGAATCCGAAAGAAACGCCGCTCAATACAATGCGTGTCGCGCTCGCGAAAGCCGCCACCGATTCGCGTATCTCGGGACTCGCGATCAAGGTTATCGATACCGAGATGGAGCTCTCGCAGGCGCAGGAGATCGCGGCGCTGATTAAAAACTTCAGAGACCATGGAAAATGGACCGCCGCATATATCGAAAGCGCCGGTGACATGGCGCCCGGGAATCTACCGTACCTGGTCGCGGCCGCGACCGGTGATATCTCATTGATGCCGGCGGGAGAGATCGATCTGATGGGCGTCGGGATGCGCGAAATTTTTGCGCGCGGCACGCTCGACTGGCTCGGGGTACGTCCCAACTTCGCTTCCATGGGCAAATACAAAAGCGCCGCCAACATGTTCACCGAAAAAGACTTTACCCCCGCGCAGCATGAAGAGGACGACGCGCTGGTGGGCAGCATGTTCGATCAAATCGTGACTCAGATTTCGAAGGAGCGCGGCATCAGCGCCGATCAGACGCGCGCGATGATCGACCAGGCGCCGCTCAACGCGGACTTGAGCCTCAAGTCGCATATGGTCGAGCGGCTCGAATTCGAGGATCAATTCAGCGAACGCATCAAGCATCACGGTGGCGGCACGCATCGGCTGTTGGAGTTCACCGACTACGTCCGGCCGCGCATCGTGTCGCTGCCCGGCGCCGACGATCAGATCGCGGTTATCTATTGCGATGGCGAGATCGTGCGCGGCGAAGCCGGTGGAATCGGCCTTACTGGAACTGAAATGGCGGCCTCGGACGATTTGGTCGATGCGTTCAAAACCGCGCGCGAAGACGATTCGATCCGCGCCGTGATCTTGCGCGTCGACTCGCCCGGCGGCTCGGTGATCGCCTCCGAACTCATTCGTCATGCGGCTGAACGGACCGCGCGCAGGAAACCGATCATCGTGAGCATGTCCGGCTATGCGGCCTCGGGTGGTTACTGGGTCTCGATGCCGGCGGCGTTCATCATCGCCGAGCCAGGCACCATCACCGGATCGATCGGCGTGCTTGGCGGCAAATTCAACCTCGCACCCGCGGCGCAAAAAATCTATCTCAACAGCGGCGCGGTTAGCCGCGGCGCCAACGTCGAAATGTTCGATGAGTTCACCGACTTCACGCCGAGCCAAATGAAAATCTTTCAGGATCAATTGCTCGGCGACACCTACCGGAAGTTCTTGCGGGTGGTGGCGGATAGCCGGCACCTGAGCGTCGACCAGGTTAACACCATCGCGCAGGGGCGGGTCTGGACCGGAGAGCAGGCGCAGCAAATCAAACTCGTCGATCAACTCGGCGGCTTTTCGGACGCGCTCGCGGTGGCAAAGAAAATGGCCAAGCTCCCTCCGGATCGTGAAGTCGCGCTGGTCGAGTTACCGGAACAGCCGGGACCACTGGCGAAGCTGCTCAGCGGGGGTCTGGTGATGTCGCATGCGCCGGAACTTCCGGCCGCGATGCGCGCAATGGCGCCCGCATTGATGCTGATCAAGTCCGCGCTCGCGCACAACGGCACCATCGGCGCGGTCTACTGTCCAGTCGTTCCGATTTTGTGACGCGCAACTGAATTCCTGATTGACCTGTCGCTGTGGTAATCAGGAACTACGGGCGTAGGTGATTTTCCATGGACGTTCAGCTCGAAGGCCTTCTAAATATTCTCGGCGAGGCGGAACGAGCGGGCGGACGGGTTCTGCATGAACTCACCGGACTGGCGCAGTCGCCGATGCTGAAGGAACTGCTCAAAAAAGTCGGCCATGACGAGGGCTACTATGCCGGCGAATTATCGGCACACGTGCGGCGGCTCGGTGGCAACCCTTCGAACAAGACCGGCGACTTTGTCGAGAAGGTTCGGGCGGTAGAAGATTTTCGCGCCAAGCTCGAATTGCTCAATCGCGGTCAGCGATGGGTCATCCGCAAGATTGAAGAGAGTCTCGCGAATGTTCGCGACGCGGAGCTGCACGCGTTCCTCGCGCTGATGGCTAAGGGTCATCACCTGAACATCGGTGCGCTGGAAGATGCGCTGAAGGACGGCTTGGCGTGAAATTATCGGAAGCGGTCTCTTTCAGCCGGACTGGATCGTAATGTCGTGACGCATACCCTGATTGGATTACTGATGGTTGCGGTAACGGCGGCCGGCTTCTATCTCGCGGCCCGCAATCGCTACAAATGTCCCTACTGCGCGCGAACGGTGAAGTGGAGCGAGGTGAACTGTCCCCACTGTGGCGAGGACATGAAATTTCTTCATCGCAAAGGGCCGGCCCGGCCGCCGAAGAGAGTCAGTCATCTGAAACCGCTCGATCCGCCGGTCCGATCGCGACGCCATCGCGGCTGAAATTCTCCGCGCGCGACGGCGCCGGAGGTATCGGTGATCGGATTCTATTCGGAGGAGCGGAGTTCGACCGTGTTGCCGTCGGGATCGAGAATCCACAATTGACGGCCCGCCATGTTCGACGGCGCTTCGAGGAACTCGATTCCCAGCTCGCGCAGGGTGCGCTTGGTCTCCTCGAAGTCTTCGACCTCGAGCGCGATATGTGGCCCCATCGGATTGATCACGCCCTCGCGCTTTTCCGCGGAGATCAGATGAATCTGGTTGCCCTCGATGCCGTACCAGGCGCCGCCGAATTTGAAGTCCGGGCGACTGTCGAGCCGCCCGAGTCCGAGCACATTTTCGTAGAACGCCTTCGCGCGATCGGCGTCGCTGATTCGTAATGCGGAATGCGCGAAGCGGCGAATCTTGATCATCTTATCGCAACCCCATACGTCCGCTATCTAGCATGGGACGTGGCGGGGAGAAAACGTGCGCCTGCGGTTACGCGGCTTTGAGAGACGTCACAACCGTGTTGGTAAAGTTGACGATGCCGCCGCCGAGAGCCTGGTAGGCGGCGTATCCGGCTATAGCGACGGCCGATAGAATCAGCACGTATTCGGTCATGGTTTGGCCGCCCGGACTGCGTCGCGCCTCGGAAATTCGCACGTAGATTCGGCTTAGAAAATTCATTTGGTCCTCATGCGCGTCCTGCGCGCCGTTGTAATTTTGGACTCTTGTGGCCGTTACCGTTAGCTTATTTTTTCGCCGCTCTCACGTTGGAGGTCGGGGATGTATTCGCGGCGCGCCTTGCCTAACCCGGCCCATTGCACCACCGCGTACCATCCGGCGACGCTGACGATGGTGCCGTGATACCGTCGCGGCAGGTTATCCGGATCGCGACGACTGACGTTGTCGCCGACATCGAGTTTAGGCGGTTCAAAGAGCGAATTTAGAAGCGAGCTGCTCATGGGTTCCCCCCTCTCGCGGTGGGCCAAATCAGGCGTTAAACAAGTAGTTCTACGAGTCCTTAGTTAACCTGAGAATCTCAATATACTCTTTTATATATCATTGTCAAGTTATAGCTAGCTTTAGCATCGTTTTGGCTGTCCGTGTCGCGTCAAATGTTGCTGCTGTACAAGGGCTTTTCGGTGGCGAAGGAGACTAATGGCTTGTGCATCGCGATGGTGATATCCGGTGGACGTGCGGATAACTTCGAGTTTTTCCTCGGAGCGAAATTCGCCGACGAATTTTCAGCGTTGTACCTAAGCTTCGGATTGATGCTAGGATTCTGCGAACAGGATAGATCGGCGCGCCACCATCGAAGTTAAACCGCTATGGGTATCGCTTCTTCTCACGGGTCTATCAGCTCCAGTCCGGACCGCACCGATCTCCCACCCGATCCGCGCCCGATAGATCACCTTCCCTCACCCTCCGAACGCTGGTCCGAGGGACGCGCGCAGCTCAAACTGAGCGATGCGCTGGTGCGGCAGCGCCGCTACGGCGAAGCGCTGCAGGCGCTTCACGAGGCGCATAATTTCGGGCGCGACAATGTGCGGATCCATACCGCCGCGCATTTCCGATACATTGGATTTTCTCTGCGCGACAAGGACTACCGGCGCGCCGCCGGCCATCTCTATTGGACCATCACCTCTCCCATCCTGGTAATTCGCGATCGCAAACGGCGCGCGGAAGTAGCGCTCTCGGCGCTCAAGTAGGCCCGCCGCTCGGCTCTTCCGCGCTCCGTCACTTTTCCGACACTCCATCGTCACCGTTGCGCTTGTGCAACAAACTGACTCGATCTGGAACGCATCGATATAGCCTGGTGGCCGAAAATCGACTGTCTGCGTAGGCGTATCTGTCGGCACGATCCATGCTGCCTGTTCCTGGTAGACATCAATCTGTGGCGAGCGAGTAGCTATGTCGTCGGAACTGAAACGCGGCCTTTGCGGATGGACAGTATTCTTCCTCCTTTGTATTTCAATCGGGGAACTATACGTGCGCACCAGCACGCCCGCCGCGATGGCGATGCAATTCGTCGCGGCACGATCCGGTGGTCCAGGAATCCGTCGGTGGAATCGAGGACGCGCGCCTGGGATGGATCGGTAACATCCACTATGCCGGCACTGACGGATGGGCGAGTTTCAACCTGCACGTCATCGGCGCGCGCGCCAACGGTACTGTCGATATCACGATGCAGCGTCAGCTCGGGAAATGGACTGTCACCGACGCCGAGCTGGTCACCGATTCGGGGCAGGTGGTCAAAATCGCTGGTCAGCCGGCCGAGCTGAGCGCCGCGAACGGCGACTAGTTTCGAGTCCGATTTCAAGCCAAAAATGTTGCAAAAGTGTTGCTCGGATGTTGTTCCGATTCGTCCGGATGTAGTTCCGCGCGCGCGTTTTCCGCGATAAAAGCCGCAGTTTTGACGCTCCTTTGTGCCCGGACGCATCCCGGCCGTACTCGTCCGATCCAACCGTCGCCGTCTTATGTGTTTACGCCACCTTCTTTGGGCTGTGGATAATCACCGAGCGCTTTCGCATCGCCATTTGACTTTAGCACCCCAATAGGCGCATATTCTGTTCGCTCAAATTTCGAAGTCGATTAGCGCTCGGTCCAGTGGCCCTTGGGCCCGCAATCGGAGGGTGCGCGAATGTCTCAACTCGATCCGGCGATCACGCTGAATGCTTTCGTGCTGTTCGCGGGCGCGATCGTGGTGCTGATCGAGCTGTATCGCTCGCGCCCCTGAACGAAGCGAAGGGCCTCCGCGAAGCGATTCTCCGCTCCCCCACATCCGTGCGGCACAGTTGTCGCAAAATAAAAGAGCGACAACTGCGCCGCCCCGATGATCTCCGCGCGCGATGCGCGCGCAGCCCTCACCATCACGTCACGGCCCTTGCTCATAAGACTGCAAGGGCCGTGACGTGACCTCCTCTCCCGCAAGACAGGAGCGGGAGAGGGTTTGAGAAGCGGATCGCTGCGCGGAGGAAACATTTGCGAAACCCAAACTGGGTTTCGCGCTTCCTGTGCCTTCGCAACGGGAAGACCATCGCTTCGCGGAGACCCTTCGCTGCGCTCAGGGCGACTGCTCGGGCGCGCCTCGCGGTCGGTCTGAAACCTCGTGAGGTTTCAGGTTCCGGATCTTGCCCTTTTCCCTGGTAGCAATAGCGAAGAATTCCGCTGTGCGAAGTCGTTGCGGGCGGTTCGCGAAACCGCCCCTACCCTGAACCGCTCGGGCGCGCTTTGCAGTCGAGGCTGAAACCTGCGTGAGGTTTCAGCCTCTGATTCTTCGCCCTTCGTGCCGCGAGGTTTCAGTTCCGGGCTTTCGCGCCGCGCAGTCGACGTACCGCCCGGATCACGTGCCGATTCTTGCTGGAACGATCGATACGGGATGCGAGGTGATCGGCAGCGCCGAGGATCGCCGAAGCGAGCAGCTCGAATGATGCCTCGAACTCCGCGTCGCTCTGGTCGATCTGATGCGCGATGAATAGCCCATCCGCCGCCGCCATCGTCAGGGTCGCCAGCGCGCGTACTCTCGCCTTATCGAGTTCACCTCCGAACAGTGTCTCAAAGGATCGGATCAGCCGCTGGTAAGCCTGCGCGCGTACCTGGAGGAACAAGGCGCGGGCGGACAATTCAACCGGCCTGCGCTCGAGCGCGAGCATCAGCCCGAGCCGCAGAAAATCCGGCGACCCCGCGAGCGCCCTCGCCACGGTGCGCATTGAGGATGTAAGCGCATCCAGCCGCGTGGCCCGGCTCTTCTCCGGCATCCATGCGCCGATGCCGTCGAGCCAGCGGGCGTGGCTGCGCTCGATTACCGCCGCGATGAGCTGGTCCTTGTCCTCGAAGTGCCAGTAGATCGAACTCGCGGGCAGGCCCGATCGCTCGCTGACTAGCGCGATGCTGGCGCCCTCGTAGCCGCGCTCGCCGGCGATTTCGCCGGCGGCGTCGAGAATGCGTTCGCGTGATTCCTCGCCGTTGGCCCGCTTGCGTCTCACCGCACCCGCCATCTTGCTCCTCAAGGCTTGACAGTAAATGGACTTAGATGTAGTGACCACTACAATAACTTCAGCGCCTCAGTCAAGACGCTGCAACCGGAGTTCATCATGGAACTGCTCGAAAGGGCCAAAAAGATGGCGCCGCAATTCGCCGAGGCCGCATCGGGTGACGACAAGCTGCGCCGGCTCAGCGACGCCACCTGGAAGCATCTGCTCGACGGCGGCTTCCTGCGATGCTTGCAGCCGGCTAGATGGGGCGGCGGGGAAGTGAGTCTGGTTGACTATCTCGACGTGGCAATCGAGATCTCCCGCGCGTCACCGTCGGCCGGATGGGTCGCGGGGGTGATCGGTGTGCATCCGTGGCAGCTCGCGCTGTTCGGCGATCGGGCCCAGCGCGAGATGTGGGGCGAGGACCCGGCTACTATGCATTCCTCTTCCTACAATCCCACCGGCAAGGCGGTGAAGGTCGCGGGCGGCTACCAGCTCTCGGGGCGATGGTCGTTCTCGTCGGGTTGCGATCACTGCAAGGGCGTGAACCTGGGTGCGATCGCGGGTGCGCGTGATATCGGCGGCGCGAAGGTGCCGGACTTCCGATCCTTCCTGCTGCTGCGCGATCAATATCGGATCGAGGACAACTGGCACGTCGCCGGCCTCAAGGGCACCGGCAGCAAGGATATCGTGGTGGAGGACGCGTTCGTTCCCGACTATCGCACCCAGTCGCATCTCGACTACGCGATGAACGCGCCGCTGCCCGGGCAGGAGCTCAACGACGGTCCGCTGTACCGATTGCCGTGGTCGGTAGTGTTCAACATGGCGCTCGCGGCGGCGGTTCTCGGTTCGGCTCGCGGCTTCGTGGATACCTGGATCGATCAGACTCGCGCCCGCAAGCTGGCCTTCGGGTTGAACGCCGCGGATGATTCGCTGACGCAGCGGCGTCTCGCTGAGGGCACCTGGGCGATCGACGTGACGACCTCGAAAATGCGCGCCGACGCGATCGAGTTGTGGCAGATGGCGGAGGCGCGGGTGGCTGCCTCGATGAATCAGCGCGCGCAAATACGATGGCATTTGAATCGCGGCTGCGAGGTCGTTGCCGATGCGATCGGCGATCTCTTTCGCGCCGCGACCGGCCGATCGATCTTCCTTGATCACCCGTTGCAGCGCCGGTTCCAGGATATCCAGGGCGCCCTCGGCCACGCTTACCTGGTTCCCGATCCGCTGGCCCGCGCGGTGGGCGGACAACTACTCGGCACGACCAAACCGGAGATGGTTCTATGATTCAGTCACTCAGCTATATCGGATTCACTTCGCCCAATGCCGATGCGTGGCTCGAATTCGGCCCGGCGATTCTCGGCGCCGAAGTTGCGCCCGCGGGTTCAGATGATGCGGTGCGGCTGCGAGTTGACGACGCGGTTCATCGAATCGCGATCCATCGCGGCAAGACCGACGACCTCGCATATCTCGGATGGGAACTGGTTGGCCCGTCGGCGCTCGAAGGCGCGATCGCATCGATCGAGAAAGAAGGAATCGAGGTCCACAAGGGAAACTCGGAGCTGAGCCGCGAGCGCGCGGTCGCGGACCTGGCGTGGTTCGTCGATCCGTTCGGCTTTCGTCACGAGCTGACCTGGGGACTGGCGACGCGGCCGTCAACGTTTCGTCCGGGGCGTCCGCATTCGGGTTTCGTCACCGGTCGCGGTGGTCTGGGACATGCGGTGCTATTCGTGCCGGATCTGATTCGCGCGGAGCAGTTCTACACCAGAGTATTGGGATTCAGGCTGTCCGACCGCGTCGAAACGGGCATCAGCCTGCGCTTCTTTCACTGCAACCAGCGCCATCACACCTTGGCGTTCGCATCGGTGCCCGGGATGGTCGGGATACATCACCTGATGCTGGAGGTCGGTTCGATCGATGACGTCGGCACCGCACTCGACCTGTGCAATCAACGCAACATACCGCTGGCGATGGGTCTCGGGCGGCATACCAATGACCTGATGACCTCGTTTTACGTCCGCACGCCGTCGGGCTTCGAGATCGAATACGGATGGGGCGGCAGGGTGATCGAGAGCGAGGAGAGCTGGACGGTCAAGACCTACGACGCGCAGAGCATCTGGGGCCATAAGCTTCCGGAGAAACCGCTGCGGCCCGGAATCATTCGGCCATTCACGCAGGGAGTTCGTTGATGACTCGCGGACGCATCGACACGCACCATCATGCGGTGCCTGCGACCTACGCTGCGTGGCTCAAGCGCGCGGGAGTCAGAGCGGGAGGGCTCCCGATCCCTGACTGGAGTCCCGAATCCTCTCTAGCCCTCATGGATAAGTATGGTATTCAAACCGCGATCCTCTCGGTCTCCACTCCGGGCGTAAACTTAGGCGACGACGCCGAGGCCCGCGAAAAGGCGCGCGAGGTCAATGAGTACGTGGCCGAGGTCGTGCGCAAGCATCCAGGCCGCTTCGGATTCTTCGCCACGCTGTGCCTGCCGGACGTGAAAGGATCGCTCGACGAGGTCGCGTACGCATTCGACGAGCTCCATGCCGACGGCGTCGTGCTGCTTGCGAATAGCCGGGGGATTTACCTCGGCGAGGCGGCCTTCGATCCTCTTTTCGACGAATTGAACCGGCGCAAGGCGATCGTGTTCGTGCATCCGTCGCAGTTGTACGGCGTCGGCCCGGTGACTGGCATTCCACCCTACATCGCCGACTTCCTGCTGGACACGACCCGCGCCGCAATTCGGCTGGCGGCCTCAGGCACTCTCGACCGCTGTCCCGACTTGAAGGTGATCCTGTCGCATGCGGGAGGATTTGTGCCGTATGCCGCATACCGGATCGCCGGCGCCGCATCGCCGACCGGAAACGCCGCTGAAGGGCTGGCGCAGTTGCAGAAGTTCCACTTCGACCTCGCGCTGTCCGGCAGTCCTACCGCGTTGCCGAGCCTGCTCGCGTTCGCGCGGCCCGACCACGTGACCTTCGGGTCCGATTGGCCCTATGCCCCGGAGTTAGCAATTGCGGCATTCACCGGGATGTACGAAGGCCACTCGATGAGCGGCACTCAACGCGCATCGATCGACCGCGGCAATGCCGAAGCACTCTTTCCACGACTGCGCGCATAAGGGAGACCGACTCGCTATGAGCCAACATCGGTTCGGACCGGGCAACCCATCGGCGACCTACGTCACTCACGCCTTCGAGGAAAAAACCATCGACACGGGCGAGGCCGTGATCAACTACGCAGTAGCGGGAGTGCCTGACAAGCCCTCATTGTTATTGATCCCGGGACAGACAGAATCGTGGTGGGGATACGAGCAGGCGATGGGGCTGCTGCAGGAGCATTTCCAGGCCTTCGCGATCGATCTGCGCGGGCAAGGAAGATCGAGCAGGACTCCGGGGCGCTACACCGTCGACAACTTCGGCAACGATCTGGTGCGATTCATCGCGCTCGCGATCGGGCGACCCGTGATCGTCAGCGGCCTCTCATCGGGAGGCGTGATTTCCGCGTGGCTTTCCGCGTACGCGATGCCCGGCACGATTCGCGGCGCGCACTACGAAGATCCGCCGCTGTTTTCCTCGGAGGTCAACACCTCGTGCGGACACTCTATCCGCCAGGCCATCGGACCGATCTTTGCCTTGATGAGCAAATACCTCGGCGATCAATGGAGCGTTGGCGATTGGCCGGGAATGCTGGAAGCCGCCAAAACGGAGCTTCCCGACTGGCTATCGCGCGCGGTACCTCTGATGATGTTTGGTCCCGAGGGCGAAGTTCCGCAGCGCATTAGGGAATACGATCCCGAGTGGGGTCGCGCTTTCTGGGAAGGATCGGTATTCGCGAGTTGCGACCACGCGCGGATGCTGGCCGCCGTCAAATGCCCGGTGTTGTACACGCACCATTTCCGCCACGTCGACGATCACAACGGTTACTTGCTCGGCGCGGCCTCGGACCTGCAGGCAAAGCGCGCGTGCGAACTGGTATCGAGCGCAGGCCAGCAGATCGACTACAGATCATTCCCGCGGATGGGACACTCGATGCATAGCGAGGACCCCAAGCTGTTCACCGAGCTCCTGATCGAATTTGAGGGGAAGCTCGAAGCGTAGCGCCTCCACAGATCGATCGCGCCGCATAACCCCTACAACGGGAAGCGTTCGCCCACCATCTCCTCGCTCTTGCGCCACAAATCGTTCGCGTGATTCAGATTGAGCGCATACGATCGCACACCAACGCGCGAGGTCGCGTCGTCGTTGATCTCGCATACGTGACAATCTTCGCAGTAATGCCCTCCGACCGCATCGGCGGCGCCGACAAAGCCGGCCCAGACCGAGGTCGCCGAACCTTGCGGCACCGTCTTGAAGCGAAACGCGCTGGTAATTCGTGCGCGCATTTGCGCCACGAGTTCCGGCGTCATATGGCGGCCGAGTTCGGTCTGAATTCCACCGGGATGCACTGCGGTGGCGCGCACGCCGCGTCCCTTGAGCCGATTGTCGAGAGCCACCGCATAGAGAATGTTCGCGGTTTTCGATCGGCCATACGCGGTAAACGCTTGATACTCGGTTCGCTCGAAGTTGGGATCTTCTATGTTCACGTCGCTGATTTGATGACCGGCCGAGGAGAGCGTGACGATTCGCGCGCCGCTCTTGAGCAACGGCACCAGATGATTGACGAACACGAAATGCCCCAGATGATTGGTTCCGAATTGCGTTTCGAAGCCGTCCTGCGTCTTGCCTTTCGGACACGCCATCACGCCGGCGTTCGCGATGATCGCGTCGAAGGGTTTGCCGCGCGCGATCAAATCACTCGCCGCCTTGCGCACGCTGGCGAGCGACGCGAGGTCCGCCTCGACCAGATCGACGGGAGGATTCGCCGGCTTTCCGGGGAATGCTTCGGAGAGCGCGCGCCGCGCTTTGCTCAAATCGCGCACGGTGCCGACCACAGCGGCGCCATGCGCGACCAGTGAGCGGGCGGTCTCGACGCCGAGGCCGGCGGAGACGCCGGTCACGAGTACGCGCTTGCCGGAAAGATCGATACCCTCGAGGACCTCATCAGCGGTTGATTCCGCTCCGAATGTTTTTGCCATGGTGATACTCCAAAAATCATTTACGGAAGGTGTACGGCGCCTGCTGACGGTTAAGCCGTTCGCGACAAATCAGCGAGGGGTTTCAGTTCCGGTTTGGCGTCGCGGCGAAAAGCTTGCGCCGGGACATAAGCTACAACACTGCGCGACCAGTCACAAAATGTACCCGCGCCCGGCCGGCTATGCCCCGTGCTGTTCCTCGCGCGCAGCTATCAATAGGGCGGTTGCCAGCACGGCAAGCACGGCAGCATTGAAGGGCGCGCCCGGCACGGCTACCGGCAGCGTTCGGTAGAAATACAGATTGATGACTCCGAGGAGAGTTTCCGCAGTCTGCAGAACCAGCGCGAGCAAAACCAGCTGCCGTCTGAATGCCAGCACATAGAGCTGAAACCCGCCCGCGACTAGCTGATGAAAGCCTATCACCGCGAACAGGCTCAGGATGGTCTGCCGCGCATTCGAGAGATCGAGACCTGCGATCGAATGAGCGCCGCCGTCGGGCGCGAAGGCATGGATCAAGCCGCGTGCGAAATTCGTCAGCATCATCAGCGCCAGCACGATGCGCGGAATAAGTCTCATGGCGCCGTCGCCGCTGCGAGACGCAGATCAGAAGCTGACCCTCGAGGCCGGCCGCGCGATGCACTCCGATCTCGGCGACTTCGGGCGAGGTCGCGATCTTCACGAATGCCGCCGCCGAGGGATACTCAACCAGCGCCGCGATATCCCACAGGGTTTCGACTTCGCCGACCGGAAGGTACTTCACGTCGCCGGCAAAGAGAAATTTTCCGCCTCCGCGCTCGACGATCTTCTGCATCGCCTCGGCGTAGATCCCGTAAGCCTGCGCTCCCGTCAGATCGGTCTTGCGCCCATCCGGCATACTTCGCGCTTGGCGCGGAATTTGAGCAGATTGAGCATCACGATCGGTTTCGGCGAGAGATCGCTGCGGAGCGCCGCGATCTGCGCGGCGGTCGGGTACAGCGCATTTTCGACTTTCATGTTGGTCTTTCTCCTTTAAAGAGTTCCGCGGACGAATTCATCGAGCACTCGCGTCACTTCCTTCGGGCCGATCCTCCTGCAGGAAGTGACCCGCGCCGGTGATCGTCACGTGGCGACGTCCTTTTGCACCCGGCACGCGCTCCTGAAAAATCTTTTCACCGCCCTTGGTGACCGGATCGGAATCCGAAAAAGCCGTCAGGAAGGGCTTCTCGAACTTCTCGAGCGCCTCCCACGCTCTCTTGTTCTCGGCGACCGAGCCGTGCTCGCGGCGTGATCGGCACCAGCGCGGGAAATTGCCGCGCGCCCGCCTTGTACGATTCCTCAGGATAGGGTGCGTTGTAGGCGTCGATCTCGGCCGCCGAGAGCTTGCGCACAGTGCCCATGCTCACGATTTCTCCGACCGGCAGCGTCGGAACCGTCTGGCTGAAGTTGAGCCACTGCTCGAACGCCGGCGAAAAGCCCGCGCCGACCGGCAGGCCCGTATTTGCCATGACCACGCGCGCGAACCGGTCCGGGAACGCGGCCACCAGCCGCAGGCCGATAAGCCCGCCCCAGTCCTGGCAGAAGAGCGTGATGTTTCTGAGGTCGAGCGAGGTCAGCCAATCGCTCATCCAGCGGACGTGGCGTTCATAAGTGTAGTCGGATCGCTCGGCCGGCTTGTCGGAGCGGCCGAAGCCGACCAGGTCGGGAGCGACCGCGCGATGCCCTTTCGCCGCGAGCGCCGCAACCACCTTGCGATACAGGAAGCTCCACGACGGCTCGCCATGCATCAGCAGCACCGGCGCGGCGCTTGCGCGGGCCTTCGTCCAGATAGTGAATCCGCAGCGCAGTGCCGTCGGCATCCTTCACTTCGCGGTAGTGCGGCGCGAATGGAAAATCCGGCAGGTTGGCAAATCGATCGATCGGGGGTTCTGAAAACTTTCACCGCGCCTCCGTATTCAATGCGAAAAATATATTGACACAACTAATGTCATTTTCTTGCCCGACCGTCAAGGCGAAAGCCGCTGTGTGCGCGCAATCTTCAGTTAGACCAGAACACGTAATCGTCGCCGGCGCTTTCCGGGTAGGACAGCGGATGGTCGATGGCGATCGGGCCTTCGAGCAGCGACGGCCACAGCGGCTTGGCCTGCTGACTGTCGATCTGATCGAGGACTTCCATCAGCTCCTTGACCTTCTGCGGATTGCTTTCGGCCAGATCGTGATGCTCGGTGGGATCGTCCTTCAGATTGAAGAGCCAGGTCTTGTTCGGCTTGTCGTCGATTTGCAGCTTCCACTCGCCGTCGAGAATCGTCTTGTACGGACCCGAGCGCCAGAACAGCGTGCGATGAGGCGAGCCGGCGGCGGCCCCCAGATAAAGGGCAGCACGTTCACGCTATCCATCACGCGATCCGACGGCACTGCCGCGCCAGCCGCTCCCGCCGCGGTTGAAAAAATATCGACGTGAGCGACCGGGAGCGCGTAAGTTGTGCCGGGGCGGATTTTCGCCGGCCACTTGATGAAGAAGGGCACGTGAATTCCGCCCTCGAAGAAGGTCGCCTTCCAGCCGCGATAGGGCCGATTGATATCCGGCAGGCCGATATAGTTCGCGCCGCCGTTGTCGCTGGTGAAGAACACCAGCGTGTTTTGCTCGAGCCCGTTGGCTCGCAGCGCGTCGAGCACGTGACCGATGTTGCGGTCGAGCGCGCGGACCATCGCGCCGTACACTCGCAGCCGGTGATCCTTGATTTGCGGCAGCGCGTCGTAGTCGGATTTGAGCGCCTGCAACGGCGTGTGCGGCGCGTTGAATGCAAGGTAGATGAAGAAGGGGCGGTTGCGATTTGCATCGATCGCCTTCACCGCCTCGTCGCCCAGGTAGTCGGTCATGTATTCGGAGGGATAGAATCGCCGGCTGCCGTTATTGGTGACCGCGAATGAGCAGATTCGCCCAGAGAAATTTATCGATCGGATCGAAGTCCTGGCAGCGAGTTCTCGGCCTGCGGGTCGTTCTTGCGCATGTACATCGACGCGCCCGCCAGAAAGCCAAGCGATTCATCAAAACCGCGCGCATTCGGGAGCCGTCTGCGGCGTTTCGCCCAGATGCCACTTGCCGAGAAAGATGGTGCGATAGCCGCGCGTCTTCAAAAGCTGCGCCATCGTGATTTCGCTGGTCGGCACCGCCTGCTGCGCCAGCGGTGGCACCTGACTGACGCGCTCGGAATGAAAGATGGCCTTGTGCGGGCCTTGATAGTAGGTCGAGACCAGCTTCATGAATGCGACCGGAGCGGGCGTGAACTCGAAGCCGAAGCGGGTCGCGTAACGGCCGGTCATGATCGCCGCGCGCGACGGCGCGCAGGTCGCGTTGCCGGCATAGCCGTTGGTGAAAACCACGCCTTCATGCGCGATCGAATCGATATTCGGCGTGAGGACCGCGCCGCCGGCGACGCCCCCGCCGTTAAGCGTGATGTCGTTGTAACCGAGGTCGTCGGCGAGAATCAGTATGATGTTGGGCGGTCGCTGGCCAGGAGTCCGCCGCCGGGTCGCCGGCCCCTCCTGCCATTCAACCGGGCGATTGGGCTGGATCGGATCGCGGATGCTCTGCGATCAGGCCGGGCAGGTAGTACCAGTATTGCGAGAACAGATAGCCGCCGATCGCGAGCATCGCGACCGCTCGAGCCGATTGCGATTTTGCCGGTTCTGCCGATCTTCATTGAACCCCCTGCGGATCCCGCACAAGCCTGCGGCCTTCCCAAGCGGCGGAGAATATGGCAACTATAGTGTCAATTGATTGCGGGAGCAACCGTCCGAGACATCAACTGAATGACCCTCATGCGATCGAATGTGTCCACCCGGCAGGAACCTGACGGACGTCGTCAGCGCAGCGAAACGAGCCGCAAGCGAATCGTGCGGCGATGCTCGAGTTGATCGGCGCCGGCGATGTCTCGCCCAGCGCCGAAAACTGTCGCCGCGCGCGCCGAATTGGGCCTGCGCACGGTCTTCCGCCACTTCGAGAATATGGAGACGCTCTATCAGGAAATCAACGCGGCAATTGCCGCGGAGCTTCTGCCGGTAGCGGAGGAGCCGTTCCGCAGTCCCGGATTGGCGTGGGCAACTGGACGAGATGGTGGATCGCCGCGTCCGCATCTTCGAGCGAATCATGCCCTTCAAAATCGCTGCCGAGGTGCATCGCCATCACTCGCCGTTCCTCGCGCGCAAGGCGGAAGAGTTGACGCGCGAGCAACGGGCGGCGCTGGTGCGCGCGGTTCCGGCCGACAAACGGACGGACGATGCCTTCTTCGAAGCCCTCGACTTGCTGCTTGAGCTTCGAGATCTGGCGGCGGCTCAGGAAGGAGCAGAAATTGTCCGTGGCCCGCGCGCGGCAGACGCTCGATCGGCTGCTCGAAACGCTGATAAAGGACCGTTAGAAAGGTGCGCGCTGGCGCGCTGCCGTTGCGATCATTTCGTGACCAGATGACATGAGTAGGTCTTGATCACGAGCCACACCGGCGTCCCGATCGAAAGTCGCATCTCTTCGCGGGTACCGGGGGTCAGGCGCACCTCGAACGTCCTGCCCGCGTCGACGCTGGCGATGACGCTGTGACCTTCGAGGCGGATCGACGCGATCGTGCCGTGGATCACATTGCGCGCACTGATCGCTCGCGGCTTGATGGTCGCGATCATGATGTCTCCGGCACGGATCGCGACGCGCAGCTTCGCTTCCGGCGTAGCGGCCTGCGTCAGCGGGACCTCGAGTGTCACCTCGCTATCCGAAAGCGCGCAGATCATCGTTCCTCGCGCTTCGCGCAGTTGTGCGACGGTCGCATCGAACAGATTTTCGAAACCTGCCAGCAGCGCGATGGTTTCCTGACGCGGCGCGTCGAGCACCTCAAGCGGGGCGCCCTGCGCGATGATCTTTCCGGCCTCCAGCACGATCACGCTCTCGCCCACCGCGAACGCTTCCTTCAGTGAATGGGTGACGTAAATGATCGGGATGCCGCGCGCGGCGTTCCAGGCGCGCAAATCCGCGATGATCGATGACTTGGTGACGGCGTCGAGCGCGGCCAGCGGCTCATCGAGCAACAGGACGGCGGGATCGGTGACCAGTGAACGCGCGAGCGCGACCCGTTGTTTTTCGCCGCCGGAAATTTCCGCGGGCTTGCGCGCGGACAAACCGCCCACGCGCATCGATTCGAGAATCGCGGACACCCGCTCTCCGCGAGTCGTCGCGGATAACCTCGCCAATCCGTATTGGACGTTCTGATAGACGGTGAGATGCGGGAAGAGTGCGAGATCCTGAAACAGAAAGCCGACCGAACGTTTCGAGACCGCGAGGTTGGTTTTGCCGGCGGAATCGAACAGCACGCGCGAACCGGCCGCGATGCGACCGGCGTCCGGCGCGATCAATCCCGCGATACAATTCAGCAGCGTAGTTTTTCCTGCCCCGGAGCGTCCAAAGAGAATGCTGATGCCGGGCGGCGCGGAGAAGTCGGCCTCGAGGGTGAAGCTCGGCGAAAGCCGTTTGCGGATTTCGACCGAGAGCGTCACCGCATCGATGGGGCCGGACGAGTGATCATTGCTCAGGATCCAAAGCTACTTCCAAGGCGTCGTCGCGGCGCAGTGGCCACACCGCCCAGACTTTGCGATTGAGCGAATAGGTGATCGACAGCACCACGAATGAAAATATCAGCAGAACCAGCGCCGTGTGATTCGCACTGGCGTAATCGAGCGCTTGCACATCGTCATAGATCGCGATCGAGATCGTCTGGGTGACGCCGGGAATGTTTCCGCCCACCATCAATACCACGCCGAACTCTCCGAGGGTGTGGGCGAAGCTCAACACCATCCCGGTGACCACGCCGCCGATCGAGAGCGGAAGCACGATACGAAAGAAACTGCGCATCCTCGACGCGCCGAGAATCGCCGACGCGTTGATCAAATTGCGATCGACCAGGCTGAACGCCGCCACCATCGGTTGCACCGCGAACGGCAGGCTGTAGATGACCGAGGCGAACGCGAGTCCGGCGAAGGTGAACGGCAGCAAATGTCCGGACCACGACTCGTACCAGCGGCCGATCGGACTCTGCCGGCCCATCGCGACCAGGATGTAAAAGCCGAGCACGGTCGGCGGCAGCACCAGCGGCAACGCGACGATCGACTCGACGATGAACTTCCATCGCCAGCGTGAGAACGCGATCCAGTATGCGATCGGTATCCCGATCGCGATCAGAATCGCGCACACTATCGCGGCCAGCCGCAGACTTAGAAAAAGCGCGGCCCAGTTCATTTGATCGCGGCCGGGTCGGGCGTCGAAGTGTCCGCTTGCGGGATCGCAAACCCGTAGCGCCGCATGAGTTCGATTGTCTCGCGGGTGCGCAAGAATGAAATGAATTTCCGCGCGAGCACTTTCTTTCGCGAGGACTTCAAGATGACCGCCGCTTGCTCGATCGCGGGATAGTCGGTGGCTGGAATCTCAAAGTACTTTCCTTTTTCCTTCATCGCGGGGGCGAGCGCAATCGAGAGCGCGATAATTCCGATATCGGCATTGCCGGACTGAACGAACTGCGCCGCTTGCGAAATGTTTTCGCCCATCACGATCCGGTCTTTCACCTGGTCGTAGATTTGCGCGCGCCGCATCGCCGACACCGCGGCTCGTCCGTAGGGAGCGTGCGCGGGATTGGCGATCGCAATCTTGCGGATGGCAGGATCGGTCAGCACGCGCAGTCCCTGGGAGACCTCCAGGCGCGATCCGATCGGAACCCATAGCACGATCTTGCCGATCGCGTATTCATAGAGCGTCCCCGGCTCTATCAGTCCCGCGCGCTCGAGTTTGGTCGCGTAACCGATATCCGCGGAAAAGAAAATGTCGTAGGGTGCGCCGTTTTGGATTTCGGAAAAGAAATTTCCTGAGGAGCCGAACGACAGCTTCACGGCGTCGCCGGTTTGGCGCTGAAAGTTGGCCGCGACGTCTTTGAACGCGAAAGTTAAATCCGCCGCGGCGGCTACCGTGATTTCGCCGCCCAGCGCACGCGCGGGAACTATCAAGGTAAGTGCCAGCGACAAGGCCGAGATTATCGCGAATGGTTTTGATCCGCCGCTTGTCAACGGGTCTATTTCGACTCTGTTAGTGTCTGTATAGAATTATAAAGCATTGATACACTATAAAGCAGCTATATTAGACTAAAACAGGACTAATCAACGTTAATCAATGGAAATACTCGCCTCGCAAGCATTTTCTCTAGCAACATTAAGTAGTTTACACATCGCGTATAGAACTTAGACCTCTGTTCCGATATAGAGACAGCTTCAGCTTGCCAAAGGGAGATGATTTTAGCTGTGTTATCCTACATCTGCCGGTCGTGGTCGATAGCTGCCATCGTCACGACGCTACTATTTGTAACTATTTTCCAACTCGCCTCTGCGCAGGGTAATCCCGGCGTAAGCATTCTTACGAATCATTACGACAATGCGCGTGATGGATTGAACTCATCCGAGACGGTCCTAACCACCTCGAACGTGAATGCTGCTCAGTTCGGCAAGCTCTTCGCGGACGCGGTCGATGGCAACATCTATGCCGAAACCCTCTACGTGCCGGGAGTCATGATCAACGGCACGTCGCACAATGTTGTGTACGTTGCGACCGAACACGACAGTGTCTATGCCTTCGACGCCGACACGGCGGGCCCGCCGCTGTGGCAGGCCAGTTTTCTGGATCCAGCTAATAACGTTACGACCGTCAGCTCCAACCTGGTCTCGGCCGAAAATCCCACTCCGGGCTGCGCTGACATCAACCCCGAATACGGGATCACCAGCACTCCGGTAATCGATCCGACGACCAATACGATGTACGTGGTCGCGAACACCAACGACAATGGAATCCAGAACTACCGGCTTCATGCAATCGACATCACAACCGGACAGCCAAAAGCTACGCCAGTTGTGATCGAGGCGACCGCGCCGGGTACCGGCGAGGCCACCGACGGTAAAGGGAATGTGGTCTTCGATGCGACCCAGCATTTGCAACGGCCGGGACTGTTGTTACTCAACGGGGTGGTTTATCTCGGTTTCGGATCGCATTGCGATCTCGAGCCGTATCACGGATGGTTGCTCGGCTACAGCGCGTCCAACCTCGCTCAACTGTACGTGTACAACACAACGCCCAATGGATCCGAAGGCGCAATCTGGGAAAGTGGCGACGGTCCTGCCGCCGATCAGTCCGGAGATATTTTCACCAATACCGGCAATGGAACTTTTGACGCCAACCTAACCCCGCCGATCGATGTCGGCGACAGCTTGCTGAGACTGGGAATTCGCTCCAGTGTTTTCCAAAGGATCGACTACTTCACGCCTTTCAATCAGGCAAGCCTGCAGAGTGCTGATTTCGATCTCGGCTCGGGTGGGATCACTATGTTGCCCGATCAGAGCTCGGGTCCCGTTCATCTTGCGATCATCGCGGGTAAGGACGGCGCCATCTATTTGGTCAATCGCGACAACCTGGGGCAGTTCAATTCGAGTCTCGACCAGGTGATCCAGAAAATCCCCAGCCCGAGCCCCAACAATATTTTCAACTGGAGCGCGCCGGCCTACTGGAACGGACACGTCTACTTCATCATGTCGACGGACGTCGCGCGATCCTATTCATTGACCAACGGCACCCTGACTGTCGCCTCTGCCGGCACCCACACGTTTCCATTCCTGGGTAGCCAGCCGGTCATTTCGGCCAACGGCAACAGCAACGGAATTATGTGGACGTTGGAGAGCCCGAGTGGTACCGCGCAAAATCCTGGACCCGGAGTATTGCACGCGTACGATGCGCTCGATCTGACGAAAGAGCTTTACAACAGCAATCAAAACGGAAGCCAGGACGTGCCCGGTCCGGCGGTGAAGTTCACCGTTGCGACGGTCGCCAATGGCAAGGTCTATGTCGGTTCGACGACCGAGCTGGATGTGTACGGCTCGACCCAGGGCAGGCCTTCGCCGACCGCGACGCCCACGCCAGCGGCGGTGCGAATTACCGCGCCCGTCAATGCCACGACCGTATCCGGTAAGGTCAATATCTCCGTCCTGCAGGGTGTCGGCACCGGCGCCAGCTGGACCAATATCTATATCGACGGAGCCTATTTCGCCTCGACGCCACCTGCGACCTTTAGCTGGGATTCAACCACCGTGCCCGACGGAGTTCATACTATCTCCGCGGTGGCCTTCAACAGCACCAGCGCGGTGGTGGGCACCGATTCAATTGTCGTTACCGTACAAAACAGCGCTCCGATACCCACGGCGACGGCCACTTCGGGGTCAACCTCAACCCCCACCGCAACCGGCACCATTGTGGCAACGCCGTCAGCAACGCCTACCGCGCTCGCGGTGCGCATCACCGCGCCGGTGAACGGCGCGACGGTATCGGGGACCGTGAATATCGCGGTCCTGCAGGGCACCGGAGCGAACTGGATCAATGTTTATATCGACGGAAGCTACTTCGCTTCGACGCCGCCCGCGACTTTCAGTTGGAATTCGGCCACCGTGCCCGACGGCAGCCATACCATCTCGGCAGCGGCTTTCAGCGCCGCCGGCGCGGTGGTCGGCACCGCGTCCATCACCGTGACAGTACGGAATACCGGGCCAACCTCGACGCCGACCGTAGTAGCAACTCCCACGGCGACGATTGCCATCACCGCTACACCGACCAAAGTGGCGAGCTCAACCCCAACTCTCGCGCCCACTCCGGTCAGAACTCCGACCGCCACGGCCACCCGCACCGCGACCCCCACTGCGACGCCGACCGCGACCCCCACTGCGACGGCAGTCCGCATAACCGCTCCGAACAACGGAGCGAGGGTATCGAGAACCGTGAATATCACGGTCCTGCAAGGTGCCGGCGTCAGCCGGATTAATCTTTACATCGACGGAGGCTATTTCGCCTCGACACCGCCTGCGACTTTCAGTTGGAACTCCGCCACGGTACCCAACGGCAGCCATACCATCTCGGCAACGGCTTTTGGCGCCACCGGCGCGGTGGTCGGCACCGCGTCAATCACCGTGACGGTGAAGAATCGCCGATGAAGAAAGCGGAGGAGCTACCTAACCAGGGCGGGAACTTGCGACCGACGCGCCCGAGCCAGCCCAAGGTTGTAAAGCTAGCCCTATTCGCAAGGTTTCTTTTGGTCGGGACGGCGAGATTTGAACTCGCGACCCCTTGCACCCCAAGCAAGTGCGCTACCAGTCTGCGCCACGCCCCGACCCGCGAACCATCGATTATAGTCGGCCCGCCCGCAAAGAACTACGGCTTTTTCTTGGGCGCCACTCGCGGACGCCATTGCGAGTATGAGCGCAGGTCGATCTGAAAAGTCCACGAGCTTTTGGGCTGATGAATCACGTGGATGATCTCCTCGCAAATCCGCTCCGGCGACACGAACCATGATGGATCTACGTCGGGCATCGCTTCGCGCACCCGCGGGCTATCGACCGCGCCATCGACATCGATCGCGGCCGTATGAACGCCGAGATGGCCGAACTCGTACGCGAGCGATTCCGCGATCGCGCGCTGTGCCAGCTTCGATCCGGTATAGGCCGAGTATTGCGCCGGGCCGCCTCGAGTCTCCGAGCCGAGCACGAAAATAATCGTGCCGCCACCGCGCTCGGCCATCTTGCCGACGACCGCCTGCGAGCAAAAAAACGGCCCGTAGCAGTTTACTTTGAATTGAAAATCGAATTCGTCTTCCGCGATCTCGGTGAACTTCTTTTTGAGATACGCACCCGCATTGTTGATCAGCACCGAGATCGGCCCCAGTTCGCGCTCGACGCTCTCAATCGAGGCGAGCACCGCCAGGCGATTGGATACGTCGGTGGGAGTGACCAGCGCCAAGCCTCCGCTTTTGCGAATCAGCTCGGCAGTTTCCTCCAACTGCGATTTGGTCCGCGCGATGAGTCCGCACGCGTATCCATCTTTGGCGAGACGAAGTGCGATGTCGCGGCCGATTCCGCGGCCCGCGCCTGTGATCAGTGCGACTTTGAGATCCGGCATGGGGCGAATCTTAGCAGGGCGAATGCGAATCGGAAATTAAGCATCCGCGTCTTATGATTTGCGGGTTGGCGTAAAATCGATGTGGTGATAGCCTCAAAAATAAGGCGATTATGAACCTCGGTAGTATTCGCAATGTCGTTTTCGTGGCGATGGTGGCGGGTTTTATGCTGGCGACGCCGATCGCCATCGCCAATGACCTCAGGCCTGCAGTTCCCGATGACGAGTCTGTTTCAGAATCGAGCGAGGCAAATCAGGTTCTCGAGATTCCGCAGCAATGCGGCGATGAGACCGATACCCCGTGCACTGCGGACTCCACTGATGATGACGCTTCGACGCCGGACCAACCGCTCGCGGCGGTTCCCGATTCCAGCACGGACGACCCGGGCAACGATGGCAGCAGTGGTCCCGAGGTTGGATCGGTCGACGAATACGTTAATCAGGATGCGCCGGTCCAAGCTGCTTCGAGCGCTCCCATATGGGTGGCGGTTCCGAGGAACACCGAACTGTCACCAGCTCCGATGATCGTGACCCCGCGACCGATGGGTCCGGGTTTCTATCAGCAATGGACGACGGGCCCCGGTTTCATCCAGCAGCCGATCAGGGGCCCGGGTTTCATCCAGCCGATGCCGTTCGCTTTCGGCGGCATGCGTTCCTTCGGAAGAAGGTAGCGGCCTCGCACAAATGCTGATCACCATCGACGTTGGAAATAGTCACACCGTAATCGGAGTCTATTCGGGTGAGCGTCTGCTCCAGCATTGGCGCATCTCGACCAATCCTGAAAGAACCACCGATGAGCACGGCGCGATTCTGAACACGCTCGTGCAGGCAGCGGGGCTTGAGCTGCCGGTGCGGCCGCTGGGCGTCGCGATCGCGTGCGTGGTTCCGCCGCTGAATCAGGTGATGGAGCAAGTAGCCGAGCGCTACTTCCATTGCACCCCATTGATGGTGGGGCCTGGAATCAAGACCGGGATGCCGATCCTGTATGAGAATCCGAAGGAAGTTGGCGCCGACCGAATCGTCAACGCGGTGGCTGCTTACGATTACTACACCAGCGCGTGCATCGTGGTGGATTTCGGCACCGCCACCACGCTCGATTACGTCACTGGCCGCGGCGAATACGCCGGCGGCGCCATCGCTCCCGGCCTCGGAGTCTCGATGGATGCGCTGATCGAGCACGCGGCCAAGCTCTATCACGTCGAACTGGTGCGCCCGAAAGAAACCGTCGGCAGAACCACCATGGCCGCGATCCAATCGGGACTGGTGTATGGCTACACCTCGCTGGTCGATGGATTGGTGGCCCGTATTCACAAGGAGCGCGGCGAAAAGATCCATGTGATCGCCACCGGTGGCCTCGCCTCGCTGATTGCGCCGGAGTCCGAGACCATCGAGGAGGTTGACGAGTTCCTCACCCTGAAGGGATTACGCTTGATCTTTGAGCGCAACCATCGTTAGTGGCAATGAAGACGGTCAGCTAGTACGCCGGAGAATTGAATGGAAAGGCAGCCGGGGCGGATCGTTACCGATTCGATGATCGGAATGAAGCTGCCCGACTATGTGCGCCATTCGGGTCGCGTCGCGACCGTGCTCGGCCATAACCCCTCGCCATTTACCGGTCCCGGCACCAACACCTGGCTCATCGGGACCGGCGATCGTCCGATCTTGCTCGATACCGGACAGGGCGTCGCGATCTGGGCCGAACTCCTCGACCGCGCGCTCCACGAATTGTTCCATGCCGATACGGTCGATCGAATCGTGCTCACGCACGCGCACGTCGATCATATCGGCGGCGTCAAACAGGTACACGAGAAGTACGGCGAGGTCCCGGTGCTGAAGATGCTGTGGCCCGGGCACGATGAATCAGCCGGCGCGGCCATCGTGGAAATCGGCGACGACGCGGTGGTCGAGGCCGAGGGCGTGACGCTGCGCGCGATTCATACTCCCGGGCACGCGCCCGATCATTTGTGCTATTACCTGGAAGAAGAAAAGGCGCTGTTCACCGGCGACGTGGTTCTCGGCGCGGGAACTACGGTAATTCCCGATGACACCGGCGACCTCGGGCAATACATGGATTCGCTGCGCCGTCTGCTCGCGCTCGATCTCGAAACCATTTATCCGGCGCATGGGCCGGTGATCCGCAATCCGCGGGAGAAGATTCGCGAATACATCGCGCATCGTGAACTCCGCGAGCGTCAGATCCTCGGCGCGCTGGCCGGGAACGGGAACCAGCCGCTCGAAGCCATGACGATCGTAAAGAAAATCTACACCGATGTTCCCGAGTATCTGCATCGCGCGGCCGCCAGTTCCGTCCGCTCGCATCTCAAAAAGCTGCGCAACGAAGGGCGCGTGATCGAGCATCAAAGGGGCTGGAGTCTTGCCTAGCCGATCGATGGCGCGATGGTCGTGGTGGCCGATTGCGGCCGCCACCACACTGGCGTTGTGCGCGTCGCTTGCCCTGCGCCCCGCGAATGCCGGCGACACCGATGAAACCGCTCCGGCGTATGAGACTGTCGCGCCGGGCGAAGCCGGCAACTCAGAGTCAATCCGTCCGACCTATAGCGCGCCGTCGGTTCCGCCGATCGATAATTCCGCGAACCAGGCCGCGGTAGCGAGCCCTTCGGGGATGCAGGAAATACCGCAGGCGCTTCCCGAGGAGACTCCGGTCGCGGTGCCGCCCGACGCCGTCGTTCCACAAGCCAATGATGTCAACAACTACCTTAACGAGGATCAGGATCTCTCCGGCGGATATATTATGGAAGGCGATCAGGCTTCGGCGCTTGGTTTCGACTGTCGCGAGGCGCGCGGCACGCTCAAAACCGGCGAGCAAACCGAGGGGTTGATGATCGTGCACGTCGAGAAAGACAGCGCGGCTGCGAAGGCCGGCCTCCGTCCCTACAAACACATCGCACACAACGTCATCACCGGCGCCGCGATTGGCGCTGCGCTGGTGTTTCCGCCGGCTATCCTGATCTTGCCGGTGGTGGAGTACACCGAAGTCGGCGAGTCCTACGACATGATTATCGGGGTCGATGGACAACCGGTGCACAACTTCGTCGATTTCGAAGATCGGATGCGCTACGTCCAGCCGGGCGAGTTGGTTTACTTCAATGTGGTTCGCGGGGGAAAGCGCCTGCAGATTGCGGTTCCGGTTCCGATGCTGCCGACATCCGCCTCGAACTGAGCGCCTCGTTCGCGGATGCTCTTGACATCCCGTGCGGTGCAAGGTCGAATCCAAGAGCCTCTGGAGAGAGTGAAACCGGCTATGAAGAGTTATGTTTCGGCGCTTGCCGCTGCGGTCGTATTCGGATGGTCGGGGATGGTGTTCGCGCAAGCCGCCGCGCCTGTGACCCAATGCCCGAAGAGTTTTATATGCGCATTCAGCGCGGCCGAGACGTTATCGCTTCTCACCCCGAGGAGTCAGGGCACGCCGGGACAATCGGACGTATACGTTGGCTATCTGTCCTTCGATAGCAGCGGATCGCTCGTGAACATGACCGGCCTTCAGAATATCAACGGCACTGTCCAGCCGATCGGCGGAAGCACGAATCCAGTCGTCACCGGAGCCTGTACCAATGCTGCCTCGGCGGGACAGCCGGCCACGATCCTATTGAACGACGGTTCGGGTAACACGCCGGGTAGTATAATTGCGTTCGTAAGCAATGCGAGTAACACCGAGCTGCAATTCATCTTGAGCCGGGACAGCACTGGCACCACCGGTACCAGCAATAGCTTGCGGGTTGGAGTTTGCCGCCAGTAGCAGGCGCCTGAGTCTGGATGCCTACCGATCTTAGCGGATGCGTTCAGTGGCGCGGCTTCCTGAAGCTCGCCGTTCCGGTCGCTTGCTGCGCTGTGCTGGTGGCGGGCCTTTTCGGATCGGCCTCGCACGCGCAGCCCGCACCAACTCCGACCAACCCGCCGACCCCGGTCGCCAGCATCTTGAAGGCGAGTCCCGCCGTCCTGAACTTAGGGACACAAATTGTATTGGCGCCCAATGGAGTTGCCGGGAGTCCGAAGAGCGTGACCTTGAGTGTCGCCGGAAACCAGCCCGCGCCGGTAACCATTGATGCTATTTTAGTCTCGGATCAAGGCAATCCGCCGCAGTTCATCGTGCAGCCGAATAACTGTTCCATGATTCCGCCGGGCGGCAAATGTTCGGTCCCGATAGTCTTCCAGCCCAGCGGTACCCATTCGCGAAAAGCGATCCTGCTGATCTCGAGCAACGCGGCCAATGTCGTTAGCGTCAACCTGAGTGGGTTTGGAAAGCAGGGCGCGGTCACTCTCAATCCCCGCTCGCTGGGTTTCGGTACCGCGACTGTTGGCGCAGCCGCGACCGCGAACAAATCGATCACGCTAAGCAACAACAACCCCGTGCCTCTGACGATTAACGGGGTTTCGTCGAGTAATCCTGCCGTGTTTGTCACCAACGAATGCCCGCCGCAGTTGCAACCGAACGCGCAATGCACGATCAGTGCGAGCTTTGCGCCGACGCGAAACGGTGCAATCCGCGGGCAGATTTTCATCAGCGACAATGCGGTCCGGTCGCCGCAAAAGGTACGTCTGTCCGGCAATGGCACTGGCGGTCCCACCCCGACTCGCACGGCAACTGCGACGAGGACGCCACCCTATGCAACCCCCGCGCCCACGCCGGCGACCTCGTTGCCGGTGCGCACCTTCCCGGTGATGCACTAGACGACGATTGCGCGAGAGATTTCCGTCCCGGGAACTATTTTTTCGATGGTTGTGCGTTGGCTATGAGGTCGCGCATCTCGGCGACTATTTTTCCGTAATCTTTTTCGCCGAAAATTCCCGAGCCGGAGACGAATACGTTGGCGCCGGCAGCTTTCACCTCGGCGATATTGTCCGCCTTGATTCCCCCGTCAATCTCCACGTCGATCGCAAGACCCCGGCGGCGCAGTTCGCGCCGAACCTCGCGCAGCTTTTGCAGCGACGCGGGAATAAATTCCTGCCCGCCGAAACCGGGGTGCACGCTCATGATAAGAATCATGTCGAGATGCTCGGCGGCGGCAATCACGCGGTCGATCTCGGTTTCCGGATTGATTCCGATCGAGGCGCGCGCGCCGAGCCGGCGAATTTGTTTTGCGATTTTCGGAATGTCGGGGCACACCTCGCAATGCACCGAGACCGAATTGGCGCCCGACTTGACGAACACCTCGACGTATTTCTCCGGTTCGCTGATCATGAGATGCGCATCGAGCGGAAGCCTGGTGATTTTGCGAATGGCAGCGAGGACCGGCACGCCCATCGAGATATTCGGCACAAAATGGCCGTCCATTACGTCGAAATGGATCAAGTCGGCGCCCGCGCGCTCGACCGCGCGGATTTCCTCGCCCAGACGATTGAAGTCCGCCGCCAGTACCGACGGCGCGATTTTGTCAGCCGGTTCCATGCTCGCACGATAGCCTCTGCGAGCGGGTGCCGCAAAGTTCCGCCACTAGAGGCGCTCGTGTTCGAGCGCGACGCGCGCGGCTGCCAGTTGCTTCCTCTGGGCTGAATTGAGCTTGGGGTACGATAGATTCAGACTTTCCAGCGTTTCAATGATCACCTCGGCTACCACCACACGGGCGAACCATTTGTTGTCGGCCGGGACCATGAACCACGGCGCGAATTCGGTGGCGGTATGCGCGATCATCTCTTCGTAGGCCATCATGTAGTCGTCCCATCGCTCGCGCTCGCGCACGTCGGAAGGCGACAGCTTCCAGTTCTTCTCCGGCTGCTTCAACCGTTCGAGGAACCGCTTCTTCTGCTCCTCTTTCGAGACATTGAGGAAGAACTTCCGGACGACGATTCCTTCGCGAGCCAGGTAGCGCTCGAAACCGGTGATGTCCTCGAAGCGCTGCTTCCAGATGTGTTTGGTTACCAGCGGAGGCGGCAGCCGCTCCTTCGCGAGCATTTCGTGATGAACGCGCACCACCAGCACTTCTTCGTAGTAGGAGCGATTGTAGATGCCGATCTGACCGCGGCGCGGAAGAACCTTGCTCGCGCGCCACAGGTAGTCGTGATCGAGTTCCTCGACCGATGGCTGTTTGAACGAATAGACCTGGCATCCCTGCGGGTTGACGCCCGACATCACGTGCTTGATCGCGCTGTCCTTTCCCGCCGCATCCATCGCCTGGAACATCACCAGCAGGCCCCATCGATTTTGCGCATAGAGCTTGTTCTGCAGCTCCGCCATCTGACTGATGCCGCGCTGAAGAAGATCGACGGCATCTTCATTTGACTTCAGGCCTCGCGTCTCGCCGGGGTCGTAGTCCTTGAGACGGAAATGTTTTCCGCTCTCGACCCGGAACGGTTTGATAAACTTTTCGCGCTTCATAAGGCGATTTTACGGCGTGCAATCGGGAAATCCTACGCGTCCAAAACGAAACCATTTCCACGCCGGCCGTGTTAATACAGTAACAGGCGCCGATGACGATGCTCCGGAAGTCTCTCATGCTGTTGTCGCTGTCTGCGGCAATCGTCGCGATGGTCAGTTCGTGCTCGCTCTACCATGATTACGAAGCGCGCCAGCCCGCGAATGTGATGGAGACCGAGGCGCTGCTGGAGCAGGCGGCTTTTCGAAGAGTTCCCATCTCGACGCCCGATCAGCGCGGCGCCGCGAAGGACCTGCCGCTTCACCAATTGAATCGCTACCAGAGCGCCGAGGGAAGCGTTTTCTGGTACGCGGACCCTGACATTTGCGGATGTCTATACGAAGGCGATCAGCGCGCCTATGAACAATACCTGGCGCTGTTGCAGCAACGAGACGATACCGCCAAGTACATCAATGAAGCGGACCAGGATCAGCTCGCGATGCTGACTCCGTTTGGCGAATCGTTCCCGCCGCCGCTGATTTGGGGCGCGTGGCCGGTGTTCGTCGTCCCCGTCGTCAGAGGTCCCTACGGGCCGCCGCGAGTCCGTCCCGGCCCTCGCCCAATCGGCCATCCTCACGGCGGTGGTCGCCGCTAAAGCGCGCTGTTCACTCGATGATGACTCTGTAATGATTAGAGGTTGACCGGCAGTCATCCGGTGAAATCGAGGGCCCCAGAGGAAGCCGAATCGCGAAAATTACCAAACGAAGCCAAATCATCGTGGAAACTAAAGAACTTCTCAAAAAGGGCGGCGCAAAATAGCTGAACTTACGCCGAGATCGAGAACATTGACGGTCGCGGAGAGGACCACCGTCGCGATCGAGGACCTGACTACCTTCAGTCGCGAATGCGAAAGGGCAAAAACAAAGCCACTCCACGATTTCCCAATAATATCAATGGGTTAGGACGGGTTCGGCATCCGTCGAGCGAGGCCCCGGTTTCCGCGATTTCACCGGGTCATATATCGTCGCACACCGTGCGACGTAGCACTGTCATCGTCCTCGCAAGCGCGCTTGTCGCGGGTCTTTTCGTTCGGCTGTACAAGATCGGCGCGATAGAGATGTCCGCCGATGAGGCCGCGTCATGGGCGGCCGCCGCGGCGCCCAATCTGATTGAAGTCGTTCATCGTCAGCAACGTTTGAATCCGGGCAAGCTGGCGGTGCACGACGTCGCAATGCATTTGTGGATGCGGTTGTTCGGCGACAGTCTTGCGTCTTTGCGCGGGCTCTCGGCGCTGTTTGGAACCGTTTCGATTCTGCTCGTTTTCCTCGTCGTTTGTGAGACTTTTGCCGGCGACGCGAACACTCGCGCTCACGATGTTGCCACGGCGCCGCCTGAATCGGATCGAGAATGGTTCGGTGCGGTTAGCGCTCTCTTGTTCGCCGTCACTTTCAAGATGGTCCTTCAGTCACGCGAAATTCGCATGTACTCGGTGATGGTGGCGATGGTCCTCGCGCAGATTTGGTTCTTCATGCGCGTTAACCGGCGCAGCGGATCTCTGAACTACGTGGGCCTCGCAGTCTTCACGGCGCTCGCTGTCGGCTCGCACTTCGCCGCCGCACTCATCGTACTAGCCGAATGCCTATGGCTCACGCCCCGCTTGTATCGTCGATGGATGTTGCCCGACGCTTCGCGTGACGATCGGAGCTGGAAAATCGTGGCGACGTTTGTACTGACGGCGCTCGCGATGCTTCCGTTCGCACGCGCCGCCCTGGGTATCGGGTACGGTTTCGTAAAGGCCGGCAGTCTTGGATGGATTTCCAGACCTCCCTTGACGGCGCCTGTCGCATTGTTCGCGGACGGAATGGGCGATGACTCCGCGTTCATGCTGTGTGCGGTTGCCGCGTTGTGGGGAGTCGCGCGGGCATGGCGCGTCGCGCCCCGCGTGCTGAGTTTCCTGCTGCTATGGATGTTGGTTCCGCCGCTTGCGATGCTTCTGATTTCGTACGTCGCGATTCCGGTCTTCACCTATCGATACGCGCTATCGTCACTGGTGCCTTTTTTAGTCCTGGCCGCGATCGGGATCGATCAACTCCGATCCGGCGGAGCGCGGTCGCTGGCTTTGGTAGCGGTGACGGCGGCATGTGGGGTCGCGCTGTTACCGGTCTTTGGTGCCCATCCACCTGTACGGAAGGTTGAATGGAGCGAAGCCGCGACTGCGACAGCGGCCGGCCTGAAACCGGCCGAGTATGCGATCGTCGAACCAGACTGGACGGCTGACGTGGTGCGATATTACTTGCGAATGGATCCCGAGGCGCGAGTGATCGGCGCCAACCTCGAATCGCTCAGACGGTCGGAATCGGAGCCTGCGCTCCTGGTGATAAGCGATCGCGCCGACCTCGACGATCCGGCGGGAACAAAATTTCTTCTGTGGGCCGCTCCTGAAGTAATCGCAAAGTTTGAGGGCGTATCGGTCCGGCGCATCGCCGCCGATCGGATCGCAACCCTGAGACGCTAAAAGCGGAGATTTCGGGCTAGTGCGCTTTTGCCTTCTTCACTTCCTCGACCATCTCGGGAACGGCTTTGAAGAGGTCGGCAACCAGGCCGTAGTCGGCGACGCTGAAAATCGGCGCTTCCTCATCCTTGTTGATCGCAACGATGATCTTGGAGTCTTTCATGCCGGCCAGATGCTGAATCGCACCGGAGATTCCGACCGCGACGTAAAGTTCGGGCGCGACGACCTTGCCGGTCTGTCCGACTTGCAAATCGTTGGGCACGAATCCGGCGTCGACCGCCGCGCGACTGGCGCCCATCGCGGCGCCCATCTCGTCGACCAGCGGTTCGAGCACGATCTTGAAATTTTCGCCCGACTTGAGACCGCGGCCCCCCGAGACGACGATGCGCGCCTCGGTGAGTTGCGGACGATCGCTCTTGGTCGCGTTGAACGATACGAACTCCATCTTGAGCTGAGGCCGGGTCGAGTTCGGCGTTCACCTTCTCGACCGGCGGCGGCGGCGTCGGTGGGCTTGGCGGCGTCGAAGGCGGTGCCGCGCACGGTGACTACTTTGACCGGACCGTCGAGCTCCACCGTCGCCAGCGCGTTGCCCGCGTACATCGGACGCACAACCGTGCCGTCGTCGTTAATCGAGATGATTTCCGAGGCCATCGGCGCGTTGAGTCGCGCCGCCAGCCGCGGCATCAGATCCTTTGCCCATCGCGGTTGCGGTCGCGACCAGGTCTCGGCGCCGGTTGTCTTCGCCAGCGCGGCCAGCGCCTGCGCTGCGCGTCGGCGAGATCGTTTTCGAGCGCGGGTCTTCGAGCACGATCACTTTGCTCACGCCATATTTTGCGATTTCCGCGGCAGCAGCTCGGTGTTCTCGCCTGTGACGACGGCGATAGCTTTGCCGCCGCGCTTGCGCGCCATCTCGAGGCCTGCATTGACGGCGGTCAATGTGGTCTTGGGAAAATGCCGCCTGCTGATGTTCGGCGAAAATCAGTACGTCACCCATCAATTCACTCCGGCCCTTATCGCGACGGTTCTCGCGGCCCAAAGCTGGCGGTCATGCGCGATCGCGCTGTCAGATACCTTCGCTTCCGTGTGCAGCACCTGACCAATTCCTGGACCGAAGCGACTTTGCGGCCAGCTTGCGCTTTCGCGGCGCGTTCAGCGTCTTGATTTTTAGTTTCGGCGCGAGGTCGACGCCGAGGCTGTCGGCCGGCAATTTCCTTAAGCGGCTTTTTTGCGCGCCTTCATGATTCCGGGCAGCGACGCGTAGCGCGGTTCGTTGAGCCGCAGGTCGGTGCGTGATTACTGCTGGCAACGCGAACGCGATCGTCTCGAGACCGCCGTCGACCTCGCGCACGACAGTGCATTTTTCGCCGGCGATTTCGACTTTCGAGGCGAAAGTTGCCTGCGGCCATCCGAGCATCTCGGCGATCATCTGGCCACCTGGTTGGAATCGTCGTCGATCGCCTGCTTGCCGATCATGCACCAGCTCGGGCTTTTCGTCCTCGACGACTTTGGCGATCACGCGCGCCAGCGGAGGTATCGAGCGGCGCATCGGTCTTTACCAGGATTGCGCGGTCGGCACCCATCGCGAGGCCGGTGCGCAACTGCTCCTGCCAGGTGGTTGCCCGATCGGTGATGAGCACGACCTCGCCGCCATGCTTTTCTTTTATCCGCAGGCCTTCTTCAATCGCGATCTCGTCGAACGGATTGATCACCCATTTGACGTTGTCGGTGGCGATTCCGGAGCCGTCGGGCAGGACCCGGATGGTCGTTGCGGGATCCGGTACTCGTTTGACTGGAACAACGATCTTCACGACATTTCACTCCCGCTTGTCGGCATTGTACAGAACGCGAGGGAACCAGACTGCGGCCAGCCCGGTTGAGATTGGCACCGTTGGGACCGCGGAAAAATTAACAGCGCCACTAATATCAGTCAAACCCAAAATTAGCCGCGGTCTAATAATACTACCGGCGTCGCTATTCGTTATAGCCCAGCCGATGGCTAAGCTCGCGGCCCGCTTCCAGCATCAGCGGCGCGATCTCATGCGCGATCCGCTCATCGGGAATCCGGTATGCGGGCCCGGCCACCGCAATGGATCCCACCACCGAGCGGGTATAGTCGCGAATCGGCACCGCGACCGACGAGACCTCATTCGAGATATTCGCCGCTGTCGATCGAGTAGCCGTTTTTGGCGACCAACTGCAACTGCGCGAAAAGCTGCGCGCGATCGACGATTGTCCGGTCGGTATAGGATCGCAGATTGCTCCGGCAGTGATCGTCTTCAACTGCTCATCAGTATCGAATGCCAGCTGGATCTTTCCGGCCGCGGTGCAATGGAGCGGCAACGTCTGACCGATCGGGCGCGTGATTCTCACCGCGCGATCCTCGGGATCCACCGCCTCCAGCGGAACCACGCCTTCGCGCCGATAAATCGCGACAAACGTGCTTTCGCGGCACTTGCGCGCCACCTCGGCCAGAATCGGCCGCGCCTGCCGCACCAGTCCCATATGATCGATATAGCGGCGGCCAAGATGCAGGCACTTGATCCCGAGGCGATAGTTTTCGGTGGCTTTGTTTTGCTCGATATAACCGCGCGCTTCGAGGGTGGCGAGCAACCGAAAGACGTTGTTCTTGTGCAGCTTGAGCCGCTTGGAAAGTTCGGTTACACCGAGTTCGTCGATGTCGCCGAAAAATTGCTCGATCACGTCGAGCGCATGAGCGACCGACTGAATGAGGTAGTTTGTTTTGTCGCGCCTGACGGCCATCGCTCAGATTTCCCATTCGACGGTTTCAGCTCCGTTTTGGGAAAGCGTTTTAATCTAGACGGCGACCCTAAAGTATGTCAACGATGCCGACCAGGACGGATTTTGCCATGGTAAACTCTAAGGTTTTACGCCGTCAGCTCGCTACCATTTTGCGCGACCGATTCGATACACCAACTCTTCGATGCAGTTGACCTCTCATTTTAAACCTGATTTTTTTCGCCGCGTCGACGACTCCGACGATGAGGATTTTTATGTGTCGCCGCGTTTTGTGGTCCACATCGACGATGGTGCGATCCGAAAAGTTGGCGAAATTTACGCGCAACTTCTTCCCCGCGGCGGTGACGCTCCTCGATCTGATGAGCAGTTGGCGCAGTCATTTGCCGGTCGACGCTCGCCCCTGGCGCGTCGTTGGCCTCGGACTAAATCGCGCCGAGATGGAAGATAATCCGCGATCGCGGAAGCGATCGTTCACAATGTCAATCGCGACCCGCGGCTCCCTTTTGAAGATGCACAATTCGATGGCGCGATCATGACCGTCTCGGTGCAATATCTGATTCATCCGCTCGAGGTGTTTGCGGAAGTCGGCCGCGTGCTGAAGCCGAAAGCGCCGTTTATCGTGACGTTTTCGAATCGAATGTTCCCGACCAAGGCCGTAGCGATATGGCAGTATCTCGATGAACACGACCGGGTTGGGCTGGTCGGGCGTTACTTTAAGGATAGCGGCGCATTTGAGAATATAGACGCGATCGATAAAAGCGCGCCGACCGATCCGCCCTCGGATCCGATGTACGCCGTCGTCGGATTTCGCCGCGCCAGCTTGGGAAATTACGCCGTTGATTAAGCATCGAGGCCTTCGCCATCTCGCGCTCAAAGTGTCCGACGTCGAGCGTTCCAAGGAATTCTACGCGCGCGTTTTCGGCCTGAAATTGGTCTGGCAGCCCGATCAAAATGATGCATATATGTCGTCTGGGTGTGACAATTTGGCGCTCCACTGTGGTCGCCCGGGTGCATCTGAGGCGCAAAATGTCGATCATTTCGGCTTTATTGCGCACGATGTTGCCGACGTTGAGGCTGGATGGGCGTGGGCGCAGCAAAACGGCCTCGACATCGTCCATCCTCTGAAGCATCATCGCGACGGCTCGGTTTCGTTTTATCTTCGCGACCCCGACGGCAACGTGATCCAGGTTCTTTATGAGCCCGCGATCAGTCCGCAAAATTTTTCTTAAGCGAAATCGCAAAAACCAACCCGTCTCGACAGGAACTGCATGCTCAAAAATCGCGCGACCGCCGAAGGAACCACCGCCTATGCGTCCCGTCATGCCGACCTGACGCTGAATTTCCGCAGCGTGCTCGGCCTCTCGATTTCGTCGATCGGAATCGGCACCTATCTCGGCGACACCGACAGCGACGCCGATCGTCGCATATGAAGAAGCGATTCGCGGCGCGATCGCGGGCGGCATCAATCTCATCGACACCGCGGTCAACTATCGCTTCCAGCGCAGCGAACGAAATATCGGGAAGGTCATCGCCGCGATGGTCGCGGCGAAAGAAATCCGGCGCGAGGAAGTCATCGTCGCGACCAAGGGCGGCTACGTCACCTTCGATGGCGCGGTGCCGGCCGATCCGCGCGGATGGTTCGAGGAACATTTCGTGCGCACCGGAATCGTCGCGTCCGGCGACATGGTCGAGGGATCGCATTGCATGACGCCGAAGTATCTCGCGACGATGCTCGAAATGAGCCGCGAGAATCTCGGCCTCGAAACCATCGACATCTACTACCTCCACAATCCTGAAACCCAACTCGCCGCCGTCGAGCGAAAAGAATTTCTTTCCCGAATCAGGAAAGCATTTGAATTTCTGGAACGCGCCGTCGCCGAGAACAAGATTGCGCTACTACGGCACCGCGACCTGGAACGGATATCGCGCGCAGCCGACCGAGCGCGGATGGCTCTCGCTCGATGAACTGCTACGGGTCGCGCGCGAGGTCGCCGGCGACACCCATCATTTTCGCGCGATCCAACTGCCCTACAATCTGGCGATGCCGGAAGCGGTCACGCTCGCGAATCAGGGCGCGCCGAACGAGAAGACCACCGCCGTCGCGATCGCGAAAACTTTCGGGATGGCGGTTTGCGCGAGCGCCTCGCTGCTGCAAGGCCGTCTGGCCAAGGACTTCCGGCGATCCTCGCGGAGGCATTCCCGGCTCTCACTACCGATGCGCAACGCGCGGTGCAGTTCGTGCGCTCGACCCCGGGCATCGATGTCGCGCTGGTGGGAATGAAATCGGTCGAGCACGTTGAGGAAATTCTCGCAGGAGCGAAGCAGCCGCCGGCCTCGCGCGAGGCGCTGCTGAAACTCTTCCGCTCCAACAAGCCGTAACTTTGAAACGGACGCGTCGCGGCGTCTTGCGACAATCGAGGCGCGCGACTCCGAAGTTCTTCCGTGGCACGGGCTTTAGCCTGTGTCCGAGAATGCAAGACCAGAGGCCAGCGCAGCGCGAGTCGCGGCGCGGTTGGGTGATGCTCTGATTAGTGTTGATTCTGTTCGGGTCGCGCAAATATGCCACCGCCACATAGCTTATGCTCGCTCATATACCGACGACCAAAGCTAGCGTGGTTCTTGGGGGAAAAGACAAATCTTGATGCGACGAACATTTGACCGGAGTTCTCGCCGTCCATCAGTTCCTCCGTAAAGACGACAGGCGATAAGTGGTTCGAGTGGCGCTTCATCGCCTGCCACCATGACCGCTCGTAGCAGAAGAGCGCTATTGACGGAGAAAGGGGAAGAGTTACGTGTATGCCTTTTCCGAGAATCCCCACCTTGGCTGCGCTCATTGCGCGATTGCTAGTTCGGATAACGACTGGATTGTCTGACGTAAAGAAAGGCGTTGACGTTGTGTTCCGTCCGAACATCCAAATCGAGTTATAAAGCTGGTCGGCCACATCACGTACCAGACCCCGCTCGCAGAGTTCGGCACCCTCACCTGCCAACATTTGAGCGTGAAGATTAACGCCTTCGTGTTTGGAGAGTATCTCGGAATATGCGCCTGAATCCGATGCGAAAAGTGCCAATATGTCTCGCTGTTCGGCAGTCCTCAAATGTTGAAGGGCAATATACCGCGACATCCACCATCGTTCGTCTCTACCGATAAGCACTTTCTCGCCCAAGGCGGCGTTGTCCAACCGTTTGAACCAAAGGTCAGTAATGGTGGCAGCGGCGCCTTCTACTTCCGAGAAGAATTTCTCGAAGATCAACGGATCGGCATTGGTCCCCACAAATTCAGGAATTCGGTAAAAATGTGTTTCTGCGGCAACGTTACGTGGGTCAGTTTGGAAAACCGTTTGCTTGAGCTTGTCGAAGACCCAGAAGCGACCGTTATCTGTGAATCGCCGCAGGTAGAATTGAGGGACGTAATGGTGGAGTTTGGGAGCAACCACGGCTCAACCATGTTGAACCAATTATACGTGTCTAACTAGCGTTCGGTGGCCTCTCGTTCTGTTGAATATCATCACAATTTTGACTATGAAGTAATATACTTACTGGTAGTTATGTGGATAAGGGGTACTTGCGTAGTATATGAGTCGTATGTAATTTACACGATAGGTAGATACACTTAGTGGCAAGAGTACCGATCACCGTCATGGGTTTTCGCTGCGAACGGTGCGAGCACGAATGGGTGCCGCGTGATTTCGAGAGCGAGCCGCGAGTCTGTCCGAAATGCAAAAGCGCGTATTGGAACAGGCCGCGCAAGAGCATGATGAATTACGACGATTTCAGGGGAAAGATCGCGGCGACATTGAAAGCTGCGGACGCTCCGTTGACGTGGACAGAGATTCGGACCCGCGCCGGATTACCTCAATTGTTTCCGAACAACGGGTGGGTCCATAAAATGGAAAAGGATTCGGGCCTATGTAGACAGAGGGATCAGCATGGGGTAATTCACTGGCATCTAACCGATGCCGCCAATTCAACGTCCACTAAAACTTCCAAGTCGGTCCGCTGGCGCGCAGGCCGAAAGCAAGGCTCTGTGGAATGAGGCGCGCTCGGTGAAAGACGCTTCGTTCTTCACAATTGGTTATTCGGGCCGGACTGGAGATCAGTTTTCGGGATTGCTATCGGACGCTGGCGTTCGATGCGTAGTGGACATTAGATTCACGCCAGTCAGCATGTACAAACCGGACTTTAGTCGCTCGAATTTCCAGCGCATCTTGGAAGGTGCGGGCCTCGAATACTTACATACTCCGCAGCTGGGTGTTCCCCGCGACATCCGCGCGAGGGCGATTGCAACCGGAAATCGCGAGGTGATTTGGGACTGGTACGACGAAATCGTTGTCAAGCCGTTCCTCCAAAAGAACCTACATGAGTTTATGAATCTAAATCATCCGGTGGCGCTCATGTGCGTGGAGGCGGACCCAACAGAGTGTCATCGTCACAGGCTTTTTCAGGCGCTTGAAGATAACGGGTTGCAGGGCTTCGATCTATAGCGACCATGCCTTGGGAAACGAAGCGCGTCTTCGTCGTAGTGAAGACGTATCCGAATCCCGCTCGTACTGGCATTGAGGTATCGTGCACCGCTGCGATCACGGAAAAGTCTAAATCCTGGATACGACTCTTTCCAGTACCGTTTCGATTGCTCGATGAAAACAAACAATTTCCACGCTATTCTTGGATTGATGTCAGACTTCAGAAAGCCTCAGACTCGCGCCCTGAGAGCTTTAATCTAAATCCTGATTCCATAAGCATCGTCCGTTCAGTCGGTACCACGCAGAGTTGGGGCGAGCGCAAAGCTTTGATTTCTCCGCTTCAACGTCATTGCCTATGCTGCATCAAACGGGAACAAGAAAGAGACGGATCGAAAGCCGCAACACTCGGAATATTCAAACCGGCATCCATTGACCGATTTTCCATCGAGGCGTGCGAACCAGATTGGACTCCTGCACAACGGGCGAAACTGACTCAACCGACTTTGGGGTTCGTAAACCGGCCGCAAGAACCGTTGCAAAAAGTTCCGTTCGATTTCATATACCGATTCCACTGCCCCGAAGAAGCGTGTAGGGGACACGAAGCGAAATGCCTCAAACTGGGAAATCTATCAATCGTACCGGCGTTGGAGTAAAAAATACGGCCCCAATTGGAAAGAGAAGCTAAAGCAACGCTTCGAGCACGACATGATTGAGAAGCTAGATACACACTTCTTTGTTGGAACATTCCGGGCGCATCCGAAAGAATGGGGCATTGTCGGACTGTTCTATCCTCCACCGGAAAAGCAAGGGCAGCTTTTCGGTTAGCAACACACAATCAGAAGCATCACCCGCAGTTGACGCGAGCGATAACCCCTCCTTCACAATCCAACTCCGATGGCGCTGGCGGGTTTCAAAATCATCGATGCCGACGGGCACGTTACCGAGCCCGCCTCGCTCTATCAGACCCACATCGATCCCAAGTTCCGATCCCGCGCCGATGAAATTTTCGCGCGCGTCGGCAAAGGCAATCTCGGAATAATTCCTGCTCTGGTGCCCGGATGGCGCATCGGCGGCGCGGCCGCTCGGCGAGCCCGACGAAATCGCGGGTCTCGAAAAATTTCCCTCCGGCCGCAATCATCCGCTCGCATCGTCCCGCCGGCGGCTACTCGGCGAAAGATCGAATTGCCGACATGGAGAAAGAAGGCATCGATGTCGCGATATGCTTCGCGACGGTGGCGACTTCGGTTTGCGCGGCGACCGATCCCGCTTTCGAGGCCGCGCTCGCCCGCGCTTACAATCGATGGGTGGGTGAGTACTGCGCCGCGTTTCCCGATCGCATCAAGGCCGTCGGAATCGTTCCGCAGCGCGACATGAAGCTATGCGCGGCGGAAGTCGAATATCTCGCGCGCGAGAAATGGTGCGTCGGCGTGATGACGTTCGGCAATCTCGAAGGCAAGCTCGCGGACCATCCGTACTTCGATCCGTTTTATCGTGCGATGCAGGATGCGGATCTGCCGGTCTGCTTTCATGGCGGCACGGATCGTCCGCCGTTCGCGCCCGGCCGCGAAGACGTCGGCAACAATATGTTCCTGATGCATCTGACCGGACACGTGTGGCATCAGATGCGCGCGATGGCTTCGGTGGTTGGCGGCGGCTTGTTCGATCGTTATCCGAAGCTGCGTTTCGGATTTTTCGAAGGTGGAATTTCGTGGGTCGGATGGTGGGCGGAGCGGATGGACGGGCACTACGAACATTTCAATCGGCACACGCCGCATCTAAAGAAAAAGCCGTCCGAGGTAATGCGTGGCGAGCGATGCTTCTACACCTTCGATCCCGATGAGGACTTGCTACCCGAGGCGATCGCGACGCTCGGCGCGGCGCGTCTGATGTGGGCCTCTGACTATCCGCATTTCGATGCGCGCTTTCCCGACGCGGCAGAAATCGTGGTGAACAATCCGCGCCTCGACGCGGCGGCGAAGCGCGCGATTCTCGCGGAGAACGCGCTTCGCTTCTTCACCCGCATCGCGCGCTAGCCGCGCATCCTAGATCTTGAATCTGATGTGGATGATGTCGCCGTCCTGCATCACGTAGTCGCGGCCTTCCAGGCGCAGCTTGCCCGCTTCCTTCACCTTCGCGTCGGACTTGAGCTGCGCGAAATCTTCGTAACTCACCACCTCTGCGCGGATGAATCCGCGCGCGATGTCGGTATGAATCCTCGCGGCCGCATCCAGAGCCGACGCGCCGCGCACGAGCGACCACGCATGCGCTTCCGGCTCGCCCGCGGTGTAGAAGGTCATCAGGCCCAGATGATGGTAGAGCGAGGCGATCAATCGATCGCGCGCGGGGGCATCGAGGCCCGCGTCTTTGAGCATTTCGGTTTGGCTGGCGGCTTCGAGCTCCCACAGCTCCGCCTCGAATGCCGCCGCGAGCCTGAACACCTCGACTCCGTGCGCGGTGACAGCGGCGCGTTCTTTCTCGCTGATGCTGGCGGCGGCGCGGTCCATCTCACAATTGATCACCACCAGCAGCGGCTTGCGCGAGAGAAATCCGAAACTCGAAAATGCCGCGGTCTCCTGCGCGCTCATTTCGAGCAATCGCAGCGGCTTGCCCTGTTCCAGCCATTTGACGAATTTTTCGAGGCCGCCGCGTTCGAAGTCGCTCGGATTCTTTTCCTTCTTGAGCCGTTCGAGCCGGCGCTCGGCCTGATCGAAATCGGAAAACACGAGCTCGGCTTCGATACTCTCGATCGATGAGACCAGATCCTTTTCGTTGCCCGCATACTGCGGAACGACCACCAGCAAAGCCTCGAGGTCGCGCGTCAGCGGGAGCAGGCTCGGATCGAGCGCGGCGCCTTCTTTCTGCTCCTTGGGATTGGGCGCGAAATCCAGGACGGTGAGCTCGACCGGAACTTTCTTTTTCGAGCCGTAGGTTGCTTCGAGAAAATCGAGGCGGGCATCGGCTACTTTGATTTGCCCAGGACGCCCGCGATTCTTGCCCTCGGCGGCGCCGGGTATTGGCGCGAGCCCGGTCACGGCGTGGAACACGGTAGATTTTCCGACGCCTCGCGCGCCGATGATTCCAGTTTTCACAATATTGATGGCGGCAACGCATCGCGCGTTCGCCGCGTAACCTCGATTAGAACTAAAGCGGTCGGGGCATCGCGCCCCGGCCGTTTGGGTTTGAGAATTTTGGTGCGCCGGGTTACGGTTTCGAAGCCGGAGCAGGTGGCGCTCCAGCTCCGCTGCCTGCGTTCTGCGCTGCTCCGGTGCCGCCGGTTGCGGGTTTCATCATCATAGGCGCCGACGCTCCAGCTGCGCTGCCCGCCTTGGGCGGCATTCCCATCCCCATACCGCTCATGCCGGGATGCATCATCATGGGATTCGGCGCCGCAGCTTTGGTAAAGCCAGCCGGGATCTCAAATTCGCTGGCTGCAATTTCCCTCGATTCGATCTTGGTCACTTCGGTCTTGGATACCACCGGAGGCCGATTCGCAAGCTGCTCCTTCATTTTAGCGGCGGTGTCCGGCGGTAGATTCGGGGGCAGGGTTATCGTATTCATCCTGGCGGTGTTTTCCTGCGCCAGCGGAACCCCATCAGGCATGTTGGCGGGCATCGCGAGCCTGGTGCCCTTCAGCTTCGCCATCATGGTTTCTTGGAACTTCGCAAAGTCGGCCGCACCGGGAGCTTTCTTGGAGACGCACGAAACCGTCGAGACCTCACCCATCGGATACTTTCCGGTCCCGCTATAGTCCTCGCACGGATAGCCCGCGATGGTCCGGGTCTTGCCGGTTTTGGTGAAGTCCGATTGAGGCGATGCGGGGGCGCCCTTCTGCCCCGCCATACCTTCCGGTGGGAACGGCCTTTCGAAATAGGATTTCTGAGCAGGGTTGACGAAATCCATCGTTCCCTTGTCGAGATCGATGATCATCTCCCGGTTGCCGGTGACGGTCTTTTCCTTGTTGCCTTCGATCATCACGGTGCGCTCCTGGCTTCGCCCCGGCTGCGCGCCGCCGACGGTCGTGGTTTCAGTCATTACGACACCGGCGCACGCTGCCCCCGATACGAGTGCCAATGATCCTGATAGACCGACCGCCGCCAACGCTGCGAGATATTTGTTCATGGAGTTTCTCCCCAGTTCATCCTTCCAAGGCGACGATTTTGTCCGTACGGCCGGCGCCTGGATCGGTTCCGACGGTCATTCGATGAATCGTCAGGCTCAGCAGCCCGAATAGTACCCATACCATTTCCTTGACCCGGCGCAGGAACCCTACCGCGAACCCGACTCCGGCCGGATAGCCGAGGAGGGCGAGAATCAGCGCCTTGCCGCCCTCCTGACTAACCAGTTTGCCGGGGATCAGGAAGGTCGCGCGCTCCATCAGCAACCCCGCCGCTTCGACCAGTAGCGCGACTTCAAAACCGGCGTGCTGATGCAGCAGGCGGAGCAGAATGTAGATTTCGAGCGGTCCCAGACTCCATGCGAACAGGTAACACAGACACGAAACCGCCATTCGCGCCTGATGACGCGCGTAAAAATCGAGCAGGATCTGATCCGCCTCGGCCGCGGCGCTTTTGTATTCGTCAGCATCGATTCCGGGAACCCGCGACGCGGCGCGGATCAGGTACGAAAACGGATGTTTCCGCTGCACGAAAAAAAAGCCGCCGATAAGAGCCAGGGCTAGAACGAAGCCGACGACGATGGCCCAGAAAAATTCGCTCGCGAGCGGCACCATTCGCATCGAGATCAGCAGTGCGAGGGAGATGAATCCAATCTGCCCCACCATCTCGCATAGCGACGCGATTATGACGGTGCTGAGTCCCGCCGCCATTTCCAGATTGCGCCGGACCATCAGTGCCATCACGAATTGGCCTCCGAGCTGCGCCGACGGCGTCACGTAATCGACCGCCTCGCCCGCGATCCGCGCCGCGAAGAGCTGGCCGAAGTGCAAATCGTGACCGTAACTCCCGATTGTCACCCACCATCCAAAGGTGTTCGCGACCCGGGCTAGCGTCTCGAGTGAAATCGTGAGCACCAGGCCCCATCCCGCCAGACGCACGTAGTCCCAGACCTGGCGCGTTCCAAAATGGCTCAGGAACCATACGTAAAACGCTAGCGCGAGGATGACAATGATGGTTTCGAGGCGTCGCATCCCGATAGGCGCTCAATTGTTTCAGCCGCATCATGGGTGCGCAACAACGTGAGTACAGGAGGCATTACGGCCGGAGTGCGCGGCGGCCGAACAGGAAGCGCTGAACGCCGGTCACGATTTCCAGCGCCGTCATCACCAGACAGAGCATGGGTCCCGCCCACGACAGATGGTGCGACGACTCGACCAGCATCAGCACCAGGAAAAAAATCAACGCCTCGGTCCGTTCGAGGATCCCCGGGGGATACTCGATTAGCTTGGGCCCGGCGCGTTCCATCGCGGCGCCGACCGCGAGGAAAACCGTGATATTTACATACCAGCTCGCCACCAGGAGCAGCGCGTAGAAATCCAGTTCGGGATGCGGCCACACGATTCCGAGGATCACTGCGGCCTCGACCACGCGGTCCAATGATAGGTTGAGGATACCGCCGTAGAGTGTGGGCGCTCCCCCGAATTCGCGCGCGATGGTTCCGTCGAGCGCATCGAGGATGGCGCTCACAGCCAGCATAAGGACTCCGAATCCGACCCGGCTCAGTCCGAAAAAGACTCCGGCCAGGACGCCCGTGATCGCGCCCGCGATGGTAGCCCGGTCCGCAGTGATGCCGGCGCGATAGAGCACTCGCGCGGCAGTCGATTGAATCGACTTAATCGTGGAATTGGCGCCGAGTATGGTATCAAGCATCGGATATAGTCTCGGGACGACGGCCGGACCGATTCATTTTCAGCGATTGAATCCTGCCGCGCGACCAAACGTCCCAAATCGAAGACTCCGGAGCAAGCCGGACCTTATCCCTCGATAACGTGACCGCTGACATGCAAGAGAAAGATCGCCGCGCGCCCCGCCCCGAGCGCATCCGTGCCGCGCTGACAGCCTTGTGGGTAGCAGCCGCTTTGGGAATGATTTTCCCAACTCCCGCAAATTGCACGGAGGCGCCGAACTTTCCGCCTTTCAAGTACGACATACTGAATGCCGATACCGGAGACCTCATCGGCCACGGGCATTACGACTTCGACCAGACCGCTGGTGGATTGGTGTTACGCGGCGAGAATCGGTACCTGAACGGTGAATTTGATGCCGAAGAAGACCGGCTGACGGAGGCGGGCGGCGAGCATCTGCTACCGAAGCTGGTGCGCTTTCGCCACGACTTCTATGGCGCCGACGGTGCGCTCGCCGTCGCGGCCCGGCTCGATGCCGAGACCGGTCTCGGCGTGTGCGGAAGAGCCGCGGACGGGAAAATGGATTTGAAAAGCGAGCAATTCAAGTTTCCCGACGATACATACGCGGGGGCGAGCGTGCTGCTGCCCATCCAGGAGTTCGTAGGTCAGGGGAACCGCGGCGGCAGTCTCAAACTGCACGTTTTCAATTGCGTCCCCGGGCCCAAGTTGGTGGCGGTAGCGGTGAGCAAGGAGCCGAAACAGTTTTGGGCGCGTTATCCGGGCAGTCTTGAGAAGGTCGATATCAAACCGGACTTCGGCTTCTGGACTATCGTGGTCCTGCCATTCATTCCAAAACTCGCGGCCTGGTTCGATCCTTCCGCGGGCGCGCTGCTGGTGGGCGCGCGGCTACAACGCTACTACAAGGGTATCGGAATCATCCTGGTGCGAGCGCGTGGCGTGAGCGAGAAATCCCCATCGGTGATGGGAGCTCCGCCACCGTAGAGCATTGGTTCACGATTTCAGTCTGATTGCGGATGCGAAGCTTTCGCATCCGCGCGAGTCTAGAAGTGAGTCACACCGCCCTCGTCAAAATGACGAACGGGCGAGGCCTTCGGTTTGACGTATTGAAAGGACGTCTGACACTGCGAACAGGTACCCTGAGGTTGGTTGCCCTGGCGGCGAACCAGCTTGATGTAACGAACAGTCCCGTCGGTGCACAAATGGCCCGCGACGGGATAGTCGTAAACGGTGCGGGTTTCCGCGATGTGTTCGGCCATTCTTTGCTTAACGCTCCCTCATGCAGATTTTCCTTCTTCTCGCGGGCTCGCGCCTATCCGTTATTGCTTCCGGCGCGCACCGAGCGAGAGCCAAATGTACCGCAAATTTTTTGTGGATCAATCGTTTTGCCCCCATCAAGTGAAATTTTTTTATGCCTCCCGGCCCTGAGTGACAAGCTCGAATGAGACGCAGAGCTCATCTGGGGTTTGGAACCGAGTCCGCAGATTGCCGCGTCCGGCTCGTTGCATCGATGCTACAGGCGTCCTGGTTCGAGGCTCCAAATCGCGAGCGATCGACGAACTTAGCCTCGATCTTCCCGGTCGTCGACGTCCATTACCTCGCGGATTTTGCTCTCGAGGCCCTTCATCCAGGCCTCAAAGTCGGCGTCACGGTCGACGACGATTTCCAGTTTTCCATTTTTGCCGATACTCACGCGGCCGGGGCATTCGGTGCGAAGCGGAATCACCACCGCTTCGCGCGAGATGCCCATCGGCTCGATCACCGCGAATATTTTTTCGATTTCTTTGAGTGTAACTGCTTTGAGCATTACGAGGTTCCTTTGCCGCTGCGCGGCTGCTCTTTTACATAGGGCGCGCGCGTCGTAACCTCAACCGTGCAATGTACGCCATACCCGGGCGCGGAGGATTTTCAGTGACCGGAACGATCAAGAAAGTAGTTAAGGACAAGGGCTTCGGGTTCATTACGCCTGACGACGGGAGCGATGAGGTATTTTTCCATCGCTCGCGCTTGGCGCCGAAGATTTATTTCGAAGATTTGCGCGAGGGCGAAAGGGTTCAGTTCGACGTGCGCCCCGGCGAAAAGGGGCCGCAAGCCTTTAACCTGCGGCTGGGATAGCCACTGGCGGAGACCAAAATCCCGCCGATAACTGGCGCAATGGGCCACATGCGGCGCTAGGTTCATCGCGTCCACGAAAACCACCGCGCAAAGAGGCGCTTGGCGAATGGCGTCAGGCGGGTGCGATTGTAGGCATCGCCAACTTTTTTGATAGCCTCGGCCTGCGTCGGATACGGATGTATCACATTGGCGATGCTTCCAAGACCGCGCTTGGCGGCCATGGCGGTTGTGATTTCGGAAATCAGATCACCTGCGTGACTCGCGACGATGGTTGCGCCAGCAATCTTGTCGGTGCCCGCTCGGACGTGAACCTTTACAAAGCCGGCGGTCTCGCCGTCGAGCAGCGCGCGATCGACCGTCGATAGTTCCTGCGTGAAGGTCGTGACTTTGACGCCGCGTTTCTCGGCCTCGGCTGCGTACATTCCGACGTGGGCGACTTCCGGATCGGTATAAGTACACCACGGAACCGTCATCGCGCTGGCGCGACCGCGTCCGAAAAACAGTGCGTTGCGGATTACGACCCGCGCGCTCGCATCGGCAATATGGGTGAATTTGTATGGCAAGGCGGCGTCGCCGGCCGCATAGATGTGGGGATTGGTGGTTTGCAGAAAATCGTTGACCTTCACTCCAGCGACACGATCGTATTCGACCCCCGCGGCTTCGAGATTGAGCCTATCGATCGCGGGTGCTCGTCCCGCACCGATCAGGATTTCGTCGGCGATAATTTCTTCGGCGCCGGTTCCATGACTTACGACTAGAACTTTACCGCCACCGCGCCGCTCGACCTGTTTGATGTTGCAGCTCGTGACGATACGCACGCCGTCTCGAACCAATGCGGCCTCAATCAGGTTGGCGGCGTCGCGGTCTTCGCGAATAAGGATCTGCGGCGCGACTTCCAGCATCGTGACTTCGGCGCCGAAGCGCCGAAAAGCTTGTGCGAGTTCGCATCCGATCGGTCCGGCGCCGATCACCGCCAGCCGGCGTGGCAATTCGCCCAGCGAAAAAACAGTTTCGTTGGTGAGATATCCCGCGTCGACGAGGCCCGGGATCGGGGGCGCGGTGGCGCGCGCCCCGGTTGCGATCGTCGCGCGGGAGAACCGCAGCGTCGCGCCTTCAACCTCGACGCGGTCGCGGCCGCTGAATCGCGCGTCGCCGTGGAACACGTCGACGCCGAGGCTCTTGAAGCGGGCCGCCGAGTCATTGACGGCGAGTTGCGCGCGCAGCTCGCGCATCCTCGACATTACGGCCGGAAAATCCACCCGCGTTCCATCCGGCACGATGACGCCGAATCGTTGCGCATCGCGAGCGGAGGCTGCCACTCGTGATGCGGCGATGAGCGCCTTCGACGGGACGCATCCGAAGTTGAGGCAGTCGCCGCCCATCAGGTCGCGCTCGATGAGCGCCACCTTGGCGCCGAGTCCCGCCGCTCCCGCCGCCGTCACGAGGCCGGCGGTACCGCCGCCGATCACTACCATGTTGTAGCGTGGCGCCGGCGCTGGATTTTTCCATCCGTCGGGCCTGACACTCGCCAGAAGGCGCAGGTTGTGCTCGTCGAGCGGCGCGACGGCTAAAGCCTCGTGTCCCATCGATCCTCCTTCTCGCGCCGTCTGGTAGCGGCTCTCAGGTTTTCTCGCGAAGTGCGCGCGATGCGAGTCTTCCGGCGTACACAGCGACCGCAATCGTCGCGATCAGGCCGACAATGTCGAGTGCCCACTGTGCGGGGGTGCGGCCTGATTCTCCCGAATGCGCGAGGGTGCCGCCGAGCGAGCCGAGATACACATAGAGGATGGTACCGGGAAGAATTCCGGCCCAGGTAGCGATTGCGTAATCGCGAAAACTCACCGCGGTCAGCCCAAAAGCGTAGTTGAGTAAGTTAAATGGAAATACCGGCGAGAGCCGGGTCAGCGCGACGATCTTCCATCCCTCACGGCCCACCGCCTCGTCGATAGCGGCGAATTTGCGATTGCCCTCGAGCTGACTACGGACCCATCCGCGCGCCAGGTAGCGCCCGATCAGGAATGCTGCCGCCGCCCCGATGGTCGCGCCAATCGAGACGTAGATCGAACCCCAGAGCAGCCCGAACAGAACGCCTCCGCCAATCGTCAGGATCGATCCGGGAACGAACAGTATCGCGCCGAGTATGTAAATGATGATGAATAGTACCGGCGCCAGCGGGCCGAGACCGCGAATCCGATCAAGCATAGCCGAAAAGACCTCGCCGAGGCGGAAGTAATGCCCGAGGACGGCGAGCGCCACGACTGCCGCAATCAGAAGGATCACTTTCGGCTGCAAAATCCTCTTCATCGCTCTATACGGACGCGTCGCAAACGCGCGCGCTTTTCTAAACCTTCCGGTAATGTAAATCTTGGATCGGTGAGTGTACAGGAACATAGGCGCCACGCGCGGGCCAATCTCAAGGTAGGCGTGCTGACTACCAGCGACACCCGCACGCCCGAAAACGACACCAGCGGAAAGGCTATTGCGCAGATGCTTGAGCAAGCGGGGCATCGGGTCGCCTTCTATCAGATTGTTGCCGATGACACGGGCAGTATCTCCTCGGCGATTTTGGACAACCTCGCGGACCTTGACGCGATGATCATCACCGGTGGCACCGGTGTTGCGCCTCGCGATCACACCGCCGACGTGGTCAGGAAGCTGCTTGAGCTCGAGCTGCCCGGCTTCGGCGAACTGTTCAGGATGCTCTCGTACGCCGAAATCGGATCGGCTGCTTTCGCCAGCCGCGCGATCGCGGGTATGCGTCAAGGGAAGTTTATCGCGGCCCTTCCCGGCTCGACTGGAGGATGCAGGCTGGCGATGGAAAAGCTGATCCTGCCGGAAATCGGCCATCTCGCGCACCTCGCAACTCCGCAATGAAGCGGCTTACGATTCGCCTGTTCGCGACGCTTCGCGAACGCGCCGGTGCTCCCGAGCTGACCCGCGAGTTTCCCGACGATGCCACCGTCGCGCAGATTTGGCAGCGTATGAAAGCCGAGTTTCCCGCGCTCGAAGGGCATCGCGATTCGGTCCGTTTCGCGGTCAACCAGGAATACGTCGGCGACGACTACCCGCCGCGCCCGGGCGACGAGATCGCGTTCATCCCGCCGGTCAGCGGCGGCTCAGACGCTCCGGCTTGGATCGGTCCCATCAAACTAGTTCGCGATCGTATTGAAATAGCGGCTGTTGAGGCTGCCGTCGCGGATCCAGCGGCGGGGGCGATATGCACTTTCGTTGGCGCCACCCGCGAGAACAACGCTGGCCGCAAAGTCTTGCGCCTCGAGTACGAGGCTTATGAGGCCATGGCGCTTTCCGAGATGCGCAGGCTCGCCGAAGCGGCGGGGCGACGATGGAAAATTGTGCGCATCGCGATTACGCATCGCGTCGGTGTAGTAGATATTGGCGAGACTTCGGTCGCGATCGCGGTATCTTCGGCGCATCGCGCGGAGGCTTTCGAGGCCTGCCGATTTGCCATCGATCAACTTAAGGAAGTCGTCCCCGTCTGGAAAAAAGAACATTTTGAAGGCGGGGAGGTTTGGATTGGATGCCAAACCTCGCATCCTCCTGATCGATCGAAATAGCGTCGATCCTGCGAAATAGCGCAAATTTGCCGTTTCCGAGCTATACTTTCTATCGTATTGACCTACCGGACAGGCTTCTATATCTCATCAAGGACATGCCTTTGAACGTATCAACTATCGAAAAGATCATCCTTGCCGAACCGCGTGGATTTTGTGCCGGCGTCGATCGCGCGGTCGAAGCGGTTCGGAGCGCGCTGCGCGCGTATGGCCGTCCTTTGTATGTGCGGCACCAGATCGTGCACAACCGTTTCGTGCTCGAAGGTCTCGAAAAAGAGGGCGCGGTTTTCGTGGATACGCTGGACCAGGTACCCGCCGGTCAGCGGGTGATTTTCAGCGCGCACGGGGTCGCGCCCAGCGAATGGGATCGCGCCAAGGATCGAGGGCTTCGCGTAATCGACGCAACCTGCCCACTGGTGACCAAGGTTCATCTCGAAGTTGAACGTTATGCGAACGAGAATCGCACCGTGGTCCTGGTCGGACACGCGGGACATGAGGAAGTTAAGGGCACCCTCGGAGTAGCGCCGGGCAAAGTGGTCCTGGTTGGAAGCGTTGAGGAAGCCGAGGCGGTCGAGCTGCCGGACCCGGAGCGCGTCGCGGTGGTGACGCAGACGACGCTGAGCATCGACGACACCCGCGAGATTCTCGCGATACTGCAGCGTCGCTTTCCTAAGATGGCGACGCCCAAGACCGACGACATCTGCTATGCGACGCAAAACCGTCAAAACGCGGTCAAAGAGCTGGTCCAGTTAAGTGACGCGATTTTGGTGGTCGGCTCCAAACAGAGTTCCAATGCGAACCGGCTGGTTGAGGTAGCCAGGACCCGCGGTGCGCGCGCGTTCCTGGTCGATTCGTTCGCGGACGTCGAGCCCGGAATGCTTACCGGGGTCAAATCGCTCGGACTGACTGCCAGCGCGTCCTCACCGGAATGGCTGGTCGAAGAGATTATCGGCGCGTTCAAGAGCCGAGGCGCCGAGGTTGAGCTTCTGAGCGTGGCCAAAGAGCGGGTACATTTTCCGCTGCCGATGACCGCCGACGTAGAGATATCCGAACCATTCTTAATCCGTTCGCGACCAGCGGAAGCGCGGCTATACCGGGGCTCGATCGAACCGCGAGCTCACGCTGGCCTAGTCGTTGTTGAGGGTCGCCTTGACAATTTGCGCCAGTCGCATAGAAACTCAACCGGACTGAAACGATCGAAAAGGCTCCTCGAACAGCCAGTCAAAGGAAAATCTTAATGCTCAGGGGAATTTCGCTCGCGCTGGCCCTGACCGTGTTTACTACCGCGTTTACTCTCGCCGGATGCCAGTCCGAGGCGAAAAAGCATCTTTACAAAGCCGAGGACCTTTTCGAAAAACGCGACCTCAAGGGCGCTCAGGCGGAGCTTCGCGAGTCGGTCAAAGACGATCCGAACCTCACTGACGCGCATAACTCGCTGGCACGGGTCGACGAATATCTCCACGACTACGACGAGGCGGGCAAGGAGTTCATGATCGCTTCGCAGCTCGATCCGACGAACCAGAAGACCATGGCCAAGGCCCGCTACTATCGCTACTTGCAGCAGGTAACGCAGCAAGCCGACAAGGCGCTGGATGAGGTTAAGGGCGGCGACAGCGAAAACGGGATGAAGGATCTCAAAGCCGCGCTACAGGAGACCAAGACCGAGGAGTCGCGCAAGCACGTTCTCAATGACGTCGAGCAGGCGATCCCGGTGGTCGTTGCGCAGGGCGATCAACAGGCCGGGAAAAAACAATACGTCGACGCTGTAAAGACTTACGAGCAAGCACTGCGCGGCTATATGTATATTGCCGAAGTGAACAAGCAACCGCTCGAGCCGGGCGCCGACGCGGTGATGCATAAGGCCAACGAAGCCGCCAATGCGGGCGGGGTGCCGGACATGGTGTTCAAGCTCTTCAATGACGTCCTGACCGCCGACCCGGATAACAAGGTCGCAAATATCGAGCTTGCGCAGATTTATATCCGCAAGAAGCCGCCCGACTATTCGACCGCCGCCGATCTGATGGAACGTGGGGGCGCGTCAGATGCTGAGGTGAAAAAACTTCGCGCCGAGGCAAAGAAACACCGCTAACCGCGCGCGCGGCCGTGAAGCTTCCCGCGCCTGGAACGAACGCGAAGCCGGAGCGCGAGGGGCTGATGAAGCGGCGCGTCTATATCGCCCTCGAGGTCCGATCGGCGTCGGCAAGACCACCCTCGCGCAGGTGCTGGCCCGCGAATTGAACGCGCGGCTGCTGCTGGAGGAAGGCGAGAACAATCCCTTCCTCGCGCGCTACTATGAAGATCCCGACAAGTACGCGATCCCGGTCCAGCTCTATTTTCTGCTGACCCGCTACAATCAGCAGCGTGAACTTTTACAGCAAGCGCTTTTCGAGCAAGCCACCGTAGCCGACTATCTATTCGCGAAAGATCGGATCTTTGCCAACCTTAACCTCGCTCCCGATGAGTTGGTCCTGTACGACCAGGTCTACAAGCTGCTCGATTCCAAAATGGCGAAGCCCGATCTGGTAGTTTACTTGCTGGCCCGGGTCGAGGTGCTCGCGGAGCGGCTGCGCCGGCGCAATCGCGACTTCGAGCGCGATATCAGCTACGAGTACCTCGAGCGCGTCTCGACCGCGTATCGCGATTTCTTTTTCTACTATGATGAGGCGCCGCTGCTGGTGGTGGATACTTCCGAGATCGATTTCGTCGACAATCCGCGCGATCTCAACGATCTCATTCGTGAAATCGATCGCGCGGGCCAGGGCGTCCAGCATTTCGTCCCCCGCAAAGGGTGAGCTGCGTTGCGCGGCTTCCCTAGGTGCTGTATTGATGTAATACTGTATTACTCTATGAGCAAGCGCATGCCAGATTCAAAAAAAGATGTGACCCGTCCGATCGCGAGCAGTAGGCTCACGAGCAAGGGTCAAGCGACTTTTCCCGCCCGGGTTCGGAAACGGCTTCATCTGAAGCCCGGCGATACAGTCGTCTTCGAGGCATCGGAGGTCGGACCTGTGTTGGTCCGCAAGGCCGAACAGCTGGATATCGAATTCTTGTCGGCTCTCGAAACAACTCTGTCGGAGTGGAATTCCGATAACGACGACCGCGCCTTCCGTGACTTGTAGGCGCTACGAGATCGTAGCCGTTCCGTTTCCTTTCACAGAACGTTCGGCAGCCAAGCGACGACCTGCTTTGGCCCTTTCCAACGAAGCTTTCAGCGTTCGGAGCGGTCACACGCTACTGGCGATGATCACGAGCGCGAACAATTCGCCATGGCCGCTCGATGTACCGATCGAATTTGCCACAGCGGGTTTGAGCGCCGCATGTAAGGTGCGCCTCAAGCTGTTCACGCTGGACAATCGCCTGATTCTGCACCGCATCAGCATGCTTCATGAGTCGGACCGGCGGTCCGTCGAGAGAGCGTTGAAAACCCTCCTCGCGTTTGGCTAGTGGCCGCCGCTCTCCGCACCCCATAGCTCGCGCAAGCGCTGATCACGACCGCAATTGTACCGATAGAACTTATAATGCTCCGGGTTCTTGAGATAATAGTCCTGGTGATAGTCCTCGGCCGGCCAGAAAGTTGATGCGGGAACGATCTCCGTAACGATCGGATCCTTGAAGGTTTTGACCTTCTCGATCTCGGCCTCCGATGCTTTCGCCGCCTGCTCCTGCGCCGCATCGTGGTAGAAAATCGCGCTGCGATATTGATGGCCGGCGTCACAAAATTCCCGGTCAGGCGTCGTCGGATCGATGTTGTGCCAGAACACCTTGAGCAATTCCTGATAGGTGACTTTCTTCGGATCGAAAGTTACCTCAATCGACTCGGCGTGACCGGTGCCGCCCGCTGAAACTTCTTCGTAGGTGGGATGCGGTTTGTCACCGCCGGTGTATCCGACGACGGTTTTGACCACTCCGGGAACGTGATCGAACGCGGGCTGCATGCACCAGAAGCATCCGCCGGCGAAGGTTGCCCGTTCGAGTCCCGCGTCTGAGGTTTCAGCGCCGTACGCGATACCGAGCGCGCCGCGAATCGGAGCGCCGAAGATCACAATCGCCGCGACGATAACCCCGGGGAGCAAAATTCTGGTTCGAAAGGTCATGCCGTTCATCATAAGTGTACAACAGTGCCGAGCGAGGCGTGGTTCCTCGATCGCAACAGATATCGTACTCAATTGCCCGAGGCTTTGAATGCGCTCTCGATCGCGGTTGCCAGCTTGAAATCCTTTTCCGTGATGCCGCCTTGATCGTGGGTCGTGCATGAAAACGTGATACGGGTGTAGTTGATAGTGATGTCGGGGTGGTGGTCCATGGCTTCCGCCATTTCGGCGATTCGATTCACGAAGCGGATGCCGTCGAGAAATTCTTTGAACTTGAAACGCTTTGCGATCGCATCCCCCTTAAGTTCCCATCCCGGCAAAGTCTTGAGCCTTTCGGAAATTTGTTCTGGACTGAGCTTAGCCATGCAGGCTCCTGCGAATGATCTATTGCGGTCGATTCGTGGTGTGATTATACGCCTTGGCGTGCCTGTGGTATTACATGGAAAACGGGCATTCGAGAGGATCGATAGATGGCGAACAAGGTAGTCGACGAGGAAGCCAGGAAACAGATCGGTACCACCGGCGAGAAGCGCACCTATGATATCGAGCGCGGCGCGATCCGCCGTTTTGCCGAGGCGATCGGCGATTCGAACCCACTCTTCAACGACGAGGCGCGGGCGCGCAGGACTCATTTCGGCGGAATGATCGCGCCACCCACATTCTGCCGCTCGCTCGGCTCACCGATTCCCAGCGTGAAGCTGAAGGGCTTGGGAGCCGAGTTTCGCGGCCTCGACGGCGGCTCGGATTGGGAATACTTCCAACCGATTCGCCCCGGCGACCGTATCACCGTGCAATCCAAACTGGCCGATCTGCGCGAATCGGAAGGGCGGCTCGGCCCGATGGTCTTCATCACGATCGAGACCAGCTATACCAATCAGTTCGGCGAGCTATGCGTGACGCAACGCTCAACCGCGATCCGCTATTAGGCCGGAGGCATTTCAGATGGCGAAGCAGAATTATTTCGAAGATGTCGAAGTCGGCGCCGAAATCGGTCCGCTGGAAAAGCATCCGACCACCCAGCAGTTGGTGAAATACGCGGGCGCATCGGGAGACTTCTATCAAATCCATTACGACAAGGATTTTGCGCTCGCCAATAAACTTCCCGGTGTGATCCTGCACGGCGCGCTCAAAAACGCATTTCTCGGACACCTGATGATCGAATTCGCGGGAAATCGCGGATGGCTCAAGAAGCTCTCGGTTCAGTATCGTGGAATGGACCAGCCGGGATCGAGAGTCGTATGCAAAGGCCGCGTCGGCAAGAAATATGCTGAGGGCGACGACCACATGGTGGATTGTGAAATCTGGCTGGAGAACGCCAACGGTGAAAAGACCACACCCGGAACCGCGACCGTGGTATTACCCTCGCGCAATAGTTTACGTTAAGGAACCACGGCGTTGAGGCGCGAGTTCGCCACCAGAGAAGTATGTGCGCCCGATCTGCGCACCGGACGCATCGATCCGCATTACGAAAAAGTCCTGGTGCGCCTGCTCGCCGCGCATGCGATGGCGGAAAAGCTGACCGCGTTCGGCTATCGGCGCGCTTTTCAAGCGTGTGAAGATCAATCGCTGAAGGCCACCCTTGAAAGACACTGCGTCGAAGAAACCCGGCACGCGCGCCTGATCTATCGCGTACTCGCGGAGGTTGGCGTGAACGAGAAATCCGCCGATCGAATGATGGTGCCGTTGCTAAAAGCGCCGTCATTCGAGGCGCCGCGTTTTTTCGCCGAGACGGCCAGCGGAGAGATGGATCTGGTGATGGCGACGTTGGCGCTCGATATGACAGGGGTGCTGATGATCGGCGTCAATTACCAGGAGTCGAGCTACGCGCCGCATAGCCGCGCCGCCGAGATGATCATGGAGGGATACGTAACTGAAAGTTGAAGAAGGTAAACGCTACAA
>CAVVEB010000014.1:0-150090 GCA_963747115.1 uncultured delta proteobacterium | reverse complement strand
GGGCATTGCGAGTGCGTGTCGCGCCACCGGTAGAGGAAATTCCTCTCCGATGACGGCGAGAGCCTGCAGCAAGCTTTTCTCCGCCGGCGGCAGCCGATCGATACGCGAAGCAACGATCCCTTCGACCGTCGCGGGGATGGAAATCTCGGCGTGAGGTCGTGTGACTCTGACCCGATCCCTCCTCGCGTACAATGGCCCCGCTCTCAAACAACGCGCGCACGATTTCCTCGATGAAGAGCGGGTTACCCTCGGACTTCTCGATGATCAGCTTTTTGAATGGAGGATAACTCAGCGGCACCGGTCAACAGCGCCGTGAGTAAACTCCTCCGCTGATCGGCTTCGAGCGGATCGAGCCGCAACTGCCGGTAGTACGACTTTCCGCCGGACGGGTGTCTAAAATCGGGCCGGTGGTTTACCAGCATCAAGATCTTCAGGTTGGCGAGCGAATCCGCGAGCAGCGTCAGAAAGTCCAGGCTCTCGGTATCGAACCAGTGTAATAGATCCTCGAAAATGATCATCAGCGGCTGCTCAAGACTCCCGCGCACCAGCAGGCGTTTGATTGCTTCGAAGGTCCGCTGTTTTCGAAGCTTGCAGATCCATTCCCGCTATCGGATCGTCAGCCTCGGGAACTCCGAGCATCGCGTTCAGATAGGGCAGAGTATCGAGCAGGCCACGATCCAGGTTGGTGAGCTGACTCTTAATTTTACGACGCCGCATGTCTCCGTCGTCAGTGCGCTGAATGTCAAAATACTTCTCGAGCAGTCCGACAAGCGGTAAATGCACCCATCCTTTTGCGTGAGCGATTCCCGAGGTTTCGAGCAGCTTGAACCCGCCGCCCAAAGTCGCCTTGAATTGATGAAACAGACGCGACTTCCCCACACCCGCATCGCCGACAACTCCGACTATTTGGCCGCGCCCCGATTCCGCGCGCTCAAATGCGCGGTTCATTCGTTGAGCTCCGCGTCGCGGCCAACGAACTTGACCAGTCCTCGCCGCGCCGCGGCTTCCAGGGGGGTTCGTAACGGACCAACATCGATGACTTCGTGGGCGATGACTGGTTCGCTAACGCCCTTGATATTGCGCGGAGCCAGCGCCCTAAACTGAAAAAACCCTTCTGACAACTTCCGGGTCTGATCGCCGATGACCACCGCGCCGGGCGTCGCTAACGACTGCAACCGCGAGGCGAGACTGGTTGGGTGCCCAATGGGCGTATATTCGACTCGCGCGTCATCGGTCTTGACACTGCGCACCACCATCTCACCCGTGTTTACCCCAACTCGCACGAAGATCGGCAGACGCCCCGACTCGCGCAAAGAGTCGGAGTAGCGTCGGATTCTGTCCTGTAGTTCGAGCGCCGCGTAGATTGCGCGTTGAGGATCGTCTCCGTGCGCTATCGGAGCGCCGAACAGGGCAAAGATGCCGTCTCCGGTGGATTGCACTACACGTCCATCGAACCGGCGGACGACCTCGACCATAATTTCCAGGGCCGGATCGACCAGTCTGCGGGCATCTTCGGGATCCAGCGACTCCAGCAGGTCCATTGAACCCTGTATGTCGGCGAAGAGCACCGTAATGGTTTTGCGTTCGCCATCGCCAATGCTCGCATCCGGAGGCGGCGCGGCTGCTGTAGCTTCCGCAGATTGAGAGCTTTCCAGTACAAGGCTGTTTCCACATTCGTGGCAGAATTTCGAAGGCGCAGGGTTCCGCGAGCCGCACCTGGAACAAGTGCGCGTAAGCGACGCGCCGCATTCGGAGCAATGTTTGTTGGACCCCGGATTCTCCTTTGCGCAAATCGGGCAATGCATTTCAGCCTGCCAGCACCGCTATTGTCGGCATGTAGGGGCTGATCAACATCAAACTGCCAGCTCTATACCCGCGACTCGATCCAATTCGCGAGATGCCCCCAAATACCTACCTCAGATTCGGGGTTCGCTCCGCGCCACTTTTTGTGCAGGTTGGTCGGCAGCCGGTAGAAGTCGCGCTGGTCTCCTGCCTCCACTTCTATCATGCCCTCGATGAGGCTCAGGATATGATGGCGAAACAGCATCGCATGCCACTGCGAATCCTGGAGGTCGCGATCGACGAATTTGGCGAACTCCACGACGATGTTGGACAGGTATTTCTGCATTTGGCCATCGGGTATCCCGAGATAGTCGGCGACCTCCGCCGCGATGAAAAGCCGCATCAGGCCGGTCGGTATGCTTTCCAGCATCGGAGGAGAATTCTTTTCCAACATCACGATCAGCGCCCGAGTCATTTCCTTCCCTTCTTCCGAGGGGCCGAATTGACGCCGGCCAATTATTTCCTTCAACTCGGCTGCCGCTTCGAGGCTGTCGGGGATCAGTTTCGGCAGCACGCCGAGCATCCTGCCTACGCCGCACCATGTATCGAAGTAAGCCTGGGTGGCTTTGTCCGAGATGTTCGCACCCAGCTTGCGGAGTCCATCGATGGCCAAGAACGAAAAAGTCAGCAGTGTGCCGGCGAGATCCTCTTGATTGATTGGAACGCCGTAATGAAGGTCGTTCCACTTCGTTTTTTTATCGTGATGTAGCTGGTAGCGAACCGCCGCGTGCATCAGCCGTACTTTCTGCACGGTGCGGATTCCCCGTCCGTGAGGACCGAGCCCTCCAGGCTCCATCACATCGACGACCATTTGCATGGTTCTGAATAAGCGTCGATTCGGGCGATTGGCGAGGTACGCCGTCTGATGGAGAACCTTCACGCCTTTGCGCGCGGCATAAGCGTCGGGCAGCGCATAGCATCCGAGGGTAATCAGAATTTCGGGGCCGTGGTCAACGAAAAGACCCTGCGCCGCCTCGACGCGCGCAGGATCCGCAAACGGTTGCTCCGTGTTCTGTTCGAGAAAGTCTCGCAACTCCGCTGGAAGCGAGGAGGGAAGTGGCGCATTGTTGATCAACTGACACATCATGAAGGCTTGCACAGCCTTCTCCTGGCCGGCGGCGAAAATAGCAGCGATTGCCGCGTCCGCGGGGGGGTCGCCGACCAGACGCATCGCGTCCAGCATCTCATCGTTCCAGCGCTCTAAAGTCATCGGTTATAGGTCGCCAAACACAGGTTCATTTGGAACCCGGATCGTTCCACCAAAACTTGATGATTTGCAAACGCGAAATTGATCTAACTGAGCGGCACCATGCTCCTCTCTTGCCCCACGCAGCAGCAGGAAACACTCGATGTCAAAGCACGCTTGACGAGTGGAACGAATGTCAATAATGCGTACCGGAGACGCAGCTAGCACCAAGCGATCTGTCAATGGGGGAAGGAAAAAATATTTGGCAAAGGATCACTCTGAATTTTTGAGCGAGGACTTCGAGAGTTTTGCTCTCGCTTCCGGCTTTCCGTACTTGCGGATGCACCCGGCAATTCTAGCCGGGGAGTCGACAAGGCGCTTGCAGCACCCGATGAGAGGTTGCTTTTGGTGCTTGATTGCCATTCGGCCGCGCTGCTCGTGGTATCGAACAGGCGGATCATTGTGTAGAAGATTCCCGAGAAATCGTCGGTCACGGCAGGGGTCGCCAAGAGTGCCTCGTTCGACACGGTCGGCAACATGCGCGGGCCAGGCAACTCCGATGGTGTAAAAGGCCCGTGGAAGGCGATCTGCCTTTTCGATCCGAATCGGCACCTTATCGAAATTGCGTACTATGAATAGAGACGCGATCGGCGTTCCTGTATCAGAGCTGAGCGGACCGTCATCGCGGATCGGTTTTCGGCATCGAGACGAGGCGCGCTTGCGCGATCTTCTCGACTAGAAATTGACGTCTATCCGTTGCACCTCACCAGCCCGCTCTAGCGTGAATGACTCCGTCTTGGCGCCGAGCGACGGATGCCAGACTTGAATGTGGAAAGTGCCCAGCGGTAGCCCCACGAATCGATAGTTGCCTTTCGCATCGGGAGAAGCGAAATTCGGTTGATCCTCCACAACGATATAAGCCTCCATGGTCGGATGAACGTTGCAGAGGATTCGCACGACACCCGGAGTGTTGAAGGTTACTGTCTTACTCTTGCCCGGACCATACAGGCCCAGGTCGAACTTCTTGACCTTGGAGGCCGCGTAGACGTTGTGCCAAACCTGATCGTCATTTGGAAATGCCACCGTAGTTCCGACCAAGATAGGCAGAACGTGAGGAACGAACTTCAGATCCCGCTGGGCCATCGTCGCTTGCTGTAGATGTGCAACCGGGTGCGGGTTTTTTTCATTACCGGGCGCCAACCCCTCAATGGAAACGACGACGTCGGAGGTCGGCTGCCCTTTAACAGTGACGGTACCGACGACGGCCCCCGAATTTGAATCCGGACCCGCAGCCAGTGCGGCCAAGTTGCCGCCAATTAGCAAAGCGGCAGTCAACAGCGCGGAAATGATCCTCATTGGCTCGAGCTCACGTCGGGCTTGAAGGTGAAAGTCGCCTCTGTCGTCTTGCCCTCTGTGACTATGACCTTTTGCTCCTGCGTACCCAGGCGTTCATGCCAAGCTTTGATTCGGTACGTACCCGGCGGTACGCCGCTAATCTCATACCTTCCGTAGATATCGGTAACGGCGTGGTACGGGTTCTGCGTGACATAGAGGTAGGCACTCATCCATGGATGGACCTCGCAAATCATCTTCACCGGGCCTGTCGATACGATCGGTTTGCGAACGATCCTCCCGGGATACAGACCCACGTTGAATTGCGGTTGTGCCTGATGGAACAGGGCGTGCGTGGCATGCAGAATCGGATCACTATTGTCGATCTCGAGAAACTGGTTCACCTCCATTGCGAGTACATGGGGGACGAACCGGCATCCCTTGTTGTCGAGTCGGTTTACGGTGGAGACCTGATCGCCGCCGGCTGGTTCAGCGTTCTCCACCAGGCCCTCGACCGTTACCACGGTATATTGCACGCCCTTCCCTGGGCCGACCACAAGCGTCTCGTTGGGCACATCTTTGCAGATGTCCGTGTCCTTGTTGACTTCCAGCGGCGGCAGTTTCGGCACTTCTCCCTCGATTCGGACGAATCCTTCGATCGTCCCGCCGACACTGTCGACCTTCGGTAGGTCCGCAGCCCAGGAAGCGGAGATAGCCGCAGCCAGGAAAACGCAAAGCCACGTGACCACCTTCCTGGTCAGTTCGCCCATCGCCGTCTTTATCTCGCGCCTGTACATTGGTCCAAGGACACTACCAAACCGACTTAGAACCTTGCAAAGGAGGGAATTTGACGCCGAGACTGGTTCGTATCAGACTGCCTCATCCGCCAGCCAGTCCCCCCGATGACAGAGATATTCGCCGGCGCTTTTCTCTGCCCTCAGGAAGATGAGAGGGACGGTACCGGCGGTTGAGGTTGTCTCCAATGGCCCGCGCAAATGCAGATTGGCGCGAAAGGGCGTGCGCTTTGTAGCGGCCGGCTAGCAGAGGTCTTTCTGACATGCACGCATTCGCGGCGACCGGGGGCGGATTTCTCATCGCGGTGTTGTGGTTCGATCTTATGTTCGATGTGCAGGTGCGACCGCACGTCGGCGATCCGCTTCCCTCCGAGGTGCTGATATCAATCTCGGCCTACTACCGGCGCGTCACTACCGATGCGAGGCCGATGAACCGGCTGATCGCTATGGTGATGGTTCTGACGTTGATCGCGATCGTCGCCGAAATCGCGCAGGGCGCGACTCATTGGTGGATCGGATGGATCTCGCTTGCATGCGCCGCGAGCGCGATCGGACTAGCCGCGGCGCGCACGGTTCCGAACGCGGTACGGCTCGGGGGCGTAGCTGATTCACGGGAGATGCAAACCCGTCTCGCCCGTACGATCTACCGCGATCATCTCTATTGTCTCGTGGCCATGATCGTAATGGTCGGCCTTCAGTTGAGCGCGCGGCTTTGACCTGTCCGTTGACATCGCCGGGCTGCGCCTCGAAACTTGCGGCGTGAGGTGCGCGATGGACGAATTGAGCGAACGTGCCCAAAGTTACTTTGACGAAGTGCATAAGCTCGCGCCGATAATCCGGGAGCACGCGGATCGCGCCGAACGCGAGGCCCAGATGCCGCGCGAGGTCGCGGATGCTTTTCATAGGTCCGGCCTGTTCCGGGTTCTGCTCCCGCGCGAAATGGGCGGCGGCGAGCTCACGATTCCGGATACGCTGCGGCTCTGTGAGGAAGTGTCGCGCATCGATGGCTGAGCGGGATGGAATCTCGCGATTTGTTCAGGCGGTCCGATATTCGGGCATTACGTTACGCGCGAGGCGTTCGAGAAAATCTACGGCGATCCGCGCGGTGTGACCGCCGGTTCGCTGAATCCGATGACCAGCAGGGCGACCGCGGTCGAGAGGGGATGGCGCTTCAGCGGAAAGGCCACCTATGCCAGCGGCTCAGGTCACGCAACCTACCTGATGGCGGCGGCAGTCGTTCTGCGCGATGGAGCGCCGCAAATCGTCGATGGGTTCCCGGTGCTGCGCGCGGGTTTCTTTCCCATCAAGCATGCGGAAATCCTCAACACCTGGTCCACCGCCGGGATGCGCGGCACCGGCAGCAACGACTGCATCTTCGAAAATGTTTTCGTTCCCGACGAATACACCTTCGATTGGCTCAACGCGCAATCGACGTGGCTGCGCGGGACCTTCGCCAACATTCCATTGCCACTGCAAATGGTGGGTTCGCTGGTCGCGGTTGTGCTTGGCACCGCGCGGCACGCACTCGACACGCTGAACGAAATCGCGCAGGCCAAGGTGCCTGCCGCAACGCGGGGCCTGTTGCGCGAGCGTCCAATTGCACAGACCCAATTCGCGCAAGCGGAAGGGTTGTTGCAGGCGGCGCGCGCCTACTTCTATCAGTGCAACGACGAAATCTGGCGCAAAGGCGAGGCGGGCCAAAGCTTCAGTCTGCAAGACCGCGCGCACGCGCGGCTCGCGGTAGTTACTGCCGCGAAGCTGGCAGTGCAAGCGGTCGATCTGGTGGCCGATGCCGCCGGGATGAGTTCGGCGCAAACCTCATGTCCGATCGAGCGATGCTGGCGCGACGTGCATACCGCTTCTCAGCACGTGCTGATGAACACCGCCCGTTTCGAAGTGGTGGGACGCGTGCTCTTCGGCCTCAACCCTGGCTCGCCGGTTATCTGAGCCGAGCGAGGCACTCGCGGCCATCGTCGCGGCATTCGATAGTCCCGCGCGTCAACGAGTACGCAGCCGGTCAGATCGAGCCCAGAAAGTCTAACAGCTCTTGCTGTTGGGTCGGCCCTAGTTGATTGAATTGCTCTGCCGACGGCTTGGCTTGACCATCATGTAAGGCAATCGCAGTAGCGATATCCTCTGCCCGTCCATCGTGAAGATACCGCGCCTTGGCGCGCGCACCCCATAGCGGAGCCGTCCGCATCATCGTCGGGCCGGCAGCGCCGGAGGTTATACCGTCGCCGAGCGAGCCCATGTCATGCAACAGGAAATCCGAAAATGGGTGGATGATTTTGTTGGCGAGCGCGTGGTTCAACGATCGAGTAATCGCGACGCCGCCGGTGGTGGTTGGTATGAATGACGCCGGATTCGCCGCCGTTTTCAATGATTCCGTGTGACAATCCGCGCAACCGATTGCGCTGAAAATCTTTCCTCCCAGACGCGCTGAGCGGGTTTCCGGCAGCACCGGAGGAGCGTTGGTCTCGCGGACAAGATCGACCATCCGGTCGATCTTGGCCCGGCCCGTCGAATCGGGCGTGTCCTCGGGAGATGCGCTGTCCTCAAGCGTTATCCCAAACTGCGTCTGTCCCGAGGCGCAGGTGCTGACCTCGACCGGATTGTCGGGAGTGGTAAGCCCGAGTTCATTGGTAGTGGCCATAACAATAAAGCCCCGCAGGGTGGCGGCGTCATCTTTCCAGCCAAAGCGCGCGACTCGCTCGCTCCCCAATTCCTGCAGCGTCTTCACCGTTCCGCGCACCGAGGGCGGTTCGTTGCTCGCAAGCGCAATGAGGGTTTGATCGGCCACCGCCTCGACCAGGCCCAAGCCGAACAGGGGCGTCGATTGTCTTTCCGCGGTGCAATTGGCGCCGTTCGCAAAGCTCGCGCTGGTCGGATCGCAGATCGGCAATCCGACCGAAAAAGTGGTGGCCGTCAGCTCCTGTTGCTGGCAAGGCGAGAGCTGGCAATTCGGGTCGCTAATCTGACATCCGAGCGGCATCGACATCAGGCCGGCGGCGAAGACGGTCGTGCCGCCCTGCTGCTGAGCGCCACCACGCAGACAATTGTCCGCGGCGAACAGATGGACCGGGCCGCCACTGGGATTGTCGCGTACCCGAATCTCCGAAATCGCTTCGCCGGAGCCCCCCATCGCGGGTTGCCAATGACACGCCGCACACGATCGGTTGTTGAACAGCGGCCCCAGCACCGGAAGGTTGAAGACCTGCTTGAACACCTGCTGAGCGTCAGAGAAGTTAATCAGATCGGGATTTCGCGTGCCGGCATGTGCGATTTCCGGAAGCGGTTCGCCAAATCCGCTCATTCCGACCCCATCAGCCGCATTCGCGTTGATGGCAAGTGACGAAATCGCGGCGACGAGAATAGTTCGGATAGCCCCAATAAGTACCCCATGGCGGGTCAATGGGTTACGATAAGAAAATCCCATCGACGTAGCATATACTGAAGCGCAAAACTGCTCAAGCACTTCCATTGCAGCTGATTGACGCCATGAGAACGAGCCAGCCGTGAGTTCAATAATGGGCAGGGACGGTTGGCTTTTGTGGCTTCAAAAGCTCCGAAGGTCGCGGGCGACGCTACCGCGCTAAAGTCGAAAACTCTAGACTTTTTGCCGGTTTCGGAGTTTTTTGTAGGGACAGGGTTTTAAAAAACGGTGCCGGCGTGACATCGCGGCCTCGAGGGAGAGAAAAATGGGACGCAAGGTTTACGTCGTCGGTGTCGGAATGACCAAGTTCGAAAAGCCGGGCTCAAAGGCCTGGGACTATCCCGACATGGCGAAAGAGTCTGGGACCAGGGCGCTGGCGGACGCGGGGATCGCTTACGAAGATGTCGAGCAGGCGGTGGTCGGCTACTGCTATGGAGAATCGACCTGCGGCGAGCGCGCCCTCTACGGACTCGGGATGACCGGCATCCCGATTTACAACGTCAACAATAATTGCTCGACGGGATCGACCGCGCTGTTCATGGCCAAGCAATTCATCGAGGGCGGCTTGGCGGACTGCGCGATGGCGCTCGGCTTCGAGAAGATGGAGAAGGGATCGCTCGGCGCCAAGTACACCGACCGGATCAATCCGATGGACAAGCATATCGCGCTGATGGCCGACATTCGCGGCTTCGCGCCGGCGCCGCCGGCGGCGCAGATGTTCGGCAACGCCGGCCGCGAGCACATGGAGCGCTACGGCACCACCGCGTTACAATTCGCAAAAATCGGATGGAAGAACCATAAGCATTCGGTGAACAATCCTTACTCGCAATTCCAGGAGGAGTATTCGCTCGAAGGAATCCTCGGCGCGCCGATGGTGTATGACCCGCTGACCAAGCTGCAATGCTGCCCAACCTCCGACGGCTCGGGCGCGGCAATTCTGGCGAGCGAGGACTTCGTCAGGAAGCATCACCTCGAAAACCAGGCGGTCGAGATTCTCGGGATGGCGATGGCGACCGACTTCGCCAGCACCTTTTCCGAGCGCAGTTGCATCAAGATGGTCGGCGCGGACGTGTCGAAGGCCGCGGCGCAGAAGGTATACGAGCAAAGCGGAATGGGACCCGAGAACGTCGATGTAGTCGAACTCCACGACTGCTTCTCCTGCAACGAACTCATCACTTATGAAGCGCTGGGCCTGTGTCCCGAGGGCAAGGGCGGTGAATATGTCGATGCGGGCGCCAACACCTACGGCGGCGAAGTAGTTGTGAATCCGTCGGGCGGTCTGATCTCGAAGGGCCATCCGCTGGGCGCGACTGGTCTCGCGCAGTGCGCGGAACTCAACTGGCAATTGCGCGGCGAAGCGGACAAGCGCCAGGTAGCGGGCGCCAAGGTCGCGCTCCAACACAATCTCGGACTGGGAGGCGCCGCGGTGGTCACGATGTATCGCCGCGCAAATCTGACCTAGCTAAAGCACTCGAGCCTTTAGTTCCGGGAACACTTTCGAAACCTTGTCTAGCAGGTAGTCGCCGTAGCTCCCGCTGACCGTGGCCAGGTCCTTGCCATCCCATCGCCGCGCGGGTCGCGGCCGACCACTGGCCGAAGGATCCGGCGCAAGGGCGATGATCGGCGCCAGCACCGCGTCGAAGCTCGGGTCAAGGAAAAGCGGCATCGAGATGCGATCGCGAGAGACGTTGCGCACCCGATGCAGTGCGGACACGTACCGCCCGGCCGTCAACCGTTCGAGCATATCGCCGACATTGCAGACCAACGAGTCAGGCACCGGCGGCGCCGATAACCACCGATCGTCGTGCCAGACTTCGAGTCCCCCAACCTCGTCTTGCCACAGCAGCGTCAGGAGTCCGTAATCGGTGTGCTCACCCACGCCGGGTTGATCGGCGACGGCGGTAGCAGGCGGATAGTTGAAGATGCGAAACAGCACGGTCGGGTCGCGGGTATAGCGCTGGATAAAGTAGTCCGGCGTCAGCCCGAGACCGGCGGCAATTCCACGCAGCACTAATTGACCGACCTCCGTGACTTCATCCATATACGTCAGCAGCGTGTCGCGGAATCCGGGCAACGCTGGATAGAGGTTCATCCCGTGCAGCGGCACTCCGGCCCGAACCCGCGGGTGATCAGGGCCCAACTCGGTACCGAAGTAGATTCCTTCCTTGCGATCTGGCCGGCCGGAGGTCAACTCACCTTCTATAGGGAAATACCCGCGCCACGCTCTCCCCCCGTGCGCCATCGCGATCGCGAGCTTCTGTTCCAGCGGCAACGCGAAGAAGTCGCGAGCAAGCGTCATCATCCGCGCGGATAGCGCCGGATCGATTCCATGACCCGTCACGTAGAAAAACCCAAACTCGCAGCATGCGCGATCGAGAGCCTCGCCAACGCGGGCTGATGTCTCGAGAGCCGTCGCGAAGCGACGCGATATCGATGACCGGGAGGCTTTCGATCGCGCTCGTCATCATCGGAGCCTACCGCGCCCGTCATCGGGGGGACAACCCGAGTCGGAGACCAGCGGTGCCGGCAACCACCGGTCCCGGTGACAATCAGCCCTTGGGCGCGGGCGGCTGAACCTGAGAGCCGGGGACATTCCCAGGGTGATAGCGCCAACCCTCGGGCGGAGGCCCATAGTAGCCGCCGGGACCATAGTAAGGCGGCGGACCTGGAGCGTAGGGCATCGTGTGCGGCATTTCCCAGCCTCGCATTCCCATCATCGGCGGACAGTGATGACGCCGGTGATGGCCGGCAATCAAAATCGAGAGCGCTACCAGGACGAGCGCCGCAATCAAGCCGCCTCGCCACCATCGATTTTCCTGCCGCGTCGCGAATTCGAGGCTTTCGATACGTCGCTCGAGTCGCCGGATCGCGTCGTCATTCTGACCGGGGGTACTGGTTGATTCTTCGGGCACGTGCTTCTTACTCCTTGACCAATATTAGGGTGAGAGCGCGTCGCTCTATGAGGTTAAGACGCTAGAACGTCACCGAAGTTTCAATTTCGCAGCCGCGCGAAGACCCGGAAACTGAAACCTCCCAGGTTTCAGGCCGACTGCGAGGCGTGCCGAGCGGTTTCAGGGTAGGGGCGGTTTCGCGAACCGCCCGCAACGACTTTGTGAGAGCGGAATTCTTTGCGATTGCTACCAGGGAAAATTGTAGGACCCGGAAACTGAAACCTCACGAGGTTTCAGACCGACTGCGAGGCGCGCCCTTTTCAGGGTCCTGAATCTGGCCGCGGTCCTTCACCTTCTCGCCCAGCTGCTGGGAGAGACAAGAGTGAGGGAGCAGGCTGCTCCAGCCTGCCAGTCGCCCTGAGCGCAGCGAAGGGTCTCCGCGAAGCGATGGTCTTCCCGTTGCGAAGACACAGGAAGCGCGAAACCCAGTCCGGGTTTCGCAGATTTTGTTTCAACTGCTAGGCGGGCCAGGATGACGGATCGCTGCCGGCGACGCGGTCACGATATCCCACTAGATCTCCTGAACGAGTCTTCCCAAGTGACGGACTAAACGGCGAAACTCCTCTTCTGGGTTTTGAAACCAGTCGGTCGACCAGATGCGGTAGATATTCCAGTGAAGCTGCTCAAGCACTTGTTGCCGTAGACGATCTCGGTCTCGCGCAGAACGGCTGGAATGATAACTAGCTCCATCGCACTCAATGCCCAACACATAGCCGCTGCGAGTCGGATGTTTGACAGCGAGATCGATGAAGTACCGGCCACGCCCATCTGCGGAACGACCTCAAAACCATTTTCGCGCAATCGGTCCCGGACGAGTACCTCGACTCAGACTCTGGTTCGCGTCCTGTCTGGGTTCCGGCATCGAGCTGCCCGTCTCCGCATATTCGAGATACCCCTTAGAGCGTGCACTCCGGGTTGGGATCCTTCCTTCAGTTTTGATCTCGCTTGGCCTCATGGAAGTAAACACCTCTACCCGATTTTTGCGCGCGTGAACAAGACGTTCAATCGGCGGTGACCATATCGACCGTTGATAGGACCGAAGCGGTTCATCACCACGCCCGTCGTAGCATCAGGACCATAGACGGTCGAGATAAAAATGACGTCTCGTTCATCGCCCTGAACATTCTCAAGGTTTTTTACGAAAAACGGTTCGAGGGTATCTTCCCAACGTTCCACATATTTCTGTGCCGACCGTTCTCGTGGCACAAGCCGCTTCGATCTCTTCGAGAAGAAGGTCTCGTTGAGCTTGATTCAAAGTAACAACTCCAAGGGATTTATCAGGCTCAGCTGCCATGAAAGCCACGACCGCCTCCGCGACCTTCTGAGCCTCTTCGATATTGACGCGCCCCTTGTACTTGCCATGTACGTAGTGATGGTAGACACCGACCTTGGGATCGCGTTTTTCCCGATCGGGGTCCAAAGGCGAAGGGAACACGATTAAGTCGTCGTAAAACTCCCTGTTGGAGAATGCTATGAGACTTTCGTGCCGCGAGCGGTAGCGCCAGCGCGACGAGCGTGCCGGACGAAACTCCGCGAGCGCTAAGTCAAGAATGGACTCGCTGTCGACGATCTCTTCATCGATGTCGTCGTCGGGCATGCGGTCAACTCGATCGAAGAATGTGGTGGGTGGGAGCTGCATGGGATCTCCGACCACGACGAGTTGGCCACCGCGCGCCACCGCACCAAGTGATTCCTCGGGCGCATCTGTGAAGCTTCGTCGATAACCACGAGATCGAAATGAACACGATTTGGCTTAAGAAACTGAGCGACCGAAAGAGGTGACATCATGAAACACGGCTTCGACTGCTGAATTTCCGCGCCGCCAGCGCGATCGGTAGGAGGTCACGAAGAGGGATATGGCGTTCTTCTACTAATCCTCGTGATGTATCAGTTCGAGGTCTGTGTCTTCCTTGCGGTAAACCCCTTTGTAATCCGGTTCAATGGGCCTCCTACAGCTCGCTCAAGCGCCCTCCGCTGCATTTGGATAAATCTCCTCGTCTTAGTCGCCGAAACCGCTCCCGCGCCCTTCCGAGCTGAAGACCGCGAAAGGCGCGAGAGTTCTGGATATTTCGGCGAGCGCAGCGCGGGCCAATGTGCGCCAGAAACGCGCTCGACGGCCGCTCGAAGTCGGAGCGCTTCGAAGGTCGACCCGAAGGCTCTGGATCAACCGACTTAGCCCGCCTCTCCGTGCAGTCTCGTAATGAAGCCAGCCAAATGACCTCCAGACGCCAAGTCGGTCAGGCGATTCGAGCGCCATGTTTAGCCGCACTGCAAGAATCTGCGCCCTGCAGACGCGGACACAGAAGAAGACCCAATGAAAGCCGTTCTCGCCTGACATATCGCTCGCCTTCCTAACCGTTGCCCATCCGTCCAAAGCCGAATTGAGCGCATCGCGCGTAGAGAACCTCCTGAAATCCTTTCAGCTCCGCGATATGCCAGCGTTGCGTTCGCGGTCGGATAAGTATTCCGCGCAGACCTTCGGCAGCGATGCTCTCTTCACGTCTCGAGCCGCGTCCAGCGCGTTTACAAATCAGCGTTCGATTGCTCTCCGCTCTGCGCCACTGGGGGCCGAGGAGATTTCTGCACCTTCTGGTTCGCGTTGATTGCGGCTTCGGCCTCAATCCGCGCTTCCACAGCTTTAGCGACAGAGGAAAGCGTACATGTTTTAACATCCGGTCGCAGGCCGAGGGCCAGTGCGCGTCGGCCAAGCTCGGCCACCTTGTTTGCCCGTCTAGTGAGCGCGAGGTGTCGTTCGACAAGATCAGCTTTGTCGTTCTTGAAGTTTTCCAGCATCTTCGCCGCGACTGCGGCTTCAACGTCCTCGCCAAGCAGAGCGATTCGAGCGAGCGCTGCAGGCTCTCCTTCGAGCAGCATGTGTTCCAGGCGCTTTTCGATTTCGTCGTCGGCGCTGAATGTCCCCTTAGTCGCTAAAACATAAGAACTGACTGAGCTGAGTTGACTAAAAGGAGTATCGTGGCCACGGAAGTGTTGGCCGCAGATTGTTTGTAGCCTCGCATCGGTAGCGAAGCTTTCCGCAGTTTCGATGCACTCCGCCAAGACTTCGAAACCAGCAGCTATTGCCAGACGCTTCCTGTTTCCCGGGACTCGCATGAGCCGTTTATATCGGCGCTTCGCCTCTCGGACGTCGCGTCGCCAGATTATGCTTGGAAAACGCGCGCTTTGAAGTACTTCGGCATAGCTCCGCCATTCGTCGGCGTTGCCTTTGAGCTCGAAGCTAAGCCGCTCTGCAATTGGGGCAACCTTACTCTGAAGCTTTTGAGCTTGAATATTCGCTTTGGCGAGGACACTCTCCCCGCTCAGGTCTGCGAGACCGGGATGGCGGAGTGGCATTAAGTCGTGAGGAAGGGATGCCGCGTGCCTGGACGCAGCCAAGAGTCTGCGCAGGATACCCGCCGTCATTGGCGTTTCGATCTGAAAAGCTTCGGCGAGTCTCTGGCCGAACAAGATGGTACGCTCGACAAGACTGGCTTTTTCCGCAAGAGTCGCCGATTCACCGTCCAGCTCGCTGAGGGTCTTGTTGTCGAAACCGACTTCGTCCGCGAGAGATGACACCGATTGAAGTTGGTCCCTATTGTTTGCAAGTGCGCGCGTGTCATTTGTCGATTCGGCAAGCCGACGCTCTGCATCGAGCCAGGCCGCCTGCTCCCTCTCGAATGCTTCAAATGATTCAAAGGTCCTCGGATCGGCCAGTGCGGCATAAAGCTCAAAGTCCGCTCCGGCCGCAGGTTTGGGGAGACGGGCTAGCGCCTCGCTCACGCTGGAGATATCGGCGATCGTATCGTGAATCGGAGAGTTTACTTTCGCGACTATGGAATTGTGCACAACGCCGAGTCGCAGTAGAGCATCGCGGACCTGCTTCGCGTGTTCGACTAGGGCTTCTCGACCGAAGTAGTCAAGTTCGGGGTTGCCGATCCCGTACCAAGGATGTTTCTCTACACCGCCGCTGCGAGCGGCATCTGCGTATGCGTCGGCGAGCACGTCGAGTTTGCCTTTGAGAGCGGCCACGTCATGACGCGTCATCTTCACGGCACCAGAAAGCTCGACGTTATCAAGCGCAAGAGGAAGTTCCTGTCGGCGATCGCGCGTCTGCTGTTCAGACCATAAGATACTGTGGATCGTCTTGCCGGAATCGCCAAAAGCGCGGTTGATCGTTGCTACGTAATCGGAGAGTTGATCTCGTGTGCGCTCAGTTCCTTAAGGGCAGCAGGTAATTCCTTCTCCGCCTGGAATCGACCTCGCAGATTGAGCCGCTTTTGCAGTGACTCAAGAACATCTTTTTTGCGGGCCTTGGTGGAGTGAAGCTCCAAGCAAAAGTGCCCTAGTCCGGCCTTCTCCAACCGGTCTTTAACTACGTTGAGCGCCGCCATTTTTTCTGCCACGAACAAGACAGTTTTTCTCGACGCAAGAGCCGCAGCGATAATGTTGGTGATTGTCTGCGATTTGCCGGTTCCCGGTGGACCCTTAATAGCCAAGTTCCTACCGTCAAGAACGTCTGCTATCGCGCTGAACTGTGAGGAATCCGCATCCGTGATCAGCAGCGGGACTTTCGCAGATATCGAGGGTTCATCGACTGCGTAGTCTTCCGCGAAGAGCGAATCGCAGGCTGTACCGCCTCCGGCGAAGATCTTCGCGACAACAGTGTTGCCTATAACGCCGATACCGTCGGTCCATCGAGAGTCCTCGAGATCGTGAAACATCACGAGGCGCGCGAAGGAGAAATGACCGACGACAGCGAATCGTCTCACCCGCCATCCGCGCAAATCTCTGATGGCCTCGCGAACCTTCGTGAAGTAAGTCTCGGCCGAATCCTCTTCAGCTAGAGAAGGGAGCCGACGCTGAAAATCCTGATACAGGCGTTCGGACAGAGTGATGTTGGTTTCAGTTTCTTCTCCAAGGCTGCCGATGGAATAGCGATATTTGCTCGCAACGATTTTCCGATCTATGTCGACCGGGTGCAGGAGCAGTGGGGCAAACATCGGCTTGCCGTTGGATCCCGCCTCGTACCATTCAGGTATCCTGACGGCCAGATACAGAGTAGGGATTCCGGTTTCCTGTAGAGTTGTACGCGTTAAGTCCTGGATTCCCGAAAGCGCCCGCTCCATTTCGTCTGGCAGGAGGAAAGTCTGGAGATCACCATCCAGGTGTGACTGTTTGGGCCCCCTGATCTCCTCGGGTAGATCGAAACTTGGCTCAACTGAGTTTTGCCAAGCCCATTCCGCCTTACTGATCTGATCGCGCAAGAGTCGATCGGGCATTCGGAGCGTTTTGCGTACGCGGTCCCGAAGGGCGCGCTCAATTCGCCGAGCGATCTCACCGTCCTCGTCGTCTACACTCTTTAGAGCGGCGAGATATTCTTCGTCGGAGCGTTTGGCCTGTTCAAAAGCGAGAAGGAATCCATCCGTTTTTTCATCCTTGGGCTCGTCCGGTGGCTCTGGAAGCGATTTGAAAACGAGGCGTCTCCCCTCGTCGAGTCTTCCGAAGAGCTGATCGGGAATTTCATCGACTATCCGCACGTGCCGGCGAGAACGGTCACTGAACTTGTAGTTAAGTAGTCGGTTGCCATTGCTGAGATCGAGCAACCGCATGCGCAATTCAGCAATCCGTTTCTGTGCGGCTGCCTCCCGCGGGCCAAGAGTCCCGCCGCTCGCAGATCTCACGTTCAATTCGAAATGCTCCGTTTCCGCTTGGAAGTTCCTTTAACTCTCTCACGCCGAACCTAGCACCGGAACAAACCGATCGGGAAATGCTCTCCACCGCGGCACCATCGGAAGTTTGCCGTATGCGAGGCGCGGTCCTTGCCGCTGCGAGCAAGGACCGTGACGTGACGGTCAGCGCCGCGCACGCGTCGCACGCGCGGTGATCGCATAGCACGACGCATGAGCGGAAAGACCTGGAACTGAAACCTTATCGAGGTTTCAGACTTCCCGTCCGATTAACCCAGGAAGCGCGAAACCCAGTCTGGGTTTCGCAGATTATTTCGACTGCGAGGCGTGCCCGAGCAGTCGCCCTGAGCACAGCGAAGGGTCTCCGCGCAGCGACGTGCTTTTCAAACCCTCACGATCAATTGCACGGTCTCAATGCGCGGGTTGCGCGGACCATTTCAGCAAAGGCCTGCTTTTGATCGTCGCCGAGGCTCGCGGAATGATCGAGCGCAGTATAGTCTCCCGGCGGCATCGAGCCGCCACTGACCGCATCCTCGAAACTCTTCAGCTCGGCCACCCGCTTTTCGGCGCCGTCGGGCCGATGCGCATGCGGTTACATTCGAGACTCCGAATGGCGACCGAATCGTCGCGAAAGCATACCAATGTGTTACTCAGCATCGACATCGGAGCAACCTCGAACAACACTCGAGCAACACTTTTGCAACATTTCAGTCACATTTTTGGGGAGAACAGTCGGCGAAAACGGACGTAGGAGAGCTTCAGTATCGATGCGCGCGGCGTGCGATCGGACCCCTCGCGGTGAGGGCGATGTGGGTGAGCAATTGCTCATCGTGATTCATCCGCCATGACAGCATTTTCTGAGCGTATTCAAGCACTTGCGGCTGGTAGCCGGGATCTTTCGCGCGATTGACGAACTCTTGCGGGTCGCGCGCAAGATCGAAGAAGAGCGGCGGGAGACGGGTGAAATGAACATACTTGTAGCGATGGTCGCGGATGATGTTCATCGCGCACTGATGCATCGTCAGGCCGAGTTCGCGCTCCGCGGAATCGTCCGCCGGATCGCGAAAGTCGAACTCCCAGTGCGCCTCGGCGCGCCAATCGCGCTGATGCACGCCTTCCAGAAAAGTGATCAGCGAGCGTCCGTCACACTGCACGGGAATCTCGGCGCCGATTGCGTCCATCAGAGTCGGCATGATGTCCACATTCTCGGTAAACGCGGATATCACCGCGCCGCGCGATGGATCGGCGGATGATCTCGGATCGCGGATGATCAGCGGTATGTGATACGAACCGTCGAAGTATCCACCCTTCCCGATCAACCAGTGGTCGCCCATCTCCTCGCCGTGGTCCGAGGTCACGATAATCAGCGTGGACTTCCAGCGTCCGCTGGACTTGAGGAATTGGATCAAGCGCCCGATGCCGGCATCAACTCGCGTCATCAGGCCGTAATAGACCGCCTTCATCCGGCGAAGCTTCTTCTCGTCGGCAGGCGCGCGGAAAGACTTGCGACTCAATTGATATGCTAGCCACGGATGCTGCACCGACTCTTCTTCGGCGCTAGCTCTGCGCGTGAAGCCTGGAACCGCCGCCGGATCGTACATCCGGTTGTATGGCTCTGGCGCGACGAAGGGCGGATGCGGCCGCAGGAGCGAGAGATGCGCGATGAACGGAACCTTCGCCGCGCTGATGTAATCGATCACCTGATTAACCAGAAAGGCGGTATCGTCGAACTCCGCCGGATACAGAAGCGGTTTCGGATGCGCAGCGCCGTCCTCGTAATCGGGTCCGGGCGCGCGATGGCCCCAGGCAAAGCGGATATCGGCTGGAACCTCGAACCCATGAGTCCTAAGGAAGTCCGTCCACGGCGTGGGAACACCCATGGTCAAATGGCACATCAGACGGATGCCCGGCAGCGGCCCTTCGTAGCTCGTCAGCATAGAGTCTCCGGGATCGAACTCGCGGGGGTCCTGGCTGGTGTCCGTATAGCCGAAAAGAACCGGGTCGTAGCCGAGCGCGGCCGCTTCCATCGCCCAGTTGGTGTGGCGCGCGTCGAGCGGGGTTCCGTTGGTGCCCGATCGATGGTTTTGCAAATACATTCCGGTATGCAGCGAGGCTCGGCTCGGTCCGCATGGAGCGGTGTTGGCGAAATGGCGCTTGAAAAGTACGCCTTCGGCCGCGAGCGCATCGAGGTTCGGCGTGCGCACGACGGGATGACCGAGCGCGGACAGACAATCGCCGCGCCATTGATCGGCGGTGATAAAGAGCACGTTGACCGGCACTGCCATCAAGGTCAATGTGCGTTCCGGCCGCGTTGCCAGTCAAGGCCGCGCCAGCGTAAAACGGAGCGGATGTCATCGGAGAGTCTACATATCAATCTGCCGAGAGTTCAGCGGTGAGCGCGGCGCGATCCGCCGAGGTCGCGATCGTGGGCGGCGGCATCCTCGGGCTCGCGCACGCCTACTGGGCCGCATCGCGCGGACATTCAGTCGTAGTGTTCGAGCGTTCACCCAAATCGATGGGCGCGTCGGTTCGCAACTTCGGAATGATATGGCCGATCGGACAGCGCGCCGGCGCGATTCATCAGATGGCCATGCGCAGCAGCGCGATCTGGACCGAAGTGCTGAAAGACGCCCGCTTGCCGTATCGCCCGACCGGCTCCCTTCACGTCGTGTATCAGCATGACGAAGCCGAGGTGGCGCGAGAGTTCTGCGAGCGCGGCCCGGCTCAAGGCTATTCCTGCCGATGGCTTTCGCCGCGCGAGGTACTCGCAAAGAGCCATGCGGTGAGCCCCGACGGCCTGATCGGAGCAATCTGGAGCGATACCGAGTTGACGCTCGACCCGCGCCAGGTACTCGCGGAGTTGCCGCGTTATCTGACCGGGAAGTTCGGCGTGCAGTTTAGATTCGCAACGGCGGTGCGATCGATTGGCCTTCCGAAGATCGAAGCGGGCGGCGAAGGCTGGGTCGCCCGGCACGCGATCGTATGCGGCGGCGACGATTTCGAAACGCTTTTTCCCGAGCGGTTCGCAGCGAGCGGAGTCACGCGCTGTAAACTCCAAATGATGAGAACTCCGCCGCAGCCGCGCGGATGGGAGCTGGGACCATCGCTGGCCGGCGGGCTCACGCTGAGGTTCTATCCGGCGTTCGAATTCTGCACCGAGTCATTGCCGAACTACAAGGCGCGGATCGCACGCGAGATGCCGGATTACGACCGATGGGCAATCCACGTACTGGTTTCGCAAACCGCGGACGGCGCTCTCACGCTCGGCGATTCGCACGAATACGGGCTCGCGGTCGAGGTCTTCAACAAGGAAGAGATAGATCGGCTCATACTTCAGAATGCTCGGACTTTTCTTCACGCGCCTGATTTGACTATCGCCGAGCGATGGTACGGGGTCTATGCGAAGCATCCCGAGGCTGCTTACATCTCGATCGATGTGGCGCCCGAGGTCAGAATCGTCACCGCGCCGGGTGGATCCGGCATGACGCTTTCATTTGGGCTTGCTGAACAGACGATTCGCGAGATGGGACTTTGACCAACAACGGAAAAATCGCGGCCGTGATTCTCGATTGGGCCGGCACCACGGTCGATCATGGCAGCCTCGCGCCGGTCCGGGTGCTGCGGCACGTGTTCGAATCGCGCGGGGTGCCGATCTCGGAAGAAGAGGCGCGGCGCGATATGGGCGTGCCCAAGCGCGATCACATCCAGCGCATAGTTTCATCGCCACCAGTGTCGCATCGATGGCTCGTCGAAACTGGGAGGGCGCCGGAAGCAAAAGATGTCGATTCGATATTCGCCGATTTCGCTCGGCTGCAGCTTGAATGCCTGGTCAGAGACTCTGCAGTTATCGACGGGGTCGCGGAGACGACTGCCAGCCTGAGGAAGCGCGGCATCAAAATCGGCAGCACGACAGGATACACGCGTGAGATGATGGATCTGCTGGTGCCGGCCGCGGACGAGAACGGCTATCGCCCGGATTGCGTCGTTACACCTGATGATGTCGCCGGCGGCCGGCCGCATCCGTGGATGATTTTTCAGAATGCGATCCGGCTACGGATCGATCATCTCTCGTCGATCGTAAAAATTGGCGACACGATTAGCGATATCGAAGAAGGTTTGAACGCCGGCGTCTGGACTATCGGGGTGGCACGCAGCGGAAACATGATCGGCATGACTGCGAGCGATCTTGCGGCCTTGCCGCGCGACGAACAGCAGCGCCGGCTCCAACGCGCATGCACGCTGCTGCTCGAAGCGGGCGCGCATGCGGTGGTTGATTCAATCGTCGGGTGCGAACCGAAACTCGATCGGATCGAAAAGTGGATGCACGATGGCCGGTCGCCCGCCGATCCGCCTGAGAGAACCATCTCGGGCACGGCGAAATAGCCCGAGCTTGGGTAAGGCGCATATCTGCTAGTAATGTAGGGATCCAGCGTTGCTTTTAACGTCACGAAGCCGCAGACCCGACGCGTCGCCCGGGAGTCTGGTCCGCGGACTCAGATGAACAAATCAATCTACTATTTTCGGCCGCGCCGAATCCGCCGAACATGGAGGCAACTCTGAATCTGGTATTCCAGCGGGGGATGAAGCGCCCGGCCGCGTCGTTCGCGGGAGACACCGAGGAACCGATCCGGGCGGAACTGTTCAGCATTGAGCGTCTCGAACAACATGGCGAGACCCTTGCCGTTGCCCAGCGCGTCACTGACCGCCCAGGCGCGGGACGCCCAATAGCCTCACGCATACGCGCCAACGCACGGATACTGCTCGAAGTCTATCGCGATACCGCCGCCGCGATCCGCGAAGAAAGCGCGATTACTCCCGCGGCCCAATGGCTGGTCGACAATTTTCACGTCGTAGAGGAGCAGATTCGAGAAATTCGCGACGACCTTCCGCGCGGCTTCTATCGCCAACTGCCCAAGCTTGCTGAAGGTCCGCTGGAAGGCTATCCGCGCGTCTTCGGAATCGCGTGGGCCTTCGTCGCGCATACCGATAGCTACTTCGATCCGCAGACGCTCAACCGATTCGTGCAAGCTTACCAACGGGTTCAACCGCTGACGATCGGTGAGCTATGGGCGGTCGCGATTACGCTCAGGATCGTGCTGGTGGAAAACCTCCGGCGTTTGGCCGCGCGCATCGCCGGCGATCGGATGGCGCGTCATCAGGCCGACGCGCTCGCCGATCGGTTGCTCGGAGACGGCGGCCGCGAGCCCGAGCCGGTAGCAACCGCCCTTAAGGCGTTCGACCGGGCGCCTCTGGCGGCTGCCTTCGCGGTGCAGTTGCTTCAACGGCTGCGCGATCAGGATCCCAAGGTGACGCCGGCGCTGCTCTGGCTCGATCAACAACTGCGGACGCAGGGAACTACCGCTGACGACGTAGTCCGCGCGGTGCATCAGGGACAGGGCGCGATGAACGTAACGGTGCGCAACGTGATCACCAGCATGCGCCTGATGTCAGCCGTCGATTGGGCGGAATTCTTCGAGAGCGTGAGCGTGGTCGATGCGGTCCTGCGTGCCGACAGCGACTTCGCCGCGATGGACTTCCCGACGCGCGACCGTTACCGGCACGCAATCGAGGAACTGGCGCGCGGTTCGGGGCATACCGAGATCGAAGTCGCTCAGCACGCGATCGCGGCGACCAAGCGCGCGGCGCCGGAAGGTCCCAATCGCGACGGCACGACTGCTCGCCGCGAGCATGACCCCGGCTACTATTTGATCTCGCGCGGGCTTCATGCAGTGGAGCAGGAACTCGGATTTCGAGCCCCGATTCGCGACTGGATAGAGCGCGCCAACGCCGCGGCTGGAATCATCGGTTACCTCGGAACCATCGCGGTCGTCGCCGCAGTCATTCTCGCCGCGGTGCTATTCGCTATCGCCGAGACTCACATCCCCGGATGGACGCTATTCGTCTTAGCGATGGTCGGAGTAGTCCCGGCGATGGACGCGGCGGTGACCATCGTCAATCGTGCCGTCACGATTTGTATCGGCCCCGCCACGATTCCCGCGCTCGAGCTTCGCGACGGAGTGCCGTCAGGCCTGCGCACGATAGTCGTGATGCCCACGTTGCTGACCACTCGGGCGGAAGTCGAAGAGCAGGTCGAGCGACTGGAGGTTCACTACCTGGCGAATCCCGATGGCGAGCTGCGCTTCGCCCTGCTCTCGGACTGGGTCGATTGCGCGACTGAGCGTGCGGCGGGTGACGACGAGCTGCTGGGCGCGGCCGTCAGCGCTATCGCGCGCGTAAACCAGCGTCACGGACCCGCTCCCGATGGCGAGCGATTTATCCTGCTCCATCGCCGGAGGGTCTGGGACGAGGCGGAAGGAAAGTGGATGGGATGGGAACGCAAGCGTGGAAAACTGCATGAGCTGAATCGATTGCTGCGCGGCGGGACCGATACCACCTTCATCGGATTGGACGGCCGCTCGCCGGTCGTGCCCGCCGGCGTCCGCTACGTGATCTCACTCGACGCCGACACCCGGCTACCGCGCGGCGCGGCCAAGCGGCTGGTCGGCAAGATGGCTCATCCGCTCAACGCTCCGCGTTTCGACGGACAATGCGGCCGCGTGGTCGAAGGCTACGGCGTGCTTCAGCCGCGCGTCACGCCGGCGCTACCGACCAGGCGCGACGGATCGATTTTTCAGCGCGTGTTCTCGAACGCGAGCGGCATCGATCCTTACGCGTTCGCGGTCTCCGACGTGTACCAGGATTTGCTCGGCGAAGGCTCTTACAACGGCAAGGGAATCTATGATGTCGACGTCTTTGAAGCGGCTTTAAGAGGACGCGTTCCCGACAACACGCTTCTGAGCCACGATCTCTTCGAGGGTACCTTTGCGCGCTCGGGGTTGGCCTCCGACATCGAGGTGGTGGAAGAATTTCCGTCGCGTTACGACGTTGCCGCCGCACGGCAACATCGATGGGCGCGCGGCGACTGGCAGCTGCTGCCGTGGATATTGGGGCGCGCGCACGCCGGCGGCGATCGCGGTCGCCCGACCGACGGCGATCGCCGCTCAGCGATTCCGGCCCTCGGGCGCTGGAAGATGATCGACAACCTGCGCCGAACGCTTTCGGCGCCGATCGCATTTGTCGGCTTGCTCGTGGGATGGACGCTGCCTCTTTCCGCCGCCCTGATATGGACCGTTTTCGTCGTCGGGTCGATCGCGACCGCGCCGATGCTACCGTTCATTACCGGAATCGTCCCGCGCCGGCTTGGGATCTCCAAGCGTAGTCATTTGCGCGCGGTAGGCACCGATCTCGCCGTCGGACTGGCGCAGATCGCGTTGCTGCTTACTTTTCTCGCGCATCAGGCGTGGTTGATGACCGACGCGATTGTACGAACCCTCTATCGGCTGTTTGTGAGTCATCGACGATTGCTCGAATGGGTGACCGCGGCGCAGGCAAAGCTGACGAGTCGTCTCGATCTCCGCGGACTTTACGAGAGCATGGTCGGCGGCGTCGCGCTGGGCACTTCGGCCGCAATTCTGGTTGCGTTTGAACACCATCGCGCCGGGTTGCTCGCGGCTCCATTCGTAATTCTGTGGCTATTGGCGCCGCTGATCGCGCAGTGGGCCAGTCTTCCCCCGCTGATCGCAAGCCCGAACCTGGTCTCTATTGCGGACGCGCAAGCGCTGCGGCTGAGCGCGCGCCGCACCTGGCGTTTTTTCGAGAAGTTTGTGACCGCGGAAGACAATATGCTTCCGCCTGACAACTTTCAGGAAGATCCGAAGCCGATACTGGCCCATCGGACCTCGCCGACCAATCTCGGACTCTATCTTTTGTCAGCGATCGCGGCTCACGATTTCGGCTGGGTCGGTACGCATGAAACCGTTGAGCGGTTGGATGCGACGCTCGCGTCGATGAATCGGTTGGAGCTTTTCCGCGGCCACTTCTACAACTGGTACGCGACCCGCGATCTGCGGTCGCTGGAGCCCAAATATGTTTCGTCGGTGGACAGCGGAAATCTTGCGGGACATCTGATCGCGCTCGGTAACGCATGCCGCGAGATGATCACCAGTCCGGTTCTGCATCCGCAACGGACAACGGGAATTGAAGACCTGATTGCGCTAACACGCGAGTCTCTCGCCATGCTCGCTGCCGACCCGCGAACTCAGATCGTCACGCCCAAGCAACTGGACGAGGCACTCGACAGTCTTTGCGTGGTGCTCCGATCGCAATCGCAAACTCCTGCGGACGTCGCCGCACAGATGGCGGAACTCGCGATACATGCCGACTCGGTCAGCGACATAGCTCGAGCGTTGACTCATGACCGAGTCGATCCTGAGAGCGCCGAAGTCCTGGCCTGGGCGGACTCGCTGCGCGAATGCGTCCGGAGTCACCAGCGTGAGATCGAACTGCTGATGCCCTGGGCGACGCTCGTCGCTAGCGAGGCGGCATCCACGACTTGCTCTAAGGAATTGCGAGCAATTTTTGACGACGATGTGCTCAAGACTTTATTCGGTTCGGTGCCGACTCTGGCTGCGCTGCCCGATCGATGCGACCAGGCGACCTCGATTCTGTCGCATCGCAGGATGGAGCTCGCGGCCAAGCCCAATGCATCGGGCGACTCGCTCGCGCGAATCGACGCGATACTCGCGGCACTTGCGAGTTCCGCGCGCGCGGCAAAATCGCTCGAGCGGCATCTCATCGACCTCGGCTCGACGGTGGGCCGAATGTTCGACGCGATGAAGTTCGACTTTCTGTTCGACCCCGCACGTCAATTGCTTTCGATCGGATATCGGGTCCGCGACGGCACTCTGGACCCGAACTGTTACGACTTGCTTGCTTCAGAAGCGCGGCTCGCGAGTTTTGTGGCAATTGCGAAGGGCGACGTGCCGGCCACTCACTGGTTCCGGCTGGGGCGCCCCCTGACTCCGGTGGATCGCGGTTCCGCGCTGATTTCATGGTCGGGATCGATGTTCGAGTACCTCATGCCGTCGCTGGTGATGCGCGCCCCACTGGGGAGTCTGCTCGAACAGACCAACCGGCTAGTGGTTCGCCGGCAGATGAAATATGGCGCCGAGCTTGGAGTACCGTGGGGTGTTTCGGAATCCGCGTTCAACGCGCGAGATCTCGAACTCACCTATCAGTACTCAAACTTCGGGGTGCCCGGGCTGGGACTTAAGCGCGGACTCAGCGAGAACGCCGTGATTGCTCCGTATGCGACGGCTTTGGCGTCGATGGTCGATGCGGAGGCGGCGGCGGCGAATTTCTCACGGCTTCTTCGGGCCGGCGGCCGCGGCCGCTACGGATGGTATGAAGCGCTGGACTACACGCCGTCGCGAGTGCCGGAAGGCGAGACGGTTGCGATTGTTCGCGCCTACATGGCGCATCATCAGGGCATGACCCTGGTCGCTGTTGCGGATGCGCTGCTCGACGGCGCGATGCGCGCGCGCTTTCATTCCGAGCCGATCATTCAAGCAACCGAGCTGTTGCTGCAGGAACGGACACCGCGCGACATCGCAGTTGCTCGCCCGCGTGCCGAAGAGGTCGAGACCGAGGCCAACGTCCGTGAGATCACGGCGCCGCTGATTCGCCGCTTCCATTCGCCACACGACTTGATCCCGCGAACCCATCTACTGTCAAACGGTAAGTATACGGTAATGATAACCGCAGCCGGCTCGGGGTTCAGCCGATGGCGCGAAATGGCGGTTACGCGATGGCGCGAAGATGTTACCTGCGACGCATGGGGCTCGTACATTTTTCTGCGCGACGTGAGCAGCGGCAAAGTCTGGTCGGCAGGTTACCATCCGAGCGGCATCGAAGCGGACAGTTATGAAGTCGAGTTCTCCGAGGACCGTGCCGAAATCGTGCGCCGCGACGGCACCCTTACCACTACGCTCGAAGTGGCGGTCTCGCCGGAGGATGACGCGGAAGTTCGGCGCGTATCGATCTCGAATCTCGGCAACCGGGTTCGCGAGATCGAGCTGACCTCGTATGCGGAAGTCGTGTTGGCGCCCGATGCGGCCGACGCCGCGCATCCCGCCTTCTCCAAGATGTTTGTGCAGACTGAGTTCGATGCCGGCATCGGCGCTCTGCTGGCAACCCGGAGGCTGCGTTCGCCAAGAGACGCGGCCGTCTGGGCTGCGCATCTGGCGGTGGTCGAAGGCGAATCAATCGGTGAGGTCCAATTCGAAACTGATCGCGCGCGTTTCCTCGGGCGCGGGCGCGACCCTCGTACGGCGATCTCGGCAATCGACGGACGGCCGCTTTCCGATACGGTCGGGACCGTACTCGATCCGATCTTCAGTCTTCGCCGCCGGGTGCGTATCCCGGCGGGTGCGACCGCTCGGGTGGCGTTCTGGACCATGGTCGCGCCGACCCGGGCGGAAGCGCTCGACCTGGCTGACAAGCATCACGACTCGACCGCGTTCGAACGCGCGGTAACACTCGCGTGGACGCAGGCGCAAGTGCAGTTGCATCACCTGAGAGTGGACGCCGAGGAGGCGCATCTATTTCAGCGTCTGGCAAATCGCGTGCTCTATTCCGATCCCACTCTGCGCCCGTCGCCGGACGTGCTGAAGCGAAGCGAGGGCGGCAGCCCGTCGAAGCTTTGGGCGAGCGGGATCTCGGGCGATCTGCCAATCGTGCTGGTTCGCATCGATGAAGCCGAAGATTTGGAAATCGTTCGCGAGCTGATGCGTGCCCATGAATATTGGCGGATGAAACGGTTCGACGTCGATCTGGTGGTTCTGAACGAGCGGCCCCCGTCCTACGATCAGGATCTGCAGACCGCACTGGAGGCTCTCGTGCGTGCCAACCGCGCGCGGCCGTATTCCGATGCGGAAGGCGCGCGGGGAACCGTGTTCGTTTTGCGCGCCGACCTGGTTTCGGCTGAAGTGCGACAGCTGCTCCAAAACGCGGCGCGCGCAGTGCTGCTCAGCCGGCGCGGTACCCTCGCCGAGCAGGTCAAACGTCTCGATGTGGTAGAGCGCGTCGCCGCGCCGCCGCCGCGTCGCTCGCCGGAGATTCGTCAGCCCGAGGTCATCGCGGCGCGACCGGTATTGGAGTTCTTCAACGGCCTGGGCGGCTTTGCCGCTAACGGTCGCGAATACGTCACGATTCTCGGCGAAGGGCAGTGGACGCCAGCACCATGGATAAACGTGATCGCGAATCCCGTCCTTCGGCTTCCAGGTTTCAGCCGAGGGCGCGGGCTACACCTGGTCGATCAATAGCCGCGAAAATCAAATCACTCCGTGGTCCAACGATCCGGTCAGCGATCGACCGGGTGAAGCGATCTACGTCCGTGATGAAGATACCAACGAGCTTTGGTGCCCTACTGCGCTACCCATCCGCGAGGACACCGGGTCGTACTCCGTTCATCATGGCCAAGGCTACAGCATTTTCGAGCACACCTCGCACGGAATTTCGCTTGAACTCAAGCAGTACGTACCAGTTGAAGACTCAATCAAGATCTCGCGCTTAAAGATCCGCAATCTCTCGGCGCGCTCGCGCCATCTCTCGGTCACCGCGTATGTCGAATGGGTGCTCGGCACTTCGCGCGGCGCGTCTGCGCCATTCGTTGTGACCGAGATCGACCCGGATACCAGCGCGATGCTGGCGCGGAACTTTTTCAGCACCGAGTACGGCAGCCGCGTGGCCTTCGCCGACCTGGGCGGCCGCCAAACCTCATGGACTGGTGACCGCACTGAGTTTCTCGGACGCAACGGCAGCCTCGACAATCCGGCGGCGCTCGCGAGCGCCGCACCGCTCTCCGAGCGAGTCGGCGCCGGTCTCGACCCATGCGGCGCGCTGCAGACCCGGCTCGAGATCAAGCCAAACGGCGTGACCGAAATTATTTTCTTGCTCGGCGAGGCGGCGAGCAGGGCGGAAGCATTTTCCTTAGTTGCGAAATACCGAACTGCCGATCTCGATGCGGTGTTCACCGCGGTGACGAGCCAGTGGAACGATATTCTTGGCACGGTTCAGGTGAAAACCCCCGACAGCTCGATGAATATCATGCTCAACCGATGGCTGCTCTATCAGACTCTCGCATGCCGGGTGTGGGCTCGATCGGCATTCTACCAGGCCAGCGGCGCATACGGCTTTCGCGATCAGCTTCAGGACGTGATGGCACTGACAGTATCCATGCCCGCCATAGCGCGAGAACACCTGCTGCGTGCGGCCGCGCGCCAGTTCGTCGAGGGCGACGTTCAGCACTGGTGGCTCCCTCTGTCAGGTCAGGGGGTCCGCACTCGGGTCTCGGACGACCGCATATGGTTGCCGTTTACCGCCGCTCACTATGTCGAGATCACCAACGATCTCGCAGTTCTCGACGAGACGGTTCCTTTTCTCGAGGGTGCCGTGCTCCAACCCAGCGAAGATGAAGCATACTTTCTGCCGACGGTCTCCGGAGAGCACCGCTCGCTGTACGAACATTGCGCGCGCGCGCTCGACTTCAGTCTTTCAGTCGGCAATCACGGGCTGCCGCTAATTGGGTCGGGAGACTGGAACGATGGGATGAACCGGGTCGGCCAGGCGGGCCATGGCGAGAGCATCTGGCTCGGCTGGTTCCTCTATACGACGCTTTCGGTCTTCGCGCGTCTAGCTGACGACCGCCGGGAGCAGACGCGTGCGGCGATATGGCGGCGTCATGCGATTGAGCTGCGCGAATCGTTAGAGCGGGAAGGATGGGACGGCAACTGGTATCGGCGTGGTTACTTCGATGACGGAACGCCGCTTGGTTCGGCCTCCGGCCTCGAATGCCGCATTGATTCGATCGCGCAATCGTGGGGAGTAATCTCCGGCGCCGCGAATCCAATTCGCGCGGCCAGCGCGATGGCGGCGGTGGATGAATACCTGGTGCGCAACGAGGACGGCTTGGTACTGCTTTTCACGCCGCCATTCGACAAGACCCCGCTTGACCCCGGATACATCAAAGGCTACCCGCCCGGGATCCGCGAGAACGGAGGTCAATATACGCATGGCGCGATCTGGTCAGTGATCGCTTTTGCGATGCTCGGTGACGGCGATACGGCCGGCGAGTTGTTTTCGATGCTGAATCCAATCAATCACGCGAATACGCGCGCCGCGATGCAACGCTATAAGGTCGAGCCCTACGTTGCCTGTGCCGATGTGTACTCGATACCGCCGCACGTGGGGAGGGGAGGATGGACCTGGTACACCGGCTCGGCCGGCTGGATGTACCGGGCCGGCCTCGAGTGGATACTGGGATTTCGTCTGCGGGAAAAAAAGCTGGTGATCGAGCCATGCATACCGAAGGCGTGGAAGGGCTTCGAGATGAGCTTCAAGTACCACTCCGCGCGCTACGAGATCGCGGTCGAAAATCCGCGTGGCGTAAGCCGGGGCGTCACCCAGGTAGAATTCGACGGCGAGGCGCTGTCGGCGAGCACCGCGCGAATCGATCTTAACGACGATGGAGGCATCCATCGGATTCGCGTCGTGCTTGGTTGACCAGCAGACTGAGCGGATTTGCGATGCTCTCCACCCCGTATGCTGCCTCAGCCGCCATCATCTATATGTTGCAATTGTGTTGCTCCGATGTTGCTCGGCGTCGAAAAAATGATGTCGGCGACCACCGCTTCGTGGTCCGAATAGGGATTATCGGCGGCTAGATTGACGATCATGTGACATTCACACGAACAATTCGCACCCGCGCGCATCAAAATGTAGTCGATCCAGTCACGCGGGCCGTCGCGCTCCAGTTGCGTGCCGCGGATGCCGCCGTGGCGCAGATCCGCGGTCAGTTCGCGCCCGATCGAGGTGATCGCATCGTAGAGTTTCCCATCCGGGACGGTGTTGAAGTCGCCGGCCACGAGCGTCGGTGTGGCGTCATCGAGCTCCGAAATCCGATGCGTGAGCTGTGTGATCTGAGATTCCCTGACTGCGTAGTAATCGCGACCGGGGTATCGCGATTGCAGATGCGTGTTTACGACTCGCAGCCGCATCGCCGCGTCGATCTCCAAATCGAAAACGAGAAAGCCCTTGCCGGCGATTCCGTCGCCCTCCCATAATTTCCATCGCGGCGCGTTCGCGGAGAATTTGTAGAATCTAGCGGCCGATGATCGGGCGCGTGATCTTTTGATGTATGCCGCCAGTCCGCCTTTGGGGCCGCGCGCGCCGGATTCGCTAACTCGCTCGTAGCGATCGCTCAGATGATGGTCGAGCTGGTCGGCATAAGATGTCGACCAGACTTCCTGGAGCAGGATCAAATCGAAATTCTCTTCGCGCAGTCGATGTCCGACCGCGTCGAACCGCGCGGCGCGGTTGCGCGTGATCGGCCACGGGAGTCCGTGGAGGTTCCATGAGAGGACCGAGATGGAAAGGTCGTTTTTGTTTTCGGGGTTCAGACAGAGCCACTCCGAACACACTTGCCACGGATCGTGCAAGACACGAGGGGCTCTCTATCGCGCGCTCGCGAGCCTCAGCTTCCGCATGCCCATTTTGCTACTGATGCCGCCAATTCGGCGCGGACGCGAAACTCAAAACGAGAAAGTGAAGCTCCCGGCCGCCGCACATTTCCACCTCTTGTGTCTCGTAAAGAACTGTCTTCGCTTGATGAACCAACATTTCCGCGCCTAAGGTTCAAGTGTGCGTGTGAACAAAGAATTCCGTTTCGTAGCGCATTCTGTTGTCGAGGACATAGTCAGGGTGGCCATTCTCGGCGTGGGAAAAGTGTGGCAGCAAGCGAGCCCGCCTCCGCCAGAACAAAGCACGGGTTCCTGCCCGATACGAACCGATTGCCGCGACTGGCCATATTGCGGATGCGATGTCGTGCAGAGATACCGTAAGTCGTGATCATGGCGTGCCGTCTTAGCTCCTGACCGTCGGTTTCTGTACGCGATGCGCGCGCGACAGGCGTCCGCCGAAGAGAGGTAATATGTCACCTTTGCTGCTGATCCTGATCTTGCTTTTACTGTTTGGCGGTGGCGGCGGTTATTACGCATTCGGGCCATATGGCGGAATGGGAATCGGCGGAATCGTCCTCATTATATTGGTCGTGGTGCTTCTCAGTGGCAGGTCGTAAGCAGCGGGCAGCAGAGCGCTAGCCTGCGCTCTCATTTGCTCGTACGCCGACCAGCTGATCGAAGGTAGCTGTCCAGCTCTACCCAACCTCATCTGAGGAACAATCAAAATGGCAAAGCTAACCACGAAAGCCCGCAAGAAAGTGCCTGCCAAGGAGTTTGGTGAGCCGGCAAAGCGTGCGTACCCGATGCCGGATAAGGCTCATGCTTCTAATGCAAAGGCTCGCGCTACTCAGATGGTAAAGAAAGGCAAGCTATCGGAATCGGAAAAAAAGAAGATTGACGCCAAGGCAAACAAAAAGCTTGGCGATGCAGCAAACTAGAGGAATGTAGCCGACCATGAAAGAGCTAGTTCAGTTCCTCGCGCAACAACTGGTCAATAATCCAGCCAAGGTCGAAGTCAAAGAAACCCAGAGCGACACCGCGTCGGTGCTCGAACTGCGGGTCGCCAAGGAAGACTTGGGCCGCGTCATCGGAAAACAAGGTCGTACCGCGAAATCAATTCGTACAATTTTGAATGCTGTTGCCTCGCGCACCAATCGCAAAATCATCCTGGAAATTATCGAGGACAAGTAGCCGGGCGGTTTCCGTTTGATAGCGGCGGCTTTCGCCGCGCCGTTGAATTCGAGTACCAGCGAGGCACCGGGTCATCCATAACTCATCTCCCGCGGCGTTGGCGGGACCACTGATACGAATTGGCGGTCATCCCCGACAAATCCTAGATGTGGATCGGATCGCGCTCACTTCAATTCGGTAGGGCTCGCGGCAATTTGCGAATTCGGATCAGGCGGTCCAGGTCTGAACGTTTGATGCGTAAAGTATGGCCTCGCTTCTGTACCGGCAGAACGTCGGCGTTTATCAGACGCAAGATGATTTTCCTATGAACCCGAAGATAACTCTCTTTAGTTTTTGGGCTCACAGAGTCATCTCACCGTCGACGGTTCTAAACCCGTGCGTCACGTTCGGGTCTAAGGCCAGTCGCGTCGATCCAGTCTGTCCGAGTCTAACGGCTTGCGCAGCAATGCACGCTTCTGCCAGACGAGATAGAGCAAAGTCCAAGTGATCATCGGCGATGTAAATCAAGCCCCGCGACTCCCAGTGTGCTGCGATGGCTGGGTGAGGCAGAAGGGCCATGGCTTGCCTGAACGCATCGCCGCCCTTTGGGGACGCCGACTTTACGAAGATTTTTGTCACGTTGAACACCGAGCGCAGTTCGCAGATAAGATTCGGAAGGGCTTCGGTGGAGAAGGGGGAGTGTTCGGGGGCTTCCGTGCGTTGCAAGTATCTCTCCGTCCTGATGTTGCGGCAAGTCGAACACTAATCGGATAAGAGGTTCGGCGTTCCTTCGAGAACAAGTATGTTTTTATGCTAACCCGCTCCGGGAGCGCCTCGGAACCGGCGCCACAATTCGCGGCGCCGAACTCTTTTTGCAATTGACAGTCGCGATGCTTTGTTTGCAGGATTGAATGACTTTCTGCAACGCGAAAGCCGCGTCTATCTATGATCAAATCTCGACTAGCCCCGGCTGCCCCATCGGCAGCGATACCAGAGGAACTGATAGTGGCAAAAAAACCTAAGGGACCAGATTTTGCGCGCGGCGTCTCGCTCACAAAATTCACCGACGGCGCCATGCTGCAAGGACATTTCAAAGGTGAACCGATCCTGGTGGCTCGCCGCGAGGACGCCTACTTCGCCATCGGCGCAACCTGTACCCATTACGGCGGTACGCTGGCCGAAGGCATCATGGTGGGGGACACGGTGCGATGCCCGTTGCATCATGCCTGTTTCAGCCTTCGCACTGGTCAGGCGATCCGCGCTCCCGCGCTAGCTCCTGTGACCTGCTGGAAGGTTGAAACCACGGGCAGCAAGCTCTTCGTGCGTGGAAAAGAGGCCGCGAAAAAACCGCAGGCGGCCGCATCTTCGAAAGCGCCGAAGCGAGTTGTAATCATCGGCGGCGGCGCGGCGGGAGAGGCCGCGGCCGAAATGTTGCGGCATGAAGGATATCGGGGCCATCTGACCGTGATCAGCGCGGACGCCAGCGCTCCCTACGATCGCCCGGCGCTGTCGAAGGACTTTCTTAATGGCGGCGCGAGCAAAAAGTTGGTCCCGCTCCACTCCCCGGATTTCTATCGCAAACACGATATCGAATTGATGCTGAACACGCGGGTCGCGGCGATCGACTCGCGCGGGACAAAGCCTGCAACTGGTCAAAGGCGGCCGGCGGAAATTCGATGCGCTACTGCTCGCGACCGGCGCCGCGCCGGTGAAGCTCGAAATAGCTGGGGCGGACCTGCCTCACGTCGGTTATCTGCGCTCGCGCAGCGACTGCGACGCGATTATCGCCAAGGCCGGCAAGGCCAAGCGCGTCGTCCTCATCGGCGCCAGCTTCATCGCGATGGAGGTCGCGTCGTCCCTGATTGAGCGCAAGCTCCAGGTCCACGTGGTTGCGCCCGAAGCGGTGCCGATGGCGAGGGTTCTCGGTCCCGAGGTCGGCGCATACGTCCGCCGCCTGCACGAAAGCAAAGGGGTCGTGTTCCATCTGCAACAGAGCGTTGTCGCGATCGACGAGCGCAAAGTAACTCTCAAAGACGGCCAGACCATCGAAGTCGGCATGGTCGTGATCGGAGTTGGGGTCAAGCCGCTAACCGAGCTTGCCGAGCGCGCTGGCCTCGAGACGGATCGCGGAGTAATCGTCAATGAGTATCTCGAAACCAGCGTCCCGGGAATTTTCGCCGCCGGCGACATAGCGCGCTGGCCCGATCCACTCACGGGAGATCGTATTCGCGTCGAGCATTGGGTGCTGGCTCAACGTCAGGGACAAACCGCGGCCCGCAACATACTCGGTCAGCGCGAGCGGTTCGACGCGGTACCTTTTTTCTGGACCACGCAGTTCGATTTTACCGTCAACTACGTCGGTCACGCGGAGACGTGGGACAAGCTCGATTTGGCCGGCAGCATCGAAGATCAAAATTGCAAGCTCTCCTTTCAGCGCGAAGGCAAGACGCTCGCCATTGCCACTATCGGACGCGACCGCGAGAGTCTCGAAGGGGAACTTGCGATGGAACGGTCCAACAGACAGTCGCGATGACCGTCGGGGCATCGGAGTTCGCGGTCCTCATGCGCCGCGACCGCCTGTCCTTGGACGTGACGGGTCGCTAGTTAGTGACTCGGGCGGCGGCGAGCTGCGAGGGCATCGCGGCCCGACTAGCGGTGCGCGTCCGAGTGTCACCGAACTGGGTTTGCGCCCATAGAGCATTGGAGACTGAAGGCCCCTTGCTCGCCGCTTCTCCGATCAACACGATCGCGGTTTTCTCGCGCGCCTGCACCAGATGGGGCGCGCGATCGTAGGAGTGCGCGTGATCGAGGACCTGGGCGTAGGTCGCCGCAAACTTCGACGCCGCATCGCGACTGTCGAACTCGATGAATCCAATCATCGCGCGCGCGTCACCATTCGCGAGCATTACGAAACGATCCCCGCGCCATGAATTGCAAATCGGTGCCAGGCCTGCGACATCGCCGAGAGTCTCATGCAGGGTCGCGAACAACAGCATTTGGCCCAGCGTGTCCTCGTCAACCTTATGCCACCCGGGCAGGCTGCTTTCGTATCCATGAATGGTGATGTTTTGCGGCGGAGTAAAGTGGTCGAAGTACAGGCTCGGATTGAGGATCTGATGGGTTGAGGCCGGCGGATTGCGCAGCAATTTATTTACCGCCGCAAAACCGCCGTGCTTGTAGGCATTGCCGACAAACCCGGTGCCGACGCCGTAAACGAAGCCGGTCTGCATCGTGATCGTGTCCGGCATCGAGACCGACTGACTGGCCCCCGCGCTCAGATTGATAATCTGGGTCAAAGCGGCGCGCGCGTCCGCCGTATCGAGGCCTTTGAACGTGTAGAGCAGGCCGGTCAGAGTGGCGTCGCCTTCGACGATCGCGCGAAAGGCCAGCGCCCGATCGTCGTCGTGCTTGATTTTCGTTAGCCGATTGAGATCGAAGTATTGATCCTGCAGCGCGTGGGTCAGCTCATGCGCGATGGTCATCGTGGTCACGTAGCCGAAGGAGTGTGCGCGACCATCATCGATAATCACGCGCGAGGAAGCCGCGCCGTCGCCTTCGATCAGCGTCATTCGTTTAGTGTCGGGGGAGTAGAAGGCGAGTAAGTCGGACGAGTCGGAGTTGATCGAAACGCGCAGCAGATCGAAATCCGAGGGCCACATCCCCAGCAGCACGCCCTCGGCGGTGTCATTGCGGAGTTCCTCCTCGGGGTTTTCCTTTTGCGTTTCCTGCCGCATAACGTCCCGCGCCTGCGCCGGAGTGTCGACGTCGATCGGAACCGCGGTCTTGAAGGTCAAGCCGCGCAGCCTGGGAAGTCGGGCGGCGATCTGATGGGCCTGCGCTTTGGCCTCGTCGGGCGTCTCTTCCGCGCCGAGAGTGCGAGGCAAGATCAGAAGCGAAAAGATCGCAGTCGCGATGGCGAATGCGGTGAGGCGGCACCAGATGAAAGGTCGCGGATCGGTAGCTGCGATTTCCCCTTTACGCACGTAACCAGTCCCCCCTTGCTGAAGTGACGCGCGAAAGGTTCCTGCCGCGCGTCGTCAGCGCCTGTAGATGATTGCTTGCCTCGTAAAACGAGACAAGCATGGTGTCATCGCGCGCTAACGGTGGGACGCGGGAGGCCACTGATGGAGTAGCGGAAAGTTCCGCATGCGACTGCTGAATTAAGAGTTCTAAGACACCGGCTGAAGCCTGTGTGCTGGAACTCTAAATTCCGCAGTCGGTGGTTGGCCTAGAACGGACGGTCGCCGTCGATGGTTACCCGCTCCATCCGGCGATTGGCGGTCTTGTTGTCGGCGCATACGCGATGCTGGGTGCATCGATTGTCCCACATCGCGATTGAGTTCGGGCGCCATCGGAAACGGCAACTGAAGTCCGGCGATTCGATGTGTCGATAGAGGAACTCCAGCAGCGCGGCGCCCTCGCGCGGTTTCATCTCTTTGATTGAAGCAGTGAAGGTCGAATTGACAAACAATCCTTTGCGCCCACTCTCGGGATGAGTGCGAACCACCGGATGCTCAGCGGACAGCACTTGTCTGGCTTGCGTGCCACCGGCCTGGTCGGTCCTGTAGCCCGAGCGCGAAAAGGTGCGCGCGGTATCATGAATTGCAACCAGGCCCGAGAGCATCCGCTGCATCTTGTCGGAGAGCGCCTCGTACGCCGCGTACATGCTCGCCCACATGGTGTCGCCGCCAAACTCCGGCGCCACCACGCATCGGAGGACAGAACCAAGGGGCGGCGCATCCACAAAAGTTACGTCACTGTGCCAGGCCTCCGCGAGGTAGGGATGTTTTTCGTCACTTTGCAGGACCACGAACTCGGGATGCCCTTCGTCTTTGAGTGGCTGCAGAAAGGGATGAATCTGGAGGGTGCCGAACCGGCGCCCGAACGCTTTATGCTGGTCGCGCGTGATCTCCTGCTCGCGAAAAAACAGCACCTGATGCTCAATGAACGCGGCCCGGACCTCGTTGAATGCGTCATCACCAAGTCGTCCGAGATGAACCCCTTCGACCTCGGCGCCTAGCGCGCCGGCGATCGGGCTCACCGAAATATGCTGAAAGCGATTCATCGGAATTCCTCGGCTAAACAATAGCGCGAGACGCGAGAAACTTTCCATGCCGGCGGTTTCCTCCCCGCGAGAGAGACCCGAAACCTGGTCAGAGACTCACCTTTCTCAGCCGGAGTGCGTTGGTGATCACCGACACGGAGCTGAGACTCATCGCGGCGCTCGCGATAATCGGACTCAGCAGCAGGCCGAACGCCGGGTACAGAACGCCGGCGGCGATCGGTATCCCAAGCACGTTGTAGAAAAACGCGAAGAAAAGATTCTGCCGGATGTTTCGCATCGTCGCGCGGCTGAGGCGCCGCGCCTTCGCGATACCGCGCAGATCGCCCTTGACCAGCGTGACGCCCGCGCTCTCCATCGCGACGTCGGTGCCGGTACCCATCGCGATACCGACCTGCGCCTGCGCCAGCGCGGGTGCATCGTTGATACCGTCGCCGGCCATCGCGACGATACGTCCTTCCGACTGCAATCGCTTCACCACCGAGGCTTTCTGATCGGGCAACACCTCTGCCTCGACCTGATCGATGCCAAGCTTCTTCGCGACTGCCGCGGCAGTGATTCGATTGTCGCCGGTCAAAACGACGATCTTGACGCCGTCATCCTGCAGCATCTTGAGCGCTTCCGCAGTCGACGCCTTGATCGGATCGGCAACGCCGATGAGTCCGGCAGGGCGGCCGTCGATCGCGACGAACATCACGGTGTGGCCATCCTTTCGCTGAGCGTCGGCATCGGCGGAAACGGCGTCGATAGGCGACGCCGAGCTCGCGCATCATGTGCTGATTTCCGAGCGCAACTGCGCGGCCTTCGATGCGCCCGGTCACGCCCTGGCCGGTCACCGACCTGAAGTCCTCGGCGGTCGCGAGCGTCAGCTTGCGCTCTTCGGCGCCCGCCACAATCGCAGCCGCCAGCGGATGCTCGCTGCCACGCTCGAGGCTGGCGGCGAGCCGCAAAACGTCGGCGTCGGTGAAACCGTCGAGCGCGGTGACCGAGACCAGGCGCGGCTTTCCTTCGGTCAAAGTCCCGGTCTTGTCGACGACGAGCGTGTCCACCTTCTCGAGAATCTCGAGCGCTTCGGCGTTCTTGATCAGCACGCCCGCGGTCGCGCCACGGCCGGTGCCAACCATGATCGACATCGGAGTTGCGAGGCCTAGCGCACAGGGACACGCGATGATCAGAACCGCGACCGCGTTCACGAGCGCATAAGCCATCCGCGGCTGCGGGCCGACCATCGCCCAGACGATGAAAGTAATCACGGCCGACAATACGACGGCCGGGACGAAATACGATGCGACGATATCGACGAGCCGCTGAATCGGAGCGCGGCTGCGTTGAGCTTCGCTCACCATGCGGACGATCTGCGCGAGCAGAGTGTCGCTGCCGACGCGCTCGGCACGCATGATGAATCCACCGGTTCCGTTGATGGTCGCGCCGATCAGGCGGTCGCCCGGTTTCTTTTCGACCGGGATCGGCTCGCCGGTAACCATCGATTCGTCAACCGAGCTGGTCCCCTCCACTACGACGCCATCGACGGGGACTTTCTCGCCCGGCCGCACGCGCAGCCGATCTCCCGGGACGACGCGATCGAGCGCGATGTCCTCTTCGCGGCCGTCGGGCCTGATCACGCGCGCGGTCTTCGGCGCCAGTCCCAGCAGCGCTCTGATCGCGCTGCTGGTATTGCTTCGAGCCCGAAGCTCCAGGACCTGCCCGAGCAGCACCAGCGCGGTGATCGCGGCGGCGGCCTCGAAGTACACCGGTACGGTAGCCATCGGCGGCGCGGAACGAATCGGGAAATAAATTCGGGAACACGGCTGCGACCAGGCTGTAACCGTAAGCGACGCCGATACCCATCCCGATCAAGGTGAACATGTTGAGGCTGCGGTTGACGATCGATTGCCAGCCGCGAACGAACAGCGGCGAGCCCGCCCACAGCACGGCCGGAGTTGCGAGCGCCAATTCGATCCACGTTCGCAGCGATGCGGGCATCACGCGCTGCAACGGCCGGCCCGGAAGCATGTCCGACATTTCGATCAATATCAGCGGCATGCGAGCGCGACGCTGATCCAAAAGCGCCGCGTCATGTCGGCCAGTTCCGGCGACGCTTCCTCGCCGGAACTTACGACGCGCGGCTCCAGCGTCATCCCGCAGATTGGACAATTGCCCGGCTCGGACCGAACGATCTGCGGATGCATCGGACAGACGTATTCGGTTTTCGAAACTGGCTGGATCGGAGCGACCGGTTCGAGCGCCATGCCGCATTTTGGACACGACCCCGGATGGTCCTGCCGAATCTCGGGATGCATCGGGCACGTATACAAAGGAGTGTCCGCTGCGGTTGGGACGAGCGCGCTATCTTTCGCCGCCGCCGTCTTAGCGCGAGTTACAAAGCCGACAGGATCGTTTTTGAATTTGTCGAGACAATGGATGCCGCAGAAATGGTAGGTCGTGCCTCTGTATTCAAACGAGCCGACGCTCTTCGCGGGATCGACCTGCATCCCGCACACCGGATCGACAACTTGGTTAGTCACTACAGGCGTCAGTTTATCACAAACGTTCCGCTCCGCCCGATTGCGCGACAGCGGGCATTGACCAGGTGCGCACTCGACTGCGCTAGCCGGAACCGGGGCGGCGGATCACACTTTCTCCAGCAACCAGCCGGAGACCAGTTCGGTCAACTGATCGCCAACCTCGATCAAGATGTGGCCCGCGCCCTCAAGCAGCTTAATCGTCTTGGGCTCGCCGGCGCGCTCGTACAGCATCTCCGAGCATTGATGCGACAGAATCGTGTCCGCGGTTCCGTGCACCAGCAGCAGCGGTCTCGGCGCGAGCTCGCCCACCGTATGCGCGCCCGCGAGCTGGCTCGAGATCGCAACCACTGTGCACACCATTGGGCTGAGCGTTCCCGCATTGATCGCGACCGCGCCGCCGAATGAATGCCCGATAACCGCGGCGCGTGAATATCGGGTACCCTTCAGGAACGACAGCGCCGCCATCGTGTCGAGCACACATTCGCCGAAATCATCGGGCGCACGATAATCGATGCGCGCGACGGTATGCCTTTTTTTGGCAGGTCGCGTCCGAGACGCGAATAGAGCGTCGCGGGACCGTTGTAGCCGCCGAGCGCTCCGCTGACGCATAGTGCAGCGCGTCCAGGTTCTGCCGCGCTGTGAAGCATCATCGGAATCGGCCCGCGAGTCGTCAGAATCTGGAGCGACCTGGCGCCGTCGCCTTCGGGCCCGGGCTCGATACCCACTATGCGTAACGTGATTGCGTCGTCGTCGTTCATTTCCTGTTGATGGAAATTGGCGCGGGCGCGTCGGCGTTCTCACCGAGCATCCGCATCCCGTAGCGAATCAGCGCGATGAACTTCTCGGCGCGTTCCAGCAGGCCGGACTGCGCGTGCGCGGGCGCATCGACGAGCTCGGCCGCGGTGGCCTGGAGATTCTGTTTGAGGATCTCGACCGCGCGCCTGAGACTCTCGCGATCGCGCGCGTTGCTCTTCGCGATATCGCGCCGAATCGCTTTCTCGCGGATGTAAATCAGTTCGCCCATCGTATGCCGCGCCGCCAGCTTATCGCGGACAGATGATAGTTCAACCGCAAAACGGAGCCGGACGCGTTCGATTCAGCCTTCACTCATAGATAAGATATCGACATGGCCAATGCGCAACGAGTCGCAGTAGTTGGCGCCACCGGCGCGGTGGGCCAGACCACGCTCAAACTGCTGGAAGAACGCAACTTCCCGGTGCGGGACATCCGTCTGTTTGCGTCGGCGCGATCGCTCGGCAAGAAGATGACTTTCAAGGGCGAATCGATCGCGGTGGAAGTCGTCAGCCCGGATTCGTTCAAGGGTATCGACTTCGCGTTCTTCTCCGCCGGTGGAAGTCAATCGAAAGAGTTCGCGCCGCACGCGGTCAAGGCGGGCGCGGTCGTGATCGACAAGTCGAGCGCATTTCGGATGGAGCCGACGGTGCCGCTGGTGGTGCCCGAGATCAACGGCGCTGAGGCGCGCAAGCATCAGGGGATCGTCGCATGCCCTAACTGCACGACCATCGTCACCGTGATGCCGCTCAAGCCGCTGCACGATGCGGCCAGGCTGCGGCGCGTGATCGCGACCAGCTTCCAGGCGGTCTCCGGCGCGGGCGTCGGCGGCGTTGAGGAGTTGCGCAGCCAGACTATGGCGTGGAGCAAGGGCGAGAAGGTCACCGCGAAGTTCTTTCAGCATCAGATCGCGTTCAATGTGATCCCGCACATCGACAAATTCGGCGAGGGCGGATACACCGGCGAGGAGATGAAGCTGGTAGGCGAGATTCGCAAGATCCTCGACGCGCCCGACCTCGCGATCTCGCCAACCACCGTGCGAGTGCCGGTCTTCACAGCGCATTCGATCTCCGTCAATGCGGAAACCGAGCGGCACTTGAGCGTCGCCAAGGCGCGCGAGGCCTTCGGTCGATTCCGCGGTCTGCGGGTCTATGACGATCCTGCGCAAAACAAGTATCCGATGCCGATCGTGGTTGAAGGGCAGGACGATTGTTTCGTCGGCCGCATCCGCGAAGACATCAGCACGGCCAATGGCATCAACTTTTGGGTAGTCGGCGACCAGTTGCGCAAAGGCGCCGCACTCAATGGCATCCAGATCGCGGAATTACTGATCAGCTGAACCGCGGTCATCGAAGTATAAGAAGGCGCCGATCTCATAGCGGGATCGGCGCTTTTGTTTCGCGAAATTCGAGCGACGGCACAATCGAAAATCGAATTTTGACCGAAATCATCGATCCGCCCACGTTGACACGCATCGTGCGTCTGTATATCTGTGATGAAGCTGATATGCCTTATCGAGAGCGGCGGAGGGACAGGCCCTACGATGCCGCAGCAACCGGCTCCTATGAGGGTGCAGGTGCTAACTCCTGCGGGGAACAAGTTCCCTGAAAGATAAGGCGAGGTTTTTTCGTAACCCTCGTCTTATGCAGGACCGAGGGTTTATTTTTTCCCTCCCTGGCACGGATCGCCTCCATGAGCGTTCTCAATAAAGGCTGGCGTATCAATGACGAACGGCAAAAGCATACTGATCGTGGGGATCGGCGGATTAGGAGTACCGGCCGCCCTCGCAGTCGCGAAGTCTGGATTAGTGCGCCGCCTCGGCCTCATCGATCCCGATCCGGTCGAGTTGTCCAATCTCCATCGCCAGGTGATTTATACCGCCGGCGATATCGGAGCTCCCAAGGTCGAAGCCGCCGCTCGTCATCTACGCGAGATAAATCAGGCGCTTGAAATCGAGACGCTGCGATGCGCCTTGGACGCCGACAATGCCGGCGAGATCGTCGCGCGCTTCGGCGTGGTGATCGATGGGACCGACAATCCCGTCGCGAAGTTTCTCATCAATGACATCGCGGTCGCGACCGCAACCCCATTCGTTTACGGCGGTGTGCTCGGGATGACTGGCCAGGCCATGACGGTAATCCCGCGCCGCAGCGCGTGCATCCGATGCCTGTTCGAAGAGGTCCCGGACCTTGCGGATGTGGCGACCTGCCGCGAAGCCGGAATCATCGGGCCAGTGGCGGGAGCAATTGGAAATTTGCAGGCGCGAGAAGCGATCGCGCTCGCGATCGGGCGGGCGCCGCAACTTTCCGGCGGAATTCTCAGATACAGCGCAGCGGCTTCGGTGCGCGTGCGCTTCACCCGGGTAAATCCTCGCGCGGGATGCGTCTGCGGCGCATTCGATCGTCGAGCCATGACCGCGGACGCATCAATATAGAGGGACGCGATGAGCTACATCACTAACCTAAAATGCCGCGAATGCGGCCACGAATACCCGATCAGCCCGCTCCACGTGTGCGAAAACTGTTTCGGACCGCTCGAAGTCACTTACGATTACGCGCGCATCCGGGCCGCGATCTCGCGCAAACTGATCGAATCGCGTCCGCACAATTTGTGGCGTTACCGGGAACTGCTCCCGGTCGACAGTGAGCCCGAGGCGGGACCATTTTCGGGATTCACGCCGCTGGTCCATGCCCAACGGCTCGGCGCGGAGCTCGGATGCCGGCATCTCTACATCAAGGACGACACCGTCAATCATCCGACGCTCTCGTACAAGGACCGTGTAGTCTCGGTCGCGATCACCAAGGCGCGTGAATTCGGCTTCACCACCGTGTCATGCGCCTCAACCGGAAATCTCGCGACCGCGGTGGCGGCGCACGCGGCCCGCGCTAATTTGAAATGCTACATCTTCATGCCCGAAGGCGTCGAATCCGGAAAGGTGGTCGGCTCGACGATATACGGCGCGCAGGTCATCACCATCCGCGGCAACTACGACGACGTCAATCGGCTGTGCAGCGAAATCGCGGACAAGTACGGATGGGCTTTCGTCAACATCAACCTGCGTCCGTACTACACGGAGGGTGCCAAAACTTTCGGCTTTGAAGTGGCGGAGCAACTCGGATGGCGCCTGCCGGACCATATCGTGGTCCCGACCGCGGGCGGCACCATCCTGCCCAAGGTTGCGAAGGCCTTTAAAGAATTCAAAGAGGTCGGCCTGATCAAGGACGGCAGTTTCAAAATTCATTCCGCGCAAGCCGCGGGATCGGCCCCGGTCATCCACGCCCTGCACAAGGGTACCGACCTCATAACTCCGGTGAAGCCCGATACCATCGCTAAATCGATCGCAATTGGAAATCCCGCCGACGGCTTCTACGTGCTGAAGGCGGTGCGCGAGTCGGGCGGATGGGGTGACGTCGCGAGCGATCCTGAAATAATCGACGCCATCAAACTGCTCGCGCGCACCGAAGGAATTTTCGCCGAGCCAGCCGGAGGCACTACCTTAGCGGTGACGAAAAAATTGATCGGGCAGGGCCGCATCCAGCGCGATGAGCTGGTGGTAGTCTCGATCACCGGCAACGGCTACAAAACCCTCGAGGCGGTGGCAAACGCGATCCAGCAGCCGATAGTCATCGAGGCGCGGCTCAAGGATTTCGATACACTATTCGAACGCTTGCAGAACGGTAAACGCGAGATCGCCGGCGCCGCATGAAGCACGCGGCTAGTTCCCGCCGTGCCGCTGGCATAATTCTCGGAAAACATCAGGAGGAAAAACTAACGCATGGAAGTTCGGGTCCGAGTTCCCACTCCACTTCGGCGTTTCACCGGCGGCAAGGATGAGGTCCCGGCTGAGGGCGCGTCGCTGCGCGCGGTCATCGAGAATCTAGAGGTGCGCCATCCCGGATTGCGCGAGCGCCTGCTCGATGACAAGGGTGAGATCCGCCGCTTCGTAAACATCTACCTTAACGGGGACGATGTTCGCTTCCTCGACCAGCTCAACTCGAAGGTAAAGGATGGCGACGAGATCTCAATCGTCCCGGCAATTGCCGGCGGATGCTGAGCAGGAATTTGTTCCGCTCAAGCGCGCGTGCAGTGTTCTCGATCTGATCGGGAACACGCCGCTGCTCGAAATTAACAGGCTCACCGCCGGCCTGATTCCGTCCGGGGTGCGGATCCACGCGAAACTGGAGGGCTTCAATCCGGGCGGCTCGGTGAAGGATCGCGCGGCGCGCAGCATGATTTTGCGCGGAATCGAGAGTGGCGAACTGAGGCCGGGCAAAGTGATCATCGACTCGACCTCGGGAAACACCGGAATCGCGCTGGCGATGGTCGGCGCCGCGCTCGGTTATCCGGTCGAACTGGTGATGGCGTCGAACGTTAGCCGCGAGCGCAAGAAAATCATCGAGGCGTACGGCGCGAAAATTATTTTCTCGGATCCGATGGAGAGTTCGGATGGCGCGATCCGCTTATGCCGGCAAATCCTCGCGGAGAATCCGGAGCGCTATTACAAACCCGACCAGTACAACAACGAGGCTAACTCGCTGGCGCATTTCGAAACCACCGGGCCGGAGATTTGGCATCAGACCGGAGGAACGGTGACCCATTTTCTCGCCGCGATTGGAACCAGCGGCACCGTCATGGGCGCCGGCAGATTCCTGAAATCAAAAAGCGCCGGCATCAAGGTCATCGCGGTCGAGCCCGACGATGCAATGCATGGGCTCGAAGGCCTCAAGCATATGGCGTCGTCGATCGTGCCGGGCATCTATCACGAAAATGAACTCGATGCGAAAATCCCGATCTCTACCGAGGACGCATACGAGGTGGTTTATATGCTCGGCCAGATCGAGGGCATGGTCGTCGGTCAATCGTCCGGTGCCGCGCTGCTGGCCGCGATGAAACTCGCGCGCACCCTGCGCGAGGGAACTATCGTCACGATTTTCCCAGATTTCGGCGACAAGTATTTATCCACCAATTTGTGGATCGGATGGCAAGCATGGCGGCAGGAACAATGGCGAGAACGGCTGGCAAAGATAATCGGCTAATGGATCGGATTCACGAGCGCTACTATTTGAGCTATCCGCGGACCTTGATCCGGGAGCCCATTCTTTACCACCTGGTAAAGAAGTTCGACCTCATTTTCAACATCCGCGGCGCCAGCGTGTCGGAAGAGATGGGACTGGTCGCACTCGAGTTCGAAGGAACCTCCGATCAGATCGAACGCGCCATTCAATGGCTGCGGCAGAGTGGCGTGACGGTCGAGCCGATCGAAAAAAACGTCATCGAATAGGATCCGGAGAACTTCCGCTCCTACTACTCCTCGACGCGACCGGGTATGCTGGCTCGACATGCCACTCACCGATGCGCAAATAGCCAGGTACAGCCGCCAGATCATCGTCGAGGGAATTGGCGGCCACGCGCAGGAGCGTCTGCTCAGTTCGCGAATCGTGATGATCGGGACGCGCGACGACATCGAGCGACCACTCGCCTATCTGGTCGGCGCGGGCGTAGGCGACATCGATCTTTGCGTTCCCGGCAAGGCTCGGGATCTGCGATCCTTGTGCGACAAAATGCGCGATCTCAATCCCGATTCGACGGTGAGCTACGGAAGCCTCGCGCAGTCGCCCGACCTGGTGCTGGCGCTGATCGGGAGTCGCGCCATCGTTGAGTTCGTCGCACAGGAAGCGCCAAACACTGGCGCGGCCGTCGTCGCGAGGCTCGATACGCCGGGCAAAATCGCGCTCCTGCCCTCGCCTCCCCCATGCATCCGATGCTCGCGCGGGAATCTGCTAGGTCCTTTCGGCGCGCGAACCGATAGCGCGGAATTTATTTCGATGCTGGCGACCACCGAAACGCTTAAGCTCCTTTCGGCCTTCGAGCCGGCAGTTTCGGCTTCGCTGATAAATTTTGACGGCTTTCACACTAGCATCGAGAATTTGCAACTCTCGTCGAAATCGAATTGCGATTGCTCGAACACCTAGGCTGTGATCCGGGTGCGGAACTCCGCTCGGAAAAAAAGCTCCGCACTGACGCCACGTCCCCTGGTGCGCAAGAAGCTCTGGATTTTCGATTTCGACAATACCCTGGTGCGGCTGGAGCCCGAGGTGGATTGGGCCGCCGCCCGGCGCGAGCTCGAACCGATGCTACGGGAGGCCGCCGTTCCCGAAGATCTGTTCGAAGCGTATCCGCGCGGCAATCTCCCGCTCTACAGCGCAATCCATTCGCGCCTGTTTCGGCCGGCGAATGTGGCACCAAGTGATTTCACGACGGCGCAAGTGCGCTCGATGCTGCGCCGCGCATCCAGCCTGATCGAGCGCTACGAGATGGCCGGGGTAGTACGCGCCGCGCCGCTCGAAGGCGCGATCGAGTTGCTGCGGCAAATCAGGAAGAGCGGCGCCTCGATCGCGATCGCGACTTCGAACTCCTCGCGCACCATTCGAAAATGGCTTTCGATCCGTCGGCTTCGCGGTCTGATCGATGCGATCGTGGGGCGGGACAGTCTGCTCGCATTGAAGCCCTCGCCAGAAATGATCGCGCGCGTGCTCGAGCTCTGCGAGGTGCGCGCGAAAGATGCCGCGTTTGCGGGCGACACCGATTCCGATTACCGCGCGGCGAGGGCGCTCAATCTCGATTTTTTTGGAATCGCCGCGAGCCGGACTTCACGCGACCAACTGACCGCGGCGGGCGCGACGCGAATCTTCGCTTCACCCGCCGCCTTGGGCATTCATCTGAACCTGCTCGATCCCGGCACATTTTGTAGTGTCATTGAAACACGCTTGTCCCATCGATGAGTCGGATGGTTGCGGATCTCTCATCGGTCAGTAGCGCGAGTGCCGCCGCGAGTGTCAGCGTAATCTGATTCGACCGCGCCTCGCCACCCGTAGCACATCGCAAGAGCTATGTAAGCGCGACGCCGTGCCGATACGCACCCCACATCCGTGACGCGATGCGATCCGGATCGCTGCCGATGCCGTAGCGCTCGAAGTAGCGGCACACATTCGCGAGGTCGCGTTCCAGCAGTTCGCGCGCATTCGGATTGAAACGCGAATCGATCGCCTGCGGAAAATCGATGATAGTGATCGCGCCGTTCCAGTAGAGGATGTTGTAGGGCGACAGATCGCCGTGGATACGATCGAGGTCAAGCCACAGCGCGACGTTGCGCAGGATGCGCTCGAACAGCGGCGGCGCTTCCTCGCGCGCGAGTTCGGTTTGCGCGAGCCGCGGCGCCGCCCGCTTCTCGTCACCGATATATTCCATCAACACCGCGCCTTCGCCGAGCGCGATGGGAAATGGAACGTCAGCGCCGGCCCGATGCAGGGTGTCGAGCGTCTCGAATTCCGCGTCGAGCCAGGTCCCATACTGCACGCGGCGTCCGTAGTTGGTTTTTTTCGACATCGCGAGTTTCTCGCGCCGCACCTTGGGTCCGCGCAAACGGTTGTCCTGGTATGCGGCATCGTTGCGAAACGACCGCCGATGGAGCGGATGGTAAACTTTGGCCGCCACCAGCTCCGCGCCCGCCAACGGCCCGCCGCGGCAGCAATAGACGATGCCCTCCTTGCCGCCTTCGATCACATGAAGGATTTCGCTCAGATGTCCGTCGTTCAGAAAGCTATCCAAATTCGATTCCGGAAAGTAATTTTTCACTTCTCTTCCCCGGTCCAGTGTTGCGCTTGGTTAGTTGAGGGTGATTTTCAAATCGATGAAAAAAAACAGCTTCCATTTGTGAGCCTCCTCATCCGGTGATGGATTTGAACGTCGCGCGGCGCACGCAGGTGTTCCGCGCAAGATAAAAAAAGACCGCGAGTGGAAAGCTCGCGGCCTCTATAGCGACGACTTATGGACTACTTGGCTAGGAGACGGCAGGCGCATTCCGCTGCGGGATATGTTGCACAACAGTTTCCATTTGAATGCGCCTCCTTCGACGGGATTTGTTCTAGCTATCATCGCGACCGCGCTCGGTCAATCGCCGATCGAGGGCGCGATCGATAGGTTCATCTGGCGTGCTATCAATAGGGATTGGGGCATCGACACGGTTGTGATAGTCGAAAACGGCGAATGGCAGAAAATTTCAAATGGAGATTGCGCATGACCAGATTGGAAGAATCCAACGACTCGACGCCAGTGCAGCGCGGCGCGTTCCTTACCACAATGGCGGTCCTGTTCGTCATCCTCGCGCTTTCCGATTTCACCAAGGTGCTGCAACACCACAGCAATCCCGCCGACCTCGGCCTCGTAATCCTCGGTCATCGGTTCACGCGCTTTTTCGCGAACCTGACCCTCGGACCCTTGTTCGGCCTGTTCCTGCTCACCTATGCCTATGGTCTATGGAACTTGCAGCGATGGGTCATCCCGATCTCCGTCTTCTACGCCTTCTATGTTCCGGTAAACGAAGTCCTGTTCTGGTCGCGCCATATCCATGAGCCGCCGAAGCTCGGGTTCATCCTGGTTTATCTGGCTCTTTCGCTTACCGGTTCGATCGGGACCGCGCTATACCTTGCGTATCATCGTGAGAATTTGCGGTGAGAATTTGCGCTGAGAATCCGCGCCCGAGACCAAAAGTCGCCCTAATGCTCATGCCTTGTCTCATTTGACAGAATTAAGTAACTTAGAAGGCTCGACAAGTAATCTATTGTGCTTGGGAGTATAACTAACCTGACATGAGCAAGGGCTTTACCCTGTGGTTTACGGGAATGTCGGGCGCCGGCAAATCGACGCTCGCAAACCTCGTCGCAGAAGAACTTCGTAAACGCGGCCATCGCGTCGAGGTTCTCGATGGCGACGAAATTCGCACGCATCTTTCCAAAGGCCTGGGCTTTTCGAAGGAAGATCGCGACACCAACATTCGCCGCATCGGCTACGTCGCCAAACTTCTCTCGCGCAACGGCGTGGTGGCTATCTCGGCCGCGATTTCACCTTACCGCGACGTCCGCGACGAGCTGCGTCGCGAGCATGAGCGCTTTTTCGAGGTCTACATTAATTGCACCATCGAGAAGCTCTCGGAGCGCGACGTTAAGGGACTCTACAAAAAGGCGCTCGCCGGCGAGATCAAGAATTTCACCGGCATCTCCGATCCGTACGAGGCGCCGCACGCGCCCGAATTGGTACTCGACAGCGGCATGGAGAGCGTCGACGAAAGCTACAAGAAGCTGATTCGCCGTCTCGAGGAAGTCGGCTACATCAATTCCGCCGGGAGGCCCCGATGAGTTCGGTGGCGAAGGATGCGATCACCGCGCATGGCGGTGGCGACCTCAATGACCTGAAAGCGCCGGTGTCCGAGCGAGCGGCGCTCAAGGCTCACGCGCAAAAACTACCGGCCGTAAAACTTGGGGCGCGGGAAATCGCCGACCTCGAGATGCTCGCGTCGGGAGCTTTCACTCCGCTGACCGGCTTTATGGGCGAAGCGGATTACAAAAGCAGCCGCGACAATATGCGTCTCGCATCGGGAACGCCGTGGTCGATTCCGATCACGCTCGGCGTCGATGAAGGTACCGCGCGCTCGCTCAAGCGCGGCGCGCGATATCGCGCTGACCAACGAAAGTGGCGTGCCACTCGCGATAATGAAGCTCACGGAAATCTACCGGGTCGATCGCGCGCAGGAAGCCACCGCCGTGTTCGGCACCGCCGAGGACGCGCATCCGGGAGCGAAGAACGTGACCTCGACGCCGCCGTGGTGTCTCGGCGGGCCGGTGACACTGTTCGAGGAAATACCGGGACGCACCTTTATGGAGTACCGGCTCGAGCCGCGTGATACGCGCGCCGCCTTCCGCGAGCGCGGATGGAAAAAAATCGTCGCGTTTCAGACCCGCAACCCGACCCATCGCGCGCACGAGTACATCCAGAAAGCGGCGCTGGAAATTTGCGACGGCTTCCTGCTGCATCCGCTGGTCGGAGAGACCAAGGGCGACGACGTGCCAGCCGCGGTCAGGATGGAAACTTACAAAGTCCTCATCGATCTCTACTACCCGAAAAATCGCGTGCTGCTATCCGTGATGCCCGCGCACATGCGCTACGGCGGACCCAGGGAAGCAATTCTTCACGCGATCATCCGGCGCAACTACGGGTGCACGCATTTTATCGTCGGACGCGATCACGCCGGCGTCGGCAGCTATTACGGCACCTACGACGCGCAAAAGATTTTCGATCGCTTCGGTCCGGCGGAGATCGGAATCACACCGCTAATGTTCGAGAACACTTTCTACTGCAAGAAGTGCGGGTCGATGGCGTCGTTCAAGACCTGTCCGCACACCGACGAAGATCGCCTGCTGCTCTCAGGGACCAAGGTCCGCGAGCTGCTGCGCGCCGGACAAGCACCGCCACCGGAGTACACCCGCCCGGAACTGGCGAAGATCCTCATCGATGCGATGAAGCAATCCTGATCGCGATCGCAGACCTTCGAAACCGAAAGGCGCTCTATCGACGGAGCGCTTTTTTTCTTCACCTGACGGATTGTAAAAAGGTCGCGTGATCGAATTGTGCTCCTACACCGAGGCGCGCGCGGTTGCGGCGCGGCGCGCGCGTTCAGGATCTCCCGACCACATCCAGGCCTGCTCGGAGCGGCTGACTCCCACCAGCACGCCGAGAAATGCGCTCGGATGGATGAACAGCTCAGGCATGCCGGCCTTGTCCGGCGGGCGCGGTGCGAATTTGGAGCCTCGCTCCTCGAGACGCTTTGCCAATGCGCCGACGTCTTCGGTCTCGACGAAGAACATATAGAGCGAATCGCCGCGCTTGCGGTGAAAGCGGCCCATCGCTTTTTCGTAGTCGGTGATTTGCGAGATCTCTATTCGATCGAGCCGCGCCGGCGGATCGAACAGGGTCAGCGTTCCGCGGTAGCCGAATTCCTTGCTTTCGATGGGGCTGAACTTCGATGCGTCCAGATTGAAAATCTTCGCGTATCGGTCCGACGCCGCCCGCCAATCGCCAACTACGTTGGTAACCTCGTAGATCCATTGGATCGCGCCCACCGGATTGCGTTCATGATGGGTGCTCAGCACTGCATTCAGACCGAAGGTCGCCTTCGGGTCGAGATAAAGCTGTCCCGATGCGCGCTCGAAGCGCACCCCATTGGCGTCGAGATGATGCGCGGCGGCCTCGAGATCTTCGACTGAGAAACCGGCGCCATAGAGTCCGCCGTGGAATTTTGAGATGAAATCGCTCACCGGGCCGGCGCCGTCAGGCTGCAACAACTCGACTAGACCAATGCCAACCCGCATCGTCGACCTTCTCGCATGCAGAAGGGGCACCGCATCGCGACGCAAAAGCTCGCCCGCGAAGACTTCCGACACGACGCGCTCGGCGGATGCGACGTCACGCACTGCGATTTGAACCCGGTCCACGCGCTTCAGCATCGATGTCACCTTGTTCCCGGTTACTGCAGTTGTGGTTCGGATCCTGACGGTTCCATCACCGGCGATCCATGATGCATCACCATGAACCACTGATTGCCGATGCGCTCGAAGACGTTGGTGGTAAGGACCTGGGTTTTCATTGTGCCCTCGTAGCCGCGCTGCGTCAGGTTCTCCTCGACCACCACCACCGCCAGATCGCCGGTCATGATCACGTCGACATCGCCGAGCTCGAAAGTCATTTCGAATACGCCGTCGAAAATGCGCTCCCAGCTTTGCATCACCGGACCCCATCCGGAAAGTTTGCGCCACCCCGGGTGGATACAAACGATCTGGCGGTCCTTGAGCCAGACCTTTTCCATATTCTCAAGGTCGAGACTTTCGAAGGCGCGATAAAATTTCAGGTTTGCTGCTACTACTGCTTCGTGGTCGGACATGTAGGACCCGGCGCGAGTTGATTTAGATCCAGCCTAGCCGCCGCATCTTTGCGCGGCAACGCCGCTAATCTGTGGAGCGCAGCGCCGCGAGTCTGGCCCCGGTGGCGCGCAGCTGGATCGCCTCGTCGGCCAGCCCAGCAATCTTTTTTGCCGCCTCGTGTACCGGAAGGCCGCCGCGATGAATATTCGAGATGACGGTGCGATCCGGTTCCTTCGAACGCAGGCGCGGACGATAAATCACATAGCCGCTCAGGCTGTCCGCGGTCGCAAGTCCCGGCCGTTCGCCAACGATCATGCAGACCAGATCGGGCCGCAAAATTTCGCCGAGATGATCCTCGATTCTGACTCGCGCGTTCCTGATGAAGACCGGTTTCAGCACCCGATATTTCTCCCGCAACAGCTTGGTCAATTCCCGCATCAATGGTCCCGCGTTGGCTTCCACCGCCGCCGAGGAGAGCCCGTCGCCAACGAAAACCAGCACCGACGGTTTCGCCGCGGCTTTTGTCTTCGCGCCGGTGCGCGGCCCATTGAGTGACTTCATTTTCTCGATCTCGTCCGCTCGCAGCCGGCGGCCGCGCTCGGGTCGCAGAAGATAATCTTCGCGAGTGGCTGCTTCGCTATGGAATTCGAGGAGACCATTTCTTCGCGGCCAGTCGGCCGAGACCTCGGTCGTCACCGCGTCGACGGCGCGCGCATGGTCGGCGCGAAATTTCAGCCACGATGCGGTGCGGTATCGGGATCCGGCGCGACCGACGCCAAGCCGCGCCGCACCTGTAGACGATTCGGTATCGGTCATGCGATGCCACGCACCATCGAGGGGTCGCCGGCGCGCCTGGTCAATTTTCCGTCGCGCAGGATTCCGCGCTCCTCGCACCATCGCTCGAACTCGGGCGCCGGCCTGAGATTCAACAACGCGCGCAGCGCGGCGCCGTCGTGATAGCTGGTCGATTGATACGAAAGCATGACGTCGTCGCCCATCGGCAGCGCCATGAAATAGTTACATCCGGCGGCGGTGAGCAGGGTCGCGAGGTTCTCGCAATCGTTCTGATCGGCGCGCGCGTGATTGGTGTAGCAGGCGTCGGCGCCGTGCGGCACGCCAAGCAGCTTGCCCATCATATGATCCTCGAGACCCGCGCGCGTGATCTGCTTCGCGTCGGCCAGGTACTCGGGGCCGATGAAGCCGACCACGCTGTTCACCAGCAAGGGCGAGTAGCGCCGCGCGAGGCCGTAGCATCGCGCCTCGAGCGTGACCTGGTCCGCTCCCTCATGCGCGTTGGCGGAAAGCTCCGAGCCCTGCCCGGTTTCGAAGTACATCAGGTTGGGCGCATCGAGGGCGCCGCGCTCGCGAATCGCGCGGTAGCATTCGTCGAGCATCGCGATATTGATTCCGAAACCGCCGCACGCTTTTTCGGTTCCCGCGAGGCTCTGGAACAGGATATCGATCGGCGCGCCGGCTTCGAGCGCGCGCATTTGCGTGGTGATGTGGCCGAGCAGGCAGTTCTGCGTTGGCACTTCGAGGCGGCCAATAATCTCCGCCGTCAGATCGAGCAGGCGTTTCAGATTGGCGGGCTCATCGATACACGGGTTGATTCCGATCAGCGCGTCGCCGCTCCCGTATGCGAGGCCCTCATAGATCGCCGCGGCGATCGCTTCGGGATCGTCGCGCGGATCGTTCGGCTGGAGTCGGGTCGAGAGGCGTCCGCGCAGACCGAGGGTGGTGCGCGCGCTGGTTACGACGCGAACCTTCGCGCCGATTGTCATCAGATCCAGATTGGATGACAGCTTGGCGATCGCGGCCGCGATCTCTCCCGTACATCCGCACCCCGCAGCCGCCACTTCGTCCTCGGTAGCGTCGTCGCCGAGCAGCCACTCGCGAAACTCACCGACCGTGTGGTTCGCGATGCGCTCATAGGCTGCGCGATCGAGTGCGTCATCGATCGCGCGCGTGACTTCATCGCGTTCATATGCGACGACGGGATTTTCGCGCAGATCGCGCAGCGTGAGATCCGCCAGCACCATCTTCGCCGCGACGCGCTCCTGTTCCGATCTCGCCGCGAGCCCGGCGAGAACGTCGCCCGAGCGCGCCTCATTGGCGCGCGCGAGAACATCTTTGATCGATTTGAACTGGTAGGTTTTCCCGAACAGCCGCGTCGAAAGTTTCATCGCCCTTACCGCCGTACCCGCGCATGACCCCGAAGCGATGAGCATACTTTGCTTCGGTCCGTTGTTCACGCGCATTTGAAATGCATTACTATCGCTACGGCACAAGTGATTTATGCGGCGATTTTTTCTGACTGCGGCTTTGGCGGCGCTGCTGATGCTATTCGCATCGGTTGCGGTCGCGGCAGCCGCAGCGGGGAATCTGAAGCTCGACGTGATGGGCGAGCTCGGCGCCGGCGCGACCAACGAGGCCGCGGTTATCGCGCCGAGCGGCGCAACCATCGCGACCGTCCGGCCGGGCGCGACGGTGGCGCTGCCGCCCGGAATCTACCGGCTCAAACTGCCGCTGATTGGAGGCGCGATCGTCAAAGATGACATCGCGATCGAATCGGGCCGCACCCACACCGTGCTGATCTCCGATGCCGCGGTGATGACGGTTTCGGTCAAGGACAAGGACGGCAAAGATCCCGGCTTCGGAGTCGTCGTCACCGAGACCGATCCGCCGCATACGAAGCTCGCGACTTTTGTGAGTGGTGAAAAAATCCTCTTTGCGCCATCGAGGGTCGATGTGAAAGTCGATGCGCCGCCGCAGGGCTATGACTGGCACGCGGTCGAGCTGTTCCCCGGCAGGCGCTCGAATCTTACCCTCAACGAAGTTCAGGACGCCGAGCTGGTGGTGCAACCGGTGTGGTCAAAAATCGCGATGGACAAGTCGACTCGCGTGATCGTCTATCGTGCGGGGACTCAGAGTCAGGCCGCGGTGAGCGAGCCCGCGCCGGAGCATCGCATCAAGCTGGATCCGGGCGACTACGATGTCCTGGTCGAGAACAGTTCCGGCAAGGGACGTGCGACCGCGATGGTCAACGGCATCCATTTGGACTCGGGCGCTACGGTTGAGCGCGAAGTTCCTCTCGACGACGCGAAATAGTTCGCGCCGATTTTATTCCTCGGCTTCGCCGTCGCCGTTGCCATTTCCGTTACCGTTGGAACCGTCATCGTCTTCTTCTTTCTCGGCGAGTGGAACCACCGCGCGAACTCTTTCACCGGCTTCGACTTTCACCAGATGCACGCCCTGTGCATTGCGCCCGGTAATCCGCACGCCTTTCACACTCAGCCTGATGATCTTGCCGTGATCGGTAATCAGCACCACCTGATCGTCGCTGCCGACCTGGCGCACGCCCACCACCTTGCCGGTCTTGTCGGTCACGTTCATGGTGATGACGCCCTTGCCGCCGCGATGCGTGAGCCGATATTCCGCCGCCGGGGTGCGCTTGCCGAAGCCCAACTCCGAGACGGTGAGCAGCGTTTCGTCCTCGCGCGCGGTCGCCATCGAAACCACTTCGTCGCTGATGAGGGTAACGGTTTTTCCTTCCTTTACCGAAAACGTTTCGAGTTCCATGCCGGAGACGCCGGCGGTGTCGCGTCCCATCGGCCGCACTTCTTCCTCCGACGAAACGGATCGCCTGACCCTCGCGCGTCGAAAGCACGATCTGCTGATTACCGTCGGTGACGCGCACGTCGACCACCTGATCGTTTTCGTCGATGCTGATCGCGATGATGCCGGTAGCGCGCACGTTGGCGAACTGATCGAGCGAAGTTTTCTTGACCCGGCCGTTTCGGTCGAGAAGAAAACATTTTTGCCGGCGGTCTCGCGCGGCACCGGAATGAACGCCGACAGCGCTTCGCCCTCGCCGAGGCTCAGCAGGTTCACGATCGATCTGCCTTTCGACGCGCGCCCGCCTTCCGGCAGTTCGTAGGCCTTGAGCTGATAGACGCGGCCCTTATTGGTGAAGAACAACAGCCGGTCGTGAGTCGAGACGCGTTCGAGGCGCTCGACGAAATCCTCATCACCCGTGCCGGCGCCGATTTTCCCGCGTCCGCCCCGGCGCTGGGTCCGGTAAAGCGAGAGCGGGGTGCGCTTGATATAGCCGCCGTGGGTGACGGTGACCAGCACGTCTTCCTCGACGATCAGATCTTCGAGCGAGAACTCGCCCTCGGCCTCGACGATCTGGGTGCGGCGCGGATCGGCGAATTCTTTCTTTATCTCTTCGAGCTCGCCGGCGATGATCTTCAGCAGTTCTTTTTCGTCGGCGAGGATCTTCTTCAGACGCGTGATGGTTTCGAGCGTTTCCTTGTGCTCGTTTTCGATCTTCTCGCGCTCCAGTCCGGTCAGGCGGCGCAGCGTCATATCGAGGATCGCCTGCGCCTGCAACTGACTGAGCTTGAAGCGCGTCATCAGGCCGGTGCGCGCGGTCTCGGCGTCGCGTGAAGCGCGGATCAGCTTGATCACCGCGTCCAGATTGTTGAGCGCGATCAGCAGCCCGTCCAAAATGTGAATTCGCGCTTCTGCCTGGCGCAGTTCGAATATGGTGCGCCGGGTGATTACACGCCGGCGATGATTGAGGAACTCGTGCAGCATGTCGCGCAGAGTGAGCTCGCGCGGCCGGCCCTCATGAATCGAGAGCATGATGAGCCCGTAACTTTCCTGCAGCTGGGTATGCTTGTAGAGCAGGTTGAGCACGATCTTGGGCTCGGCGTCGCGCTTGAGCTCGATCACGATGCGCATGCCGTCGCGATCCGATTCGTCGCGCAGGTCGCTAACCCCTTCGATACGCTTGTCGTTGACCAGCTCGGCGATCCGCTCGATGACGGTCTTCTTGTTTACCTGGTATGGAATCTCGCGAACGATGATCGAGGCGCGTCCGCTGCGCTTATCGGTCTCGACCGCGGCCAGCGCGCGCATCGTCAGAATTCCGCGGCCCGTCGTATAGACTTCGCGAATCGCCTTTTTCCCGAGCAGTTGCCCGCCGGTGGGAAAATCGGGACCGGGAATAATGTCGAGGATTTTTTCCAGGGTCAGATTCGGATTCTTGATCAGCGCGAGCAGCGCGTCGCAAACTTCGCCGAGGTTGTGCGGCGGAATATTGGTCGCCATCCCGACCGCGATACCGTCGGAGCCGTTGATGAGCAGGTTGGGGATCTGACTCGGGAGAAATTCCGGCTCCTCATCGGAGCCGTCGAAGTTGGGCTTGAAATCGATGGTGTCCTTGTCGATATCGGCCAGCATCCGCTCGGCCAGCTTGGTCAGGCGCGCTTCGGTGTAGCGGTAGGCGGCGGGCGGATCGCCGTCGATCGAGCCGAAATTGCCCTGCCCATCGACCAGCGGGTAACGCAGCGAGAATGGCTGCGCCATCCGCACCAGCGAATCGTAAACCGCCATGTCGCCATGCGGATGATATTTCTTGAGCACTTCGCCGACGACGCCGGCGCATTTTGAATGCTTGCGGTTGGCGAGCAGGCCCTCGCGGAACATCGCGTAGAGGATGCGGCGATGGACGGGCTTGAGGCCGTCGCGGATATCGGGCAGCGCGCGGCCGATATTCACCGACATCGCGTAGTCCAGGTAGGACTGGCGCATATCGGTTTCGATATTCAGCAGCGAGGGTTCGTTGCGGATGGGTTCGTTGCCGTTAGTCTCTGGCATTTATTTTTCCTACGTCTGCTCTTTTCCAACCCTCTCCCGCTCCTTGCTTGCGGGAGAGGCGGTCGCGGCGCGGCCCTTGCGATTCCACGAGCAAGGGCCGTGACGTGACGGTGAGGGCTCCGCTCGCTGCGAGCGCGGTGTTGGTATGCCACGACCCTCTGCGCGTGGCGCTTCTCTTTTCTGTCATCTTGAGCGAAGCCTGCGGCGCACGCGAAGGATCTCGTTGTCTCCACCGAACCAAGGCGCACCATCCACCCGCACCGTGAGCGATGCTGCGAACCGATCACTCGCACTCGCATGCTGAAAGCAACACTTGGTACCGATACTCACCCGAGATCCTTCGGCATCGCTCCGCTCACCTCAGGATGACACGGAAGAAGCGACGCGCTCGCATATGTCGTGGCGCTCCGACACCGGCGCTCGCCGCGAGCGCCGACCCTCACCCGGGCGACAGGAATGGCCCGACCTCTCCCTTCGGGAGAGGAATTAGGAACTAAATGTTGAGGTTTTTGACGTCCAGCGCATTATCCTCAATAAATTTGCGCCGCGGCTCGACCAGATCGCCCATCAGCTTGCTGAACATCTCCTCCGCCTCTTCCATCGATCCAATCTGCACCTTCAACAGCGAGCGGCTCTCGGGATTCATCGCGGTATCCCACAACTGACTCGGATTCATCTCACCCAAGCCTTTGTAGCGATTGGTCTCGATCCCCTTCTCGCCCGCTTCCATCACCGCCTTCGCGACCGCGACCAGCGACTGGACCGTATGCGCCTCGTCGCCGGTCTTGACCGAGAGCGGACCCTTGACCGCTTCGAGATCCGGCATCAGGCGGCGAATCTCGCGCAACTCGCCGCATTTGAGCAGCGAGATATCGACGATAGTGGGCGCCTTGGCGCCGTTGTGGTGATGCGAGAAGACCGCCTTCCAATGCGCGCCGTCGTCGGCCTGAACCTCGAACACGAGGTTGTCCCTGGCGACCGCCTTGATGATCGCGGCGCCCATTTCTTTCGCCGCCTTTTCGGATTCGAAACTGTCGTCGGTGATTTTTTTCTCGATTACCAGCTTCGCTACGGCGGTGACAATCTCGCGTTCCTTGGAGCGCCGCTCCAACTGCCAATACATCCGATCGTAGTAGAGCGCCTTACGCACCAAGGCCTTGAGCGCCGCGCCCTTGAGCTCGCGCGCATCTTTGCCCTTGCCGGCTTCGAGCGTGACCGCGTCGGAGCCGAGGTCGGTCAGATAATCTTCGAGCGCGCCTTCGTCTTTGACGTAGCGTTCCTGTTTGCCCTTTTTGACCCGGAACAGCGGCGGCTGCGCGACGTAAAGATAGCCGCTCTCGATGACTTCGAGATACTGGCGGAAAAAAAACGTCAGCAGCAAGGTTCGAATATGCGAGCCGTCAACGTCGGCGTCGGTCATGATGATGATCTTGTGATAGCGGAGCTTGGCGAGGTCCTTGTCTTTGCCGACGCCCATCCCGAGCGCCATGATCAGCGTGCGCAACTGCTCCGAGCCGAGCACTTTGTCGATACGCGCGCGCTCGACGTTGAGCACCTTGCCGCGCAGCGGCAGAATCGCCTGCACCTTGCGATCGCGGCCCTCTTTCGCGGTGCCGCCGGCCGAATTTCCCTCGACGATGAACAGCTCGCTGAGCGCGGGATCTTTTTCCTGGCAATCCGCCAGCTTGCCCGGCAATCCGCCCGATTCGAGCGCGCCCTTTCGGCGCACCAGATCCTTGGCTTTGCGCGCGGCGTCGCGCGCGGTCGCGGCCTCGATCGTGCGGCTGACGATTTTTTTTGCGGGGCCCGGATTTTTCTCGAAATATTCGCCGAGCTTTTCGCTGACCAGCCCGGCGACCATACCCTCGACCTCGGAATTGCCGAGCTTGGTCTTGGTCTGGCCTTCGAACTGCGGCTCGGCGATTTTTACGCTCACCACCGCGGTCAGCCCCTCGCGCGTGTCCTCGCCTTCGAGGCGCATTTCTTTGCTTTTGAAGAGATTGTTCTTGGCCCCGTAGGTGTTGAGCGTGCGCGTCAGCGCCGCCTTCAGGCCCGAAAGATGGGTGCCGCCCTCAACGGTGTGGATGTTGTTGGCGTAGGTGAAAATGGTTTCGTGGACCGCGTCGGTCCATTGCAACGCGACCTCGACATCGGTGCCGTCGCGGTTGCCTTTGAAAAAAATCACGTCGTGAACCGCCTGGTTGCCTTCCGACAGCGATTCGACGAACTCACTGATCCCGCCTTCGTAATGGAACTCTTCCTGCTTGCCATCGCGCTCATCGCGCAAGGTGATTTTGAGTCCGCCATTGAGGTAAGCCATCTCGCGCAAATAGCGCGCGATAATTTCGTATTTGAACTTTATCTCGGAAAAAATCTTGGGGTCGGGCGAGAAGGTGGTCTTGGTGCCGGTGAGCCTGGTCGCGCCGCGCTCCTCAACCTTCATCTTGGGGAGGCCGCGCTCATAGCGCTGGAAATAAACTTTTCCGTTCTTGCGGACCTCGACCTCGAACTCGTCGCTGAGCGCGTTGACCACCGACGCGCCGACGCCGTGGAGCCCGCCGGAAACCTTGTACGCGCTTTTTTCGAACTTGCCGCCCGCGTGCAAAACCGTATGCACGACTTCGAGCGCCGAGCGCTTCTCGGTCGGATGCATGTCGACCGGAATGCCGCGGCCGTTATCCTCGACGGTGATGCGATCGTCGCTCGCGATCGTCACCTTGATTTCGGTGCAAAATCCCGCGAGCGCTTCGTCAACCGAATTGTCGACGATCTCGGTGACCAGGTGATGCAGGCCGCGTTCGTAGGTGTCGCCGATGTACATACCGGGACGTTTGCGCACCGCCTCGAGGCCTTCGAGCACCTTGATCGAATCGGCGCCGTAACCATCCGAAGGAGATCTATTTGGCATACAAAAGGCGTGCGCCTCCCACCTTCCAACCGCATCCAGCCAACATCGCAGCGACGTCCGAGCTACATGCGAGCAACATCCGAGCTACATCCGAGCAACATTTTATTCCGAAGCGGAGCCGATAGTAAAGGCGGAATGAGCGATAGTAGCCGGGACAATCAAACAGCGTCTCAGCGACGGACGTCATAGATAACAATATCCCGCCGTTTTATGGAAAAATCCTAGCGCCGCAAAAGCCTCATTGGAGGGCAGGAGCGGAGAGTCGGAGAGCCTCGAAACATAACGATATTCTACGAGGGCCTCGAAATTCGCTATTATTGTCTTTCAGGCTCAAAACTTGCGCAGCTAATCTACCGCATCCAGTTCGATGCGCAATGCTGGATCGGCTGCGGCGGCGGCTGATTTTTCGTGCGCGGCTTGCGCGGCCGCGAACATCTTCAGCTTGGTGAGGAGGAAACATCCGCATCCGAGGGAGAACATCGCGCACACTACGACCGCGATACGCGGGCTCAGGTGATCGCCGAGGAATCCCACCTCGAGGCTTCCGATCGGCGCGGTCCCGATGAATGAAAGCGTGTAGAGGCTCATCACGCGCCCGCGTAATTCGTCGGAAACGAACAACTGCAGCATCGTGTTGGTAGTTACCATGTAGTGCATCAGGCCGGCCCCAATGAACATCTGCGCGATCAACGACAACGGCATCGAGGGCGACAGTGCGAACACAAAAATCGCGGCCGCGGTGCAGAAGGTCCCGAACACCAGGTTTTGCCGCAGCGCGCGCGCCGTCGGCTCCCGCGAGTTCATCGCGATCGCACCGGCCACGGCACCGAGCCCCTGCGCCGCCATCAGAAATCCGTAGCCGCGCGCACCGCTGTGCAAGAGATTTCGCGCAAACAACGGAATCAGAATAGCGTATTGCATCCCGAAGCCGCTGTTTATCGCGACCAGCAGCAACAGATAGAGCGAGGGGCTGTGATGCCACACATATTGCAGGCCCTCGCGCACCCGGCGAAGCATCGAGATCCCCGCTGCGCTGACTATTCGGCGCGGCAATTCCATTTCGAGCAGACTCCAGATCACGGCGAGATAGCTGACCCCGTTTAAGAAAAAACATCCGGCGATCCCGATTACCGCGATCAAAATCCCGGCCACCGCGGGTCCCACCATCCGCGCGCCGTTAAAAATCATCGAGTTCATCGCGATCGCGTTGGGCAAGTCCTCGCGCCCTACCATCTCGACCACGAAAGCTTGCCGGCCCGGCATATCAAACGAACTCACCAGCCCGTTGAACGCGGCGAGGATGATGACGTATTCGACCCTCACCACGCCCGCCCAGGTCAGCGCCGCCAGCACGAACGCGCTGAGCATCAAAAGCGCTTGCGCCACCAGAATCAGCTTGCGCCTGTCCACCCGATCGACCACAGCGCCGGCGAACAAGCCGACCAGGATCATCGGAAAATAACTTGCGAAAGCGACCAGGCCCAACGCCATCGAGGAGTTGGTCAGCTTCAGGACCAGCCACGCCTGAGCCACCGATTGCATCCAGGTGCCGATCAGCGAGGTCAGCTGGCCGACAAAGAAGAGCCGGAAATTGCGATGCCGAAGGGCGCGAAACGCCGCGAGCCTGCCATCCCAGATACTATCGGCGGAAGCGTCGGTAGATTGTTCGTCCGCCTCCGCAGCCTCAATTTCAGGTACGTTGTCGATGATCGATCTCCGAGAGAGAAGGATTGATCGTCAGTTTGCCAGAGTCAGGTCGCGCAATCGAGACAAATTTCGATCCAGCGGCACTGAGCGTCTATCGATAGTAACGGAGGGAATCTGATCGAACGCCGGACGCGCCGTCATCGAAGTTCAAAAGATGAAGGACGCGCCCGGTGTGAGGGTGCAGCGACGCGAACCAGGATGCTACTTGCCGTCGCAGTAAGCCTCGAAGCGGTAGCCATCAGGGTCCACTACGAACGCGGCATAGTAGTTCTCACCGTAGTCCTTTCGGATGCCGGGTTTGCCGTTGTCGCGGCCGCCCGATTTGAGTGCCGCGGCGTGAAACTCATCCACGCTCTTGCGGCTGCTCGCCTTCAGACAAAAGTGCAGTCCGGATTCGTCATCGGGCTTGACCGGCCGTTTGGCTGCAAGCACCCAGAACTCGGGCGCGCCGGCTCCATAGCCCAGATACGACTGCTCCTCGGCCAGGCATTTGATGCCGAGCGGCGCCAAAGCCTTGTCGTAGAACCGTTTCGCCGCCGCGACATCTTTCACTCCAATCGATACGTGGTGGATCATTATCTTTTCCTCCTGCATACGTGCGTGCCGGCATCGCTTTATTTTTTGTTCTAACCGGCATGATGGTTATATATAGTGGAGATGAGGCGGTTTTGTCAAACCGCCATACCGGTTAGTATTGGAGAGCAATGGTTCGGATCGATCATTCGAAGAAACCGGGTGACGTTATTTTCATGCCGCGCATCGGCATGTGCCTGGATTTCGCCAACACGATCGCCTGGCGCGGCAGTTCGCCCGCCGAAAGTCTTCATGACTTCGCGGAATTGCTGGAATGGTGCGTCTCCGCAGGAGTGACCCCGGCAGCAGTCGCGCGTGAACTGCGGCGCTGGTTAGAGCTGAATCCCAGACCCGCGGCGAATCTTTTCCTCGATGCGATCGAAATCCGCGAGGCCATCTATCGCATCTTTCATCGCGTCGCGTCGGGCGCCACGCCAGCGGCGAAAGATTTGGAGATTCTCAACCGGGGATTGCGGGCGGCGCCGCCGCGTAGCGCCCTGGCGCGCGGAGCGGGTGGTTACGGATGGACAGTCGCCGGTACCAAAGCTCCGGCCGCGTCGCTTCTGGCGCCGGTTCTGTGGTCCGCGGGCGATCTGCTAGTCGCCCCGCAACTGCTCAAAGTCCGCGCGTGCGCGAACGAGCAATGCTTGTGGCTATTTTCCGACGATAGCAAAAATGGCACGCGGCGATGGTGTTCGATGCAAGCGTGCGGGAATCGCGCCAAGGCACATCGCCACTACCTGCGCCAAAAGCGCGCCTGAGTCCCCACGCGATTTCCTTTTACAACAGCTCGACAACGTTCGCGCCGGGACTGGCGTGTACCATGGTCCTTAGCCCATGTGCCGCGCCTGAATCGAGGTTTGCGTAGTAATCTTTTTCGAGGTGCGCGAGGACGGCGGCCGCGTCGGCTTCGCGCGCGACCGCGATGATGCATCCCCCGAAGCCCGCGCCAGTGAGCCGTGCCCCGAGTGCGCCGCCCTCGCGCGCATAGCGCACCATCGCATCGAGACGCGAGGTGCTCGCGTCGAAGTCGTTGCGCAGACTCTGATGCGAGGCGCTCATCAGCGCGCCCAATTCGTCGAGGCGTGCGGCGGAAAGCGCGTCCGCGGCAAGTTTCACCCGCTCGGTTTCGGTCAGCACATGACGTGCGCGACGGAAGATTTCCAGCGGGCGGTTCTCGTCGATGCGTACTTGTTTGGCGCCGTTGCCCATAATCTCCGCGCGCAAGGTTTCCGGGGAAAGATCCAGAATCTTCGACACTTCAGCGATGCCGAGCCGCTCAGGCGCGGCCCTCGCGAGAGTCTCGACGAGATCACGTGCGGTCCAATCGCCGAGTTGCTTCACCACGTCGCCCAGCACGCGAATGTTTTCGAGACCGCGCGCTTTCCCCAGAATACGCGCCGCGAGCCCACATTCGACCACTCGGCGATTGTACTCGTCTCGAACCGATCCGGATTTGTCCGCGACTTCCAGGCTGTCCGCCACGATGATCGCGAGGCCCGGCGGCATCTTTACCGGTATGACTCGCAGCGGATCGAAATGGATGAGAAGCGCGCGGCCGCGCCGCGCCAGCATCGAGGCCGCCTGATCCATTCCGCCCGCCATGGTGCCAACGTACCATTCGCTCCGCGCAACCATCCGCGCAGTTTCCAGCGGGTCCTGCGCGATCCCGTTGACTGCCATAGTCGCGAGCGCCGATGAAACCGTGAGCGCCGCCGACGACGAGAGCCCCGCGGCAAGCGGCACGCGGCCATCGACGATCATCGTCGCGCCGCGAATTGCCTCTCCGCGCACACCGAAGTGATCGATCACGCCCTGTACTCCCGCCTTGACGTAGTTGGCCCAATCGCCGGCGGCATAGGGTGGAATGGCGCCCTCGATGCAAAATGTGCGCGGCGCGAACCGAGGATCGAGGTTGTACAATTCGACGGTCGAGTCGGCGTGGGGCGCGGCCACGATGATGGTGGAGCGATCGATCGCGATCGGCATCACCGGCAAGCCGCTGTAGTCGGTATGCTCGCCAATCAAATTCACGCGGCCGGGCGCGCGCACCGCAAACAGTTTCGCCGTGGCATGCGCCGAGCGAATTTTCCCCGCGAGCATTTCGGCTCGTGCAAGTTCCTCGCGATCCCATTTCTCGGTCTGATCCATCGCCGTTATTCCTCGTGCGACGGCTTGAACATTCTTCGCGCGAGAGCCAAATCTTCCGGCGTTCCCACGTCACTCCAGAAACCGCGTACGTCTACCGCGCGCACTTCGCGCGCGTCGGCGATCATCATTACAACAGCCTGCGGCAGCTCGCGTTCACCGCGCGACGACGGTGTCAACTTCGCCAGATAGTCGAAAATCCCCGGAGTCGCGGCGAACAGACCCGCGTTGTTCCAATTGGTCGTCGACGTTCCCTGGGCGGGTTTCTCAATCAGTTTCTCAACCCGCATATCGCCATCGACGTACACCGCCGCGCCGCGCCACGGATCGCGAGTGCGATTGACCGCGAGCATAAGATCGTAGCGCTGAGAACGCGCCGCCTCGGCGAAGCGCGCGTAGTTTCCAGTATCCATCAGAATGTCGCCCCAACCGAAGATGAAGGCACTTTCATCGACCACAAAATCTTTCGCGATCAGCATCGCATCCGCCGTTCCCGTCAGACGCGACTGACGAAATGTCGACAGGCGAACATCAGGACGCACGCAATTGGAACGCGCGCACCATTCATCTATTTGCACGGCGAGATAGCCGGTAACGATCGCTATATCGCGGACTCCCGATTGGGCGAGCGCATCGACAAGGTGACCGATGAGCGGCCGCCCAGCCACTTCGAGCAGTGGCTTGGGATTTTCATCGGTGAGCGCGCCGAGCCGCTTACCGCGTCCCGCTGCGAGCAGCACCGCTTTGCGAATTTCCCGCGCCATCTATCAACGATATCAAAGCGCTCCGGATTCTACATTCAAACCATCCCTGCATCGCCGATTTGATATCCCCGTAACAGAGCGTGTACCGTCGTCAGAAGGGCGCCGCGGCGCCGTGGAATATGCCTTTGCAGGCGCGATAGAATCTGCTTGGCTATTGATAGATCGATCGAATCACGACAGCGGATCATAACTGATGTTCGGAGAGATCAGCCCTCGCTCACAGGCCAAAGCGCCATTCATTTCGGTGGAAGAAGCGCTCGAGGAAACTCGTCGCGGTCACATGGTCATCCTGATGGATGACGAGCAGCGCGAAAACGAAGGCGACCTCAGCATGGCGGCCGAGAAGGCCACGCCCGAAGCGATCAACTTCATGGCCAAGTACGCGCGCGGCCTGATTTGCCTGCCGATGTCCGCGGAGCGGATCGATCGCCTCGGCCTGATCATGATGGTGGGTGATAATCAGGCGCCGCTCGGCACCGCGTTCACCACCTCGATAAGCGCGAAACGATGCCTGGGCTCGGGGATCTCAGCGCAGGACCGCGCGATCACGATCCTCGAGGCGGTGCGGGAAGACGCCACCGCCGCCGGCTTCATCACGCCGGGTTACGTGTATCCGTTACGCGCGCGCGAGGGCGGAGTGCTGGTTCGCACCGGTCAAACCGAAGGCGCGGTCGACCTTGCGCGGCTGGCAGGACTGAAGCCCGCCGGCGTCATTTGCGAGATTTTGAAAGATGACGGAAGCATGGCGCGGCGCGACGATTTGATCACCTTCGCGAAAACCCACGGGCTCAGGATCGTCACCGTCGCGGACATTATCGAATACCGGCTACGCAACGAAACCATGGTGCAGCGGATCGCGCAGGCGCGGCTGCCAACCGCATTCGGCGATTTCACCGCGATCGTTTATCGCACGCTGGTGGATTTCACGGAGCATCTGGCGCTGGTTATGGGCGAGATCGACGCATCGCGGCCAACTCTGGTCCGAGCACATCGCGAGTACTTGCCCGGCGACGTGTTCGGCTTGTCGCAGCGCAACACCCGAAAGCTGCTGCGCGCCGCCATGGAAAAGATCGCGGCGGCGGGCGAAGGGGTGTTGCTGTACGTGAAACGCGAGGCCAACACCATCGCCGCAGAGCTCGACGTGTCTGCGTCACGGGGTCCACAACAACCGACCACCCGGATAAATCTTCCCGACGCGGAGTTTCGCGACTATGGAATCGGTGCACAGATCATCCGCGATCTTGGCGTGCGCAAAATGATCGTGATGTCCGATACGCCGCCGCGGCTCGCCAATCTTCCCGGCTACGGACTCGAAATAGTAGGAAGCGTTGCGCTGTCCGGGACTCAAACGTCCTCGCATGCGAACGGAAAGTAAGGTTTCCTCTCTCTGGCGCGGAGAGGTGTTAGAAGAGCGGGCTCGATCGCCACGCAGTTGGGCACTTCAGCTCGCACCGATCCTTTTGCTTCTCGCGTTTATGGCGCCCGGCACGATGGCGGCGGGTCTCAAGTCGCCGCCAATCGTCGTCCATTTCCTGAATGCCGGCCTCGACCATCCGCTCTCTCCGAAAGCTGCCAGCACGCTGATCGTCGACGCGGTAGTCCTGCCAAAATGGCATATCAACTCGAACCATCCGCTTAGTCCCGACTACATTCCGACCCACCTCGAACTGACGCTTCCGAATGGCGTGAACGCCGGCGAGGTCAAATATCCCGCGGCGGAAGTGACCAGACTCGATTTTTCTTCCGAGGAACTCTCGGTGTTCACCGGGACGATTCAATTTCGGATTGCGCTTACCACCGGCGTTGCAATCGCGCCGAACCAAACCGTCACCGCCAGGCTCAACTACCAGGCCTGCAACAACAATCAATGTCTGTCGCCGGCATGGATCAGCGACGTGGTAAGTCTCGCGACGATCTATCGCCCTGAATCGATCGCGTCGGCGATCGCATCCGAGAACGGATTTGACCCCCGCCAAACCAACGATTGGCTCGCGCGTACTTTTTCGAGTCATGGCTACGTGATCGGATTCCTGATCGTGCTGCTCGGCGGCCTCGCGCTCAATTTGACGCCGTGCGTTTATCCGCTCATCGGTGTGACGATTGCATACTTCGGCAACCAAGGCGGGAGCCCGAGGCGCGTATTGACGCTCGCGATCTTGTTCGTGCTCGGAATCGCAATGATGTTTTCCGCGGTGGGCGTCGCCGTCGCGCTTTCGGGCGGGCTTTTTGGCGCGGCGATGCAAAATCCTTTGGTGCTTTCCGCCATCGCCGCGATGATGCTGGTCCTCGCCGCCTCGAGCTTCGGGCTATTCGTCATTCAGCCGCCGCAATTTATAGCCAATTGGGCCGGCGCCGCGCGTCCCGGTTACGCCGGCTCATTCTTGATGGGCCTCGGAATGGGAGTGGTCGCGGCGCCGTGCATCGGCCCGATCGTGCTGGGGCTGTTGCTGATGGTCCAGCGCAGCGGGAATCCGCTTTTCGGATTCGCACTCTTTTTTACTCTGGCGATCGGACTGGGTCTACCCTATATCGGGCTCGCGATGGCAGCTGGAAATGTTCGCCGTTTGCCTCGTTCGGGCGAATGGCTGGCGTGGATCGAGCAACTTTTCGGATTCATTCTAGTCGGTCTCGCGATCTATTTTCTCGATCCGATCCTGCCCAACCATCTCATGACCCGGCTGCTTCCATACTATGGAGCGTCGGTAGGAATCTTCCTCGGCTTTCTCACACCAGCCGGACGCAACTGGCGTCCCTTTTTGATAATCCGCAGCGGAATCGGAATTATAGCATTCGCCGCGCTGATATTTCTGATAATACCACGCGCAAAACCGATGCCCGTGCAGTTCCAGGCCTTCGATTCCGCGCAACTCGCCACCGCCGCCGCGCGGCGAAAACCGGTCATCGTGGATTTTGCCGCCGACTGGTGCATTCCGTGCCGCGAGATGGATCGTTCGACTTTTGTCGATCCCGAGGTAGTCAAGGAAGCCGAACGTTTCGTACGGATGCGAGCCGACCTGACCGCGCAGGACGACAAGAACGCCGCGATCATTTCGAAATTCAAAATCCAGGGCGTGCCGACCACGGTGCTGATCGACTCGGATGGAAAAATTCGCCAACAGAAAGTCGGCTACATCTCGGCGAAGGAACTCCTCGACAATCTCCGTCATATCGATTGAATGGCGAAAAAGTTTCAGCCGAAATCCGCGGACGCGCGATCCTCGTTGCTGCGCGCGATTCCGCCGGTCGATGAATGTATCCGCGCAGCGCAGACACACCCGGCGCTGGCCGGACTTTCTCGCGCTTATCTGAAGGCGCTCGTCACCCGGGCGGAAAGCGCAGTGCGGGAGGCGCTCGCGAACGGACAGTCGGCTGCGAACAATCGGGAAGACATTATCAAGAAGATCGTCCGCGAGGTCGCGCATGCAGCCCTCGCCGATGAACCAGCGCTCAAGACGGTCGTCAATGCTACCGGCGTGGTGCTCCACACCAATCTGGGACGCGCGATCTTGCCCGAAGCCGCTATCGAGGCAATCGAACGTGCCGCGCGCTCAGCGGTTAATCTAGAATTCGATCTCGAAGGCGGTGGCCGCAGCGATCGCGATTCGATCGTCGAGAGCGAGCTGTGCGCGCTTACCGGCGCTGAAGCCGCCACCGTGGTCAATAACAATGCGGCCGCGGTTCTACTCGCATTGACCGCGATCGCCGAAGGACGCGAGGCGATCGTTTCACGCGGCGAGCTGATCGAGATCGGCGGCTCGTTTCGATTGCCCGATGTGATGGCGCGCAGCGGTGCGCGTTTGCGCGAGGTCGGCACCACCAACAGGACGCACCCGGGGGACTACGAAAGCGCGATCGGACCGGAAACCGCGCTGCTTCTGAAAGTGCATCCGTCCAACTATCGGGTGGTCGGTTTTACCAGCGAGGTGACACTCGAGGAGCTGGTGGAGATTGGGCGTCGTCGCGGAATTCCGGTGATGGAGGATCTCGGTGCCGGCGCGCTGACTGATCTGAGCGTTTATCATCTCGCTCGCGAACCGATCGTCGCCGAGCGAATTTCGGCGGGCGCTGACCTAGTGAGCTTTTCCGGCGACAAGCTGCTAGGCGGTCCGCAGGCGGGAATAGTAGTCGGCAAGCGCGAGATGATCGCAAAGCTCAAATCGAATGCGCTAAAGCGCGCGCTGCGATGCGACAAGCTGACGCTCGCCGCGCTTTCCGCGACACTGCGGCTCTATTTGCGCTCGGGAAATCTCGCGGAGGAGCTTCCTACGTTGCGATTTCTGACCCGTTCGGTCAGCGAAATGAAGCAAATGGCGGCGCGCGCTCGCGATATTCTGGTAGACCGGCTGGGGAGTGAGTTTGAGGTTGGGATTATCGAGTCGACCTCACAAATCGGCTCGGGAGCGTTGCCAACCGAGGAGCTTGTGACCATCGCGCTCCGCATTACGCATCCAAAAATTTCCACGAACGCGATCTCGGCGATTTTCCGCCGTGCGCACCCGCCGATTGTCGGGCGCGTCACCGGCGACGGGTTTCAGCTCGATCTGCGGATGGTCGAAGATCCCGCCGCTTTCGCGGGCTCGTTTCCGATCAGCCGCTCCTAACATTCGCTTGCGATTAAGCCTCACCGGCGCTACAGCACCATGAGACCCAAGCCTCGTGTGAGGGAGAAGCGATGCCTGAAGAGACTTACAAAATCGTCGAAGTGGTCGGGGTGTCCGACGACAGCATCCAGCAAGCGGTGCGCAACGCGATCGCTAAGGCGAGCAAGACGCTGCGCAATATCGGCTGGTTCGAGGTCAACAACATTCGCGGCTCGGTGAACAAGAATGGCGCGCCAGTTTTCCAGGTTGAAGTGAGGATCGGATTCCGGCTCGAGGGCGGCCCGGTTTAGGAAATTGTCATTGACAAAAATGTGCGCGTCCGGTGCATCCACCCTCACCCACCGTACAACGCCCGAAGCGTGCCGCGCGGCGACCTCTCCCGGCATGCTGCTTCGTATACTAAGCCGCGGGAGAAGGAGAGCGTAAGATGAAGTTTGCAACTTTCCTTTTTCAAACCCAGCCATCAAGCGTCGCCGCGGTTGCGCGGAAGGCCGAGGAACTCGGTTTCGAGTCGCTGTGGATTCCGGAACACATTATTTTGCCGGTGAATTACCAATCGCCATATCCCTACTCGTCGAGCGGCCGGATGCCCGCGCCGCCCGAGACGCCGCTGCACGATCCGATGCTGGCGCTGGCGTACGCCGCCGCCATCACGACGAGGATTCGGCTCGCGACGGGAATTTTCGTGCTTCCGATCCGAAATCCCTTCGCGACCGCCAAGGCGGTAGCCAGTCTCGACGTACTTTCCGGCGGGCGTTTCATTTTTGGCGTCGGCATCGGATGGCTGCGCGAAGAATTCGATGCGGTGGGAATGAATTTCTCGGATCGCGCGCCACGCATGCGCGAATATGTCGAACTGCTGAAAGAGCTGTGGAGCAAGGACGAGCCCGTGTATCATGGCAAGCACGTGAGCATCGAGGGCTTCAAGATGAATCCAAAGCCAGTGCAGAAACCGCATCCCCCATTCGTGTTTGGCGGTCATACGGAGCCATCGCTAAAACGCGCGGCTCGCCTCGGCGACGGATGGTACGGCATCGGCGAGGACTTTGACGAAGTGGGCCGGGTAATAAAACGGCTGCGTGAGCACGAGCATGAACAACATCGGTCGAAACCGCTGGAGCTCACGGTGGCGCCGCGTTTCGGCGCTCCAATTAATACCGATTCGGTGAAGCGGCTGCGCGACATGGGCGTCGAGCGCGTAATTTTAGGCGCGGGTCCATCGACTCGCGATCAATTGATTCAGATGGAACGCTTCCGCAGCGATGTGATGCCAAACTTTTCCTGACTCGGCTTCGGTGCGGGGGCGCGTCGAGAGCCATTTGACCACGGGTATTGGCGCGCGCGTTTGCGGCCAATATCATTTTGGTCAGGCGTTACGTCCACAAACGGCCGATTTCAAAACGGCGCCGGAGCGAACCTGATTCACCATGAAGACTTGTCCACGATGCAACCGGAGCTACCCTGATAGCGAAAGTTTTTGCGCGGACGATCGGAGCGCGCTGATCTCGGCACCGGCGTTTACGCACCAGACCGGCGCGACAACGCTCGAATGTCCAGTCTGCGGCGGCAAGGCGGAACCGGGCGAAATTATCTGTAACTTCTGCGGCGCGCGCCTGGACCAACCTGAGGCGCTGGCTTCCGCTCCACAGCCTGCCAAGGTACCAACTCCGCCATATCCTCGGCTCGGCGCGGGCGTCACTCAGGTTCATCAGCAGTCTTCGGGGTCACCGGTTGAAGGAACGGAACCCGCGGGTGGCCGCTCCATCCTCGGTACCGCCGGATATGTCGTGGCCGCGATACTTGCGCTCGCCGCTGGCGCGTGGCTCGCGATTCACCTCAGTAACACGAAGTCCGCCGATGAAGCTGCCGAGGAATCCTCGCCCGCTAGCATGACTTCACCCGCGCCCGGCGCCGCCAGTCCGATAGTCGCACTCGCTGACGCGATGGTGATTCAGGTTTCAGGACCCGGCGCGACTTCCGCAGATCGAAACGCCGGCGCGTTGCGAAAGGGCTTCGATGACAATCGCGGCTCGATCATCGACGCTTATAACCATGCGCTTAATGGCGACCCGAAAGTGTCCGATGGAATGGTCGTCAGACTCAGAATTCGTCCCGACGGCGGCGTCGACAACAGCGCGGTGCGCACTTCAACATCGCCGAACCCCAGTCTGGACGCAGAGGTGGCGAGGGAGACGCTCGGCTGGAAGTTTCCCGCCACCAGCGCGGGCGAGGTTGAGGCCGACTATCCGATAGTTTTCGCTCATGACGGGGGCGAAGAAGCGAAGATCGAATCCGATCTCGAAGCCAAGCTGGCCAGTCTTTCGCCAACTGAGCCGCCGGAATACGCTTCGGTACCGGTGGCGGAGGCCACGCCGCCTGCCGCCGCACCCTCGACGGAGGCTGCGGCGGTCGCTCCTTCGCCGCCTGTCGTTGCAACTCCGATGGCTGCCGCATCGGAGGAGCCAAAACCTCGTCCTCGTCCGCGCAAGGTTGCAGCCGTTCCTCATCCCGCCGCGCCATCGTTATTTCAACAGGTGCAGGAGCGTTTGAAATCGAACCCGAAATTGCACCGGGTAAAGGCTTACACAACCGGCGGCACCGTAACCCTCTTCGGCAAGGTTTTTGACGATAGCGACAAATCGCTCGCGGAGGACACGGTGCGAAACATTCCGGGCGTTACTTCGGTGGTCAACACTATCATCACTGACGAGGCCGAATATGCCGAGGAACAGAGCCGCATTACTCAAGAACTCGCGAACGCCGGCCTCGACAAGGTTACGGTTAAAGTGATCGGTCACGACGCATTTCTGAATGGGGAAGTAAAAACCGAGTTGGAAAAGAGCCGTGCGGTAACGGTCGCGGAGGGTGCGGCGCCTGTCACAGTGCGCGAAAACCTCATCCGGGTCGAACCTGGCAACATGTTCGGGTTCTGAAGGCTCTTACTCGCGCTTTTCGATAGCACCGTACGCGGCGATGGTGCTATATTACGGTTAGCTCTGCTACTATTGACAACCCAAGAACCTAACGCTTATATGGCTCGCATAGCGCGGCAGATGCCGCTTTCCTCAGGAGGTTTTCGTTCCCATGGCTGATGCAGCACCAACTAGCGCCAAGCAAGCTTTTGAATTGATGCCGAGCCGTTTTAATAAAGACGCGGCCAAAGGACTCAACGCGGTTTATCTGTTCGATCTCTCCGGCGATGGCGGCGGCAAGTGGTCGGTCATCATCAAAGATCAAACCGTCAAAGTTGAGGAAGGTGCGAATCCTTCTCCGAGTATCACGATCTCGATGACGGCACAGGACTATCTGGATATGCTGTCAGGAAAGCTGAACGGACAGGTGGCCTTCATGAGCGGCAAGCTCCGGATTGCCGGCGACATGGGTCTTGCCTTGCGCATGCAGAGCCTGTTCAATACCTAAAGATAATATGATTTAAGCGCGCCGGACTCGCGAGGGTCCGGCGCAATTGAAAATCCAGCCTGGAGTTTTCCCGCATAGATAAACCGCACCAGAAGCCGCCAACACCAAGATTTAAATTCCGGGCGCACAGCGGACCAACCAAACAATCCACACAAAATATTCAAGTCTGAAATCCCGGTGCGCGGCGCGCATCGTAAATTTGACGATAAAACATTTTTTGTAGAGTGAGTTTCGTGAGGTCCGGTCAGACCGAAAGGAGCACAGATCCACTACTAATGAAGAGAGGAGCTGCATGAGCTCGAAGCAAACACCAGGCGCTCAAGACGAAACGCGCGAGATCGGGGGCGACACTCAGATCACGGAGAGCATCAGGGCGACGAGGCAGCCGATAACTCGCTGGCCAAAAAACTTTCCAACGAACTCGACAACTGGCGGCGTCAACGCAACGGGTCGAAACCAAAACGGCCCGAAAACGGCAACGGCTCCAATGCCCAATCCGCCGGACCCGCACGCACCATCAGGTGCGCGGTCACGAGACGCTGGTGATTCGAAAGCCGAGACTCACGGGTAAGCCCGTCCTGACTCGCCCTCGGAAAACTGAAGCGCCGCCCGGCGGCAAATGGCCCCGGTTTCCACCCGCGCACCGGCATCTCGATGCCGGCTGCCTAAGCATGGTCTTCCACCGTCTTATTCCCAGCGAATAACCTCGACCGGCAACTGCGTGGAGGCCTGACGCGCGGGATATATCGTGGCGAACAGACACAACACCATCGCGGCCATGCCACCCATACGAAACGGCCGGCGACCGCGACCGGAAGGGTGGATATCCCATATATCTCGCGCGAGTATATGGATGAAGTGGTAGCGGGCCAGGGTAAAGCATCCCACCGCACCCAGCACCAAACCGGCGATTGTACCCGCCGCACCGATAATCATCCCCTTGATGATGAAGATCAGGCGGATCTGCGCCGCGCGTGGCGCCCATCGCCATGAGGATCGCGATATCCTTGCGCTTCTCCATCACCACCATGATGAGCATCGCGACCAGATTGAAGGCCGCCACCGCGATCAGCATCATCAAAACCATGCGTAAACCCTCTTGAGCATCGCGAATCCGGCCGAGGCGGACTGGTTTACTGGATCCAGTTGCGCACCCTGATAGGGCGGACGGGAAACATTTGCGCATCGCGCTGGTTACCTGACCGGTGGCGTCGAGGTTGGTCAGATGCACCTCGATTCCGTCCGCGCGGCCGGCCGGCCGAAAAAATCCTGCGCCCGGCCGCAGATCCATGAAGATCACGGTGCCATCGAGAACAGTCATCCCCGAAGCGAAAATCGCGCCGACCGGAAAATCGCCGCGCGCCGGTCACCTTGCCGTCCGCTCGCCACAATCGGCGAGATCAGCGCACCTCGTCGCCCCGATTTACTTGCAGTTTTTCTGCCATGCGTCACCCCGATCGCGAGCGCCACATTCCGGCGGCGGCTTTCCTGCGCCGCCGACGGTGTGGCCTTAGCAAATCACCAAGTTAGCCCTGTCCACGTAACGCGACCATTGCGACGTGACTACCGGGTTGTTGGGTTCGATGCCACGCACCACCACTCCGCCAAGGCCGCGCCCGGAACTGAGCATCGCCTGCCCGATGATGAACGGATCGGAGCCGCCCACGCGCGCAACCGCGGCGACCTGCTCTGAATTTCGCGATAGTTGGTAATCGAGCCGTCCGCGCTACGATCTGCACCTGGGAGCTGAGGCGAGAACGCGCTGTTTCAGGCTATCGAAACCGCTCATCACCGAAAGCGTGATCGTCAGCGCGGCAACGCCGATCATCACACCCACCGCGCTGAGCAGCGTCGTCACCGAGATGAAGGCGTCCTTGCGGCGCGCTCTCAAATATCGCAGCGCAATTCTGAGTTCGTATCGCACGATAGGTTGTCGTGGAACTACCGCGGTCTTACGATGCTCGCGGACTAGTTCGCGGGGTCAGAATATCACGCTTTCTTCCTGCAACTGCGCGATTTCCTCGGTCGTAAGACCCAGTACTCCACGGAACACTTCGTCGTTGTGCTGTCCCAGTACCGGCGCAGCGCTGCGAAGTTCGCCCGGCGTTCTGCTCATGCGATGCTGCAAGCCTTCGTACGACGATGGGCCCATGTGCTGATGTTCCAGCCAGTTCCAAAAACCGAACGCTTCAAGATTCTCGTCCTGATGCAGATCAACACAGTTCTGGACCGGGTATGCGGCAACGCCCGCCGCCTGCAGCTTAGCGGTGAGATCGTCCGCGCGACGCTTGCGCGCCAGACCGGCGACGAATTCGTCGAGCGCGCCGCGATTTTCGATTCGCGAAAGCTGCGTCAAAAATCGGGGATCATCGGTGCTGGCGCCAGCAACCGACAGCAGCGATTTCCACTCGAGATCGTTTGCTATCGCGATCGCAATCCATCGCTCTTCGTTCCCTTCGTCTTCGCACCGATAACTCCCGTGAGGCGCGTATCGAAGCGACGCATTGCCCTTCGGTCCCAGCGATCTGCCGGTCGCGAAATAGTCGATCAACGCGGGTGCGAGGTTGTGCAGCGAGGCTTCATACTGCGACACATCGATGTATTGCCCTTTGCCGGTGCGACGCCTGTAATCGAGAGCCGCAATGAGTGCGGCGGCAAGGAATCGTGGCACGATGAAATCGCTATACGCGCCGTAGGGCGGTGCCGGCGGCTCCCCCTCGCCGTAGCCGGAGATGTAATAGAAGCCCGACATCGCCGCCATCAACTGGCCGAAACCTGGATACATAGCATTGGGGCCGGTCTGCCCCTGCATGCAAGTGGAGAACATTATGAGATCGGATTTGACTTCGCGCAGACGTTCGTAATCGAGGCCCCAATTGCGCATCGCCTTCGGCGTAAAACTTTCCGACACAATATCCGCCCAAGGCATCAGCCTGAGCACCAGCTCGCGCGCCTTGGGTTTTCCGAGATCGAGTGTGATGCCTTTTTTCGAAGTGTTGAAACTCGCGAAGAATTGGCTGTTGTTGGGACCCGGCTGGCCGTCTTTCCACGGCGGCGCTATGCGAAGCACATCGAGCCGCGATACCGATTCGACTCTGATGACATCGGCGCCGTTGTCGGCAAGATATTTGGTCGTGATCGGCCCCACTCCAACCCACGCAAAGTCGAGCACGTGAACTCCTTCGAAAACGTAGCGGCTCATCTTGCTCTTCCTCGGTTTAAATCGCGCCAATTGCGCGCAGCTCGGTCAGTTGTCCGGGGCTATGCTTCAGCAGCTCACGATAGACTTCTTCATTGTGCTCGCCGAGCTGTGGCGCGCGCCGGTTTATTTCGATTGGGGTCTCGCTCAGTTTTGCAAAAGGCCCGGGCATGGTCAGCGTCCGTCCGACAGTATCGGCGTGATCCACCTTCACAAAAAACTCGCGCGACTTTAGTTGCGGGTCGCGCGCGATATCGGCCTCGGTCGCGACCGGCGCCAGCAGCAAGCGCCGCTTCAGGGTCTCGCGATAAATCTCTTCCTTGGTCATCGTCATGAAAAATGTTTCGACGCGATCCTCCATATCGGTGATATGATGGAGATCCTCTTCTGTCGGCTTCATGAATAATCCCGGCGTCCACGCACTCCAATCCAGACTCTTCATCCATTCGGCGCCGAAGCCGGCTTCGATCAGCCAATCGATAAGGTTTTTAGTAGTGGGACCGGCGCCGATAACGCTCGAGATGTAGCCATCCTTGCATCGAAAGACCATTTTGCGCCGTACTCCAAGCGATCCGGTATAAACGCCGCTGCGCCGCAAGTGATCTCCATGAAGGATCGGCATCGCTTGCTCGTTCATCAGGGTCCATACGATGCAGGCTTGCATGTTGACAATGACGCGCTGACCGAGGCCATCGGACTGGCGCTGGTAATGAGCGATTAGCGAGGCGACCGCCGCCTCACCTCCAGCATGCAGGCCCGCTTGCGGGAGGCTCATTTCTAGCGGAGGCCGGCTCTCTTCTCCCATCAGGTACATCATGCCTCCGGCCGCCCAAGTAATAATATCCGCCCATTTGTAATCCTTGCCGGGGCCCAAGTCGCCGAAGGGAGTGATCGAAGTGTAAACGAGGCGCGGATTCGATTTCGCTAGCGCATCGTAGCCGAGACCGATCGAATCGAGATAGCCCAGTTGAAACGACTCAACGACAAAATCGCATTGCTTGGCAAGCTCGGCGACTATTGCACGCCCAGTCGCGGTTTCAAGATTGGCAGTGACCGATTTCTTACCCGCCTGGTACGCGATGAAGTAAAGGCTTCGATCGGGGCCGACGACGTCCTCAAGAAAGGGCGGGATGCGTCGCGTCGAGCATCCTTGTGGCGGTTCGACCTTGATCACCTCGACGCCAAGGTCGGCCAGGATCTTGCCGCATAGCGCGCCCTTCTCGTCGCTGAGATCGAGCATCCGGAAACCCTTAAGCAGTTCTGAAGCCATTGTCCTCCCGTAGTATCTTCGGGCCCTTGCACGTCGGGCGACTGAAGCGAGGTGGCGCTTCGCCGTCGCCAATGCAACTATCGCACTTTCGAAAACTGTGCGCGAAAAAATTCGCGCTCCAAGCGCATTCTAACGTGATGCGGCTGGAGTTTGGAAACGGCTTGAACGATCGGCCTTTAGCGCTTCAGCGCAGTGCGTGCGGCGCCGATCGCGGTTGCGTAATCGGCATGTTCGGGAATCAACAGACCGCGTCCGAAAACAAATTCGAGGCGCCGTGTTTTCTGCATAAAGCGGAAGATTCTTGTGAGCTTCCCGGTCAGCACGATATCCTCCTGCCCACAGGCGCGCGCGCTCGCGATGCTGAGCACGCCGATCACCTCGACGATCATGTTCATGATCGCCAGCGCCTTGTCGTCCGGAGTCGCATCGGCTCCGACCTTGCCAAAATTGGCCGCGGTGGTGCCTGGCGGCAAATTGCCGATCGGACCGCCAGCAATGTCGCGCACACTTAAGTCGACCCGATGAAGATCACCGCGGCTCGCCATCGCCTCGAGCGTGTCGAGTCCCGAAACCCCAAGCATATGTTTCGCGAGACCGAGCAGAGTTCCACCGCCGACGCCGGTGCCGCTGACGTGGCGAATTTCAGACTGGTTCACCGACACGATCGCCGTGCCGGTTCCGAGTGAAACTACCAGCGCGCGCTCCTTGCCGGCCAGTGTGGTTCCGCCAACTCCGATGGCGGTGAATTCGTCGACCTTCACCACCGGACGGCCAAATAGATGATCGCCTAGCGCGCGTGATCCGGCGCCGGTTGCGGCTACGCATTCGATTTCGCTCAAGTTAAGCCCGAGGTCACCGACGATTTTGCCCAGCGCGCCCGCAGCGGCAGCGACCGGATCGTTTGCCTCGATCGTAACCACCCGGATGCTGCCATTTTCTAGGATCACAGCATCGGTGGTAGAGCCCCCAATATCGATGCCAACAATCATAGACGATGAAGGCACATTGTCACTTGTCGCATTATAATTCCGGCACCGGGGACTGGAGTACCGCGCAAACAGCATCGCATGAGGATGGCTTGCCGCGCAAAGTTCATGTGCTAGCGTTGAGGCATGAGGCGCAAGGCCGCATCCGGGAGCCTCTTCCCGCAAAAGAAACCTGCCGCGCAACCGCTCGCCGATCGGATTCGGCCGGCTAGCCTTGACGAAGTGGTCGGTCAGGAGCATCTGCTCGGCCCTGGCAAGTTGCTCTCCGAGATGGTCGCGGCGGGAAGGCTTCATTCGGTGATTTTTTGGGGCCCTCCGGGTTCCGGCAAAACCACCGTCGCACTGTTACTCGCAAAAAAGCTCGACGCGGAATTCATTCAAATTAGCGCGGTGAGCGCGGGGGTCGCGGATCTTCGTGAGGCAGTCGCCGACGCGCGGCGAGAACTCGAGGCAACCGGACGACGCACGGTGGTCTTCATCGACGAGATCCATCGATGGAATCGCGCCCAGCAAGATGCTTTTCTGCCGCACGTCGAAAGCGGCCTCGTCACTCTCATCGGCGCCACCACCGAAAATCCTTCATTTGAAGTAGTCGCACCTTTGCTTTCGCGCGCGCGAGTGCTGGTTTTGAATCCGCTCTCCGATGAAGCGATCGATTCGATAGTTGCCCGCGCGCTTAGTGATCCCGATCGCGGTCTCGGCAAGCTGGGACTTGCGCTGCATAAAGACGCACGCTCCGAATTGATCCGGCTCGCTTCTGCGGATGCGCGAAAAGCGCTCAACATTCTGGAAATCGCCGCCGAACTCGCCCAACATGCCGCGAGCACGGAGATACTCACCGCCCACATCAGCGAGGCCGCGCAACATAAGGCGTTGCTCTACGATCGCGCGGGCGAAGAACACTACAACGTGATCTCCGCGTTCATCAAGAGCATGCGCGGCAGCGATCCGGACGCGGCGCTTTACTGGATGACGCGGATGGTTGAGGCAGGCGAGGATCCCATGTTCATCGCGCGCCGGATGGTTATCTTCGCATCGGAGGATGTTGGCAACGCCGACCCTCGTGCGATCCAGATCGCGATCGCGGTAAAGGACGCGGTGGATTTTGTCGGCCTACCCGAGGGCGTCATTCCGCTCGCTCAGGGCGTGACTTACCTTGCGAGCGCCCCAAAATCCAACGCGTCATATCGCGCGATGCTAAGCGCGCGGGAAGACACCCGGCAGCTCGGCGCGCTGCCGGTTCCCCTGCATCTGAGGAATGCGCCGACCCAGCTGTTGAAGGGCCTCGGCTATGGAAAAGAATATCGCTATCCGCATGACTTCGAGGGTGCGGTGACCGAGCAGGACTATATGCCCGATCAATTGATCGGAAAAAAATATTACGAGCCTGCGGAGCGCGGCTTTGAAGCCCGCCTCAAGGAATACCTCACGCGAGTCCGCGAGATCAGGGCTTCGGCGCGCGTGCAGAATTCCGCATCGAAAAAGTCCGGTGGCGATTCGTAATCGTTACCGCCGCCGCGCCAAGCCTGGCAGAAACTGCTTCCGGCGCGCTGAAGAAAAGCAAACCGCGAGCATGAGAGACTCAACTCGCGGTTTACCCAGAACGATGCCGACTATCTGGCGCCGAGCACCGAATCTTTAAGCGCTTTCGCCGCGGTGAAACGTAACCGTGTGCGCGCTGGAATTTTAATCGCCTCTCCGGTGGCGGGGTTTCGCCCCATCCGCGCCTTGCTCTTGCGCTTGCGGAAAATTCCCATTCCCGCCAAGCGCAGTGAACCTTCTTTCTTCAACTCGCGAACCACCAGTCCGGTTAGTTCTTCGAGCGCGGTCTTGGCCTGCTTCTTGGTGATCCCTACTTTATCAGCGAGATGCGATGCTACTTGGGACTGCGTCATCAGCCTCCTCCTTGCGACCCGGTGTGGGCTGCCAGCAAGCCTGAACCAGCGCTACGTTTATTGCAAGTGCAGATAGCTCGGAAATGTCATTTTTTCCGAAGGATCATGCACGTTTTTCAACAGCCCCCTCATTTGAGCGCTGTGCCGGAATGCGATCTTGAGGCCGCTTTCAGTTCCGCCCGCCAAATCTGGATCTTTTGAACTATGCGTAACTCCAAAAGCGTTTGATGGTGCGACGTCATTTTTCGATTGATCGTGAACTCAGTAGCGAACTTCAACCAGAAATAATCCGCGAGATGGCGCCGCGGCCGGAGCTTTCGAGCGCTCGCCGCACTCGAACAGTCGCACGATCAGTTGCGGATCAAGTTTCCCGCGCCCAATCTCAACCATCGTCGCCACCATCGTGCGCACCATGTGCCGCAGGAAGCTGTTCGCCGCGACGCGATATATCAGCAGTTCTCCTTCGCGATGCCATCCGCTCGAATGCACGCGCCGCACGGTGGTTTTCACCACGCTGCCGAGGGTTCGAAATGCCGCAAAGTCGTGCTCACCGACAAAAATCCCCGCGGCGTCATTCATGCGATTGAGATCGATCGCGTCGCGAATCAGCCATGAGTATCGATGTTCGAAAGCCGACGGCCAGTCCTGATTGAGAATTCGATATTCATAGACCCGCGCGATTGCGTGACGGCGCGGATCGAAGCTGTCCTCCATGGTCGTGGCGTTCAGGATTACGATATCGGGAGGAAGGATCGAATTGAGCGCCCTGCTCAACTCAGATGGATCGAACGGACGCGGAAGCGTGAAAGCCGCGACCTGCCCACGCGCGTGCACTCCCGCATCGGTGCGCCCGGAGCCGCGAATCCGAACCGGGGCCACGAAAATTCGCTCGAGCGCGGCTTCGAGTCGCGCCTGAATCGAATCCTGGCCGCTCTGAAGCTGCCATCCGGAGTAGTTCGAGCCGTCGTACTCGATAGTGAGTTTTATTTGCAAAGCGTCAATGTGAAGTGAGCAGAAGGTTTTCGGCGATCCAAATTGCGATCAGCGCCGCCAGCCGGGCGTTGTCGAACGCGGCGAACAACGCGGTGCCACCTGGCTGCCGGTCCAGCTTGAGCACGATCGCTTCCTGACCGAGAGCGTCGATGACGCCCATCGGCTCCTTGTCTTCGACAAAAAGAATTCCCGGCGCCGCCCGCAGACGCTCGGCATAAGACTCGGCTTCGGCCAGTGGCGGGACCTGAATCGAGAGCACGGAACCGTGCAGTATCGGCGCGGTGAGAACCTGAAGGGAAAGGGTCGGCGCCGCTCCCATTAGCGCTGTGCACTGTGCGCGTACGACTTCGGAGATGTGCCGCTCGGTCTCGCCCACAACGATATTGAACGCGCGCTGGAATTCGTTGTCCGCGAGATTGAGGCTACCGCTCAGAAGATCGGCCGATTCCTCCGCCGTTCTGGTAACTCGATCGCGTCCACCGGTGCTCGCGCCCATCAGAAGAGTGGCGCTGCCGAAGCCGCTTTCGAGCCCCAGCGCGCGAAGAATCGTGGCGAGCGCGTGCGCCGCCGGATGCGGTGTCTCGAACACCATCCGGCCGCGCAACTCGTTCAAGCGTTCGCGGCCGGTAAGGCCAGGCGCGACGATCGGTTGTCCCGAAGGCAACCTCGTCGCGCCGCTAAGATCGATCAACAGCGGTCCGGGGCGTGCGAGAATTATTTCGCTGGCAGCGCGTTCCGGAATCGCAAGGAATGCGAGCTCAAAGTCGTGGAGGTCATCGGGGTCGCCGAACTCTTCGACCTCGAATTCAGCGTCTTCAATCTCGATGGTGCTCGAGGTTTCCGACGCGGTCGCGAAGAGCCGCAGCTCGCCCTTTGGAAAAGCACGCGTCTCCAGGAGTTCGACCAGCTGGTTTCCGACCGCGCCGGTTGCTCCTACTACGGCAACTCGCGGCTGACGTGCGCTCGTCACTGCTACTCCGCTTCCGCTTCCAGAGATTCGATTCGTTCGCGCACCAGCCGTCCGATCGCTTTGCACCCGATTTGCATTCCCTTGGCCGCGACGCCAAGATCGCGTGTCCGATAGCCATCGTGCACGACCCCTTCCACGGCGCGCGCGATCTCCTCCGCTTCGGATCGCATCCCTAGCGAATGTTCCAGCAGCATCGCCGCCGACAGGATCGCCGCAAGCGGATTCGCCTCATCGCGGCCCGCGATATCCGGCGCGCTGCCATGAATCGGCTCATACATTCCGACCCGGAAGCCTGCACTGTTGAGCTCTTCGCCCAGCGACGCCGATGGCAGCAGGCCCATCGATCCCGCCAGCACCGACGCTTCATCGGTCAGGATATCGCCGAACATATTTTCCGTCACCACCACGTCGAAATCGCGCGGACGCCGAATCAGATGCATCGCCATCGAATCGACCAGCTGGCTTTCGAACTTGACGTCCTTGAATTCAGCCGCTCAGCTCAATCGCAATCTCGCGCCACAAACGCGAAGTCGCCAGCACGTTGGCCTTATCGACCGAGGTCAGCTTGCTTTTGCCGCTCGCGCGCCAGCTCGAAACCGTAACGCAACAACGCGCTCGATCTCGTGGTCAGTGTACACGCAGGTGTCGACCGCCTCGCGTCCTTCTTTACCCTCGCGCCATTCGCTCGGCTTGCCGTAATAGATTCCGCCGGTCAGCTCGCGAATCACCACCAGATCGACGCCGTTGATTATTTCCGGCTTGAGCGGCGACGACCCGATCAACTCCTTGACCGCCTTCACCGGCCGCACGTTGGCGAACAGCCCTAGCTCTTTGCGCAGAGTCGAGCAGCGCCTGTTCGGGCCGCTGCTCGCGCCTTCGGATTATCCCATTTCGGACCGCCGACCGCGCCGAGCAGAACCGCGTCGCTCTCCTTCGCGATGCTTCAGCACGTCTTGGCGGCAGCGGGGTTCCGAACTGCATCGATCGCATGGCCGCCGACGATCCCTTCCTTGAATTCGATATCGATGGCCGCCGCCGCGCGACCACCTTGAGCACCTGCAAGGCTTCGCCGACTACTTCGGGACCGATTCCATCACCCTTGAGCACTAAAACTTTGTAGGCCATTGCCAGCTTCGCGAGCCGTCGTCAACGCGCTGTAGAATTCTACTGCTGGTTAATTATCCGTATGTATGCCTGAAGATTGCGTAACCACGCAGCTATGCAGTTTAGCCCAGCTTCGGCGGGCCTCGAACCTTTGCACCGTGCTTATATTGCATTCGGCCAGCCCAAGTGCCTCCGCCTGGCGCGAACTCCATCTGAGCATCTCGGAGCGCCACAGTTCTCGCTCAAGGCAACAGAGCGTGAACCGCGCTGCCATCCGCGCTCGAAGTAACAATAACTCCGTGAGCAAGCACTCCTAGCCAGCGGCTTTGGCGGGAACCCGCCGTCCTCGCGCGCTTTCAAGCGATTCAGCGCGTTGACCAGCGCCAACGCGCTCGCCATCACGATATCGCTATGCGCCCCCTGTCCCGCCACGGTCATTCCCGTCCTCGCGCACCAGGCATGAGACCTCGCCCAGCGCGTCGGTGCCGCCGGTGATCGCCTTGACCGAATAACGCTCCAGCGCTGGATTGATTCCCGCTGATTTGTAGATCGCCTTGTAGCACGCATCGACCATGCCGTCGCCGGTCGCTCAGCTCGCTGTTGCTCGCGCCATCACCCGCATCGTGACTTCGGCACTGCGGCGTCTCCCTGGTCGACGAGACCACTTTCACGTCCACCAGCTCGAAGCACTCGCCGTGCGGCGCGCCTCTTCATTTGCCAGCGCCAGGATATCGTCGTCATAAACGATCTTCTTCTTGTCGCACAGCGCCTTGAATTCCGCGAACGCCTTCTGCACATCGATCGGTCCTCGGTATCGACGCCCAGCTCGCTCAGCCGGTTGATGAAGGCGTGGCGTCCCGAATGCTTCCCCAACACCAGCTTGTTCGACGGTATCCCGATATCCTCGGGCTTCATGATCTCATAGGTCAATTTGTTCTTGAGCACGCCGTCCTGATGGATTCCGGCCTCATGCGCGAACGCGTTGTCACCCACGATCGGCTTGTTCGGCGGCACCGGCTGTCCGATTATCTGCGACAGCAGCCGCGACGCCGGATAAATCTGGCGCGTCTCGATTCGCAGTCTGCACACTCATGAAGTCGCTTGCCGGTCTTGATCGCCATCACCACCTCTTCCATCGAGGTGTTTCCCGCGCGCTCGCCGATTCCATTGATCGTGCATTCGACCTGCCGCACGCCGTTCACCGATCGCGGCCAATCGAATTCGCGACGCCGAGGCCCAGATCGTTATGGCAATGGGCGCTCCAGATAACCTTGTCCGCGCCCGGAACCTGCTCGCGGATATACGCGAACATCCGCGCCGTATTCCTCGGGGATCGCATGGCCCGGTCGTGTCCGGCAGATTGATGATCCGCGCGCCCGCGCGAATCACCTCAGTGCAGACCTTCACCATGTAGTCCCAGTCGCTGCGCGAGGCGTCCTCGCACGAAAATTCGATATAGTCCAGATGCTTCTTCGCGCGCGTGACCGCCCAAGTCGCGGCGTTGAGCACATCCTCGCGCGTCATGTTCAGTTTGTACTTGAGATGGATATCCGAGGTCGCGATAAAAATGTGAATCCCGGGATTCTTCGCCTTATCGACCGCGCGCAGCGCCGATCGACATCTTCTTCGCGGTGCGCGAAAGGCTCAGCACCGCGGATTGGTGACCGCCTCGGCGACGCGGCGCACGGATTCGAAATCGCCCGGCGACGAGGCCGCAAAGCCCGCCTCGATAATATCGACGTTGAGCCGTTCCAGTTGCCGCGCGATCGCGATCTTCTCCTCGACATTCATCGTGCATCCGGGCGACTGTTCGCCGTCGCGCAGGGTGGTGTCGAAAATCCGGACGTAATCGGTTTCTTGCGGCGCGGGATTCTGGTTACTCATCACAATGCCTCCATCTTATGAACCCAAAGTCGGGAACCGCAGAAGGAGCCTGGGCGGAAAAAAGGAAACGCCCTGGGCGGCTTCGTCGGCCCACCGCCCAGGGCGCTCATCTCAGTTTTGCAAGCCTTCGTTAGGCCTGTTCCTCAACGCACCCGGCGTGGGCCCCAGTTAGGGCCAGGCTAAGTAGCAGTCCGAGGAGCAGGTGTCGATGCATAGTAGGTTCACTTGTAGCGACGGACGGTGGCCCAGTCAAGTTACAGTTTTTTCACGCGTGTCCGCCGATGCGCCACGACAAAGCACTAACTAAGGAGTCGTGACCCTCGGAATTTCAGTTGGCATCGAGGTCGAGGGCGATGGCACGGACGCAGGATTCGCGTCGCCGGAGTTTGTGTAGGTGCCCCCGCTCCCGGGGTCGTCGCCGACATATGCGGTCGAGTGCAGTTCGGGCAGCGGCACTTTCTCGGTTACGCATCCGGACACGAACGCGGCAACAATTATCACAACCACAACAAAGAGTCTCATTCGAGTTAATCTAAATCACGTCGCCGTCTTGCTCAACACGCGACTCGTCAGGCGTGATGATCCGCATGATCATGAAGATCGTGAGTTTGTTTCCCGGTCGCCGACGGATCCGCGTCCTTACCTTTGCTCGCTGGTACCGGATGAAGCACGGGCACCTTCGGTTGCATCTCCTCGCCGCGCGCCATCAAAAACGGTCCCGATAAAACGAAGCTGGAGGCCAGGATAAAGGCGGTCAACTGCGGGAGCGCAAAAAGCATCGCCGCCGCCATCAAGACTCCTATGGTCAACTCGACCGGCGCGCGCTTGTGCACCGTGATGGTCTTGAAACTCGGGTAAGGCACCCGCGAGATCATCAGCAGGCCGAGTGCGAGCGTGATCGGCGCGGCCACGGTGCATAAGGTCCGCGGTGAGTCGAGTCCGAAGTAACTGTACGCGAGCGCCATTCCGGCGATCATCGCGGCAGCGCCCGGAATCGGCAGACCCACGAAACGGTTTTTGTCGGTGGTGTCGGTCTGGATGTTGAAACGCGCGAGCCGCAACGCGCCACACACGACGAACATTCCGGCGATAACGATTCCGATTCCACCGAGCGGTTTCAGCGCCCAGCAATAAGCGAGGGCGGCGGGCGCGACGCCGAAAGCGACCACATCGGAGAGGCTGTCGTACTCGACGCCGAACTCGCTCGAGGTGCGCGAAGCGCGCGCCACCCGGCCATCGAGACCGTCGCATACGAAAGCGATCGCGATCATCACCGCCGCGAGTTCGAAGTGGCCGTCGATCGACGACACCAGCGAATAAAAACCCGACAACAAGCCGAGCGAAGTTATCGTGACCGGAAGCAGGTATACGCCGCGGCGCAGTGGAGCCACCACCTTTTTGCGTTGTTGCCTTATTCGGCCCGAGATCAGACGCATGCGCGTCCCCTCACGAGGCGTGCGGTTGAATCCACGATGGGAAGTCATTGTGCGAGTTCTCCAATAACGGTCTCGCCGGCCAGCACACGCTCGCCCACCGCGACGCTCACGTGATAACCGGAAGGAATAAAATGATCGACTCGGCTCCCGAACATTATCAATCCGATGCGCTGGCCCATCTCGATTTTGTCGTGGGGCCGAATACGGCATACAATTCGCCGCGCCAAATAGCCAGCCACCTGCATAAGCCCGTGGCGTCTTCCCGCCGGGTCTTGAAGAATGACCAGGTTGCGCTCGTTGTGAGCGCTCGCGTCATCGCGAAACGCGGCGCGGAATTCACCCGGCGTATGCTCGACCAACATCACTTCTCCCGCGATGGGTGCGCGATTCACATGCACATTGAGCGGTGACATGAAAACCGACACTCGATGGTAAACCGTATTGAGATCATCGGGAAGGTTGCATTCCGAGATATCGGTTACCTTGCCGTCGGCGGCCGAGATCACCACTGCGCCGGTGCGCGCCGGATAGCGCTCGGGATCGCGAAAAAAAGAGCCGACCACAATCGCTAACAAAATCAAGGGGATACCGATGATCGGTAAGCGTATCAACGTGAGCACGACGCCCACGAACAAAATCCCGAAGACCAGTTTTGCGCCTTCAGGAGCGAGGCCGACCATTTGCGCGAGCTTCGTCATCGCCACCGGCAACTCATCATATCATAACGCTGATCGGGATCGATTTGGGGATTTTCGATGCGCTACCTTCGTCTTATGTTCGCCTCAAATATGTGACATTTATGTTGCTCGGATGTAGTCGTTGGTCGCCAATTTGTAGCTCCGTGGACGCATTCTTCGACGCTTTCGGTAGCTTTCGACGCGATCCGGCGCGCTTCGGCGTGAAAGACGCGTTAGATAAGCAAGAGGCATCTCAGCTTGATTTAACCCTGAAATTCTCGTTTAATGTTGCGACCTTCCGACTCATATTTTTGAGGCGCTTTTATGGATCATCTTCGTAAGCTTTCCGGGCTTCGGCCTGTTCGATTTCTCCCGCTTTTGATCTCGACGCTGGTGCTGGCGGTGCTGGCCGCGGTTTCGACGGTTCCCGGTCTGGCGCACTCCAACCTTCCAAAAAATGGCGCCGCGATTAACCTCTCCTCCGCGTCGCCCGATGCCACTCCCGATCCGCTCGGCGGCACCTTCACCACCACCGGCAGTCTGAACACCGGACGCAACTCCGCGTCCGTCGCGCTACTCAATGACGGCCGGGTGCTGGTGGCCGGCGGGGCCGCCGCGACGGGCAGCACCAACGCCGCGGAAATCTACGACCCGACGATGGGCATGTTCACCAACACTGGAAACATGAACGTCGATCGCGCTTCCGCCGCCGCAGTCACGCTCCTGAGCGGCAAAGTACTGGTCGTCGGAGGTCAGAGCGACACCTTCGGCGTGCAGAATACGGCGGAGTTATTCGATCCTGCCGGCAACAGCAACGCCGGGGCTTTTACCGCAGTCACAGCGACCATGAATAAAACGCGCCAGGAGTTGACCGCTACGCTGCTCAACGACGGCCGCGTGCTCGTCGTCGGCGGCATCGAAAGCACCGGAAACTATCTGGCTAACGCCGAGATCTTCGACCCCGCCGGCAATAGCGGCGCGGGCAGCTTCGGTCCGCTGATCGCGATGTCGCAGTCGCGTGCGCGGCATACTGCGACCCTGCTTAGCGACGGCCGCGTGCTGGTCGCGGGCGGCTTCTGCGCGGTGATGGGAGTGAACACCTGCGTCGGACAGGCCGAGGACATCAGCGAAGCGGAAATTTTCGATCCAACTCTAAACTCCGGCGCCGGCGGCTTTGTGGTGACCGGCAGCATGCTGAACCCGCATGAAGAGCATGCCGCGGCGCTGTTGCCCGATGGCAAGGTGCTGATAGTCGGCGACTTCGATCCCGCCGAGATCTTCGATCCGAGCGCGGGCGGCGGGGTGGGCGTATTCTCGTCCGCTGGCACGCTCAACGTTTCGCGTTCGCAGAACTCGGCCGACCTGCTTCCCAATGGTTTGGTGTTAGTCGCAGGCGGCACCGATGCGAACACCGAGTCGTCGCTCGCCAGCGCGGAGATCTTCGATCCTTCTCTCGCCGGAACCATGACTGCGTTTACCCTCACGGGGAGCATGAACGAAGCGCGTACTGCGTTCAGCGCGGTGACGTTATCCAATGGCCAGGTGCTGGTGTTGGGCGGCGAAGATAATACTTTGGACGTTCCCAATATCTTTCTGACCACCGCGGAAATTTATCATTTCACCGGTACTCCGATTCCGAGTCCGACTGCGACCGCGACCGGTGCGACGGCGACCGCGACTCCGACTCCGACGCTGACGGTGACGGCAACTCCCACTCCGATTCCATTCGGGAGCATCGAAATTTTGAACACCTTGGGTAAGCCGCTGAAGAGCATCAAATTCCGTCCCGTGCCGATCGGAATACCGCCGGCCCCCACGGCAAGCTTCGTGGTGGAGAACAACCCCAAAGCGACGACGACGCTGGCCGGAAGCATCGCGGCGACGCAGTCATCGCCATTTCAATTCGCGGGCGGTGTGTTCGATCTCGCGCCGGGCGCGACCGCGACTTTTACCGTTACGTTCGTTCCGATCTCGGCCAAACAGCCGAAGACCGAATTGACCATCCTGAGCAGCGATCCGAAGCATCAAAAGAAACCGGTCATGTTGCCGCTCACGGGGGTTGGCGAAGCCGGCAAGTTCAAGCTGGTGAAGAGCGTGACGTTGAGCACCGCGGTCGGCGCCCCGCTTCCGAAAGCCATTAGTGCTCTCAACATCGGCAAAGGCGTCATCACGGGGAGCGTCGACAGCCCCATCGCCGGTCTCAAAAGTCCACCGGGCACGGCGTTCACGGTGACGGCGGGATCAGGGGCGTTTTCGGTATCGCCGGGCGGGATGCTGAATTTCACGATTCAGTTCGCACCGCCGGCCGCCTCGAAGAAACCCTACACGGCGACGCTGCCGATCACGATCAATGGTGGCACGACGATTAAGCTCAAGCTGACGGGCAAGGTTCTAATCTAGAGGGGGTTCCTGGTCCTCTGCTCGGCTTCATTGAGCCGAAACTCAAAGGACAAATCTAAGTCCTCACTGGGAGCGCGCCGCCGACATCGCGACTCAAAGCCGAAGCGGGCGTTCGAACCATACCACATCCCAGAAGCGGCCGAATTTGCGTCCGTTCTCGGTAAAGGTTCCGAGCTCGCGAAACCCGAATCGCCGGTGCAGCGCGATCGATGCGAGATTGGGGATCGCAACCCCGGCGACAATGCGGTTTATATCCTCGCCGGCAATCGCGTCAAAGAGCGCCGCGTAAAGGGTTCTTCCGATCCCGCGGCCAGTCGCTTCGGGTGCGCAATAGACACTCGATTCGACGGTGGTGTCGTAGGCAGGCTTGACCCGGAAGCGTCCGGTGCTCGCGTATCCGACCACGGCGCCGCTCTCTTCCGCCACCAAAAGACGATGCGGTCCGCGATCTGAATGCTCATCGAACCAGGTTGCGCGTCGTTCAACCGTGAGCGGCGCAAGGTCGAAAGTAATCGGCGTGTTCACCACATAGTAGTTGTAGATTTCGGTGAGCCGCGGAAGATCGAGGCGGGCCGCGGCGCGGACGATTAGGTCAGGCATTCGAGTAGTCTGTTACTCACCGTTTTTCGAGCCGCGAAATATCCGGGAACGTGGAAACACCGAGCTAAAGGGAATTGTATATTCTGGCAGGAAGTTGAAAAAGCAGTCTGCCGATCCAACGATTCCGTAGTGGGCCAGAACCGGCGTCGAACCTGTCAAACCTTGCTGGGGAAGGCCGTTCGGTCTATAAGGCGACTCAGGACCGGAACGTCAAAGTGGAAATTCCGGCTTGACCCTGCCCGGCGAAGTGCTAACAGATGCTCACCGCATCTCCGCCGCTGCCAGCAGATGACAGACACCTCAAATGACCCGCGCGAGAACACTCCCGCGAACGAAAAAAAGGGCCGGTTCCTGTTTGTATCATTCGAGGGCGGCGGCAACACGACGCCCGCGCTGGCGCTGGTCCGCCGGTTGGTGCGGCGCGGCCATCCGGTGACGATGCTCGGGACTTCGACGCTGCGCGCCCGCGCGATCGGTGCCGGCGCGTCGTTCCGCGGCTTTGAGGCTTCGCGTGAGCCGGATCCTCTCCCGCCGGGCGTCAGCGCGGACGATAAGCTTGCCGAGTTCCTCGAGTTCCTGTGTTCGTCCAAGGTCACGCGAGACGTTCTCGCCCTCGCCGAGTCCGCCGACGTACTGGTCGCGGATTGCATGATGCCCGCGGCGCTCATCGCCGGCGAGCTCAAGCGGATCACCACCGTCGCACTGGTCCACTCGCTCTACAAATGGTTCGTCGAGGGCGAAAATGGCGTCGTGTTTTTGGACTTGCTGATGCGGCCGTTCGTCAACCAGGCCCGGCGCTCCCTCGGACTCGAGACCTTCGCGGATGGCGCCCCAATGATGATGCGCCTGTACGATAGCGCTACGCTCGCGCTTGCGATGACCCTGGAGGAGTTTGACTATCCACTCTCGAGGCCGCACCCCAACCTGCGCTACGTGGGCCCCGCGTTCGATCCGGAGGCCTCGGACTGGAAGCCGGTCGGCCAGCCTCTGGTTCTGATCAGCTTCAGCACAACCTACATGCGCCAGGAGGCCGCGTTGCGGCGAACCTTCGACGCGATGAACGGAATCGAAGCCAGCGCGGTATGCACGCTCGGGCCCGGCGTGACCCGGGCCCAGGTCGGCGCCGCGCCCAACGTCTCGATCCATGACTGGATCCCGCATGGCGCGATTCTTCCGCATACCTCGGCAGTCGTGACTCACGCCGGACACAGCACCGTGATGGCGGCGTTCGCGTATGGCGTGCCGATGGTATGCATGCCGATGGGCCGCGATCAGAACGCAAACGCCGACCGCGTAGCAACCATCGGAGCGGGACGCGCAATCTCTCCCGACGCCCCCGCCGAAGAAATCCGCGCCGCAATCCGCGAAGTGCTGAGCAATCCATCCTACCGCGAATCCGCCCAGCGCATGTCCAGGCTAATCGCAAGCCTGGGCCAAGGAGACCGCGCAGTCACCGAGCTCGAGAATCTGCTCTGACCGGCAACCCCACCGGCGCCGCTGAGCCCATCAGCGAATCCAGCTCTCGACCTTGAGTCCCGGCACGCGGCGAAATTCCGCGCGATTGTTGGTGACCAGCGGGAGATTTTCGTGCAGCGCGTGGACGGCGATCAGCAGGTCTGCCTCACTGATGGGCGTGCCTCGACGTTCAAGGTGAGAGCGGATCAAGCCATATGCGCGTGCCGCCGAGGCTGGCCAATCGAGCACTGTGACGGATGCCAGGAAAGAGACCAGCGAGGCTTCGTTGCGCAGCCGCGATTGCGACTTCATGACACCGGCCCAGAGTTCCGCAGCCACTACGCATGAGACGGCGACTTCCGATCGCTCGAGCGTGTCGAGGCGGCGCCGCAGGGCCGGCGGTCGGCGTCGCATCACGTAGATGCAGATATTCGTATCGAGCATCAGGCGCGGCACTTACCAGGCCTTGATCGGCTTTGGCGGCGGGTCCGGAACGTAGTCGGGAAAGTCGTCGGACAGATGAGGCCCCTTGTCCCAGTACTCGGCCAAGGTTCGGTATCCGCGTTTTGGCCGCGGAGTCAGGACGAGGTTCTTGCCTTTGCGCTCGATCAGCACCTCGTCAGTGTCGAGGCGGAACTCTTTGGGAATCCGCACCGCCTGACTGCGTCCGTTCTTGAATACCTTCGCAACTTTCGCTGCCATAAATGATATATATCATTGATACATCACAGACGCGACGATCTTGTGCGGCCTTTGGTCGGTTTGATGGGTAGGTTTCCTCGATCTCGTCGGGGAAGTCATTCAGGCAACGGCACGCGACCGGCGAAGTAACTCCGCCCATGTACGCCAGTGGCGGATGACGCCGCCGGCGTCAGTGAATGAGGCGCTTGCCCTTGCGCTTGATTTCAGCACCTCGTCAGTGTCGAGGCGGAACTCTTTGGGAATCCGTACCGCCTGACTGCGTCCGTTCTTCAATACCTTCGCGACCTTCGCTGCCATAAATGATATATATCATTGATATATCACAGACGCGACGCTCGTTGGAGTGGAACACAATTCAGCGGCGCGCCTTTCCCTTGTCATTCTGAAGGGAGCGATAGCGAAGCTGAAAGAATCTCGGGAGAGAATCTCGCGGTTTAACGGCCACTTTCTAGCATGCGATTGCGCGCGCGATCATATTGATCTCGCCCGCGCGCCGAGCAATCATCTTGCCGCTTCTGACCTTACGTCCGGCTGGCCGCGGTTCCTTCGTTAGCACCGGACGATTGCAGCCGGGCTTCAGCGTTTCTATTCCACGATTCCCACTCATCGAGGTGTCGTTTACGTTCGGCCACGGAGCGCGCGATCTTCGAGGGAGCCACTCCTTGCCGCCGTAGTCTTGCCTCGTGCGCTCGAATTTTCTCTCTGCGGCTCTTGATGATAGCTCGGCGAAGCGCGCACCGTTTCGCGCTCAATCGCAAGGCTTACACGATTCTCGAAATTCTTTTCCCGAACCTGGTGGGCACCAATATCGGGAAACCTGTCCCTACCATCGGATCCAGCCAGGCAATAGTTTCCGCGCGCTCTGTTCAAGACCGACTCGAATCCCTTGCATGGCGATGATAAGCGCCTGCATTGCGTCGACGCCGTAGTTTAGTTGGACTTTCGAGGCACCTACGCCTGCGATGAGAAAAAGGACACGCCCATAGTCGTGATGCCGATCCGGCTTAGGCAAACCGAATCGACACGACGATCTTCCTTTTCGGAAAGCCTTGCTCTCCGAGCATGCGACGCGCGATGACCCGACCGAGACGTGGCGATTGTCGTTGAATGAGCTGAGCCTTCGGTTTCATCGCGCGAGGTCCTGGTCGCGGACCAATACCTCGTATCCGCTGTGCGCCAGGCGATCGCGCAGCTCGCGCGCCAATGCCGGCGAGCGATGCCGTCCGCCGGTGCATCCCAACCCGATCGTCAGGTAGCTCTTGCCCTCGCGCCGATAGAGCGGAATCAGAAAATCCAGCAGCCTTCCGACCTCCTCGATGAACCGGGTGGACTCCGGCTGCTTCATCACGAACTCACGAACGCCCGCATCCAGCCCGGTGAGCGGTTTCAGCTCGGCGACGAAAAACGGGTTGGGAATGAAGCGCACATCGAGCACCAGATCGAGCCCCACCGGCGCGCCGTACTTGTAACCGAACGAAACGATCGAGATGACCATCCGTTCTCCGCTCGCCGAGCTCATTACGGCGGCGGTCACGCGTTCGCGAAGCTCGTGAATCGTGGTGGTGGTGGTATCGATCACGCGGCTGGCGCGCTCGCGCATCTCGGCGAGCGCCTCGCGTTCCTCCCGGATGAGGTCGGCGATTCCCATCCCGCTGTGACCGAGCGGATGCGGCCGGCGGGTTTCGGAGTAGCGGCGGACCAGGACCTCGTCGGAAGCGTCGAGGAAGAGGACCTCGGGCCGGGTTCCGGCGCTTTCAGTTCGGCGAAGATCGCGGGCCACTGCGGAAAAAAGATGCGCTCGCGCGAATCGATGCCGAGCGCGACTCCGGCGAAGTCTTTCCCGCTCTCGCTCGCGAGTTTGAGCACCGTGGGCGCCAGCGCGACCGGAAGATTGTCGACGCAGTAGAAGCCCAGGTCTTCGAGCACGCGCATCGCGGAGGTGTGCCCGGCGCCGGAGACACCGGTGACGATGATCAGACGCGGTTGATTGGATTTTGCGGCCACGCGTCCTCTGAAGCCTGGCAGGAGACTAGAACTTGCTGTCTTCGTCCCTGATCAGCCGGAACAGTTCGTTCGCATCGGGCGCCGACAGCAACTTGTCGCGGAAATTTCCATCCCGCAGCAGTCGCGACACCCGCGCCAGCGCCTTGAGATGAAGACTGGTGGAGTCCTCCGGCGCAACCAGCATGAAAAACAAATGGGTCGGGCCGCCGTCGAGCGATTCGAAATCAACCCCGGTCACGTGACGGCCGAAGGCGCCGAGAATCCGGCTTACGCTCGGCAGCTTGCCGTGCGGAATCGCGATGCCGTCGCCGATCGCGGTCGAGCCCAGCCGCTCGCGCTCGGCGAGCACCGCGGAAAGCTCGTCGGCGGGAATCTCAGGATGCTGACGCACGAGGGATCCGGCGAGCTCCTTGAGCACGTCGGATTTGCTCTGTCCGCGCAACGTGGGAGAAATCATCTCGGGGGTGAGGAAGTCGGTTATCTTCATTCGCTGGGTTCCGGTTCAATACGTATGTAGCAGCGCGCCATGCAGGTCAATGTTTTGAACCTCTAAAGGCGCAATGTGCTCAGTCGCTCGCGCCTGGTTGCGATGCTTCGGTAGCCTAGATCTCCTCGGTCGCGGCGAGCACCTCCGGCGTCGAACGCGAGCGGATCTTTTTGGCCTGCGTTTTATCGATATGCTTTTTCAACTGACGCCCAACCTTATCGCAGAGTAGATCGATCACGGCGTAGAGATCGGTATTCTCTTCCGCCGCGGTCGCGGTAAGCCGGCCCGATTTGAAGGTGACCTCGCCGGATTGACGATATTTGTCAACCGAGAGAATCAGGTGCGCTTGCGAAGCCCGTTTCAGCGCGCGTCCCAAATGACCTAACTTGCGTTCGGCGTATTCCCGCAGCGCCGCGGTCGGTTCGAGGTGGCGGAAAGTGATACTTACCGCGACTGCGGACGCGCTCACCCGCTGCTCGCGTCTGGCCTTGCGGGTAAGAGCGCGGCTTCGTTTGCCTTCGCCAGTTTTTGTACTCATGGCTTAAAATGCCTGGCCTTTGGCCGGAATTGCTAACCGACCCGTTTACGGCTCGCCGACGGCAGGATTCCCAACGCCTGGCGATACTTCGCCACCGTGCGGCGGGCGATATTGATATTGTCGCGGCGCAGCATTTCCGCGATCGCCTGATCGGAAAGCGGATCGCCCGGCTGCTCCGTCGGTCACCATCGCGCGGATTTTCTCCTTCACCGTTTCCGCGCTGACGTCTTCGCCGCTGCCTGCCTTGACGCCGGAGGTGAAAAAGAACTTCAGCTCGAAGATGCCCTGCGGGGTATGCGCGTACTTGTTGGCGGTGGCGCGGCTGATGGTGGATTCGTGCATCCCGATATCTTCCGCCACGTCCTTCAGCACCAGCGGCCTGCAGACTGCCGATGCCGTGATCGAAAAACGCGCGCTGAAACTTGATGATCGAGTTCGCGACCTTATAGATGGTCTGCTGGCGCTGATAAATCGATTTAACCAGCCATTGCGCCGAGCGCAGGCGCTCCTGCAGATATTCGCTTGGTCTCGGCTCCGGTCTGACCGTCGTTCAGCACGCGCTGGTAGTAGCCTGCCAGCCGCAGTCGCGGCACCGCGCTCTGATTGAGGGTGACCACGTATTCGTCGCCCATCTTCTGGATGAAGACGTCGGGAACGATGTAGGCCGGTTCCTGACCGCCGTAGTCGCGGCCGGGCTTGGGCTCCAGCAGCGAAATGACCTTGGCCGCCTGCGACACCATCTCGATCGTGACGCCGAGCGCCTTGGCGATTTCGTTGTAGCGATGCTTCTCCAGCAGGTCGAGATGGTTGAGCACGATCCGCGCCGCGAGCGATTCCTCCATCCCGAGGTTGGTCAACTGCAGCAGGAGGCATTCGCGCAGATCGCGCGCGCGCGACGCCGGGAGGATCGAACTGCTGCACCCGCTTGAGCACGCGTTCGACCTCGCACTCCGGCACTTCGAGTTGCGCCGCCAACTCTCTCAAGGGGGTTTCGAGGTAACCGTCGTCATTGAGGTTGTAAATGATCGTCGCGCCGATCCGCTGATCGAGATCGGTCAAGCTGGACAGCCGAGCTGCCACATCAGATGATCTTCGAGCGAGGTCTTGCGGGTCAGCGTGTTCTCGACCGTCTGGCGGCGTTCGTCGTCCGGGTCGGCCGGCTCGGCCGTCCTGCCAGTTGTTGGAGTAATTCTCCAGGTACTCGCGCCAATCGAGCTTATCGATCCGATCGAACTGCTCATCTCAACGGCGGCGTCGGGCGCCTCGCTGCTGGCGACCGGCGACCTCTTCGGTGGCGGCGGTGGCATCCCATTCGTTGGGATGGTTCATCCGCCGGCGCGGGCAGGGGCTCGCGCTCATCGTGCAGCTCGCCCTCGGGCGACGGAGTGACTCCTCATCGGGATCGTTACTGTTTTCGGGAGCGTTTTCGGCGAGGCTCTGGTCGAGCGGCTCCAGCATCGGGTTCTGCTCGAGTTCGGCTCTGGACCACGGCCTCCAGTTCGGGCAGCGAGAGCTGCAGGATCTTGATCGCCTGCTGCAGTTGCGGCGTCATCACGAGCTGCTGGCGCAGCCGCAGGTCTTGTCCGAGTTTTACTTCGAGAGCCATCCAACTCAACGTGAATGTCACGGGTGAATCGGGCGAGTCTACATTATCCGTGCTTTTGCGACTCACGAGGGAAGATCATCCGCGCTGGGATCATCAACGTCGCTCTTGTCGGTGTTCAGATCGACCGTAATTTGCGGCCGGCCACCTGATCCTTGCCGTCGTGGACCACCGGATTGCCGGTAATCTCCACGGTATGCCTGGTCTTGTCGAGCACCGCGTGATCGCCGGTAGCCCATCGCGTGCCCTGGCTCATCCTGACGTTGCCCGTCCGCGATACATCGTCTTGATGTCGTGGAAATCGTTGCCGTATTGCACCTTCAGCGTATCGCTGGTCAGGTCGCCGTCGGCTTGGACCGCTGGACTGTGCCGGTGAAGAGGATCGCCTTGTTCTTGTAATCGAGACTGAGAGCGGTCCGACGTTACTTTGGTCGGGACCCCTCTGCCCCCATTGCGCAGTCCCGCGAAGGGCGAGCTTGCCCCCGCTGATGGCGGCGGTGACGCGGCGCCGGCCGTGCGTGCATCGTTGGAAGATTTCTTCCCACTCGCATGCGAGCTTTTGCCGGCGAAGCTGCCGCCGGGCTCGCACTTGCAAGCGGCGTGCTCTCAAGCGTCGGCGCCGCCGACGAGTGCGGGACCGCAGATGCGTCCGGGGCCGGCGAAGCCTCGATAGTCGCGGCGGCCGTCGCTGCAGCAGCACTCGGCAGCGCGCTCGACGTCGCCCTGGGTAGAGCGGCGTAAACGAGGTTGGCATCGCCTGCGGCGCGGCTTCATCCTGCGCCAAAGCACAATTCAACTGCGCCGCGAAGATGAGTCCGAGAGCCAGCAGATATCGCGCCGCACGGGCTGGGATCTTCAGCGCGCAGGCGGTCATCGATCGCTATGCCTCGAATCCGCGGCTGCTCGGCTTGGGCGTGATGTTGGTAGTGACTTCTTTGAGGAATTCGAAGGCTGGCGGTCTTGGTGTGCCCGGTCAACCCGATTCCGGTGACCTTGATCCCCTCTCCTTCGATTTGACCAGTCCCGGAGCATCAGTTGATCAGTGTCGGGCACGAATGTCCGCCTCATCGGTGTTGATCACTGAAATCGCCGTAATCGAATTATGGTGCCGCCGCTGAACTCCGCGCGGTTTACGTGATTGCCGTCAGCTGCAAAACCGCCGTGGGGGCCTGCAGCGTTGACCGGCTTGCCATCCGTGGAGACCATCGTGACGCTTGGCGTCCTTGAGCATCACGCGAGGTCTTGTCGCCGGATAATTGGCTTCCTTGCGCGGTCAACACCCACTGCTGCTTGTCCGCCCTTCATCTGGGTCCAATGGAAATTCTGCGCGTGCAGCAGCGAACCGGGGATCAGTCCCGCATGGCCGTGATCGCAGTTGCGCTCGCGCGCGCGGTGTTGAACGACCCAAACCGTGCCGCACGACCAGCACCGCCAATGCGACGATGCCGAATGCCGCCAGGGCTTTGGCGATGCGCCGCGGACTCATCAGCAGTTATACGCTATCAGCGGCTTCATCGCCAGTAAACTGGCGGTGATATGGGGTTCGACCGAAAGCTTACCATATTCACGCGCGCGACGATGCTGCGCGCGGGCGACTTCGTCGAGCCGCTTCGAGCTCGTCCGAGCAGCAGCGCGGAGCTGGGCAAGCGGATAAGAGTTGGGACCGTCGCTGAGCGCGTGTTCGGGATCTTCGTGAACTTCCATGAAGATTACCATCGATGCCGGTCGCGACCGCCGCGCGCGACAGGGGAGCCACGAACTCGCGCTGCCCTCCCGATCGCTCGCCGCCTGCCCCCGGGAAGTTGCACCGAATGGGTCGCGTCGAAGACCACCGGATAACCCATCGCACGCATGATGACGAGCGAGCGCATGTCGGAGACCAGGTTGTTGTAGCCGAACGAAAAGCCGCGCTCAGTCACGAGAATTCGCCGGCTTCCCGCCGCCTCCGCCTTCGGCACCACCGCCTTCATGTCCCACGGGCGCCAGGAACTGGCCCTTCTTCAGATTGACCGCCGCCCGGTGCGCGCCGCTGCGCATGACCAGATCGGTCTGACGCGATAGCAACGCCGGAATCTGAATCACGTCGACGACCTCGGCCGCAGGCGCCGCCTGCGCGGCTTCATGAATATCGGTCAGGACCGGAACCCCGGTTTCGCGCTTGACCTGCTCGAGCATTCGCAGGCCCGCCTCGAGGCCGGGACCGCGAAACGATTCGTGGCTGGTGCGATTGGCCTTATCGAACGACGATTTGAAGACCAGCGGAACGCCGGTCTTGCGCGCGATTGCCGCCAGATCCGGCCGGCGTGGCGCAGGCATGCGTCCGCGCTTTCGATCACGCATGGCCCGGCAATCAGAACCAGCTGGGGCGCCGAATACGACCTCGCCAACGCTGACTTTCGCGACCTTCACGAAGTTCAATTTCCCTCGACTCCGCTGCGCTGCGCCTCGGGAGCGCCTGCGGCGCGGTGCTACGCGCCCCCTTCGGATCTCATTCGCGGCATCGATCTCGATCATTTCACGACACCGATCTCAGCTCGCGGACCTTGGAATGCTTCGGCTGACCGCGGCGCGCCGGCGATCGCGGCCTTAATCAATCCGCGAAACAACGGATGCGGAATCCAGCGGACGCGACTTCAATTCGGGATGAAACTGGCATCCCAGGAACCACGGATGCCCTTTGAGTTCCATGATTTCCACCAACTTGTCGTCGGGCGAAGTTCCGGTGGCTATCAGCCCCGCTTTCTCCAGTCGCTCGCGATATTCATTGTTCACTTCGTAGCGATGGCGATGGCGCTCGGAGATATTGCTTTTGCGATAAGTCGCAAGCGCCAGCGATCCCGACCTGATCACGCACGGATATGCGCCCAGCCGCATCGTTCCGCCCTTGTTCGCGACCTCTTTCTGCGCCTCCATCATATGGATCACCGGATCGGGTGTCTCCGCCGTCGATCTCGGTCGAGTTGGCACGCTTCGAGCCCGAGCACGTTGCGCGCGAACTCGATCACCATCATGTGCAGTCCGAGACAAATTCCGAGGATCGGAACGCCATTTTCTCGCGCATAGCTCACCGCGCTGATTTTGCCCTCGATCCCGCGCTCGCCAAAGCCGCCGGGCATGATAATGGCGTGCGCGTTCGCGAGCCGCTCCGCCGACATCTCCCTTCTCGAGTTCCTCGGCATCGACGTAGTCGATCGTGACCTTGGCGTCGTTCGCGATGGCGCCGTGCGCGATCGCCTCGTGCAGGCTCTTGTACGAATCGACCACGGTTCGACGTACTTGCCGACCACGGCGACATTGACCGCGACCTTGGGATTCTGCGCGGTCTTGACGATCCGCCGCCATTTGCCGAGGTTAGGCTGCGCCGGTCCAGATGTTGAGCTTCTCGACCACCCGCTGGTCGAGCCCTTCCTCGTGAAACTGCAGCGGAACCTCGTAGATACGTTTCGACGTCGGGCGCGGCGACGACGCAGTTTTCCTCGACGTTGCAGAAAGTGCGCGATCTTGGCCTTGACCTTTTTATCCAGCGGCCGGTCGCATCGGCACAGCAGGATGTCCGGCTGAATTCCGAGACCGGTCAGTTCCTTCACGCTGTGCTGCGTCGGCTTGGTCTTCACCTCGCCGGCGGTGCGGATGAATGGCACCAGCGTCACGATGCACATAGAGCACGTTCTCGCGGCCGAGATCCCATCGAAACTGCGCGGATCGCCTCGAGGAACGGCAGGCTTTCGATATCGCCAACTGTCCCGCCGACCTCGACGATCAGGACGTCGCATCCTTCGGCGGCGAGCAGGATCCGCCGCTTGATCTCATCGGTGATATGCGGGATCACCTGCACGGTGGCGCCGAGATAATCGCCGCGGCGTTCCTTCTGAATGACGGTGTCGTAGATTTGTCCGGTAGTGCAATTGTTGCGCTTGCTCATCCGGGTTTCCACGAAGCGTTCGTAATGTCCGAGATCCAGATCGGTTTCCGCGCCGTCATCGGTGACGAAAACTTCGCCGTGCTGCAGCGGGCTCATGGTGCCGGGATCGACGTTGATATAGGGGTCCATCTTCAGAAACGTGACCGCAACCCGCGCGCTTCCAGCAACGCGCCGAGCGAGGCCGCCGCAAGCCCCTTACCCAGCGAAGACACCACGCCGCCGGTAACGAATATGAATTTGGTTTTGCCGCGCTCCGCCATCGCTGCCTCCGCCTACTAAAGTTGTCCTCGGCTCCGCAGTAGCTCCGCCTTGGACGCGCTGCGCGCTGCGCAGTAGCGCCCCCTTCGGGACTCACTCGACCTCCACTCCTTCGTGTCGGCCTCACTCGATGAAATCGCTATTCGCATTTATGCTCGACCCGACCTCAGCCGCGCCCGCTGGAGGTCTTCGGCAGTATCTATTTCAACCGACGGCGCCACCGCAGCGATCACCCGGATGCGATAGCCGTTTTCGAGCGCGCGCAACTGTTCCAGTTTTTCGATCCGCTCAAATTTTCCCGGCGCCATCTCGGCGAAGTGGAAAAGAAAATCGCGCCGATACGCGTACACTCCGATATGCCGCAGCGCGCCCGGCGGAACGCCTTCGAGGTCGCGCGCAAACGGAATCGGACTGCGGGAAAAATACAGCGCGTTGCCGGACTCGTCGCATACTACCTTAACCTTGGACGGATTGCGGAACTCTTCCAGGTCAACCATCGGCGTTGCCAACGTCGCCATCGCGATAGTCGAATCGTTCAGCATCGGCGCAACCAGCGCGTCGAGGTCGCGCGGATCGGTGAACGGCTGATCGCCCTGCACGTTGAGATAGATGTCGGCGCGGACTTTTCGCGCGACCTCCGCGATTCGATCGGTGCCGCTCGGATGCGTCGCCGCCGTCATCATCGCCTCACCACCAGCGGCGCGGACCGGTTCAGCGATACGCTCGTCATCGGTTGCGACGATCACGCGCTCGACGGCGCGCGCCAATTTTGTCTGTCGCCATACGCGCACCACCATCGGCATCCCGTCGATCTCGGCGAGTGCCTTGGCGGGAAGCCGCGTCGATCCGTAACGCGCGGGAATTATCGCGATTACTGACACCGGCGCCCTGACCTTGTTTGATGATGAAGAAGTGGAAAGCGGACCCGCACGATCAACGGTAACCGTCGCGCAACCCTCTTGTCAATTTGACCGTGGAAAGGCTTTCAACAATCGCGCGGTCGAAGCCTATTGATGAGCCTTCTGAGCCTTTCCAGGCGGTGGTTGCCTGGATGGCCGACGACGGGGCGTAGCCACGCTCGTCTCGCCGAATTGATCGGCGGCGTCGCAATTCGGTGCCCCGCGCGCTGGATGATTTTCAGGAACGGATGGCGCCGCGCACAGGAGGATTGAGTGGCGCGCGCGGTGCGGTCAAGGCGATGGTTTACTTGCCGCGGACCCGGGTCACGTTACGATGACGCCGCTTCTTGCGGCGCACCGCCACCGGGCTGGTCCTGCGCTTGCGCGCGAGTTTGCGATTGCGACGATTGCGGGTCCTGGAAGCCTGCTTCATTGATTCACCTGATTGTATGAAGAATCCGCGTTGTTGTTTCCCGTCTCGCCCACCTGCTCGGTCGGGACATCCACCGCGATCGGGCTGACGATACTGACCTCGGTAACTGTCTCGCCGTGGTCCTGTACCAGAACCTCGCCCACGTGCTCACCACTGGTCAGGGGACCACTTATCGTGCTCGGCACCTTGTACTCAAGGCTGATGTCGCTGACCTCGCTCTTGGGCAGCACGACGTTTACATCGCGCGAGGCAATCGGCTGGATATTCGCGTTCGGTCCTACTTGAACGTGGACCGGCAAGGGCTCGCCTTGATGGAGCACCGGGACGGATTTGTAATGCTCGAAACCCCAGTCCAGCAGCCGCGCCGATTGCGCGAAGCGCTGTTGATTGGAGGGCGCTCCGAGGATGACCGAGATGAAGCGCAGGTTGCCGCGCTTGGCGGTCGCCGTCAGATTGAAGCCGGCCTGAAAAGTGAATCCGGTCTTGAGGCCGTCGCATCCGTCGAAATGCCCGATTAGATGATTGGTTGTGTGCAACATGCATACGCCGCCGTCAAACGGACATTGCTCCTGGCTCGACCATTTGAGGAGATCGGTTTCATGAATAATCTGATACGCAACCCTCGCCAGGTCGCGCGCCGTAGTGGTGTCGGCATCATGGGTTGGCCGCGGCGGGAGTCCGTCAACCGTCTGATATTCGGTGCGAGTCATTCCCAGCTCCTGCGCACGCGCGTTCATCATGCGAACCGCCGCCTCGACGGAGCCAGCCACCTTCTCCGCTACCGCGACTGCCGCATCGTTGGCCGATTTAATCAACGCGGCCTTCATCAGCTCGCCGAGCGGATAGATCCGTCCAGGTTCAAGACCAACCCGGGAACCGCCGGTAGTCGCGGCGCGTTCCGAGACTCTGACCGGATCGTCCAGACTAAAGCGGCCGCTGTGAACCTGCTCGTAGGCGACCAGCAGCAGCATCATTTTCGCCATCGAGGCCGGAGGCCATTGCATATCGGCGTTCTCCTCGTAGAGAACGTTGCCGGTATCCGCGTCCTCCAAAAGCTGCGCGCGATAGAGTACGAGAGGGCCGCGAGGCTTCGCGTGCTTGGCAACTCGAACGTGTCTGCGATGGGTCGATGCGTACACGGGGACGGAAGTCAAGGGCGCCAGTCCAAAAATAATTGCGAGAAAGAGAACCGCCGCCCACCGGAAAAGACTTCGAACTGAATCGCACCAACGATCACGGTTAGCTGAAACTTCAATCATCCCATCCCCCACCGCATCTCTATTCAAGGCTCGTCCGCCAGACCACCGCTGAGATTTGCCGAGCCCTTGCTCTCCCCACTTTGGTTTAAGTTCGATTCGGTCTCGCCACCGCCGGACTCGGCCGCGTGCGGCTTCGACGCTGACGCGGAATCAGCCGTTTCGCTTTCGAGCTGCGTCGCACATGGCGGCGTCTGATGAAGGATTACAAGATTCTGGCGGGCCGGAGAATAGCTCGGATCCGACTCGGCGAGTTCGCTCCATTCGTCCTGCGCACGCGAACACTTACCCTCCTGCGCGTAGAGAGTGCCCAGCATATTGCGGGCATCGGGCTGATTCGGATCGATCTGAATCGCGAGCAGCACTTCCTGCTCCGCCGGTTGGATTTCTCCCATCCGCTGATAGGCGAGCGCGAGATTGAAATGGGTTTCCGCGTGGCTGGGTCCGAGCAGGGTCGCGAGCTTGAGAACTTTGGTCGCGTCGTTCACATTTCCGGTTTCCAGGTAGAGCAATCCGAGATTGAGGAACAACTGCCAATCATCGAGGCCCAGATTCACCGCCTGTTCATACTCCTCAAATTCCTGCTGATGCTCTCCCAGCATGCCGTAGGAGAATCCCAGATGATAATGGGCGAGGGCGTTCTCGGGGTGTTCCTTGATCACGAGTTGATGGCGCCGGATGGCCTCCGGATAGTCTTCCATTCCGAGGAAGTAGTCGGCGAGCGGATCGCAGACCCCTTCTTCCGTTTGTTGCGATGATGATCCGCCAACCGCCGCGTTCGGCCGACCTCGCGAGAACAAGGTCAGAGCAAATGCGACCGCGAGTACGAACCCCAATCCACGACAGGTTTTCAAATTGATTGCCCTGCGCGGAGCTTTACGCGCAGGAGCATTTATGAATGTAGCAGGAATAACCGCGCGATAAAAAGAACGAACCGTTCGCAGCGCGACGAGAACGGCCTGGGCAGGCCTTAGTTGCCTTTGCTGATGCTGCCGGCACCTCCATTCGCACCGGCGTGAGCAGCAGTGCTGGCAGCATTCGTCGCCGCGGCAGCCTTGGCGGCGGCGCTTTGGGTGTCGCTATCGCTATGCGAGGTATGCGGCTGGAGCGTGGTGGTGTTCAAGTCCTTGGTATAGGGCGGCTGCACCCGCTCCGCATCGGAGTTTCGGACGTCGGCATTCGCACCGCTCTGCACGCTGTTATCGCCGACATTCGCATTGCCCGCTACGCCGGCACCGACTTGCGCACCAACCGATGTCGCGATCGAGGCAGCAAAGATAGCCCCACCAAAAGCCGCCAGCACGGGTTTCATGTATTTCTCCTTGGCCATCCCGCACCGTAGAGATGGGAGGTTCGACGGCTTGGGGGAAGCGATGCGGGCCTAGTAGCCGACGCTATTCGTCGACGAGGTGGTCGTGGAGCGGCTCACCGTCTTCTGCTCCGGCGCTGGCGCTGGCGGTATCATGCCACGCCGAACCGGCGCAACCTTCCGCTGAACCATTATCGTCTTGGTTTCCGTGGTCGCCGAATTGGCCGGGCGAGGCTGCACGGCGGCTGGCTTACTAGCGGTGCTGCTGGAGGCAGCACTCGTCTGTGCGAAAGCCGGAAGCGCCATCGCGCTGGCCAACAGGGCGGCTGACAGGACGGTCAGAGTGCGTTTCATATAGGCTCTCCTTCGTGGGGTTGTTAGCATAGAGGGGCGTCAAATAGCCATCAGATGTAGGCGAAAAGTGGCTACGGCCCATCGCGATGCCATTCGGGATAATTGGGCAGTACTGAATTATGACGAAAATGCCGACCTAGGCATTCAAAATGGGCCCCCAAATGTTGCCGCAGTGTAGCTTTTGTGTTGCTCGCGGTGGACGCGATGGCGTCTCGGCGCGCGCGGACGGCGCACCTAAAGGCAACGCGCGGCGCATTTGAACGCCGCGCGTCATCCATCGATCCGATTTCAGGTAACTATGCTTACGGATTGGCGGGAGCGGGAGCGCCAGTTGCACCGGTGGCTCCAGTTGCACCGGTGGCTCCAGTCGCGCCGGGAGCGCCAGTCGCTCCGGTCTCGCCGGTCGCGCCGGTTGCACCCATGGCTCCAGTCGCGCCAGTCTCTTCAGCCGCCTTCTTGTGATGCCTGTGGTGATGCTTCTTCGCTGGGGTTGCTTCCGGAGCCATGCCGCCTTCGGCCGCAGGGCTTGACGCTGCTTCAGGTGCTGCAGGCGCCGCAGGTGCTTCCTGCGCGAACGCCGGAGCAGCAATCGCAGCAGCGAACAGCGCGGCGGTCAGGACGGTTAGTGTACGCTTCATCTTCTTTTTCTCCCTCTCTTAGGTGCGATCTTTAGGGACCGCAGTTTCCTGTGCTGGTATATTGCTAGTGCTGTGCCACACAATCGAGACAAAATCCGTTGATTTATCCTATTCTTTTCCCCGTTTCGTCAAGTCGCGCTAAACCAATCCGTTCAGACCATAACCGCTTTGAGGCGAGATTTCATGAGCATGGATTACCTCATGGACCTTGTCGCCGTTGCGTTTTTAGCTCGCCGTAGAGCATGAAAAGCTCTTTGAAGGCGCGCATGATCACCGCGAAGTTCGCGCCCGATTGCTCACCCGCCATGCGCGGCAAATGATGCACTCCGACCTCCTTGATCTTCGCACCCTTACCCGCCACCCGCGCCATCAACTCAGTCGAGATCATCGCACCGCTGGCGCGCAGTTCCATCCCATCGAGAAGCTCGCGCTTGAACAGTTTGAAGCCGCAGTCGATATCCGAAATTGAAATCCCGAGCACCGCACGCACCAGCAGGGTCCACGCCTTGCCGTTGATGCGCCGCATCAGCGGGTCCGCGCGCTGGATCCGTTTGCCGACGACTACATCGTACTCGGGCACGAAGGCGGCCAGGCTCGCCACTTCCCTGGGATCGAATTGTCCGTCGCCGTCGGCCAGCACCACGTAGGGTTGCGTCGCCGCGCGGATGCCGGAAATCACCGCGCCGCCGTATCCGCGATTTTTTTCGTGATTAACCACTTTGACGTGCGAGTCCTCACGCGCGAGACGGCCCGCGATCTCGCCGGTGTCATCGGCGCTGCCGTCGTTGACCACGATGACCTCGTAGTCATTCGCCACCTGCGGAAGTTCGGCGAGAAATCCGCGCACCACGCGCTCGACGTTGAGCGCCTCGTTATGCGAGGGCAGGAACACGCTGATCCCTGGCAGCTTGCGGGTGGGAGAGCTCACAGGGTGATGCGATCAGTCGCCCAGCTCGCGATAGCCGCCGCGGAAAAACATCAGCGGCTTGCCCTCGCGGGTCTCAGCTTCCTCAATCTCGCCCACATAGATGGTGTGATCGCCGCCGTCATGCGCCGCGATGACTCTGCATTCGAGCCACGCGATGACGCCGTCGAGAATCGCCGCGCGGTTGGCGCCGAGGCGGTACGCGACGCCCGCGAACTTCTCGCCGCCGCTGACCGCGAACTTGCGCGAGAGAAGTTCCTGGTCATCCTTTAAAATATTGACCGTGAAAACCTTGCTCTCCTCAAACGAGGGATAGCTCTCGGCTTTTTTATCGACACAGATCAGACATAGCGGCGGGACCAGCGAGAGCGAGGTGAATGCGTTCGCGGTCAGCCCGTGCATCTGCCCCGCGCGATTGAAGGTGGTGATGATGGTGACGCCGGTGGCGAAGTGCCCCATCACCGCGCGAAGTTCGTTTTTCCTGATTGGCATTTTGCGCGGCTACCCGCGCGCGCGATGCTAACAGAGCATTTTGCAGCTGGTCAAATCTGGATTTTTGGGGATGACGGACGCAGTAGCTCTTCTCTCGCCTCTTTTTGCGAGACGCGCAGCCGCAAAGGTGGAAGGCGAGCGGGAGTCGAAGCGAGTCAAAGAAGGAGGCTGCCGAGTGGCCTACGCGAGCGGAGGCGAGCCTCTTCGATAGGGACCTCCGCGAAGCGATTTGCCTTCCCTTGCCAATCGAGCGAGGCGGAAATTGTAAACATACGGTTTTGAGCCGCGCTTTCCTCAGGTTGACCTTCCATCGTATCTGCATCATTAAAGACCTGTCGTTTCGCGCGGGGGAGGCACAGCGGCAATGGTCGAACGGCCGGATGAAACCAGGCTTAAAGAGCTAGCGCAGAATCAATTCCAAAATCTTACCGACTCCGAATTGAAGGTGCTCTCCGCAGTGACGACGGGAGCGTTCGCCTATTGCGGACCTAAAGACCCCAAGGGCGAGCATGATGAGGATCCAGCATTCGCCGATTCTTGGAGTAGGGACCGTCATGTCCGGGGAGCGTTGATCCGGTGGCTGTGCGTCAACCGCGAGGCTGCCCTTCTGATAGATCGCCAAAGGGATCCGTATTCGCGGCGCTCAAATTACGGGTGTGCTCGATCTCTCATTTGTCACCGTCCAATTTCCGCTGATCTTTGGCAGCTGCCGTTTCACTGGCGCCGCGGATCTACGCTTCGCAAAAATGGTACATCTCACCCTTCTCCGCAGCTTGACCGCCGATATCGGCGGCGACGGCTTGGTTCTCCGCGGAGACTTATCTCTCAACGAAGGGTTCCGCGCCGACGGCGCAGTACGCCTGCTAGGGGCCGAAATAGGCGGCGACTTGAATTGTAGAGGCGGCACTTTCCGAAATCCCGACGGCGTTGCGCTGGGTGCGGACGGCGCCAAGGTCACCGGTGGCATGTTCCTGAACGAGGGGTTTAGCGCCGAAGGCGAGGTACGTCTACTTGGGGCCGAGATCGGCGGCGATTTATACTGTGGTGGTGGCACCTTCCGAAGTCCCAGCGGTCGGGCGCTAAGCGCCGACCGCGCTCAGGTGTGTGGCAACGTATCGCTGAATGCTGGCTTCTTGGCGGACGGAGAGGTGCGGCTTGTCGGAGCGAAAATCGATGGCGCCTTGGACTGGACCGGACCCGAGTTTGCCGCGGGTGGCGTGTTGAATGCAGAAGGAGCGAACGTCAAGGGCGGTTTCTTCTGGCGGGAGGTGTCCGATCCCGGAGCGAATTCGAATAACGGCATCTGGCTCAATTTGAGTCACGCATCATTCCGCCCAATTGGAGACGACCAAATCAGTTGGCCTGCGAAGGGAAGATTGGTTCTCGACGGCTTCGAGTACTCACGGATTGCGGCGGGCCCGGTCGACGCGAAATCGCGTCTGGAGTGGCTGGCGCGGCAGGCCGACGGCTTCTGGCCGCAGCCCTATCAGCAATTGGCCAAAGTCCTTCGCGAAAGAGGCGACGATGCCGGTGCTAGAGAAGTGCTGATCAGGCTGGAAGACCTTCGCCGCCGATACGAGTACCCCAAACAGCCGGGGCTTTCGTGGAATTACCTACTCGGCCTCCTACAATGGCTCTGGCGATGGGTTCTGAAAGGCACCATCGCATATGGCTATCGACCTTGGTACGCGCTCGTGTGGGGCTCGGCTGTCATAGTGATGGGGGCGTGTCTCTTGGGACGAGGACACTCAGACGGGATTGTCGCACCATCGGACAGAAGGTGCCTACAAACTCTTTATTGAGAAACCGCGCCGCATCCCTCCCGAGTTTCCGCAGTTCGATGCCGTGGTTTATTCGCTCGACAACTTCCTGCCGGTCATCAATCTCGGTCTCGAAGACCGATTGGACACCAAGTGCAAATCTCGGCGCGGCGAAGTTGTTCGGACGCAAGGACGGATGGTGGCTGCGCGGGTATCTCTGGGTACACATCATCCTGGGATGGCTACTGACGACATTGTTCCTCGCGGGGGTCGCCGGAGTCGCGTCGCGGCATCCGTAAGCGAGCCGGCGAAAGGCCGGCGTCCTCACCCGATGGTGTGGAGTAGCAGGAATCTCCCGAGCTTTTTCCTTGTCATCCTGAAGTTAGCGCAGCGAAGCTGAAGGATCTCAGTGGAGAATTCTCATCGATTGTTGCTTCAGCATGCGAGTACGAGTGATTCGCGGATCGGCATCGCTCACGGTGCGGATCGATGGTGCCACTTTGTTTTGTGGAGCCACGAGATCCTTCGGCATCGCTCAGCTCACCTCAGGATGACAAAAAAAGATCGTCGCGTTCGCACACTTCGTGGTGGTTCATTGCCGGCGGGCGGGTACGCCCGCCAGCCCTCACGGTCACGTCACGCCTGTTGCGTGCAGCCATCGCAACCGCCGCGCCGTAACCGCCTCTCCCGCAAGGCACGGGAGAGGGTTTCAGAAACGGAAGATCACTGCGCGCGGGTGAGGAGCTCCTTCGCCGCGCGCAGGAACTTGTCCGAGACTTCAGCACCGCCGAGCATCCTCGCAATCTCACCCGCCCGCTCTCCCGCTTCAAGCTGACGCACACGGCTGCGAGTCGCGCCGCGCCGCTCCTCTTTCTCGACCTGAAAATGCCGATCGGCGAACGCCGCGATTTGCGCCAGATGAGTCACGCACAATATCTGATGGTACCGCGCAAGCTCCTTCAGCTTGCGCCCGACCACTTGCGCGATCTCGCCGCCGATGCCGGCGTCGACTTCATCGAAGATCATCGTCGCGACGCCGCGCCGCTGCGCTTCCAGCCGCTTGAGCGCGAGCATCACGCGCGACAGCTCTCCGCCCGACGCGATTCTCGAAAGCGCCATCGGCGGCTGTCCGAGATTGGGCGATAGATAAAACTCCACCGTGTCGATGCCGCCCGGCCCCATCGCGACGCCGTCGCGCTGGAGCACCGCATCGCTCGCCGCGAGCGCGCCGAGGCGCGCCTCGAAGACCGGGCTGCGCATACCTAGCGTTTTCAGTTCCGCTTCCATCTTGCGTTTCAACTCGACGCCGCCGCGTTTTCGTTCGGCGCTGAGTTTCTTCGCCGCGGCGAGGAGATCACCGAGCGCGCGTTCGAGTTCCGCTTCGGCTTGCAGCCTGGAGGTCTCGACGTTTTCCAGTTCCGCCATCTCGGCGCGCGATTTCTCCAGCGTGCCGATCACCGCTTCCAGCGAGCCGCCGTATTTGCGTTTGAGGCGCGCGAGTTCCTGGATGCGGCTGTCGATTTGTTCGAGGCGATCAGGATCGGCCTCGATACGATCGGCATAGGCGCGCAACGAATGCGCGGTTTCGCTGAGATTCGCGCGCGCGGCTTTCAGCGTCTCCAGCGGCCCCGCGAGCGCGGCATCGAGGCCGGCGGCTTCGGCGAGGCGCGCCTCAGCCCTGGCGATGATATCGAGCGCGGCGCCCTCCGCACCGTAAAGCATCTCCTCCGATTCATGCGCGGCGGCGGAAAGCTTGGAGGCATTGGCGAGCACGACGCGTTCCTTTTGCAGGTCTTCATCTTCGCCGGGGATCAACTCGGCCTTTTCGAGTTCGCTCACCCGAAACCGCGCCAGTTCGATCAGGTCGGCGCGCTCGCGTTCGCGCCGAATCAGATCATCGAGGCGCGCCTTGAGACTTTGCGTGAGCTGATACAGCTCGCGATATCGATCGAGCAGTTTTTCCGCGCCCGCATAGCGATCGAGAATGGTTTCGTGACTCTCCGATCGCAGCAGCGACTGCGCCTCGTGTTGCCCGTAAACCTGGACCAACGCGGGACCGACGCGGGACAGACTCTGGACGGTCGCCAGTTCGCCGTCGATCGCGGCGCGCGAGCGCCCGCCTTCCGCGATGACGCGGCGAATCACCAACTCGCGCTGATCGCTGGCGCGTTCCAGCCCTTCGAGCGCGAGTTCGCCTTCCAACTCAAAGAGCGACTCGACCACCGCCTCTTTCGCATCGGTGCGGATCATATCGGGCGACGCGCGCCCGCCGAGCAGCAGGCCGAGCGCGCTTAAGATGATAGTTTTTCCGGCGCCGGTCTCGCCCGAAAGGACGTTGAGGCCGGGGCTGAACTCCAGCGCCGCTTCCTCGATAATCGCGAAGTTGCGGATTCTGAGTTCGACCAGCATCGCGCCCGCTCAGCCCCAGCGCAGCTTGTTGCGCCAAATCTCGAAGTAGGGATGGATCGATCGAATCAGCACCACGGCGTAGCGGCCGCGGCGGATTTTCACCGTGTCGGCCGCGGTCAGTTGCGCGGATTCCTGGCCATCGATCGTCAGCGTCGAATCGCGATCGGAAATTTTCACCCGCACTTCGATCTCGAATGAGTCGGGCAGCACCACCGGCCGGTTGCTCAATGTATGCGGACAGATCGGCGCGAGCACGATTACTCCCAGACTCGGAAAAACAATCGGACCACCCGCGCTCAGCGCGTATGCGGTCGAGCCGGTCGGAGTCGATACGATGAGGCCATCGGAACGGTAGCTGCAAAACGGCTCGCCCGCCGCGACGACTTCGAGCTCCATCATCCTGCCCAGCGGCCCCTTGTTGAAAACCACATCGTTGAGCGCGCGGAAATGCTCCAACACCTCGACGTGTTTTTTCGCGCCGACGCGGCACACGTCGGCCTCCAGTGTGATCCTTCTATCGGTCTCGTAGTCGCCCTCGAGCACCCGCTCCAGCGCCTTCCTGGCCTCGTGGATGGTCGCCTCGGTCAGAAATCCCAGCCCACCGAGATTGATGCCGAGAATGGGGGTTTCGCGCTGGCCGATTTTTCGCGCGATTCCAAGCAGCGTGCCGTCGCCGCCCAGCACCACGATCAGATCCGCGCGCCGCACCATCACGTCGCGGGAAACCGGTTCCGCGTCGATCGAGTCGGACACCCACGGCTCGGCTAGCGTCTCCTTGCCCAGCCCGCGCAGCCATCGCGTCAGGGTTTTCGCGATCGCGAGAGCCTCGGGCCGGTCGGGCTTGACCACGAGTCCGATGGTTTTTATTGGTCGCCTGGTCACGGATTTCTACCGGCTGGTCTGCGCGCCGCCCGGTTCCTTCTTATAGATGATCGCGATGGCGTTGATGTAGTAGCCGGTCATGTTCTCGCTGGTTTGGGAGCGGCTTTCGTTGATCACGATCGCATCCGCGCCGGTCTCGCAGGCCTTCGCGACCACCGCCGGCAGCACGTCGCTCTCACTGACGAAAACATTTCCCAAACCCTCGATAATTGCCACCTCGCGATAAGCGGTCAGGGGACGGCTGCGCAGCACCGGCATCTTGCAGTCGGGCGGGAGCGCGGGCCGCCCCGAAGGCTCGACCTCCGACAGCGTGACCTGCGGCGCCATCGCGATCTTCGCGCATCCGGCGAGAGCCACGGCCGCGATCGCGATAAGGACCAGCTTGTGCACGGAAAATTAGTATCTGTGCATCGATGGGTCGGCAAGCCGCCGCCCGCGCGCCATCGGTCAGGCAAGCCAGCGGAAGGAGCGCTGGATGAACGCGCGGCCATTGGTCGCGGCGCAGGTGCCATGGGCCATAACCACGCCGTCAGGATCCCAGGCGAGCGTCTTGCTCAGTGCTTGCCGCGCGATCCGCCGCCGAACGAAGCTCAGACGCAATTCCAAGGGCGCCATCCCGCACGGCTCCGTGATTTGCCACAGGCGCGCGATCGTGGTTCTCCAACCGCGCCAGCCAGGCGTGTCGCGCAAAAACTCCAGCGAGAAATTCTCGATCAGATCGGCGAAGAGCGCGGTCCGCGAGGGTCGATGGAAAAATACCACCTCATCCATAAGCAGGCTCCCGCGAAAAACCGCCTGATCGATTTCCCGCTCCCACTCCCCGGGCGGCAGGTCGCCGAGCTCGCCGCCGAACTTGAGGTCGCGGCGTTTGCGCGCGACAGCCGGCAGGCCCCATAGCTTCGCGCCCGGATAAGCCGCTTTCCACTCGCCCAAAAACAGGTGATGGATCTTGTTGGGCGAGGCAAGATGCGCCGGCGTGCCCAGCGCTTCCACTTCATCTTTCAATTGCGGGTCAAGATGGATTGGCGACCAGACCCAGAGGCCGCCATCGGACAGGCGCGCGATCGCCATCCGCGTCGGATACGGGAACGAATAGAAGTCAACGACTGGACCCTCGGCGATCCACAGATCATCGCCGAAATCGCCGCAATCGGTCCGGCATCAGGCTATGGGGCAACGATCCATTGACGGGCCTCGGATGCCTGGGCGGTCGTGAACACCCGCAGCTTCCAGGCATCAGAAAGCGAAAAGCGCCCACCGCATGCCTGATCCAGTCAACGTCGGTTACGACAGCCGCCCGTTCCCAGCGTGAAAGATGCTCAATTCCGATTTTGAGGTCTTCCCACTCGGCGCCGAAATCGATTCCAGTGAATTCCGAGCCCAGTTCGTAATAGAGCCGCAGCCTGGCATTTCGTTTCAGCGACTTCTCTATTGCCGGTATCACACCCTCAAGGTAGTCCTTTCTGGTCACCCGTCCCTTGGCCAGGATTCCCACTACGTTGTCGGGAAAGTTTTCGATAATCTCGATCATGATGGTGTCCTCCGGTGGCGCTGCTAACCCGGAATTTCGATACTGGAATACTGCTTCAGGCTCGCATCGAGACCGATCAGTTTGCAAACCCAAAGTTCGTGCGCGGGTTTGAGGATGGGCGGGTTCCCGGGGACCGTCACGGGCTCGGCCAACCACACTACCAACGCGACCTCGCTGAGCTTGAGTGGCTGGATAACGCAGTAGCCAAGCCGCACGCTAAAAGCCCTCGCCCTGCGGGGAGAGGCGGTCGCGGCGCGGCGGTTGCGATGGCTGCGTGCAACCGCCGTGACGTGATGCTGAGGGCCGGCGCGCATCGCGGGCGCGGTGATCGCATACCGCGACGCATCCGAGTGAAGACTCCAGCCACTGAAACCTCATCGAGGTTTCAGACCGACTGCGACCTCCCCTTACGGGTCTTGAGTCCGGCTGCGGTCCTGCACCTTCTCTCCCAGGCTGCTGGGGAGAGACAAGAGTGAGGGAGCAGGCTGCTTCAGCCTGCCAGTCGCCCTGAGCGCAGCGAAGGGTCTCCGCGAAGCGATGGTCTTCCCGTTTTATTGACCCAGGAAGCGCGAAACCCAGTTTGGGTTTCGCAGATGGTTTTCTTTAAATCCTCGCGTGCTGTGCGGGCGCCAGTCTATCGTCCGAGATGCGCGAGGGCATTGCGCATCGGCTGGCTCGAAATCTGAACCAGCCCCTCGAACGGATGGTTCAGCTCCAGAATCAGGAAGAGTGCGCCGAGACCGACAGCGCGCAAAGCAGCATCGTGACGATAACGGTCGGGTTGCCAGGCGCGAAAAGTCCGAAGCTCAGGAAGATAATCGTTAGCCAGAAGACCAACACCACCAGGACGAACGTGGAAATCGAGTTGCCGGTCTGCTCGAACATCAGCCAGCGTCTGCTTCCGATTTCGATCGCGATATTCTCGGCCTGGCTCTGCAGGGTCCGCTGCGCCTCGGTTTTGGGTTCCAGCGTCTGGATCGCATCGTAATCCGCTTCGGTCTTGGCCGAGGCCACCGGTTCCAATTGAGCGTGTTCAGATCGATCCTGCGGCCAAATCCGCTCGATGGTGGCGGCGACTGAGCGCCGAAGGAGATCGCGTGCGCGGCGGATTCCGGGCCGTAATGAGCGAGAATGCGATCGAGCAGGACCATCCGGGCAGACATCTCGGTGATCTCATTGCGCTGCGTATCGTAGGTACCTTTCGCTGAGGCGACCAGCAGCCCCAGAACGAGGGCCGCCATAGTAGCGATGAGTCCGGCGCCGAACTTGATCGCGTCTTTCGACTCGCCGCTCAGATGATGTTCAGGCAACCTGGTGCGGATTGCCATGCCAAGCAGCCCGCCTGCCAGGAGCAGGGCGAAGATGATCGACCCGATTTCAATCGGACTCATAGCGAGCAGTTGGTTATGGGTCTCAGCACAGGTTTACCTTACCGCCCGGCCGCCACGATCGCGATCAAGACTAGGTTGTACACGCAAAATTAGTATCCGTGCGTCGATGGGTCGGCAAGCCACCGCCCTGAGCATAGCGAAGGTCTCCACAAATTCCTTTTCTTCAAACCGCGCGCGTTATGTAGAGTTGGCCTCATGAGATTAATCTTCGCGATGACCCTGTTGCTGCTTTACTCGGCTATTCCGGTGCAAGCGCAGACGCCGACCACGCCCGCACGGGAGTTCATCATCGATGTCCCCAACAGCAAGGTCCAATTCTTCGTCGGCTCCTCGGCCGGAGATGTAAACGGCGTATTCAGTTCGTGGACCGGCAACCTGAGCCTCGCCTCTCCGGGCGTTCCCGAGAGTGCGCATCTGAGCCTGGAGATTGTAGCGGCCAGCATGACCACCGGAAGCCGCGTGAAAGACAAAATGGTGAAAGGGCCGAAATTTTTCTTCGTCGAGAAGTATCCGACGATCTCTTTCAGTTCGACCAAAGTGATCCGTTCGAGCGATCCCAACCAATTCCAGATGCATGGAGATTTGACCCTGCTCGGGATCAGCAAACCGGTAACCTTTCAGTTGACCCTCGATCGCGATGGCAAAGGCGGCGGGCGCATCTCCGCGGATCTGTATTTCGACCGGCGGATTTTCGGGATGAATCAGAATGTGCCGCTGGTGCGGGTGGACCATTCGGTGAGAGTACAGGTGGATCTTCGTGTCCTTCCGAAAGTTGAAGGTGTGATGGGGCAATCGGGGAACATGAATTCCTGACGCGAAGATCCAGAAACTGAAACCTCATCGAGGTTTCAGTTTCCTCTCTGGGTTCTCGAGGTAGGGGCGGTTCGCGAACCGCCCGCAACGACATTGCAAGAGCGGAAGGGTCTCCGCGCAGCGATGGTCTTCCCGCAGTATTCACACAGGAAGCGCGAAACCCAGTTTGGGTTTCGCAAATGGTCTTTCTTCAAACCCTCACGTGCCGGATCATCTCTTTTGCTTCAGCAGCGGCGAGCGCTGCGCAACGTCGCTGTGGACGGTTCTCGCGAACCGGCCCACGATCCGCTTGACAGAAATAATACGGACGTACATATTTATGCGGTCAGAGTCAACTGAGCCTTAGATTGCCCTCCAAGGAGTCCATTATGAATACCCCCGTTGTTTTGATCACTGGCGCCCTCACGGGCATCGGACGTGCCACTGCGATTGCCTTCGCGCAGAAAGGCGCGCGCATCGTTATTTCCGGCCGACGCGACGAAGCCGGCCAAAAATTAGTCGCTGAACTCCGCAAGATCGGCGTTGAGGCGGAGTTCTGGCGTTCCGACGTGCGCTATGAGGACGATGTGCGCGACCTGGTCAATAAGACCGTCACGCGCTTTGGCCGCCTGGATGTGGCCGTCAATAACGCCGGTACCGAAGGCACGCCCGGCCCGGTGACGGAGCTGACTGCTGAGAGCTACGCGGCCACCTTCGACACCAACGTCCTCGGCATGCTGCTGAGCATGAAGCATGAGCTGCGCGTGATGCTGCCGCAAGGCAGTGGGAGCATAGTCAATGTTTCATCGGCCTATGGAAGCATCGGCGCTCCAGGAGCATCTCTTTACGTGGCGAGTAAACATGCGGTGGAAGGAATGACCAAGTCCGCCGCACTGGAAGTTGCGGGGACCGGTGTTCGCGTAAACGTAGTGGCTCCGGGCGCTACGGATACGGGTATGCTCACCCGCTTCACCAATACGGATGAAAATAAGGCGGCCCTCGTCTCGACCGTGCCATTCAAACGTCCCGCAACACCGGAGGAGATCGCTCATGTGATCGTCTTTGTAGCCTCCGCAGACGCCTCATACATGACCGGTGCGTCGGTGCCGGTAGATGGTGGAATGCTGGCTGGCTAAGCCAACGATCTGCGGAGGAAGCGCCGATTGCAGAGCAATCTGCCCAGATGGAACTCGAGCATATTCAGTGATGAACCCAATTGAAGAAGCGAACAAGGCTCTTGTCCTCGAAGCATTCGATACGCTTTTCAACCAGCGGGACTACCAAGCCGCTGAGCGATTTTGGTCGCCCAACTATATTCAGCACAGTGCTCACATCCCGCCGGGACGTGAGGGTCTCTTCAATCTGGTCAAGAGCGCACCGCCCACGTTGCGATACGAACACGGCGTGATCCTCGCGGATAAGGAATATGTGATCGTCCACGGCCGCTTTTCGGGCCGTGGACTGCCGCGCAACTGGATCGCCGCCGATATCGTCCGCATCGCCGACGGTGTACTCACCGAGCACTGGGACGTCCTGCAAGACGAAGCAACCAGGGAAGAATCGCAAAGCGGGTTGCCGATGTTCGGCACGACCTTTCCTGAGTAGAAATCGTGGCTAAGGTTGTAGGTCAACAACGCCCTACCCAAGGAGATATCAATATGCGCGCTGTTCAGCTCATAGCTTATGGCAACCCGGTCGAGGGCCTTAAGTATGTCGACATTCCGGAGCCCGAGGCTCCCGGCCCGAATCAGGTCCTTATCGGGGTTGAGTTTTCGCCGGTCAACCCGAGCGACCTCCTGCTCGCACGGGGCATCTATGGAATTCGCCCCGCACTTCCAACCGTGATCGGCGGTGAAGGCGTCGGCCGGGTTCTCGCAGTAGGAGCGGGGGTGGAAAACGTCAAGGTCGGCGACGGCGTCGTCGCGCCGCTTTCCAGCTTCACCTGGAGAGAGCGAATGGTTATTTCCGCGAAAGGTCTTTTCGCTTTGCCCGCCGACGCCGATCCGCAGCAGTTATCGATGCTGGCTATCAATCCTCCGACCGCGGCACTGCTGCTCAGCGAGTACGTCAACCTGAAGCCGGGCGAGTGGGTGGTGCAGAACTCCGCGAATTCGTCTGTCGGCCGGTGGGTGATCGCGTTCGCGAAAACGCGCGGCTTAAAAACCGTCAACATCGTCCGGCGGCCAGAGCTCGTGCCCGAGCTTAAGGCGATTGGCGGAGACGTCGTCGTCGTCGATTCTCCCGATGTATCGAAAGAGATCAAAGCGGCGCTCGGTCAGGCTGAGCTCCGCCTCGCGCTCGACGGTGTCAGCGGCCCGGCGACGGGCGTGCTCGCATCGACGCTCTCGCCCCACGGCACGCTCGTGAGCTTCGCGGCCATGAGCCAGGCTCCGATGTCGATCAGCCCGCTCGACGTTATCTTCAAGCCCATCACGATGCGGGGCTTTTGGCTGGGCCATCCGGAGTCTGCGGCCAAAAGTGCGTCGCCGATAGCACAAGCGGCCGAGATGATCGCGGCGGGCCGGGTGCGTATTCCAGTGACGGCAACCTACGGCCTTTCGTCCATCAAGGAAGCCGTCGCGCATGCGCTACGCGGCGGGAAGATTCTGCTGGACGTAGCAGGATCATCCAACTGATCCCGGAGCGGTCACCTAAGCGTCGCGCATTCTTTCTGCTGGAGGTACAACGCTCTTGTCCTTTGTAATACGAACGTACAGATTGCATTCGTGAGCAAGCCGTCGAACCGCGAAAAATTACTGACTGAGGGCCTCCGCGTCGTGCAGGAACGTGGGTTCGACGGCGCTAGTGTGCGAGACATCGTCCAGGCTGCGGGAGTGCCCCAGGGGTCGTTCACCAATCACTTCGTTTCCAAAGAAGCCTTCTGTCTTGAGGTGCTGGATCTATATTTCAATGACGTCAGCGCCACGATCCAAAGGACCCTTCGCAACGACTCGCTTCCGCCGCTCAAGCGCCTGCGCGCCTACTTCGATGCCCAGAGCAAGTATCTTAATAAGATCGGTTGGCGAAACGGATGTCTCATCGGAAACTTCAGCGCCGAAGCGAGCGAGCACAGCGAAGTGATCAGGAAGCGGCTGGTTGAAATATACGAGGAGATGCGCCAGGCAGTCGCGTATTGCTTGAAAGCCGCGGTGAAGAATGGCGAGGTGCCGCGCAAGACCGAATGCGATGAGCTCGCGGGCTTCCTGATCGCGTCATTTCAGGGCGCCATCCTTCAATCGAAGACCGAACGCAACGCGATTCCCCTCGAGCGTTTCAAACACTTGATTTTCTCAACGCTCCTGCGTTGAACCGGCGGCCGCGGACAAGCAACCGCGGCGCGGCGGTTGCGATGGCTGCGTGCAACCGCCGTGCCGCGATGGTGAGGGACGCCCCTGCGCGCGCGTGATCGCATACCACGACGTACCCGAGCGCGCGTCCTCTTTTGTCATCCAGAGCGAAGCCTACGGCGCACGCGAAGGATCTCGTTGAGTCATCGAACCAGGTCGCGCCATCGACCCGCACCGTTAGCGATGCTGCGGTCCCTCCGCTCGCGCACTCGTATGCTGGAAGCAACACCCGATACGGTATTCTCCACCGAGATCCTTCAGCGGCGCTGCGCTTGCTTCTGGATGACAACATAAGAAAGTGCGGCAGACGGAAAAGAAACAAATTTTGCGAAACCCAGACTGGGTTTCGCGCTTCCTGTGTAAGACAAACGGGAAGTCTGAAACCTCGTGAGGTTTCAGTTTCCGGGTCTCCGCCGCCCACTCCTGTGCGCGGCCTCCGCCGCGCTCGCGGTTTCGGCGGCGCATCGTGTAAGATCGGCCCAGCCATGACGCGTGATACTTCGCTTGGACGGCCACTGCTCGGCGCGCATATGTCGATCGCCGGCGGCGTCGCCGAGGCGATCGGACGCGGTACGTCGATCGGATGCGATTGCATCCAGATTTTCACCAAGTCGTCGCGGCAATGGAAATCCAAGCCGTACAGTGCGGAGGAGATCGCCGCGTTCAAAACCAATCTGAAGGCGAGCGCGATCGGATGCGTGATCGCGCACGATTCCTATCTGGTAAATCTCGGCGCTCCCGATGACGCGTTGCGGAAAAAATCCATCGCGGGTTTTATCGACGAGTTGGAGCGATGCGAAGCGCTCGGCGTGCCGTGGCTGGTCGCGCATCCGGGCTCGCACGTCGGTTCGGGTGAGGCGACGGGAATAAAGACCATCGCGAAATCGATCGACGAGGCGCATCAGGCGTGCGCGGGCTTCACGGTCAAGGTCGCGCTCGAAATCACCGCCGGCCAGGGCAGCAATCTTGGATGCTCGTTTCCGCAGATGGGCCAAATCTTCGACGCGGTCAAGGAAAATGATCGATTGCGATTGTGCTTCGACACCGAGCACGCGTTCGCGTCGGGCTACGATATTTCCAAACCGGAAGGTTATCAGAATACTTTTGACGAGCTCGACAAATATATCGGCGTCGAGAAGATCGTCGCGTTCCATCTGAACGATTCGCTCAAGCCGTTCAACTCGCGAATCGATCGCCACGAGCATATCGGCAAGGGACATATCGGGACCGACGCGTTTCGGCGCCTGCTGCACGACGCGCGCTTCTTCGGGCTACCGATGTGTCTCGAAACCGAACCGGGAGACGACATGATCGAGGTAAAACGTGACCTGGAGACGCTGCGGGGACTACTCTGAGCAACATCCGAGCAACACTTTTGCAACATAATGAGGGCGCGGAAGGGGCACAAAATCGGCGTCGATTCGTCGTCCATTCGCCCCGCGAGTGTGGGCCGTGAGTATCGAAGATAAAGTGAAATCCGAGTTCGCGATCCACGTCGCGAAGGAGAATCTGAAATTTTCGGCGGCGCATTTTATCGCGTATCCGGGATTTCGCGAGCCGCTGCACGGGCACAATTATCAGGTCGGCGTGCGCGTCGAGGGCAAGCTGGCGGCGACCGGATATGTCATTGATTTCGGGCTAATTAAGGCGATCATGAAGGCGATCGTGGACCGTATCGATGAGCGCACGATTGTTCCCGCCAACAGCGATTGCCTGAAGATCGATCGGAGCGACGCGCGTCACGTGCGCATCCGATACGAGTCGGATGAGTTCGTGCTGCCGGCGGCCGACGTCGCGATGCTGCCGATCGTGCATAGCTCCGCGGAGGAAATCGCGCGCTACATCTGGGGCGAGTTGGTCGCCGAGCTGAATTCGCGCGGCGCCGCCGGCGCAGCCGAGGTCATCGAGATTTCGGTCGCGGAAGGTCCGGGGCAGACCGCGATCTATCGCCATCCAGTGAGCTGACACCTTTCGCGAAGTTTTTTCCGCAGCTTTTGCATTTTCGCCATTTTGGTCCTTGATCCCTCACGGGCAAGATCGATGCGCTAATCACGCCACAGCCTCGCCCTACAATTTGTTTACCTGTGGCCGCCATCTTGTGACAGGTTGTTAGCTCGTGAAAGAATCAACCACCACATCCTCTAACCGCCGCGCAGAAGGAATCCGCCAAGCTTGCCGTCAGAAGCCAAACTCGTCGAGGCCGAATCCGCCTACAGTCTGGAACACGCCCTCATCGGGCAGCATCCCACCATCGTAAAGCTGCGCAAGCTAATCGAACGCGTGGCGGGAACCGATGCGACCGTGCTGATCACGGGCGAAAGTGGCACCGGCAAGGAAGTCGTCGCGCGCGCAATCCACACCCTATCTCCGCGGCGCGGACAAACCTTTGTGCCGGTGAACTGCGCGGCGATCCCGCACGACCTGCTCGAATCGGAAATGTTCGGCCACGAGCGCGGCGCTTTCACCGGCGCTTCGGGCCATCGACAGGGACTTTTCGCGATGGCGAATTCGGGGACGCTCTTCCTCGATGAGATTGGCGAGATGCCGTCGAGCCTGCAGGCAAAGTTGCTGCGGGTGCTAGAAGACGGAATCGTGCGGCCGGTCGGATCGGATCGCGGCTTCAAAGTCGACGCGCGGCTGATCGCGGCCAGCAACGGTGATTTGGGCGCGGCGGTGAAGAAGGGTTCCTTTCGGGAGGATTTGTTCTACCGCTTGCAGGTCATCCCGATGTTCCTTGCGCCGCTGCGGGAACGCCGCTCCGACATTCCAATTCTGATCGAGCATTTTCTCCAGAAGGCGCGCGAGCGGATGCCGGGCCGCAACATCACGATCTCGCGCGAAGCGATGGTGCATCTGTGGTCCTACGATTGGCCGGGTAATGTGCGCGAGCTGGAGCACATGCTGGAGCGGCTTTTGATCTTATGCGGTGACGATGTGATCGACACTCCAATTCTGCCCGCCAATCTGATCTCGCCGAACCGGATGGTGGAAGCGCAGCTTCCGGAAAAGCTCACCGCGACCGGTCTGGACCTCAACGCGATGGTTCATGAGCTGGAAGGGAAGCTGATCAATGAGGCTTTGAAACAAACTGCGGGGAACAAGCAGGCGGCGGCGAAATTGCTCGGACTCAAGCGCACGACCTTTGCCGCCAAGCTCAGACGATGCGGGGTGATCTCGGCAGCTTAACATCCGCGAGCCGGAAACCCAGGAGAGAAATATGGACGATATCGGCTCCTGCGAGCATCCCGCCCGCATCATGGTGGTGGACGACGATCGCGACACGCTGACCATCCTCGCACGCTACCTCCAGCGCGAAGGATTCGTCACCGTCGAAGCGCCTTCGGGCGCCGAATGCCTCAAGTTGATGGCAACGGGACAGCAGATTGACGTGATCCTGCTCGATCTGATGATGCCGGACATGGACGGTTTCGAAGTCGTGCGCGCGCTCAAGAATAGTCCGGCCACGGTAGAGATACCGGTGATAATGATTACCGCCCGCGATGACATCGACGCGCGTGCCGAGGGGATGCGCCTGGGAGTAAGCGATTTCCTCGCCAAACCGGTGTTCCGCAAGCAACTCGCCAGTCGCATTCACGCCCAGCTCGAGACGGTCGCCACCGCGCGCGCGATCGATGCGGCCCTCGATCGCATCGAGGCGGTGGGCGACAGCGCTGCGAAGAAGTAGGCTCCCCGACATCCCGCTCTCGCCGAATGGCTGTGGATGCAGTCTGGCAACGGCATTGCCCGGACAGCTAAGCTTCGACTACAGATAGTTTTTGACTTCGAGTCGGGGAGGAAAAGTCATGAACGGCGCCAAGGGTCCATCGCAACCGATTGCCGCTCTGACATATCTATTAGGCTTCGTTACCGGGATCATTTTTTTGTATCTCGAGCCTTACAATCAGGACGAATTCGTTCGCTTTCACGCGCGCCAGTCGATCGGGTTTTCGATCGTGTGGTTCGCCGTCAATATCGTTTTTGGCGTCTTCATCGCGGTCCTGCCCCATCAGCTCGGCGGCTTGCTGAACGTTATCGAGGGCCTGGTGAATCTGGGCTTCGCGGTCTTCTGGCTGATCCTGATGTATAAGGCATACTCGGGTGAACGGTATCGAATTCCCGAGCTCTCCAACGTGATCGATCAGGTCGCGGGCCCCAATAGCTAGAGCTCGCGGCGCAATTGGATATCGGTTTCGAGGAGGGCTGGTGAGGAAGGGAACGGGAATGCGCACCCGAAACGCGGCCGTGTGGAAGCGGGAAGACGACCCGGTCTCCGCCGGGGGAAAACCGGCCCCCTATTTCGTTTCCGATCAGCGCGACTTCATTTTGTATTGTGGCGACTCGATCGATCTGCTCGCGAAGATCGGCGTCCAATCGTCGGTCGATTTGATTTTCGCCGATCCGCCCTACTTCCTTTCCAATGACGGCGTTACCTGTCAGTCGGGCCGGATGGTTTCGGTCAACAAGGGCGGATGGGACCGCTTGCAGTCGGTCCAACTGATGCACGACTTCAATCGGTATTGGTTGCAGGCGTGCGGACGCGCGCTGCAGCCCGACGGTGCGATTTGGGTATCCGGCACACGCCACGTCATCTACTCGGTCGGCTTCGCGATGCAGGAACTCGGCTTCAAGTTGCTCAACGAAATCACCTGGGAAAAACCGAATCCGCCGCCGAACCTGAGCTGCCGCTACTTCACTCATTCGACCGAAACAATTTTGTGGGCCGCGCGCGATTTCAAGAGCAAACACAAATTCAATTACCAACTGATGCGGGCCGAGGCCGGGGATCGGCAAATGAAATCGGTCTGGCGATTCACCCCGCCCGTCGCCGCGGAAAAAGAATTCGGCACGCATCCCACACAGAAACCGCTCGCGTTGCTGGAGCGAATAATTCAGGCCTCCAGCGACCCGGGCGATTTGGTCGTCGATCCTTTTGTCGGAAGCGGCACCACCGCGGTCGCGGCGACCAAACATGGCCGCCGCTTCATCGGCATCGATACCGAAGAGAAATTCCTCGACCTCGCGATCAAGCGTTATCTCGCCACGCAGCACCAGCCGCTGGAAGCATAGGGATCGTCCATGCGACCAGCGCGAGGACGGCGCCGACTCTCGTTCGTGGCGGCGGCGATTTGCATTTTCGCGATCAATATCGCGAGCGGATGCGGCGGGTCGCTGCCGAGCACCGATCTGCCCAACACTCGCGAAGTCTCACCGGCACTGGAATTCCCGGAGCTGCGCGACTATCGCGGCGTGATCGGATGCAAGATGAAAGCGTCTGGCCTCGATCAGGTCGGGCTGGCGGAGCTCGCGCGCAACGCACAAATCGATTTCATATTTCTGGGCGACGATGCGGGGCGGAATTCCAGCGACTTCGGAATCGGCGGCTTCACCAGCGACGTCCTGTTCATTCCAGGCGCGTCGTTCAAAGTCGGCGGCGGCGAGATTCGCGCCTTAAACCTACAGCATCCTATCGATGAATCCGGCGACCTCATTGGTCAGATTCACGATCAGCACGCGATCGCGCTCGCGGCGAATCTCTCGGGCTTCAGTTCACCCAGCCAATACGCGCTGGCGGACGCGGTCGAGATCTACAACATCGACCGCGTTATCGAAGCGCAGAGTCCGTCGGAACTTTATTTGCGTTCGATTTTCTTCGGCGCGGATCGCTTGTTCGCCAGTCTCGATAGCCGCCCGAACGCCGATCTTGCGGCCTACGATCGCATGACTTCGGGCGCGCGGATTGCGATAGTCGCCGGGCTCGGAGCGGCGCCGAATATGCCCGTGATGGGCACCCGGGTCGGAACTTTCGAGCAACTGTTCGAGGTTTACACCACGCATCTGATCGCGTCCGAGCGCCAAATCGATCCGATCGTCGATGCGCTCAAGCATGGACACTCGTATGTCAGTTTCGATTTCCTCGGCTACGTGCCGAAGTTCGCGTTCTTCGCGCAAGCAGGAGATCGAAAAATTATGATGGGTGACGAAGTTCCGATGACCGGGGGATTGAAGCTCAAGGTCGAGCTACCCGCTCCGGCCGATAAAGTCGCGATCCTTAGCAACGGCGGCGCAGTCGCGTCGGCACAGAATGGTTCAACTTTGGAATTCGCACCGAGTTCACCGGGTGCGTATCGCGTCGAAGCCGATCGCGCCGGCCACCCATGGATCTACTCGAACCCGATCTACGTGCGCTAGTTGGAAACCCCGCGTTCAGGCGCGGGAGCAGGTGAGCGAGTGGCCGGTGGCGGATTCGACGCGCGCATTCACGATGTCACCGGCGTCGACTCCCGGGGCACCAGGAAATGCCGCGGTTTTGTATTGCGGCGTCTTGCCCGCCAGCATCCCTTCGCCGCGGCGCGCTGGACCCTCGACCAGGACCGGGAAGACTTGCCCGATGAGCGCGCGGTTGCGCTCGAGCGAGGTCTCTTCTTGCCGCGCGATCACTTCGTTCAGGCGGCGCTGCTTCTCGTCCTCGGAAACGCTGTCACCGAGTTTGAACGCGCGCGTGTGATCGCGAAGCGAATACTTGAAGCTGTAGGCGCCGTCGTAGCTGACCGCGCGCATCACCTCGAGGGTGGCGCAAAAGTCCGATTCCTCCTCGCCGTGGAAGCCGACGATGATGTCGGTCGATAGCGCGAGTTCCGGGATCGCCCGGCGCAACTTCGCGACCAATCGCAGATATTCATCGACGGTGTACCCGCGCTCCATCGCGGCGAGTACGCGATCCGAACCGGACTGTAGCGGCAGATGCACGTAGGGCTGAACTTTTGCTTCAGTCGCCATAGCTTCGATCACTGAATCGCTCATGTCGCTGGGATGCGGTGAGGTGAAGCGAATCCGCTCGATGCCGTCGATGTGTGCAATCATGCGCAACAGCGCACCGAAGTCCACATCATCGAAGCGATACGCATTCACCGTCTGCCCGAGCAGCATCACCTCGCGCACACCATCATCGGCGAGGTCGCGAATCTCGCGCAGCAGATCCCGCGGCGCAACGCTGCGCTCGCGGCCGCGCACATACGGCACGACGCAGAACGCGCAGAACTTGTCGCATCCGCGCATCGCGGTGACGTAAGCGCGCACACCCTCAGCATGGGCGGCGGGAATATCGGCGTAGGTCTCCGCGCGATCCAGTCGCACATCGATCTGAGGATCGAAGCTCGCGCTCCCCAGCATCTCCGGAAGCCGCCGATATGCGTCAGGCCCCGCGACCAGATCGAGGTACGGCGCCTTTTCGACCAGTGCCGCGCGATTGTGTTGCGCCATGCATCCGAGCAGCCCGAGCTTGACTTCGGGGCGTCGCGATTTCAGGCGCGCGAGATCGCTCAGCCGGCCGAGCACGCGCTCCTCGGCATGCTCGCGGATGGCGCAGGTGTTGAGCAGGATGACGTCGGCGTCGGCGGGACTATCAACATTCGCATAGCCGGCGCGCCGCAGCACCGCGACGACCAGCTCCGAGTCGGCCACATTCATCTGGCAGCCGTAGGTCTCGAGATAGACTCGCGGCCTCGCGACACGATGCGGTTGGGTATCCACGTGGGTCCGGAGATCTTAGGCTACGCCGGCTTGCTCGCGCAATTCGCGACTGACTATCCTATACATGAAGTAAAGCGATGCCATCGCAACGACGACCAGCCTTCGAGAGCATGGAAGCGACCCTGCTCGCCTGTCCCAAATGCCGACGTGCGGTCAGGGTCCGCAAAAAGCTGCTCTTAATCCTGCCTGAGGGCGACAAGTACGAGTACGTATGTCCCGATTGCGGGTCGACTTGCGGGTCGACCGTGATTGCCGATACGCAAGCGCGCAAGCTGATGTGATCTCAGCCCATCGTCTGCGTCGACTCGGGTTCGATCTCGATCAGCACACGCGATTCGTCAGGCCGCCGAAACGGATAATCCGTGCCCATATACTTGCGCGCCAACAGATCGATGTGCGCATCGGCGCCGGCTTGGGTAACTTTGCTCACCTTTCCGCGAATCTGGATGTATCGGTAGGGATTGGCCGGGTCCATTATCGCCAGCGCGACCTTGCGCCCCTCTTGCAAGGTTCTGGCCTTGACGCGGCCGGTGGCAGTATTGATCCGAATCCTGGGTCCGGCCATATCGAACCAAACCGGCGTGACTTGCGGCGAACCGTCTTTCATGACGGTCGCAACCGAGGCGAAAGCCTTGGTTTTGTCACTCATGAGGTCGCCATGGCTGGCGGGAATTTCTTTCATGACAATGCTCCTTCGGATTCTTTTTGCGGCGACCCGGCGTCTCAGCGCGAGTTCGCGATAGGTCAACCTCTTGCTTCGCTGGGTGCGAAAGTAGCCACAATATAATTGATAACGGAAGAGGGACCGCGAAAATTTGACTACACGCCAGCCATCAGTTATTAGCCTATTGCTGTCGATGTTTTTTTTGGAGCAGCGCCGCGCAGCGGTCTTCTCGCGGTATTTTTCGGGAGGCAATTAGTATGTCGCTGTTTAATTCAAAGGACCCGGAAAAGAACCACAGGCTGCATCCGGTATCGACCCCGCAAGTTCAGCCCGCATCGATAGCGCCTTCGCCGCTGGCTGACCCCAAATCGACTACCAATGGCGCCAGCCGTCCGGCCGCGATGGCGCCGACCGACGCGCGCGCGTACCTCGACAGCGGATCGAAAATCAGTGGCAAACTGTTTTTCGATGCGCCAGCCAGGATCGACGGCCATGTCGACGGTGAAATCGTCGCCAAGGACAGCCTCACCATCGGCGAGACCGCCGTCGTAGCCGCGCAGATCAGGGCGGCCTCGGTCATCGTTGCGGGCAAGGTGAGTGGCGACATCATCGCTGGGCAGCGGATCGAGATCCGTCCCTCAGCAAAGGTGCTCGGCAATATCACCTCTCCCGCGCTGGTGATCCATGAAGGCGCGCTGTTCGAAGGACATTGCGCGATGCAGCAGGAAACTAACGACGACCGCAAGATCACGGTCTTTCCGAAGGAGGAACGCCTGGCTCAGGCCGCGGGGCAAAAGCCTGCCTGACCTGGAGTCCGCTCCGGCGCTTCACCTTTCTGCAATCTCACTATAGGATGCTTCGAACCCCTCGCGGGGAGACGCCGTAAAATGCACATCCCACCGAACTGGGGAACCTTCGCCCTGCTGATTGTTTCCTTCCTGGTTTTTTGGTTTATATTCAGCCGGATATTTTTCCGCCCCTTTCTGAATCTGCTTGCCACACGGGAACACAGATTCAAGGACTTGAGTGAGCGCGCCGAGCAGCTCGTCAAGCAGGCCATGGCGGCTGAGGAAGAACGCGAGCAGCGCCTTGCCACGGTACGCCGCGAGGCAATCGCGAGTCGCGATGCGCAGCGGCGTCAGGCCGAGACCGAGGCGGCAAAGCTGCTTGAGAGTGCGAAGGCCGACGCGCGTGCCACCCTCGAGCGTGCTCGCGCGCATATAGAAGATGAGCTCGCGGCGGCGCAGCGCCAGCTCGAGGATATGGGAAAAAGTCTTGCGGCCGAGCTTGCCGAGCGGGTGCTCGGACGGCCGCTAAAAGGATAGCGTGACGGCGGTGTTTCAAGTTGGCTTGAAATCCAGATCATTGATCGCAGTGATCGCTGCGGTCACTGCCGCGCCCTCGATCGCATTTGCGACTGAGGCGGGCGCGCCCGAGCCCGAGGGTACCTGGCTCGGACTGATGTTCTTCGCGATCAACTTCACGTTGTTCGTGGCAATCCTCGTCTACTTCGCGGGTCCAATGGCGCGCACGTTTTTCCGCGATCGCGCGACCAGCATCCGCTCGCAACTCGACCGCCTGACCTCAGCTTTCCAGGAAGCGCAGGATTATGCGAACCGCGCCGCCGCTCGGATGGCGCAACTCGACCAGGAACTCGCTCATCTCAGATCCGAAATGGATTCCGAAACCGGATTCCAGGTGAACCGGATTCGCGAGGGGGCGCGAACCGCCGCCGAGCGGATCCGGCGCGACACCGAACTCACCGGCGCCGCGATTGTGGATGCCGCTCAGCGCGCGGTTCGTGAGCGTCTCGCAGCCACTGCCGCGAACCTCGCGCGCGATCTAATCGCGAAAAGTTTCGCGGCCTCGGATCAATCGCGCCTCATCGACACCTTCATGGACAAAATTCGCCACGAGGCCGCGCAATGAAAAGCTTCAGAGTAGCCAAACGCTACGCGCGCGCCTTGCTCGAGGTCGCGCCGCGTGAGCAGGCGGAGAAGTGGGGCGCGGAGCTGGAAAAGCTGGCGAAGATGGTCGAGTCGCCCGAGCTGATGCCGAGGCTGGCATCGCCGGAACTTCCCCAAGAGGCTCGCGAACAGGCGATGCAGAAAATCGCCGAGCGCCTCGATCTCAGTTTCCCGCTGCGGTCCTTCGCGGTAGTGCTGGCGCGTCACGGTCGGATCGACGCTATCGGCGCGGTGTCGCAATCCTATCAGGATCAGCTCGATCGGCAGCTTGGCCGCGAGCGTGCGACCTTGACCTTCGCGATTGCGCCCGACGATGTTACTGTACAGCGCGTCGTTTCGGGACTTGAGGCTATAGCTGGTAAAAAAATTATTCCAACCATCAAGGTTGACCCAACGCTGGTCGGCGGGGTGATGGCAGAGTTGGGCGGCAAGATCTATGACGGCAGCCTCGCGACGCGCCTCCTGGAGGCGCAGCATCGGCTGGCGGGATGAGCAGTTGGCGGGAGCGACCTGGAGAATAAATGGCGGACATTCGACCCTCAGAAATCAGCGAAATCCTCAAAAACGAAATCAAGGGCTTCGAGGGCAGTATCGCGGTGCGCGAGACCGGTCGCGTGCTCTCATGCGGTGATGGCATCGCACGCATTTACGGACTGCAGAACGCCGCGATGAGCGAGCTGCTCGAGTTTCCGCATTCGGTCATGGGCATGATCCTCAACCTCGAAGAAGACAACGTCGGCGCAGTTCTGTTTGGCGATCCCGAATCGGTCGGCGAGGGTGACGAGGTCAAGCGCACCGGCAAAATCGCGGAAGTGCCGGTCGGCGATGCGATGCTCGGCCGCGTCGTCAATGCGCTCGGTCAGCCGATCGATGGCAAGGGTCCGATCAAGAGCAGCGAGACCCGCCGCATCGAGATCAAGGCACCCGGCATCATGAAGCGTCAACCGGTTAAGGAACCGCTCCAGACCGGCATCAAGACCATCGATTTGATGTTCCAGATTGGCCGTGGACAGCGCGAGCTGATCATCGGCGATCGCCAGACCGGCAAGACCGCGATCGCGACCGACACCATCATCAATCAGCGCGGATTGGGTGTGCAGTGCATCTACGTCGCGATCGGTCAGAAACGTTCGACCGTCGCGCAGTTGGTTGAGACGCTGAACAAGCACGGCGCGATGGAATATACCACCGTGGTTTCCGCGACCGCGTCGGAATCGGCGCCGTTGCAGTTCATTGCACCTTACAGCGGCGTTACCATCGGCGAGCACTTCCGCGACATCGGGAAGCATGCGCTGCTGGTTTACGATGATCTCTCGAAACATGCCCAAGCCTACCGCCAAATGTCGCTGCTGCTGCGTCGGCCTCCAGGCCGCGAGGCGTATCCGGGCGATGTTTTCTACCTGCATTCGCGCCTTCTGGAGCGCGCCGCGAAGATGAGCGATGAAGAGGGCGGCGGCTCGCTCACCGCGCTGCCGATCATCGAGACTTTGGCGGGCGACGTTTCCGCATACATTCCGACCAACGTGATTTCGATCACCGATGGCCAGCTCGTCCTCGATAGTGATCTCTTCAACTCCAACGTCCGTCCCGCCGTTAGCGTAGGACTCTCGGTATCGCGCGTCGGATTCTCGGCCGCGGTGAAAGCCATCAAGCAGGTCGCCGGCAGTCTCAAGGCGGACCTCGCACAGTATCGCGAGATGGCCGCCTTCGCTCAGTTTGGCTCGGACCTCGACGCGGTCACGCAGCGGATGCTCCATCGCGGCGCGCGTTTTACCGAGATGCTGAAGCAGAATCAGTACGATCCGCTTCCGATGGAGAAGGAAGCGCTCATGATGCTGGCGGCGAGCGGGGGATATCTGGATGACCTCGAGATTGCACAGATTCGGCCCTTTGAGAAAGGCCTCTACGCATTCTTCGATGCCAAGTATTCGAGCTTGCTCGCCGAGATCAAGGACCAGAAGCAGATCAGCGACGATCTTCGCACCCGGTTGACCAGGGCGCTCGACGAATACAAGCAGCAGTTCGTTGCGGAGCATCGAGGTCAGGACGGCAAGAGCGCCGTCTAGCAGGTTGTTGAGAAAGTCATCCCTGAGCAATGCCCACTCTTAAGGCAATCCGGCGCCGGATCTCGTCGGTAAAATCCACCCAGCAGATCACGCGCGCGATGAAGCTGGTGGCGGCCTCGCGTCTGCGCCGCGCGCAGGAAGCGCTGCAAAATTCGCTGCCTTACAGCGAGGCGCTCACTCGGGTTGCCGATTCCGTGCTCGGTGCGCAGCGTGCCACACTGGGCCCGGCCGAAGGTGCTACCAACGCGGCATTCGTCGTGGTGATATCGTCGGACCGCGGACTATGTGGCGGCTACAATTCCAACCTCCTCAAATTTGCCGAGCAACGAGCCGCCAAGTTTCGTAGCGGCGATCTAGATCCGCAATTCTTTGTGGTTGGGCGCAAAGGACTCGAGCATTTCAAGCGCACCTCCGCGCCGTTGATCGGCGAGTCGATAAATAATCCGCGGCTGGTGAACGTCGCGCTCGCGCGCGACATTGCGCATCGAATGCTCGATGCGTATCAGACCGGGCGGGCGCGCGAGATCGGAATCGTGTACAGCCATTTTCGCTCCGCGATTTCCCAGGTGCCCACATACGAGAAACTTCTCCCGATTGCGGGATCTCAAGGCGGCGAAGGTCAAACGACGGGCAGCGATGCCACTGCTGGATCGACGGAGTACCTGGTCGAGCCGAGCCGCGCCGAGTTGATTCCGCTGGTCATCAGAACTTATATCGAGGCGGCGGTCTTGCATGCGCTGGCCGAGGCCGAGGCGAGTTTCTTCGGCGCGCAAATGACTTCGATGGATAACGCGACCAACAACGCAAACGAGATGATCCAGTCGTTGACTCTGGAAATGAATCGCGCGCGTCAAGGCATGATCACGCGTGAGTTGATGGATATAGTTGGCGGCGCCGAAGCATTGAAGGGATAAGCATCTTAGGAGACACTTTTCGCCGAGGGAAAACCGCGGCAGTCTATTTCTATGGCAGAGCAAGCAACCGGAAACATTAATCAGGTCCTTGGAAACGTCGTTGACGTCGAATTTCGCAACGGCTCATTGCCGCCGATTCTCAACGCTCTGCACGTCTCGAATCCTTCAATTAGCCAGGAGCAATGGAACCTCGTGATGGAGGTCGCGGCGCACCTTGGTGAGAACACCGTGCGATGTATCGCGATGGATACCACCGACGGGCTGGTGCGCGGGATGACGGTGCGCGATACGGGAAAAGCGATCGCGGTACCGGTAGGTCCCCAGACTTTGGGTAGGTTGATGAATGTGATCGGACAGGCGATCGATGGAAAAGGCCCGATTGTGGGTCTGCACACGATGCCGATTCATCGCGACGCGCCTTCCTTCGAAGATCAAACCTCGGAATTGGAAATTCTCGAGACCGGGATCAAGGTCATCGATCTCATATGCCCGTATGTGCGCGGCGGCAAGATTGGACTTTTCGGCGGCGCTGGCGTGGGCAAGACCGTCACCATTCAGGAGCTGATCAACAACATCGCCAAGCAACATGGTGGTGTGTCGGTTTTCGCCGGCGTCGGCGAGCGCTCGCGCGAGGGCAACGATATGTATCGCGAACTCGCGGAATCAGGCGTGCTCGCGAAGACTGCGCTGGTCTATGGCCAGATGAATGAGCCGCCCGGGGCTCGCGCGCGCGTCGCCTTGACCGGAGTCACGGTCGCCGAGTACTTCCGCGATGAAGAAGGTAAGGATGTGTTGCTCTTCATCGACAACATTTTCCGCTTCGTGCAGGCCAACTCGGAGGTGTCCGCGCTGCTCGGACGTCTCCCGAGCGCCGTCGGTTATCAGCCGACCCTGGGCACCGACACTGGCGGATTGCAGGAGCGCATCACGTCAACCAAGAAGGGCGCGATCACGTCGGTGCAGGCGATCTTCGTGCCCGCTGACGACTACACCGACCCCGCAGTCGCGACCACCTACACCCATCTCGACGCTACCACGGCGCTGGATCGTAAAGTCTACGAGAAGGGAATCTATCCGGCGGTGGATCCGCTCGCCTCGACCTCGCGAATTCTCGATCCGCAGATCGTCGGCCAGGAACACTATGACGTCGCGCGCGGAGTGCAGGCGACGCTCCAGCGCTACAAGGATCTGCAGGACATCATCGCGATCCTCGGGATGGATGAACTCTCGGTCGAGGACAAACTGGCCGTTTCGCGTGCCCGCCGCATCGAGCGTTTCCTGAGTCAGGCGTTCTTCGTCGCCGAGGTGTTCACCAACCTTCCTGGTAAGTACGTGCCGCGCAAGGAAACGGTCGCGGGGTTCAAGGAAATCCTCGACGGCAAATGCGATGACATGCCGGAGCAGGCGTTCTACCTCGTCGGCAACATCCAGGATGCGCGCGAGAAAGCCGAGCGCCTCGCTCGCGGCGAAGCTCGCTAATGACCGAAACTCTTCCGCTAGAGTTGGTGACTCCCACCGGCATCGCCTACCGGGGCGACGCCGAGGAAGTCACGGCATGGAGTCCGATCGGGCAATTCGGCGTGCTGCCCAATCACATCAACTTCATCACCTCGCTGGTGCCCGGAGTAATCGAGGTCAAGCTACCGGACGGCGCAATGCGCTACTACGTGGTGTCGGGCGGGCTCGCCGAAGTGAAAGACGGCAAAATGACAGTCCTCGCCGACAGCGCCGAAGAGCCGGCCACGATCGATGCCACCGGCATCGAACGATTGGTACGGGAACTCGAGGACCAGATCGCTGACTTGAGCATGTACGAAAAGGAATTCGAGACCAAGCATCACGACTTGATGGTCGCGCGAGCGCGCCATCGCGCCGCCACCGAACTCCGTCCCAACCGCTAGCAGTCAATACTTGCTGAGCCGCGCCAACCGATCCGCGTGGAAGTTCGCGTCGCCGAATAACTCGTTGCCGACGCGCACTCGCTTCATAAACAATCCGATATCGAATTCGTCAGTCACTCCGATGCCGCCGTGCATCTGAACCGCCTCCTGCACCGCGAGGGTGGCGCTGACGCCGGTCCGCGCCTTGGCGACGGAAACGATCACGCTCGCGGTATCGAAAGACTCGTCCAATGTCTGCAGCGCTTTCAGGACGGCCGAGCGGGTCACCTCCAACTCGCAGTAAAGATCCGCCGCACGATGCTGGAGCGCCTGGAACTCGCCGATTAGCTTGCCAAATTGTTTGCGCTCACGAAGATAGATCACCGTTCGGCTGAAGGCTTCCTCGCTCGCGCCTACCAGCTCGGCTGCGATTGCCGCGCGTCCGACGTTCAGCGTTCCCTCCAGCGCTCTCCATCCCGCGTCGAGTTGGCCAAGGATCGCATCCGGGCCAACGCTTACGTTCTCGAAGGTAAGCCGGGCCGAATTGTGCGAATCGACCATCGCTGTCAGCTCGGCGCGAATTCCTTTCGCCTTTGCGTCGACCACGAACAACGTCAGACCTTTATTTTCACCCTGCTCGCCGGAGGTCCGCGCCGCCACGATCAGAACATCGGCAACATGTCCATCGAGGACGAAGGTCTTCTTTCCATTGAGAGTGAAGCCGGCGCCGGCGCGGACCGCGGTCAGAGCGATTTTTTCGGGGCGATGCTTCGCGGCTTCATCCACCGCCAACGTTGCGATCAAATCGCCGCTGGCGATTCGGGGAAGACATTCGCGCTTTTGTTTCTCGCTGCCGACCCGCGCGATCGCGCTCGCCGCGAGAACCGCGGTCGACAGAAATGGAGACGGTGTGAGCGTGCGCCCCAGTTCCTCCATCACCACACCCACCTCAACATGGCCCAAACCGAGACCGCCGTATTCCTGCGGAACCAGGATACCGGCCCATCCCAGGTCAACGAACTCCTTCCACAGCGGCCGCGAGAATCCGATCGGGTCGTGGCTATCGCGAAGCTGACGGAAATGTGCGATGGGAGCGTTCTTGCTGAGGAAGCCGCGCGCGTGATCGCGCAGCATATTTTGTTCGTCGTTGAGAACTAGAGCCATGGTGTCAATTAAATCCGTTTGCGCAGATTCAGATGGAATTAGTTTCCTTAGGTTGCGGGATTCGGTCCGCTACGCTCCCGGCAAGCCGAGTATGCGTTTCGCCACGATGTTGAGTTGGACCTCGCTGGTGCCGCCTTCGATCGAGTTGCCCTTCGAGCGCAGCCACGCGCGCGCGGTGAATCCTTCGCGCGAGCGCTCGCCTTCCCATTCCAGCGCGTCCGATCCACCCGCCGACATCGTCAATTCAAGCCGGCGTTTGTTCAATTCGGTGCCGTAATATTTCAGCAGCGAGGATATCGCGGGATGTGCCCTGCCGATTTTGGCCATGTCCCCGGCTCGCTCCATCGTCAGCCTGAAAGCCAGGGCGTCGATCTCGTATGACGCGATCTGTCCGCGCAATATGGTGTCCGACAACACGCCGTTCTCGAGGCCGACGCTCTCGCTCGCGATCTGGCCGAGTGAGCGGCTGTCACCGGTGCGGCCCATGCCGCCGATCATGTCGCGTTCATGGGTCAACAGGTATTTGGCGATTTCCCACCCCTTGTTCATGGTGCCGACGAGGTTTTCTCGAGGCACGACTACGTCGTCAAAGAACGTCTGACAAAAGGGCGACGCGCCCGAGATCAGCGTGATCGGTTTGGTCGAAACGCCCGGACTTTCCATATCGAAGAGGATGAAGCTGATGCCTTCGTGCTTCGGCGCGCTCGGATCGGTACGAACCAGGCAGAAAATCCAGTCCGCCTCGTCGGCATATGAGGTCCAGATTTTCGATCCGTTAACGATGAACTGATCGCCTTTGATCTCCGCACGGGTCTGCAGCGAAGCTAAATCCGATCCCGAGCCGGGTTCGGAATAGCCCTGACACCATCGGATTTCGCCGCGCGCGATCTTCGGCAGGTGCTCGCGCTTTTGCGCCTCGGAACCGTATTTCAGCAGCGCAGGGCCGAGCATCCAGATGCCGAAGCTTTCCAGCGGCGACCGGCATCCGAGTGCGCTCATTTCGCGGCGCAGAATTTTCGCTTCGTCACGGGAGAGACCTCCGCCGCCGTACTCGCGCGGCCATTCCGGCACGGTCCAGCCCTTTTCGGCCATCCGTTGCATCCAGATGCGTTGCGCCTCCGATTTAAAAACCCACCGGCGACCGCCCCAGCAGGTATCTTTCTCGCTCTCCACCGGACGGCGCATTTCAGGTGGACAGTTCGCCTCCAACCACGCTCGCGTCTCTTTTCGAAAAGTTTCAAGGTCGGACATTGCTTCGATCCCCTCCATATTACGAGGCTGCGCTAACTCCCATTATGGCCGCGAAGGACCACGAAGTGTAGTTCAATAGGCGTTTTGCGGATGGTATTTCTCGGCTCCCAATACTACTTAATTCAGGTATGCCGGAGAGCATTGAAATTACCCCTGAGTTCGGAGCGGTCCGGGAAGAAGAAGAGTTCGACCACAGCAAGCTGCACTCCTATCTGCGCGACAAGGTTCCCGGCGCCGATCAGCGGATGGAGGTCCTGCAGTTCAAGGGTGGGCATTCGAATCTCACCTATCTGGTTCGCCTCGGCGACACCGAATGGGTGGTCCGGCGTCCGCCTCACGGACCATTGCCGAAAGGCGGTCATGACATGGCGCGCGAGTTCAAGGTGTTGTCGCGGCTATGGCAGGTATTCAAGCCCGCGCCACGCGCGATGTTGTTTTGCGATGACCCATCGATCCTTGGCGCGCCGTTCTTCGTAATGGAGCGGCGCAAGGGAATCTTGATTCGGTCCCGGCAGCCGCTACCTCCCGAGCTGGGGACGAGACCCGAAACTTTCCGCAAAATTTCGGAAGGCTTCATCGATACTCTCGCCGATCTGCACACCGTCGACTATGCGGCGGTCAACCTCGGCGATCTGGGCAAGCCTGACGGATTTCTCCGGCGTCAAATCGTCGGATGGATGGATCGATGGGAACACGCCAAGACCCGTGAGGTCCCGCTGATGAACAAGCTCGGCGCCTGGTTCCTCGAGCACATGCCGCCAGCGCAGCCGCCGGCGCTCATACATAACGACTACTATCTCCACAACATGATGCTCGATTTCGACGATCCCGGGCACATCGTCGGGCTTTTCGACTGGGAGATGTCGACCATCGGAGACCCTCTGATCGATCTCGGAATCGCGATGGGATACTGGCGGGAAAAAACCGATCCCGGCGAGCTGCTCGAGACCTCACAGGGCGGAGCGCATACGCTGATGCCCGGCTTTCTCAGCCGTCGCGAGATGATCGATCGATACGCCAAACGCACCGGCCGCGATATGCGCCACTTCGATTTCTACTGGGCGTGGGCGCATTGGAAGAATGCGACCGTAGTCGAGCAGATCTATGTCCGCTACGTTCGCGGACAGACCACCGATCCTCGCTTCGCTACGATGGGATCGCATGCGCCGGTCCTCGCACACGTGGGCGCGCTGGTCGCAAGCCGCATCGGCTTCAAGGAATAGTCGAGTTGAAGTGCGTCCGCGTAAGCGCGATTGACCGACGATTCCATCGCGCTTTGGGCTTTTCGAGCCTCACCGGAATAGGCTATCAAGGTATGACCCCTTATACGCGTAAGGCTTTTAACAGGAGGATCTTCTCCGTTGCACGAAATTAGTTATGCTGCTCCGGCCACCGTCGCGCAGGCAGTGACTATCCTTAGACGGCACGGCGAAAAAGCTCGCCCTTTATGCGGTGGGACCGATCTCCTGATCCAGTTACGGGCGGGAGTCCGGCGCTCGGAGTACATTGTCGACCTCAAGCAGATCAAGGAACTTTGCCAGATCAAGTTTGACGCGAAGAAGGGCCTGCGGCTCGGCGCCGCCGTCGCCTGCATCGAGGTTTACGACAACGAGATCATGCGCAAGCGTTACCCGGGGCTGACCGAGGCGGCGCACCTTATCGGGTCGCTGCAGATTCAGAACCGCGCCTCGATCGGCGGAAATCTTTGCAATGGATCGCCAGCCGCGGACACCACGCCGGCGTTGATCGCACTCGGCGCGAAAGCGCGAATCGCGGGCGGGCGCACCATCCGGGAGGTCCCAGTCGAGGATTTTGTGATCTCCCCCGGACGTACGGTGCTGAAACCCGGCGAAATTTTAGTCGAGTTCCTGATTCCCGTTCCGAAGCCGCATTCATCCGACGCGTACCTGCGCTTCATCCCGCGCAACGAAATGGATATCGCGGTGGTTGGGGTCGGTGCCTCGCTTACCTTAGACGGCGACGTGGTGAAGGCGGCGCGCATCGCGCTTGGCGCGGTTGGCCCCACCCCGATTTTCGCCGTGAAGGCGAGTCAATCGCTAATCGGAAAGAAGCTCGATAGCGCGGCGATCGAGGCTGCCGCACAACTCGCGATCGCGGCCGCCTCGCCCATCGACGACATGCGCGGTACCGCGGAATTCCGCCGTCACGTCGTCGGCGTCCTGACCCGGCGCACCGTCCAGATCGCCACCGATCGCGCTCGGAACCATAGGTAGGATTTCATCGCAATGGCTCAGAACGGAAAAGTCGCGATTGACAAAACCTTGAAGAAGATTCGCGTCGAAAGCACCGTCAACGGCGAAGCCGTCGACTTTCTGTGCGAACCGCGGCAAAGCCTTCTCGAAGTCCTGCGCGACGTGCTCGAACTCACCGGCAGCAAGGAAGGATGTCTTACCGGCGACTGCGGCGCATGCAGTGTGATCATCGACGGACGCGCGGTATGCTCGTGCCTGATGCTCGGGGTTGAGGCGAACGGGAAGAAGATCACGACGGTCGAAGGTCTCGCAAACGGAATGACCCTGCATCCGCTGCAGCAGAAATTCCTGGAAGACGCGGGTTTGCAATGCGGAATCTGCACCCCGGGGTTTCTGATGTCGGCCAAGGCGCTGCTCGATCGTAATCCGAATCCAACCGAGGCGCAGATACGCTACGCGCTGGCCGGCAATCTGTGCCGATGCACAGGCTATGACAAGATCGTGCATGCGGTGCTTGATGCCGCCAAGGCTATGCAATCTGGCGCCTGAGCGAACACTTATCACGTCATTGGAATCACAAAAGCACCGGAGCTTTCCCGCATTGGGAGACTGACATGGCAGAATCTACTAACGGACATTTCAAAGTCATCGGAACGCGCCCGATCCGTCCCGATGGCGTCGACAAAGTAACCGGACGCGCCAAGTACGGTGCAGATTATGCCTTCCCGGGTATGCTGTTCGGCAAGGTGCTGCGCAGTCCACACGCGCACGCGATCGTCAAGTCGATCAATTTCGACAAGGCGCTCAAGATGCCGGGGGTGAAGGCTATCGTCACCTCGGCGGATTTGCCCGAGGCCGAGGATAAAACCGAGCAGGTCGGCGAGGCAGCGATGAATCCTCGCTATCTTTCGATGAACATCCTGGCTCATGAAAAAGTTTTGTATGATGGGCACGCCATCGCGGCAGTCGCGGCGACCAATATCCATATCGCGGAGGAAGCGCTGCGGCTGATCGAGGTCGAGTATGAAGTGCTAGAGCCGGTGATGACCGTGGATGCCGCGATGAAGCCCGGGGCCGCGATCCTGCTGCCTGGTCTTCGCAACAAGGAAGAAGGCGACCACCCGACCAACATCGCAAACCACTTGCAGTTCAAGCGGGGCGACGTCGTCGCGGGACTCAAATCGGCGGACTTCGTCGTCGAACGCGAGTTTAACACCGCGATGGTGCATCAAGGGTATATCGAGCCGCACAATGCGGTCGGTATCTACAACTCCGACGGCCAGGCAACCATCTACTGCTCGACTCAGGGTTCCTTCGACGTGCGCTCGATGAGCGCGCAGGTGCTCGGGGTTTCAGTGAGCAAGATTAAAGTCGTGCCTGCCGAGATCGGCGGCGGCTTCGGCGGCAAGACCACCATCTATCTGGAACCGCTTTCGCTGCTGCTATCGAAGAAGACCGGCAAGCCGGTGAAGCTCGTGATGACTCGCGGAGAAGTGTTGCGAGCGAGCGGACCGACTTCCGGCTCCAGAATAAGAATCAAAATGGGATGCACTCGCGACGGCAAAATCGTCGGCGCCGAAGTCTGGATGGCGTACGAGGCCGGCGCTTTTCCCGGCTCGCCGGTGGGAGCGGGAGCGTTGACGATTCTCGCGCCCTACTCCATCGAAAATTTCCATATCGACGGGTACGACGTAGTCGTGAACCGGCCCAAGACCGCGGCGTATCGCGCGCCGGGTGCGACCAACGCGGCCTTCGCTTCGGAAACCGTGATCGACGAACTCGCGGAAAAGTGCAATATCGATCCGATCGATTTCCGCATCCTGAATGCGAGCAGGGAAGGCAGCGCGCAGGTCGTGGGGCCGCCATACAAGCGTATCGGATTCGTCGAGACGGTCGAGGCGATTAAGAACAGCCCGCACTACAAGAGTCCGCTGAGCGGGAAAAATCGTGGCCGCGGCGTCGCCGCGGGATTCTGGTTCAATGCCGGCATGCAGTCATCGGCGACCGTGAACATCCAGACCGACGGTACCGCCAGCGTCATCACAGGCTCCCCCGATATCGGCGGATCGCGCGCCTCGATGGCGATGATCACTGCCGAGGTGCTCGGCATGGAGATGGCCGACGTGCGTGCGACGGTGGCGGATACCGATTCCGTAGGCCATACCGACGTGACCGGCGGAAGCCGCGTCACTTACGCAACCGGTATGGCAGTCTATCAGGCCGCGCACGACGCGCTGCGGCAACTAAGAGAGCGCGCGGCAAAAATGTGGGAGAAGAAGCCGGACGAGGTGGACTTTATCGACGGAAAGCTAACCGCCAAGGGCAACGGCGTGAAGCCGATGACCATCAAGGAAGTCTGCAAGCGCCAGGCGCGCACCGGCGGCCCGATCACGGGACGCGCGACGGTCAGCACCGGCGGAATCGGCGTTGGCCCCGCCTTCGCGGCCACTTGCGTCGATGTGGAAGTCGATCCGGATACCGGCAAAGTACAAATCCTGCGATGCACCGTCGCGCAGGACGCCGGCAAGGCGATTCATCCCAGCTATGTCGAAGGCCAGATGCAGGGTGGTACCGCGCAGGGGCTGGGATGGGCGCTCAACGAAGAATATTTCTACGACGCGAAAGGTATTCTGCGGAACATCGGGCTGCTCGACTACCGGATGCCAACTTGCCTCGACTTACCGATGATCGATACGAAGATCGTCGAGATCGCCAATCCCAATCATCCGCTGGGGGTGCGCGGCGTCGGTGAGGTATCGATCGTACCGCCGCCGGCCGCGGTTGCGAACGCGATTTATCGCGCGACCGGTGTGCGAATGACCGAGCTGCCGATGTCACCGCCGCGGCTGCTGAAGGCGATCCTCGAACGCGACCGTCAGGACTTTCAAGCGACGGCTGCTGCTGACTGAATCGATCGCCGGGCGCCGGAACCGATTCGGATACGAGCAGTCGTTTCGCTCAACGTTGCTGAGGCTTATGGCTACCGCGGTGATTCCATCGTTGCTGCGAAAACTTAGCGGCGGACGCGAGCGCGTCACGGTTTCGGGTAAAAACCTGCGCGAAGCTATCGCGGACCTCGAGCGGCAATTTCCGGGGTTCAGCGATCAGCTGCTCGAAGATGGAGAGCTCAAAGCATCGGTGGCGGTTTCGATCGACGGCGAGGTTGGGATCAACGGCGTCCTCGAACCGATCGGCGATAAGAGCGAGGTCTATTTTCTTCCTGCGATTGCCGGGGGGACATAAGAACTTTTTGAAAAACTCTGTAGCCGCATCTTCGATGGCAACTCATAGGAGTTAAAAAAAGGTGTCTTAAATCTGCTTAGCACCTTTCTCTTCTCGCTGTTTCATTTCGAGACCGTAAGCCATTGCAAGCAGCCTAAAGTTAAGTACAATACGGACGCTGGCCGGGGTTTGCCCCCCTTTTCCCGGTCGGCTTTGGGCCGGGCGGAGCAATCTGCCCGGCCTGAGTTTATTTTGCGCGGAAAAAAAGCCGCGCGGATTTTTCCGGCGGCTTTGCGAATAATCTAGTAGTCAACCTCAGCTCATGAATACTTCGCGGACGTGATTGACGTCGTTGTATTCGCGAACCTGCCCGATCTTGTCGCCGTCGAATCTGAAGTAGAAGTGATACCTGTTCGCGTACTTCTTTCCGTTGCCGGCGGTGGTATCGGACTCCGCTTGAATCGCGACGTGAGGACCCTCGGCGATCACGGTATGGATCTTCAGGTTGAGGCCGTTGGGAAACATTGTCTTCATCGTAGCCGGCATCAACTTCAGGAATCCCTCTTTGCCTCGAACCGGAGAAATTCCCGGCAGCCGGCCCATCATCTCGAATTCGAAGTTGTCGCTGATTAGATCACTAAGTTCCTTCGCGTCGGCACGCTCCAGACTTGCGAGAAACCGGCGCGCCTTTTCTTTTTGTTGCTCTAGCATCATCGCAGACTCCTTCTTTCGTATAGGCGATCAGCGCCGCACTACCAATACCGCGCAGGTGGCCAGTCTTACCACTTTTTCGGTGGTGCCTCCGATCAGAATGGAGTTACTATCGGTACGTCCCTGGGTCGAGATCAGGATTAGATCGATGCCATTTTCCCGCGCGTAATCCGCGATCTTTATCGCGGGCGAGCCGACGATCGCCGCGGTACTCACCTTCTTCGAGTTCTCGAGGTCGGCCTTCTTTATGCGATTCAGTTCCTCTTCCGCTTGCTCGATCATCGCCGCTTCACGCGCGATTTCGCGGCCCCCGGCGGGCATGGCCTCGACCCCGAGCAGATGATGCGGAGTTATGACGTGGAGCAGATGCAGTTCCTGCGCGTCGGTATCGCGGACAAGTTCCCATGCGGCTTGCAGCGCCTTCATCGAGTGCTCGGAAAAATCGATTGGGGCGAGGATCTTCTTAATGTTGTGAATCATCGCTGCCTCCGCAGTCATTTTCGATTATCACGGCTTTCGCAGCCTTAGCAAATGCGGCGTTGCCGGAGATGGCGATCCGGTTCCCCCTATTCTCGCAAGCCCAGCGGCCGTAGGGTCAAAGCGCAACGAGCCGAATCTCGAATGACGCCTCAAACCGCACGCCGGCTTGCAGTTCGAGCATCCCGGCATCAATACCTTTCTCCGCAAGATTGAATGCGTCGGGGGCGCAGGTGTAAGGCTCCAGCGCGACCACCTCGCGTCCCGGCGGGGCGTAGATGACAAGTTCACGAAACGCGGGCGCGGCGCGAAGCTCGAGCGCCATTTTCAGTTTGGGATCGATCAATCGGGCCGCGCACAATCCTCGTCCGCGGTCCAACGTAAACGGATCGTCGTAGGTATTCGATGCCAGCGTCACCGGCTGACGCAGCTCAAACTTGCCGGCAAGATTTTCCAGCTTGCCGGTTGGCAGCAATCTGTCATCGGTAGTCTGCCACCGACGCTCGACGTTTCCCTGAATCTGCATCGCGCCGCGCGTTCCGCCGGGATCGAGCGGCGCGTGAAAGTAAGGATGGGCGCCGAGGCCAAACGGCATTGGACCATCGCCGACATTTGTCACCGCCGCGCGCAGCCGCAGTCCGTCGCCGATTTCGTAATCGAGTTCCAGCAAAAATGGGAACGGCCAGACGCGCGAGAGATCCCCGTCAGTGCGTGAATCGAGAACCCCACCGACGTAGTAGGGACCGCGTTTGGTGACCGCGAATGATCGGTTGTAGGTAAGTCCGTGGATCGCGCAATTGTGATGCGGGTCGTTGATCGGTAACTGAAGCTCGCGGCCGCGATATGAAAACTTTCCGTCCGCGATTCTGCCCGGCCATGGAAACAAAATCGGAATGCCGGTCTGAAACGGATGCTGTTGCCATTCGACGACCGGATCTTTCGGACCAGCAACTATGTCGAGCGAACCGATTCGGTAGCTGAGACATTGAAATCCGGCGCCGGGAACGATCACCGCCTGCTCGGCCTGCGCCTCAATTTTTATCGGCTCAAAATTCAAATCGTCCGACTCATACACGCGGAAGGATCGATCGTACCGCATCACGATGAGCAGACGCGAACATTGGATTTCGCGTCATCTAGTTTCGCTTCGACTCCACTCGCGTTCCGCCTCAGCGGCTTCGCGAATGAGCCCAAAACGGGCTCAAAAAATGTTGCAAAAGTGTTGCTCGGATGTTGCTCGGAGCGCCCCCGATGTAGTCGCTGGAGCGCAAAAACTGACCTGATGCGCGCATTTCGGCATACCGATGCGCACCGACGTGGATCCGGGCCGCGAGCCTCCTCGCCCGCGCCCCTCCGCCATCCGTTCGCCTGCGCGGGATGTCATCTTGTCTCGCTTCGACTCCACTCGCGTTCCGCCTCAGCGGCTTCGCGCCATTCAGGACAACCAAGAAGAAACAGGAGTCGGCTTGAGTAGCGTTAGGACATCGAGAACAAAAGACGGTCTATGCCGAAGTTGAGCGAACAAGAGCAACAGGAAGTTAACGGTCATATCGAGGCCGACAAACCGCCGGAAAAGCTTCGTTTTCTGCTGTTCGAGGACAAGCGCGAAGTCAAACTGGTTTGGAGCAGCGAGACTAATGAGGTGTGCAATATCGTCCTGCCGTTTCAGGTGATCGAGCAGGTGGACGAGCCGCGCGCGAAGACCCAGAACCTGAAACCTCATCGAGGTTTCAGACTTCCCGTCCGATTCACACAGGAAGCGCGAAACCCAGTTTGGGTTTCGCAAATGTTTCCTTCAAAACCTCCGCGCAGCGATTCGCCGAAATCAGAGACGTGATTTCAAGTTCATACTCGATGCGTCGTTCAATCACAGATGCCATCTGGCTGTATATGCCTTGCAGATGTGGTCGAGCATCGCCCGATAGTCCGCGTCGATATCGATTCCGAGATCATTTTTGCGCGCGAGATACGGCGGATTCACATTGTCGATGAACGCCGGCACTAGCAGAACGAAATCATAACCGGGGGGTAGTGTCCTAGTTTGAAATTCGCTCTAATAATTCGCCTAACCGAATCAGAATTTCTGGGGGACGCTCAGGCAATGCTCAGCTTTCGTTTTATCGAATCCAAGAACGCAATCGAGATCGAATGCGACAAGAAAGGAATCGCGGCGCTCTTGGAGGAACTCGCCCTTCTGATACACCATCGCAATCATACTCACTTGCGAACTCCAGCATTGGGCGGCGCCGAGTTATCGAGAAACTCGAAGGTTTCGGAAGTGACGATTTACTATCGCCGCTCAAATTAGGACACTACCGAATGGGAAGCCAATCAGAAAGAAAAATCAAACTGACCCACTACCAACCGGGGAGATGAGTATGCTCAGGCTTTTGAACCTCGCTATACTCTGGACATCCGTCGACCGAGCGATTGCATTGGCTAAGATTGCGTTACCATGATGGTAGCACCCAAGTGATTGTAAGAACCGACGGGAATGGGTGGTCAGCTGGCGGAGACCAACACTCTCGGTTATAAGGTTCGAGGCGGTCGCATTTGATAGCGTGGAAGCGGTGTTGACGGAGCAGGAGCAGTTTTTACCGCAGTCGGATAACACTGCGGAGGGCCTTTCGGACCTTCTGAAAGCCAACCGTGTCTTTCGCCGAAATGCGTGGCCCAAGCCTTTCGATGTCACCAAACATCGGCTCAAACTCGGAGATGCACGAGATCTTTCGTGGATTCCCGATGCTTCGATCCATCTAGTAGTAACTTCGCCACCGTACTGGACGCTCAAGCAGTACCACGAATCCGAAGGCCAACTCGGCCAAGTGGAAAACTACGAGCAGTTTCTTGCGGAACTGGACAAGTGTTGGCGAGAGTGTGCGCGCGTCCTGGTACCGGGCGGAAGAATCTGCTGCGTCGTGGGCGACGTATGTGTTCCACGTAAGACAAATGGGCGGCACTTCATCATGCCGCTACCGGCAGACATTCAGGTTCGTGCCAGGGAGATTGGTCTGGACTGTCTGACGCCAATTCTGTGGTACAAAATTTCGAACGGCGCTATGGAAGCGCAAGGAAATGGCGCGGGCTTTTACGGCAAGCCATATCAACCAGGCGCAATAGTAAAGAACGAGCTTGAGCACATCATTTTTCTCCGCAAATCGGGCGGGTATCGGTCCCCCACCACGCTGCAAAAGGCTCTCTCGATGCTCAGCAAACAAGAAATGCAAGCGTGGTTCCGATCTTTTTGGGCGGACATCAGAGGAGCTTCGACCCGCGCCGGCCACCCCGCTCCCTATCCCATCGAAATCGCGGAAAGACTCATCCGAATGTTCTCTTTCGCTGGAGACACTGTCCTCGATCCGTTCCTCGGCACCGGTTCAACCTGCATCGCCGCATTCAACTCTGGACGCAACTCGATCGGCGTTGATATCGAACCCAAGTATCTGCGGATTGCCCACAAGAGACTACGCGAGGCATCAGCCCAGCAGAGCCATGTGGGCGCGCGAACTGCGGAGACGACACGCGAGGGCTTTTAGTTTTGGCCGAAGGGCACACTCTTGGACTTCAAGCTTCTTGAAGCTTTTCGAAAGACTTTCGAAGGTCATGCTTATCTGCACCGCAACTCCAGCCTCGGCGATAAGATCGCGCAGTGGCTTTTTGAAGATTTATTCGACCTCGGAAAATCCAAAACTCTCAAGTCGCGCCTTCAGAAGGAGGAGGTCGTCCTCAATGTCAGCAATCTGCGCGTCGGCGTGAAGGCGCGGCGTGGGGACGGTACTCTGGGAGAAAGAGTTCCGCGGGACCGCAGCTGTTCACGACTCAGGTTTCAAGGTCGCGCGCGGACCGGTGGCAACGATTGAAATCGGCGTCGAAGTGAAGATTGTAGCAAAGTCGATGATTAAGCAGCTTGATCGCGTGAAGCGTGACCTGCTCGGCCAAGTCGCGGAATTCAAGAAAAACGGCGTTCGACCGATCTGCGTGGGTATAGTCGGAGTGAATTGGGCGGATCGCTACCGATCTTTCGAAAAAGATCGCCACTACGATACCGACGGCAGCTCCTCGGAACCTCACCCGATCAAGTTTGCCGAGCAGGCGGAACTGCGACTCGTTCAGGAAGTCGGCTCGGAGTTCGACGAACTTCTGCCACTTCGCTATCGTGCGACGAATTTTGAACCCTACCCGTTCGAATGGGTGGACAAAGAGCGGACGGCTCGCGAATACGCAGCGGTCTTAACGCGGGTATCAAGGCAATATGACAAGTACTTTGGCTAGACAAACACGCGCCGTGAAATTCGTCTGTTCCCATTGTGGGAGTGACAGAATTTATGAACTCGCACTCGCCGTGGTCATGTACCATGTGGCTCGATGGGGCAAGACCGGGAAGCCCCTGGAATACGAAGCTCCTGAAGTCGATTGGGAATCCGATATGCCATACGACATGCTGCAAGGACCGCATCGGGCAAAGGGCACGGTTACTTTTGAGTGCGGACATTGCGGAGAGCAATTCGAACAGCCGAGACGCGCCGACCAGAAAGAAATCGGAATCTAATTTTCTAGCGGTCCC
>CAVVEB010000013.1:0-155823 GCA_963747115.1 uncultured delta proteobacterium | reverse complement strand
TCAATCCGCCGGACACCGCGACGCTTACCTTCACCGATGACGGAAGCATTTCGCCACAAATCGTCCAAATGCAGGGTTCGGGGAGATAGTTTTCCGCGCCGGGTATCGAGTTTCAGCTCGTGCCCGGCGCGCTTTTTTCGAAGCCGATCGAATCGGCGGCCTGCCCGAGCATTCGGGTGCCGGGCATGGATCGCCCACGCACACCAGATGGGCTCTCCCGCGCTCTTGACGCGCATTCGCAGCGTCCTGAAGGCTGGAGTATCGATGGTGCCGAATCCGATCGCTGTCAGTTCCGGTCACTTCGACTGCCGCGCCGCACGCAACCTCGATGCTTGGCGGCGATTCTGCCGATCCTTCTGTCCGCAGCGCAGGCGGCGTTCCCAAGCGAGCGGCGTGAAGCTGGCGCGGAGGTGAAACGTTTTTCTGGTGGCGAATCCCCACCTCGGCGATCCAGTGTTCCAGCACTCGGTTATTTTGATGGTGCCGTCGGTGGAGCTTCCTTTGGTCGCCGGTCTCATCATCAACCAGCCGACTGGCACCGCTGCTCGAGAAATTTTTCCCGACGTTCCGGCGCTGAAAACCAGTCCGAAAAGGCATATTTCGGCGGCCCGGTGAACGATGGAGACCCACACTTCTGATTCGCAATGGTCGCTCGCCCGCGAATGCGGCGCGGGTCTGGATGACATTTACGTCAGCGCCGATCGCGACGCCGTCTAACCAGCTGCTCAAAGATTCCTCGCCTTCGACGGAGCTGCGCATTTTTGTTGGCCGCGCTCAATGGCTGCGCGATCAGCTGCACGCCGAGATCATGGAAGGCGCGTGGTATGTCGTGCCCGCCAGCGCTGAGATGGTCTTCAGCGGGGAGCCGTCGCACTTGTGGGATATCCTTGTGCAGCGTGCTCAACTTCAGGAGACGCGGCTTCCGTTGCAGTCTCCGGAACTAGTCTTCAACCGCGGTGTGGCGCAAAAGAGTCCTTGAGTAAGTTCGGCCAGCCGCCGATACTGTCGCGCAATGGTGCGCGGTACAACTCAGGACCTTCGCGTATAGCTTCATCGATCTCATGACGGGGAAACTATGATCATTGCATGGCTCGCATTTTTCTATAGCGCGCCGGCTGTTCCGGATACTGGTCGCCGCGGGAGTGGTGGGCGCTCACTGGCGATACACTTCACCGTTCTCCGGCTTTCAGATTTTCATCCTGGGATTTTTCCTGGGAATCGTGGCGCTGCTGTTCGGGTTGATCGGAATCTTTGTGACGCGAAACCCGATGCGATCGCCGGCCCGGCCGCGCGCCGTGGTCGGAACCATTTTGGGATTGTTCGTTATCGTACCGGTCTTATGGGTCATGTTGACCGGGCCCGAAAGTTCCCTCGATCAACGATATCACCACCGACACTGACAACCCGCCGGAGTTCACTCATGCGCAGCAGCAGCCCGAGAAAGATGGCGGCGACATGAAGTATGACAAGGCGAAGTATGCGGAAAGGCAGCAACAGGGTTATCCTGCGCTCCCGCCGCTCAAGATGCCGGAGCAGCCCGACGACGCCTTCAAAGCGGTCCAGCGTGCGGCCGAGCAGATGCCGACCTGGACCATCACCAATACCGACCCTGCGAGCCAGACCATCGAAGGCTACTCGACCTCGGGATCTTTATTTCATTTCAATGACGACTTCGTCATCCAGGTCCGGCCAGGGACTGACGGAGGCAGCTTGCTCGATATGCGCTCGAAATCGCGCGATGGAATCGGCGACTTCGGGGTAAATTACAAGCGCATCGTAACCTTCTTTGCGGCCGTTCAGCCCGACTCGAAATCGTGATGCTGTAAAACTTTTCCAGAATCCGAATAACAGGAAGCAACGATGCCAAAGATCGCACTCGCCTTCGCCGCGATGCCCGATACTCCGCCGCCGACCCTCATCGACCTTGCGAAAACTATCGAGGACAACGGCCTCGCCGGCGTCTTTATCACCGAGGCCGGCAACGATTCGCTCGCGTATTGCCTCGGTATCGGGCAACACACCAAAACCATCAAGCTCGGCACCGCGATCACCAACATCTATCTGCGCCATCCCGCCTTGCTCGCCAATGAAGCGGCGGCGGAGCAGGAGTTCCTTGGCGGCAGATTCATTCGGACTCGGCACCGGCCATCGCGAAATGAACACCATGCTCGGCATCGAGATGGGCGAACCGATGGCGAAGATGCGCGCGGTGGTCAAAACCCTGCGTGGCGCTATCGAGGGCAAGCGCACCGGCCCCGGCGTGACCTCGAAGCTGCCCATCTATCTCGCCGGAGTATCGCGTCCGATGGTGAAGCTGGCGGGCGAAATCGCCGACGGCGTGATCTTCAATTTTTTTCCGCCCGCGCGAGTGAAGCAGGCGCTCGAGGAATTGGCCGAGGGCGCCAAAATCGGCAACCGCAACGCCGCCGATATCGAGCCAACGCTTTTCGCTACTGCGTTCGTCTCGGATGACCTCGAAGCCGCGCGCCGACCCGCGCGCAAACTGCTCTCGCGATACGGCGCGTTGCGCTTCTACGGCAACATGCTTGCAAACGCGGGATTTCGGACAGAGATCGAAGGCATAGGGCGGCGGCTCGCGACGAAGCCAAAGCGATCGCCGCGGTGACCGACAACCTTGTCGACGCGGCGCTGCTGGTCGGCCCCGAATCCCGCATTCGCGAGCGGCTGGCGGAACTCGCGGCGCCTGGACTCGGCACGGTGATCGTGTTCGTCAATCCCGTGAACCAGGACCGGGTGAGCGCGGTCCAACGCACCATCAAGGCGCTGAAGCCCTGATCGAAACCGTGTTGGCCGTCTTGGTCGGCTCGTGATGAAAACTTAGAATGTTCTCACGATGACGGCCAAGGAAGAAAAGGCGCTCGCGATCGTCCGGCGCTTGCGCGGCGAGGGATTCATCGCGTTGTACAACGGCGGATGCGTGCGCGATCGCGTCTTGGGAATAGTTCCGAAAGATTATGACATCGCGACCGACGCGCGTCCCGAAGTCTTGCAGCGCATCTTCGACAATACGGTTGCGGTGGGCGCGAAGTTCGGCGTCATCATGGTGATCGTCGACGGTGATCCCTTTGAGGTCGCGATGTTTCGTGCCGACGCGCCTTACACCGACGGCCGCCGTCCCTCCTCGATCCGGTTCGGCACTCTCGAGGAAGACGCGAAGCGCCGCGATTTCACCATAGGCGGAATGTACTACGATCCGATCGATGACCGGCTAATCGATCTGGTCGGAGGGATGCGCGATTTGCGCGCCGGAATCATCCGTGCGATCGGAAATCCTCGCGACCGGTTCGAAGAAGATCATCTGCGGGTTCTGCGCGGCGCGCGTTTGGCGGCGCGCCTTAATTTTACCATCGAACCCGCGACTGAGGCCGCGATGAAGCAAGCCGCGCCGCTGGTGCCGAAAGTTTCCGCCGAGCGGATCGGAGAGGAAATCGTGCGCTTGATGACCGAAGGTGGCGCCGCGCGCGGGATGGATATCATGCTAGCGACGGGACTGACCGAGGTGGTGCTTCCCGAAATTCTCCCGATGATCGGATGCGAGCAGCCCGCGAATTATCATCCCGAGGGGGACGTGTATGTCCACACCCGGATCGCGGTCGCGATGCTCAATGCGGGATGCGGCGAAACTCTCGCATTCGGAATACTGTTCCACGACATCGCGAAACCGCGCACCCGCGCCGAGCACGACGGCAAGGTCACTTACTACGGCCACACCGAGCAGGGCGCGGAGACGGCGATCGAAATTCTCGCGCGGCTGAAGCGTTCGCGCGCGGTCCAGGAGCGCGTCGCGTACCTGGTGAAGAATCATTTGCGGCTCACCATGGCGCCCCGGATGCGCACCTCGACGCTCAGGCGGATGCTCTCGGAAGACGGTTTCGATGAGTTGCTCGAAATCAGCAGGATGGACGCGCTCGCGTCGAGCTCATACCTCGGTTACTACCATTTCTGCCGCCGAGCGATCGCACAAATGACTCCCGCGCAGATGCGGCCGCCGCGATTCGTCAGCGGAAACGATTTGATCGGGATGGGCTTCAAGCCGGGGCCGGAATTTAAAAATATTTTGAAAGAAGTCGAAGATCTGCAGCTTGACGGCGCGCTGGCCAATCGCAGCGACGCGATCGAATACGTCCGCTCCCATTACTCCGCCACCGGAAGCTGAGCGGGATTGCTCGAAGCAAAATCAATCAGCAAGCGATTCGGGCGAACCGTCGCGCTCGACGGCGTAAACTTCAGTGCGCGTCCGGGCGAGATTCACGCCCTGCTCGGTGAAAACGGGGCCGGCAAGACCACCTTGATGAACGTGTTTGCCGGTAGCGTACGGCCCGACGCCGGTGTCGCGACTCTCGATGGCAACGCGCTCGAGCCAGGTGCGCCGGAGAACGCGCTGCGGACCGGAATTGCCGCGGTTCATCAGAGCCCGATGCTGTTCGAACGCTTCAGCTGGGAAGAAAACCTCGCGCTCGGAGGTTTCGATCGCGACGGCGGCAGCTTCGCGCTAAACCAAATCGACTTGCGCGCCGTCGCCAGAAAGGCGCACGCGCTCGCCGATAGCCTCGGCTTCGAGCTGCCACCGCCGGGCGCGCTGGTCGAACAGAGATTGGTCTCGGAGCGGGTTCGACTCGAGGTGCTGCGCGCGTTGAGTTTCGATCCGCGCGTGCTGATGCTCGACGAGCCGACCGGGATCCTCGGGCCCGCCGAGTTGACGGCGTTCCTTGATCTTTTGCGCCGGCTGCGCGGAGAAGGCCGGATCGTTGTCTTGATCACGCACAAGCTGGCCGAGGCGTGCGCGGTAGCCGATCGAATCACCGTACTTCGCGACGGCCGCGTCGTCGCCGAAACCACACCGGCGCAGTCCACTGAGGCCGAGCTGGCGCGTTTGATGATCGGCGATCTGATGCCCGCGCCGGAGGCTGAAGTTCATCCGGTTGCGGGCGCGGCGACGCTGCTCGAGGTCGAAAATCTGTCATGTCGAAATAACGGCGTCACCGCGCTCGACGGAATTTCTCTGAAGCTGAATGGGGGCGAGATCGCGGGGGTCGCGGGCGTCGACGGAAACGGCCAGGTCGAACTAGTCGAATTGCTCGCGGGTGCGCGCCGCGCCAGTGCGGGAGGTTTTCGAGTCTCAGGTGGCGCGGACCGATCCGTCCTGGCAGTAGTACCGCAGGATCGCGATCTCGACGGACTGATCCTCAACATGGAGCTTTGGGAAAATCTGATCCTTGCCGAACCGGTGCGCGCGCGCGTGAGCAGTTACGGCTGGCTCAACGTCGCGGGTGCGATCGGACTATGCGGCGAGGTGCTTTCGCGCTTTCGTATTCGCGCGGCGGGGCCGAAGGCGAGTGCCGCGTCGCTGTCGGGCGGAAATCGACAACGGCTTGAGGTGGCGCGCGCGTTGACGCAAAATCCGCGGGTCCTGGTCGCGCACAACGTGACGCGCGGCCTCGATCTTTCCGCGGCGGCGGAAGTACATCGCACCATCCGCGAGTTTGCCGCCGGCGGTGGCGCGGTGCTTCTGATCTCCAGCGATCTCGACGAGCTACTCGCCATCGCCACCCGCTTGTTCGTGATCAGTCGCGGAAAACTTCGCGAGACCAATTCGCAGGATCGCTCGCCGGAAAAGTTGGGCCTCTTGATGGCCGGCCGCTGGAGCAACTAGCAATGCTTTCTACCGTCGGAAAGCCAGCGGCGGCGATCGCGCTCGCGATCGCGCTGATCTCGCTGGTGCTGTTGGCGCTCGGCGCGTCTCCGGCGGGAGTTTTCCTCGCGCTCGCGCAGGGCGCGTTCGGCAACTGGATCGCTTTCACCGATTCGCTCGTGAAAGCGACGCCGCTGATATTTACCGGGCTCGCGATCTCAGTCGCCTTTTCCGCGGCCCTGTGGAATATCGGTGCGGACGGGCAATTGGTGATGGGAGCGATTGCGGCCGGCGCGATCGGTCCGTTTCTGGCTCCGTGTCCCCGCCCGCTGGCGGTCACGATCATCTTGATCGCCGGCGCTTTCGGCGGCGCCTTCTGGGCGGGTATCTGCGGATGGCTGCGCGCGCGCCGCGACACCAACGAAGTAATCAGCACCATCATGCTGAACTTTGTCGCCGCACAAGCTTTGAGCTGGACCGTACACGGACCGCTGATGGAGCCATCGCATGCGTATCCGAAGAGCGTGCCGATCGCGAGCAGCGCCGAAATGTACATGTTCATGCCGCCGACGCGGCTCAACCTCGGGATGTTGCTGGCGCTGATGCTGGCGGTCGCGACCTACCTTTTTCTGTTTCGCAGCAATGTGGGTTTTCAGTTGCGCGCGATGGGCAAGAATCGCCGCGCGGCCAACTTCTTTCGGATTCCGATCGCCGCCCTTACGGTTTGGAGCATGGCGCTCAGCGGTGCGCTGGCGGGAGTTGGCGGCGCGGTGCAGATTTCCGCGATCAACCATCGCCTCTACGAAAAGATTTCTCCCGGATGGGGTTTCGAGGCGATCGCCGTGGCGCTGGTCGCGCGCCTCAATCCGATTGCGATTGTCATCGCCGCGATTCTTTTCGGCGCGCTGGATAACGGTTCGCAAGCGATGCAACGGGCCGAGGGCGTTTCACCGGTTCTGGTCCAGGTGATCCAGGCCATGGTCATCCTGATCCTGCTCGCGTTCGATACTCGCGGCTGGGGCCAGATACGCGACGCGTTCGCGCGCAGGCCGATGGTAACGATTGACCGGTCTGGAACCTCGGATGCTTGAGGCCTTCCTCATATCGACCATCGCGATGGCGACGCCAATTCTGCTCGCGGCGCTGGGCGAGCTGATCGTTGAAGAGAGCGGCATCATCAACATCGGGATCGAGGGTGCGATGCTGACCGCGGCGTTCTTCGCGCTCGCCGGAGTGTACTTTACCGGCAGCCTGGTGGCCGGGCTGGTATGCGCCATCACAGCAGCGATCACGATCAACTCGATGCTGGGCGTGCTGGTGATAAACCTCGCGGTCAATCAGGTGGTGGCGGGAACGGCGCTGGATATTTTCGCGGCTGGAATCACCGGGGTGTTCTATCGCAGATTCTTCGGCATCACCGGCAAGGCCTTCATCGTGATGCCGCTGCATCCGCTCACGCTGGGGCCGTTGGCGAGGATTCCGTTTTTGGGTCCGATCCTGTTCGAGCAAAACCCGCTGGTCTATTTCGCTTTCATCATGGTGCCGATTCTGGCCTGGATGATTCATCGAACCCGCTACGGATTGCGGCTTCGCGCCGCCGGCGAACGTCCTGAGGCCGCCGACGCGTTGGGGCTTGGCGTATACGCGCTCAGGTGGCAGGCGCTAATTGCGTCGGGCATCCTGACAGGACTGGCGGGTGCGTTCCTGACGGTCGCCTATGCGAACACTTTCGTCGAAAACATTTCGGCCGGACGCGGGTTCGTTGCGTTGGCAGTCGTGATTCTCGGACGCTGGAATCCCTGGGGCCTCGCGGCTGCTTCCGTACTGTTCGGCGCCGCGATGGCGCTTCAGTTCGGTCTGCAGGCGCTGGGAACGGCGATTCCGTACCAATTTTTCCTCGCGCTGCCGTATGCGTTGACGCTGGTCGTGCTCGCGTCGGTCGGTGGCCAGGCCAACGCCCCCAGCTCTTTGGGCCAACCCTACATCCGCGGCTGACCCCTTCATTCACGGAGGGGGAACCAATAGATTTGAGATGATGCGCGAGGCGGTGCCAAATACTTCCGCGTTCCCGACCGCTCGATGTGAGTCGTGCGAGAAGTCGGTGCTCACTTATGTCGCGCTGAATTTCAATGGCGAGGAAGCTCGCTACTGCGTTCACTGCGACCGCGCGATCGCCGAGGAGCTAAGGTGGTTGACGGCCGCCGAGCTCGAGGCCGAGGGCTACGAAATCGGCTATCGGCCCGCCGACAAACCGAAATCGGGTGGTGGATGCGATTCCGGCGGATGCGGCTCCTGCGCGACCCGCAAGCACTAACCGAACTAAAAAATCGCGATCGGATTTACCGGCGACGCAGTTCCGCGCATCAGAATCAGCGGTCCCATCGTGAACATAAACTCATAGCGCGAAAGTTTGCGACACTGTTGCGCCAGCGTGTCAAAATCGGCGTTGTCGATCAGATGCACGCCCATCATGACCAGGGTGGCGACGTGAATCGGAAGCATCAGGTCGGGGTAGCCGCTCGGAAGCACGTCGCTCACGCTGTCCGATCCGAGCACGCTGATCTTTCGCTCGTGGAGCCAGGGCAAACAGCTCGCATCGAGTCCGGGAAGTCCTTCGCGATTCGTATCCCACCCGCCCGTCGCTTTACGCCGCGCCGAGCGGCCAGTGCGAAGCAGCAGGATGTCGCCTTCCTCAACCCGCACGCCGTGATCTTTTTCAGCGGCATCCAATTCCTCCGGAAAAATCCGATCGCCGTTCTCGATCCAATCGACTTTCCTGATTTTTGGGAATGTCGAGCATGACCCCACGACCAATCACGCCGTCGCGCGTGACATCGATCGCGCATTTGCGCGCACCGTGTGATCCGACTTCCGTGGCGTCGAAACCGTTGTACATCTTGCCGTTCCAGAACACGTGGCAGAGCGCGTCGATGTGAGTATTCGCCATCCCGTGCGGCGCGATCGCGAAATAATCGCCCGCATAGGGAATTGGTTGTTGATGCGAATCGGCTCCGGTTTGCACCATCAGATGTGTCACCGGGGTCGGATTGTCCGCGGCGGGAAGCACGGCCAGCGCAAGCGCGCACGACACCGTCTCGCCGGCGGCGACCAGCTTGCCGGCGCGCGCGACCTGCTTCGCGGTGATGAAGTTCAGCGCGCCGCGCTGATCTTCTTTTCCCCAGCGTCCCCAGTTATTGCACTTTTCCAACAGTCCTTTTGCTTCGGCAGACGTGAGCCGCAACGCCATGTTAGATTCTCCTTGCGAGACCAGCGCGCGATTTTTCTATAGCACAGGCATAGCGGTGGGCAATGACAACATAGAAGCGGCGCGCGTCTATCACGCGATCACCAAGCACTCATATACCAGCGTGCGCAGCGGCGCGTATTCTTCTCGATTGGGACAATCGTCCGGCGCCGTACAAAATCTATCCGCAAGCCGGCGCGCTGGCGCTGCCACGAGACCTCGAATTGCCGGCGATGCCGGCGCTCGAGGCGATCGCGTCCGCGGCCGACGGCGGCATCGCACTCGATATCGCCGCGGTTGCGCGGATCCTCTTTTGTGGCAATGGCCTGACACGCCAACGGAAAGTCAGTGGCGAGAATTATCATTTCCGTGCGGCCGCTTCGGCCGGTGCGCTCTATCCGATTGAAACCTATGTCGCGGCTTCGAATGTAGACGCAATGGAGCCGGGGCTCTATCACTTTTCGCCCGCCGATCTGAAAGTGCGAGGACTCCGGCGCGGCGATTGGCGCGAGGTTGTCGCTCACGCGACGGGCAACCGTCCTTCGATTGCCAATGCGAGCGCGATTCTGATCATGAGCGCAATTTTCTGGCGCAGCGCGTGGAAATATCACGCCCGCGCGTATCGCTACTGCTTCTGGGACAGCGGGACTATTCTAGCGAATTTGCTCGCGGCCGCGGCTGCCGAGAGAATCCGCGCCGAAGTCGTGACCGCATTCGTCGATTCCGAAATCGAAACGCTGCTCGGAGTCGACAGCGAGCGCGAAGGCGTCATCTGCATGGTGGCACTCGGTGCGACCGCGACACCGCCCAAGCATCCGCCGCCCCTTACAGCGCTGAATCTTCGAATCGATTGAGCTTTCAAAAGAAGAAGTGGTCTATCAGCCGCTGTTGAAGATGCATCGCGAGTCGCGCCTGGATTCGATCGAGGAAGTCCGCAAGCTGGCGAACGCATATGTCGATCGGCCGGCTTCCGCCGGCGGCGGCAAACGATTCAGTTTCGATGCGATCGATCCCGCGCATGCTCGGGGACTGGGCGACACGGTTCTCCGGCGAGGTTCGACGCGGGCCTTCGCGCCCGAGGCGATTGCCGCCAGCGAGCTGACCACGATTCTGTCGGCGTCGAGTGCGCACGCCAACCTGGATTTTCCGCGACTGTCGGATACCTACCTCATCGTAAATTCGGTCGAGGGTCTTACACCGGGTGCCTACTATTTTGATCGCGACGCGAAACAGCTCGAGCTTCTTGAAATCCGGTGACTTTCGCGGTGAGGCCGGCTATCTATGCCTCGAGCAGCCGCTCGGACGAGATTGCGCGGCGCTCATCGTTTATATGGCGGACCTGGAACGTGCGCTCGAGGCGCTGGGAAACCGCGGCTATCGCGACGCCCACCTGGAGGCGGGAATTCATGCGGGCAGGGTTTATCTCGCGTGCTATTCGCTGGATCGGGGCGCCACCGGGCTGACTTTCTATGATGACGACACGACCACGTTCTTCTCACCGCATGCCGACGGGAAGAGTCCGCTCCTGATGGTGGCGATTGGCGTCCCGCAGTCGACCATAAAGTCGGAATAGGCGCAAAGGTGTAGGCTCATTGCCGACTGTTCAATCCGTCTCTCCATCTTTCTGATGAAGAAGAGATAGTGCAATCGGTCTAGATTGATGCTCGACAAATAGGCGGCTGCCTACAGCCTGCGCATTGTAAAACGTCGCGATCCTGCAAAAAGCAACACATTTTTGTTGCATTTTGGTGGCACTTTTCTTGCGCTGTCGCTCTCGACCAAGCTGTCCCCGGGTGGGAAGTTCTCGTCCCGAAAAAAACGACGGCTAAGGAGGAGAAATGGCTGAGCAAGAAGCGCCAAAGATGAAAGCGACGCTCGGGCTCACGGGGGTAACCGTGAACGCGATGGCGTTGATAGCGCCGGGGCCTTCCTTTGGATCACGTTCTTTATCCAAGCGAACTAGGCGTATCCATCGGCGATGGCGATGTGGGGCGGTATCTTCGTCGCGCTATGCCTCGCGTATGCGACCGCGCTGTCGTACTCGGAACTCGCGAAGCTGTATCCGGGCGCCGGCAGCTCATATCTGTTCGCCGAGCAGGCGTTCCTTAACACGACCACGCGTTTCGATTTGCGCGAGTCGCCAAGTTCGTAATCGGATGGTCCTCGCATCTTTACTACTGGGTTTATCCCGGGGTGATGGTGGCCACGATGGGCGTCATGATCGGATACATCGTCGGAACGCTGGCGCCGGCGACCATGAACGCGGCGTCCCGGGGCCGGTATTTATGGCTCTGATCGCGATCATCTTTTCCTATGCGGTGCGTATATCGCATTCCGCGGCGTGAATGGATCGACCGGAGTTAACGTTGCCATCAACGGAATCCAGATCGTCGCGCTGCTGTTCTTCTCGGCGCTCGCAATCTGCGTACCGCCTTTCGCATCCTGAAGGTTCGATGGGCTTGGCGCTCGATCCCAATGGCAATACGATTCCCGCGACCCTTCACTACGCGCTTGACCGGCGACCATCCTGCGCATACCAGCGCGCTCTCGGTCATGCTGCCACATGGCTTGAGCAACACCATGATGCAGGCGACGGTCGCGATCCTGCTGCTGGTCGGATTCGAATCGGTAACCTCGCTGGGCGAGGAAGCGAAGAACCCCAAGAAAGATATTCCACGCGGCGTGCTGCTCTCGCTTACGATCCAGGGACTGTTCTGTTACCTGATCGAATACTTTGCCGCCAACTATTTCCTGAGCAGCGCTTACAGCCTTGCGGAAGCCAAGGGCTCGGCCGCGCCGATTGGCGACATGATGGTCATCCTCGGCAACGCGTTGCTGGGCGGACACGGCCAGGCCTTCATGCTGATGGAGGCCTTCACGGTATTCCTGGCGCTGATCGGAACCACGCTTAGTTGCATCAACACCGGCGCGCGCGTGACCTATGCGATGGGCCGCGACGAGGAAGTTCCGGAGCACTTTGGCATGCTGCACGGCGAGAACCTCACCCCGCATCGCGCGATTTGGGTGCTCGCGACGATCTCCGCGCTGATCGGCGCATACGCGAGCGCTGTATTTTTCGCCGGCGGCTCGGCGCCCGACGACAAGACCATCGCGACGCTTCCGCATAGCATCTGGTATGCGATCGGCATCGGGAGCAATGCGTACGCTGGCGTCGTTGCCCAACGGACTGCTGCTGGTGACGCTGCTCTCGAACTTCGGCACCTTCCTGCTCTACGGACTTACGAACATAGTCTGTATCATCGCGTTCAAAGAGCATCACGAATTTTCACGGCTTCAAACACATGGTTGTGCCGATTTTCGGCGCGATCGCGAACTTCGCATGCCTGGCCTTCTATATCATCGGCCCGCTGATGGGGATCGGCAGCCCCAAAGAGCCGCTCATCGCGGTTGCGATCTCGGTGATCTTCGGAGCGTATGGAGCCTTCTACTTCGTGCGCAATTCGAGGAAAAAGGGTAAGAGCACCCTGCTGGTGGCGAAGACTGCCGCGTAGTCGGTAAATGAACTCGGTAACTCCGGGGGCGAGCCGCAGACGCGGTTTCGCCCCCGAGGCATTTCCTCGGACGGGGTGAGTTGGGAGCTTTGGCCAAATCGGATATTGAGCCGGACGCCGCGGGCGAGCCGATCCCCGAAGCGTTCGAGTTAGCGATGCAATCTGACGTTGGGACTAATCGTTCCAACAATGAGGATTTTTGCGGCCATTATATCGAGGCTCCCGATGCGGTCGTATTTGTGGTCGCCGACGGCGTCGGCGGCTACGAGGGCGGCGAGGTCGCGAGCAAGATGGCGGTCGAGCAGACGCTGCAATTCTATCGCGAGAGTCCGCGCGAATGGGGCGCGAGCAAGCGGCTTCATCGCGCGGTGCAGAACGCCAATATCGAGATTTACAATTGCGCCTCCACCGTGCCCGAGCTGCGCAGGATGGCCACCACGCTGACCGCGGTCGCGGTCGAGAGCGGCGTTCTCAATGCCGCGCACGTCGGGGATTGCCGCCTCTACCTTATGCGCGGCGGAAAGATCACGCCAGATGAGCAAGGATCACACGGTGGTTGGCGAGCGCGTGCGGATGGGCCTGATCAGCGAGGCGCGCGCGAAACCATCCCGAGCGCTCGGCGTTGATGCGCAGCCTCGGCCACGAACTGATCGTTTCGATTGATCGCATCACGCTGCCGCTGCGCAGGGCGATGAAGTGATCGTGTGCAGCGACGGCCTCCACGGCGTGCTCGAGATCGAACGAGTTGATGAGCTTGACGCGCGAATTTTCCGCCGCCGACGCGTGCCGCAAATTGATCCGCCACGCCAACGATCGCGGCACCGGCGACAACCTCACGGTCGCATTTTTCAAGCAGCTGGCCGAGACACCCGGAAGTCGGGCCGCCCTCCGGTTTGATCGGGCGTCTGAAGAACCTGTTCTCGCGCCGCGGCTAGCGTCGCATCTGATTGATCCGGTCTTCTCGCGAGTGTTAACGTTCGCGCCCATGCGCCCACCGGGAGTGGCGCGATCTCATGCGCGAAATCAATGTTGGCGAAAAGCTCGATCAGTACGAGTTGACCGAGCTGATCGCTCGCAGCGGCATGGCCTCCATCTTCAAGGCCATCGATACCCGCCAGCGACCAGACGGTCGCGATCAAGGTTCCGTACATGCAGTTCGAGAGCGACGTGGTTTTTTACGGCCGCTTCCAGCGCGAGGAGGAAGTGGGCCGCCGCCTCGACCATCCGCAACATCATCAAGGTTCTCACGCCGCGAAAAGAAGAGCCGGATGTATTTCGCGATGGAATACGTCGAGGGCTTTTCGCTGCGCGCGATGATGCGCGACAAGCAGCCCATTGCCGGCCGAGCGCGGCGCTCGATTTCGCCCGTCAGATCTGCGAGCGCGCTGATTTATATGCATAGCGCAGGGCGTGGTGCATCGCGACCTCAAGCCGGAAAACTTTCTGGTGACCGATGCCGGACAGTGAAAATCATGGATTTCGGCATCGCGCTCGATGAATCGGCGCGGCGCCTGACCTGGTCCGGACTTTCGTCGACCATCGGCACGCCCGACTATATGGCGCCCGAACAAGTCAGTGGGCGGCGCGGCGACGCGCGCACCGATATCTATGCGCTCGGGACGATCCTTTACGAGATGCTGACCGGCCGAACTGCCTTACTCGGGCGCCAACGTTTACAACATGATGCGGGCAAAGACTAACGAAGATCCGCAGCCGCCGACCCGCTTCGTACCCGACCTCGATCCGCACCTGGAAGAGATCGTCCTGCACGCGATCGAGCGCCTGCCCAAGAACCGCTACGCCGAGCGCGGCGCGAGATGCTCGAGGATAGAGGACCCGTCGCATGTCCAGCTGACCGGCCGCGCCCATCGGCTACATCCGCCGAGCCTCGCTAACGGCGGCAGACTGCAGCCGAGTTCTATGGACCGCGCTTGTTTTTTGGTTCGCTGATCGCCGTTTTTGCGTTTCTGATTTGGCTCGCGAATCGCTATCCGGCGCCGCCCGAATCAGCCGCAGACCATCATATCTGGAGGATGAAGTGAGGTGTGCGCTACCGCCGATCTGTTGTGCGGCACGCGATCGCACTCGCTAATCACGCCGGGTTGCGCTGATCGTGATCGGCGTCCGCAGGCCTCCGCGCAGGCGCAGAACGCGCGGCGCGCCAGTCAGAATCAGCAGGCCTTGATCCAGGCGTTGAACCTCGCGTGGGTCCTGGTCGCGGGCTTCCTGGTGATGTTCATGCAGGTCGGTTTCGCAATGCTCGAGACCGGCTTCACGCGCGCTAAGAACGCCGTCAATACCATGGCGATGAACCTCATCATCTATCCGCTCGGCGTCGCTCGGATTCTGGCTGACCGGCTATGGGCTGATGATGGGCGGCGTGGGGCATTGGCCTTCGCTGGGCAGCGATCGGACCGGCGCATCACGAGCTCGCGATCAATCTTGGGGGCCATAGCTTATGGACTGATCGGTGCGAGCAAATTCGCGCTGCTCAACGTCAGCCACGATCCCGCGAGCCTCGCGATGTTCCTGTTCTCAGTCGTGTTCATGGATACCGCGGCGACGATTCCCACCGGCGCGATGGCCGAGCGATGGAAATTTTCCGCCTTCTTGATCTACGGGTTGTTCATGTCGATGTTCCTCTATCCGCTATACGGCAACTGGGTCTGGGGCGGCGGATGGCTTGTCGCAACTCGGGCTCAATCTCGGCCTGGGACACGGCCACGTTGATTTCGCCGGTTCCTCGGTCGTGCACATGACCGGCGGCATTGCCGGCTCTGGCCGGCGCGATCGTGTTGGGGCCGCGCATCGGCAAGTTCCGCCGTGACGGCGCAGATTGGCCGCGATCCCCGGGCACAACTTGCCGATGGCGATAGTCGGCACCTTGATCCTCGCCTTCGGGTGGTTCGGCTTCAACGCCGGCTCGAGCCTGGCGGCGTCCGATTCGCGCATCGCGACTAATCGCCGCGAATACGATGCTGGCTTCGGCGGGCGGCGCGCTTTCAGCGCTATGCTATTTGTGGTTTCGGCTTCCACAAGCCCGATATCGCGATGGCGTGCAACGGCCTGCTCGGCGGACTCGTCGCAATCACCGCGCCGTGCGCGTTCGTCACGCCCGATCGCCGCGGTGCTCATCGGAGTGATCGCCGGCCTGCTGGTGGTCGCGAGCGTGATGGTGCTGGAACGGCAGCTCCGCATCGACGATCCGGTCGGCGCGATCGCGGTGCATGGCGCGATGCGGAATCTGGGGCGCGCTCGCGGTCGGGATCTTCGCCGACGGCAGCTACGGCGACGGATGGAACGCAGTGGCGGGACCGGTGCGCGGGATTCTCTATGGCGATCCCGGCCAATTCGTCGCGCAGCTCATCGGCATCAGCGTGAACATCGTGGTGGTGTTCGGACTCTCGCTGGCGTTTTTCATGATCATCGAGCGGACGATCGGAAACCGCGTCATGCCGGAAGTGGAATGGAGCGGGCTGGACGCGCTGGAGATGGGCAGCGACGCCTACACGAACGTGTAGGAGTTCGAGGCTCTTTTGATGTCAATCCGCGCGGACCCGTTGCTGCTCACCGGCGATGGAAGCGACGGTAACTGACCGTCTGGTCGCCTGAAAATATGCTCGGTATGGTGGACGGATGGCAGTCATCAAGAACGCCGAACCATCGAAGCGACGGAAGTTTCTCGGCCGCATCGGCAAAACCGCGCTGATGGTAGTCGGCGGCTATGCGCTCGCGATCGATACCGCGCGCGCAGCTGACGATGACGGAGGCGAGGAGATCGGGCCGCTCGAGGATCTGATGCGTGAGCATGGAGTGCTGCGGCGCGTGTTGCTGATTTATGAGGAGGGTCTGCGGCGCATTTCGGCGCGCCAGGATTTTCCCGGCAATCCATTTCTCACCGGCGCGCAGATGATCCGCAAATTTATCGAGGACTATCACGAAAAGAACGAAGAAAAGTTTATCTTTCCGAAACTGCGAAATGTTTTGGGTGAGGCGCGCCGCGACGGGCCGATCCTGCTCGAGCAGCATCAGGCCGGCCGCAAACTCACCGACGAAATAATCCGCGTCTCCACTTCAAATGCGAAAGACAACCGGCTCATCGAGCCGGTCACACAATTCATCCGGATGTACCGCCCGCACGCCGCGCGCGAGGATACCGTCGTTTTTCCCGCGCTGCATAATGCGCTGAGCGAAAAGCAATTCGACGAAATCGGCGAACAGATGGAACATCAGGAGCACAAGCTGTTCGGCGAAGACGGCTTCGCAAACATCGTCGAAGCGGTGGCGGAAGAGGAGCGCGCGCTCGGAATTTACGAGCTCGATAGCTTCACCGCGCGCCCTTCGAAAGACGACTAGTGTCTGGAATGCGACGCTTTTGGTCCCGCATCAGTCCCAGGTTGACAGCTCTCCTTTCGGCTCGAGCTCAGGCAAGGTCGTAGCGACCAAGGTTCATCACCTTGGACCACGCGGCGATGAAGTCCTTCACAAACTTCTCGCTCGAGTCCGCGCACGCATAGACTTCGCCGAGGGCGCGCAGCTGCGAGTTCGAACCGAAGAGAAGGTCGACCCGGGTGCCGGTCCACTTGACCTCGTTCGTCTTCCGGTCGCGTCCCTCGTACACGCCTTCAGAGCCGGCGGACGGCTGCCATTGCGTCCTCATGTCGAGCAGGTTGACGAAGAAATCGTTGGTCAGCGTCTCGGGCCGCTTAGTGAAGACGCCATGCCTGGACTTCCCGGCATTTGCGCCGAGAACGCGCAGGCCACCGACGAGAACCGTCATCTCAGGCGCCGTCAGCGTCAGCAATTGCGCCTTATCCACCAGCGACTCCTCGGCCGACCAGCGCTGCTTGCCGCGGAGATAGTTGCGGAACCCGTCGGCGGTCGGCTCGAGCACCGCGAAGGATGCAGCGTCGGTTTGCTCTTGCGACGCGTCCATGCGCCCCGGCCTGAAGGGGACTTTCACGGTGTGCCCGGCGCCCTTCGCGGCTTTCTCGATCGCCGCGCATCCGCCCAGGACGATCAGGTCAGCCAGCGAGACCTTTTTCCGCGCGGACTGTGAAGTGTTGAACTCTTTTTGGATCGCTTCGAGCGTCCGCACCACCTTCGCTAGTTGAGCCGGCTGGTTGACGTCCCAGTCCTTTTGCGGCGCTAGCCGAATGCGCGCCCCGTTAGCCCCGCCGCGCTTGTCACTGCCACGGAACGTCGACGCCGACGCCCAGGCGGTCGAGACCAGCTCGGAAACGGACAGGCCCGATCCAAGGATTTGAGACTTCAGAGCATCAATGTCCTGCTCCCCGATCAGCGGATGATCCACCGCGGGGATCGGGTCTTGCCACAGCAGCAGCTCTTTCGGAACCAGTGGGCCGAGATAACGCGCGATCGGGCCCATGTCGCGATGCGTCAGCTTGAACCACGCCCGGGCGAACGCGTCTGCGAATTGATCAGGATGCTCGTAAAAGCGCCGGGAAATTTTTTCGTATGCGGGATCCAACCGCAGCGAGAGGTCAGTGGTCAGCATCGATGGCGTGCGACGCCTGGCCTTGTCGTGCGGATCCGGCACTGTGTCAGCGCCCACACCATTCTTCGGTTTCCATTGATTCGCACCGGCCGGACTCTTGGTAAGTTCCCATTCGTAGCTGAAAAGGTTCTTGAAGTAGTCGTTGCTCCACTTCGTTGGCGTCGTGGTCCATATGACTTCGATGCCGCTGGTGATCGCGTCGCCACCTTTGCCGGTGCCAAATTTGCTCTTCCAGCCGAGGCCCTGCTCCTCGATGCCGGCTGCTTCCGGCTCCGGGCCCACCAGCGTCGCATCGCCGGCGCCGTGGGTTTTGCCGAAGGTATGACCACCGGCAATCAGTGCGACCGTTTCTTCATCGTCCATCGCCATGCGGCCGAACGTTTCGCGAATGTCCCTGGCGGCAGCGCGCGGGTCCGGATTGCCGTTCGGCCCTTCAGGATTCACGTAGATCAGGCCCATTTGCACGGCGCCGAGGGGATTTTGAAGATCGCGGTCGCCGGTGTAGCGCTCGTCCGCCAACCACTTGCCTTCGGGACCCCAATAGAGTTCTTCGGGCTCCCAGGCATCCTCGCGCCCGCCGCCAAAACCGAACGTCTTGAACCCCATCGATTCGAGGGCGACGTTGCCCGCGAGAATCATAAGGTCGGCCCAGGAGATTTTCCGTCCGTATTTCTGCTTGATCGGCCACAGCAGCCGGCGCGCTTTGTCAAGGTTCGCATTGTCTGGCCAGCTATTGAGCGGCGCGAAGCGCTGCTGGCCGGCTCCGGCGCCGCCGCGGCCGTCGCCGATGCGATAGGTGCCGGCGCTATGCCACGCCATCCGAATGAAGAGTCCCCCGTAGTGGCCGAAATCCGCCGGCCACCAATCCTGCGAGTCCGTCATCAAGGCATGAAGGTCTTTGATCACGGCATCGAGGTTGAGGCTCTTGAATTCCCTGGCGTAGTCGAACTCCTTGCCCATGGGATCGGACAGAGGAGACTTCTGGTTGAGAATCCTCAGGTTCAGCTGATTGGGCCACCAGTCGCGGTTGGTGGGTGCGTGGGTCGCACCCGTCATCGGGCACTTGGTTTCGTTCGACATATTTCGCTCCTGATTATCGGGGACCAGTGCCCCCGGCTTGCGGTGTTTAACGGGAAGCGTGCCGAGGAGCGCAGTTCGCGCAGAGCCCTCGGAAAATGAGTTCGCATTCGCGAAGAATCCGCTTCCCGAGGGCGCTCGAGGCAGGCTTGCGCACGTCGTACCACTTAAGGTCCTCAACATCGCCGCAGCGGTCGCAGATGAAGTGGTGATGCCGCGTGCCTTTCGCATCGTATCGCGCGGCGCGGCCCTCAACGGCCACTTCACGCACCAAACCCGCCTGCACCAGGTCCCGCAGATTGTTATAGGTCGTGGCCCTTGAAGAGCGCGGATCCACGCGATTGACGGCTTCGGAGATTTCCGCAGCCGTGGGATGTGTGTTGTGTTCCATCAAGAACGCCATCACGGCGTAGCGCTGCGGAGTGCACCGCAACCCGCTGGCTTCCAGGGACCGTTTAATCGCCTCGGCGTCCAACAGGCGGTTAGACTATGTCTAATGTAATATTTTGTCAAGACTATGCTTTGGGTACACTACCGAAAAGACGACTGAGCTGCGCGGCGATGGCATAATTGTCGTCGATGCGGAATCGATCGAAACTTTGCTTAATAGTCGTCGCGATGCTGACGGCGGCGGCATTTTCGTAGATGGATCTACGCACGGCTCATCCGGACCAACCGTGGCTATGGCGCGCCGATTGGGCCGCGGGCGAAATTCACTCCAGTCCCAGGGCCAAAGCGATCTTCTTCGTTCTGTTGGCGATATTCTGGAACTTCTGCACCTTCTCGGCTCTGGGCAGCTTCCGCATCAACCTCGATCCGGATCGCGCGTGGCTGATGCTGTTCCCATTGATCGGCATCGGCATCTTGTTCACCGCGATCCGCGCGCTGCTCCAATGGCGCATATACGGCGAATCAACCTTCCAGCTCAAATTGGTGCCCGGGACGATCGGCGGCGCGCTCGAGGGCGTCATTCGCTGCGCGCGCCGGTTGCCGCCGATGCGACCGGTGAAGCTCCACCTTACCTGCATCAACTGCGTGCGCGGGGCTGATGGCAAGATAACCGATGTCCCGATTTGGAGCGATCAGCTTGAAGTTACTACCGATGGCGCCGGCGTTATTCCAGTCGCCATCTACATTCCACCCGGATGCCGTCCGACCGCGACCGAGCCGCTCGACAATCGCGTAACCTGGAAGCTGGTAGTTTCATTTACGGCGAACCCGGTATCCTATCGCGCCGCATTCGAGGTGCCGATTTTCGAGACCGGCGAGACTTCCTCAAGGGCATCCGATGCGGACGAATTGCGCGCTCAGCGCGACGCCAGGATCAACGCCTTTCAGGCGCCGGAGAAGTCACGAATCCGGGTCGCCCTCGCCCACGACGGCTCGACCGAAATTTTCTTCCCGGCGTTTCGGAATCCGGCAGTGGCGCTTGCGGTGCTCGCCTTTTTCGTCCTGTGGATCGGCGTGACAATTAGCATTTTCAAAGATAACGCACCGCTGATTTTCAAGATTGCGTGGCCGTTTATGGACGTGTTGATCGGGATCTGGGTGCTATCGCTGCTGTTTGGCTCGACCAGCGCGCGCGCCCGCAACGGCGAGATAACCATCGTCTCGCGATTGCTCGGCATACCGATTCGCAGCCGCCATCTGGCGCTGTCGCAAATCAACGACATCCGATCCGGATCTGGAATGTCCGCGGGCAATACTGTCTATCGGCGAATTCAAATCCATTGCGCCGGCAATGCTACCATCAGCTTCGGCGACGGCATCGCTGATTCGATCGAAGCGGACTGGATCGCGTCCAGGATCGCCAAGGCCGTCGGCCTGCCGGATAACGCGAGCGCCCGTTAGATTGACCCATGCCTGATCATCGTCGCGCTGATGGCGGCGGCTCGGGAGAGCATAGCAGCGTACCGCGAAGAAAATCGCGACGACTGGCGATAGGAATGCCAAAGACCACAGGAAAAGGAACAGATGCGCCAACGCGTCTCGGGATTGAAGGCGATGTGTAACTCCCTAGTGCAGAGTAGAACAAAAGCGCTACTCCCCGCCGATGTGGGCTCCCTTCTCCGCAACCGAGCGACGCATAAGCAGGACAAAAAATACCAGCATCAGGCCGATCACCGCCGAGAACGAAAAAACGTCGAAGTAGGCCAGTGACAAGGCCTGTTGATCGCGCGATTGGCCAATAACCCCCAACGCCATTTGATGCGACAAAGACACGTCGCCATTGTGTCGCAGGAAAAACGCCTGGCCTTGTGTCAACAGATGATTAACCGGCGGATTAAGTTGAGTGAGGCTCTCATTGAGTCGCAGGGTGTGAAACTGCTCGCGCCGTTCCTGAATGATCTGTGCGACTGAGGTGCCCACGCTGCCGCCTTCGTTGCGGAGCAATGCGAGCAGACCTACCGCGGCACCGCGGACCTCCTTCGGCAAATAGATAAAGGCCGCCACGTTGAGCGGCGCGAACAGCATCGACAGTCCCACGATGATCACCACTCGCGGCCACACCACCTGCCACGGACCTATTTCCAGGTTGAGATGCGCCATCCAGAAATTTCCCAGCGCCATGATAGCCAGGCCGCCGGCCATCAGATAACGGGCATCGACTCCGCGCCCGAGCAGCGTGCCGACGATGAGCAGCATTATGATGGCGAAGACTCCGGCTGGCGATAGAACCAAACCGGAAACGGTTGCGTTATAGCCGAAGAGCGACTGCAACAACTCCGGAAGCGAAACGGTATTGGCGTACAGCACGCCGTACGCGCAGAAGATGATGATGCAGCAGGCGCGGAAGTTGCGGTCGGCCAGTGTCCGCAGCGCGACCAGCGGATTGCGCAGCCCCAACTCGCGATAGATCAATCCTCCCAGCCCGAGCGAGAACCCGGCCAGCAGCGTCTGCACGCGATAGAAGGGATCGCCGAGCCAGTCCCACTGCTGGCCCTTGCTCAGCATGATCTCCCAGCAGACCATGGTCAGGCTGAGCAGACATAGCCCGATCGCATCCAAGGGCCGATTGCGGCTCTTGGCGCGCTCAGCCTTCAGATATTCCGGATCCTCGACCAGCGCCCGGCACATGAAAAACGCCAGCGTGCCGACCGGCACGTTCAGATAAAAGATCCAGCGCCAGTCGTAGTTGTCAGTTATGTAGCCGCCCAGCGTCGGCCCGACCACCGGCGCGAGCAACGCCGCCATCCCAAAGATCGTCATCGCCTGGCCTTGTTTCTCCTGCGGAAACGCATCCAGCAGCACCGCCTGACTGGACGGCTGCAATCCTCCGCCAGCCATGCCCTGCAGTGCGCGCGACGCGATAATGAAGCCCAGGCTCCCGGCCATTCCGCACATCGCCGACGCGAAGGTAAAGATCGCGATCGAGGCCAGGAAGTAGTTGCGCCGGCCGAGCCGCATCGCGAGCCATCCGGACATCGGCAGGATGATCGCGTTGGCGGCAAGATAGCTGGTGATAACCCATTCGCTGTCGATTTCCGCTGCCGACAGACCGCCTGCGATGTAGCGCAAGGCGACATTGGCGATGGTGGTATCCAGCACCTCCATGAAGGTCGGGATCACGACCGCAAGAGCGACCAGCCAGGGGCTCACCTTGCGGCGGGGCACGGCTATTTCCAGCGCGGCCGCGGTCATCGGGCTGCCGGAGCAGGCTGCGGCATCAGTCCGGTCATCGGCGGCTGGAGAACCTTGCCGGCGTCAGGCCCGGTCGGTCGCTCGTCGACGTAGACATAGGGCGTGACCGATAGGCCGATGAAGAGCGGTCTCAGGTTGGGATTGTAGTTGATCAGGTCGATCCGCACCGGCAGACGCTGCACGACCTTGACGTAATTGCCGGTGGCATTTTCTGCCGGCAGCAGCGCCAGCGTCGATCCAGTGCCCATCGTGAATCCCGAGATGCGCCCCTGGAAGCGCTGGCGGCGGCCGTACATGTCCACATCGAGGTCGGCGCGCTGCCCGATGCGCAACTTCGCAAGCTGAGTCTCTTTGAAGTTGGCATCGACCCAAATCTCGGTCAGCGAACGCAACGCCATCACCTGTTGCCCTGCGATAAGCTGATCGCCCGGGTTGACGTTGCGGCTCGTCACGACGCCGTCAATGTCCGCGGCCACATCGCAGTAGCTCAGATTCAACAGGGCCTGGCTGAGATCGGCTCGCGCCGCGGTCAGTTTGGCGTGCGCCTGCACCACATCGGGAGCAGCCTTGAGCAAGTGCGAGACGATGACATCGAGGTTGCCCGATGGATCGCGCTTGTAGAAATCGGCCAGCATCTTGTCGGGCGATTGATCAAAGGTCGTCGCGATCCCGAGCTGCGCTTCGGTCTGCTGGAGCCGCGCCTGCGCCGCCTTTACCTCGGAGAAGGTTTGGTTGAGGTCGGGTGGGACCTTTGCCAGGTCTTCACCCTTGGCCGGGGGCGGAAGGCCGAGTTCGGCGCGAATCCGGTAGACGTCCTGCTGCGCCTTCTGCTGCTGAGCCTGCGCGACCGAATACGACTCCTGGAACGCGTCGTACTCATTCCTCGATATAACCTGCGTTTCAAAAAGCTGTCGTTCACGCTCAAAGTCCGCCTGGGTCTTGATGAGCGTGGCGTTAGCAGCTTGCAGCGCCGCTACCGAAGCGTGCAGCTCGGCGACCTGGTTCTTGAGGTCTTCGATTGCGTGAGTCATATCGTAGCGTTCGCTGTGCGCCAGCCCCGCAAGGCTCTGATCCTTGGCCTGCGCTGCGACCAGATCCGCCTGCGCGACTCCGACCGCAGCCTGTGCGATATCGACCTTGACCTGATACGGCTCCTTGTCGAGTTGCACCAGAAGGTCGCCCTTATGCACGCGATTGTTGTCGTCCACCAGCACCCGCACGACGTGACCGGGCACTCGCGGCGCGACGAAGGTTACGTGACCATTCACGTAGGCGTCGTCGGTGGACACTGTCTTGAAGGCGAGGACGACCCTGGGGATGGCCTCGTACAAGGCCAGGACAATGAGCACGCCGCCCGCGATCCACATCCACAACGGCCGCCTTTGCGGCTGCTTCTCAGTTGGGGCTTGCGCGATTGGCGCATCGGCCTCCGGCCTCGGTGCAGATGGCGACGGTTCGTGGAGGGATTTGCCAGTGGACTCAGCCGAGTTTCCGTCGGGCATTGACGCGATCCTCCTCTAATTCGCAACCGCGAGGCCCACTGCACGATGCTGTGCGGTACCCTCTCTGTCCGCCTTGCGCCCCGGCACTAGCCGTTGAGGAACCCGCGTTGCCAGGCGGCCGCGGATGCGGGATCAGGCTCCGCGCTGTGAGCGGCGGAGCCATTGGTCGAAAGCGAGGTGGCCGAGGCGCGCTTCGCCCAATGGCACCAGCGAGCGCTCCTCGACGCGGCCACCGAAGTATCGGGCCTCGGGGTCGCGCACGACCTCGCGCGGGTCGCCGACCGCCTTCAGATAGCGGGCAACGATTTCGTTGAACGGTGCTCGTTCCGGACCGGCGATCTCGACGATACCGTTTCGCGGCGCCGCAAGCGCCACATCGGCAACGATGGCAGCAACATCGTCCGCCGCTATGGGCTGGAACAGGCCGGGCGAAAGCCTGACCATGTTTCCATCCGCACTTGAAGCGGCGATGCCGCCGAGGAATTCCAGGAACTGGGTCGAGCGGATGATGGTGTAGGGGATGCCGGAGGTCTCGATCAGTTTCTCCTGGGCGACCTTGGCGCGGAAATAGCCATTGTCGGATCGGTCGATTCCGACGATGGATAGCGCGACATGGTGCCGGACGCGGGCTGCGGCCTCCGCCGCAAGAAGGTTGCGCCCGGAGGTCGCGAAGAATTCCAGCACCGCCTGGTCTTCAAATGAGGGTGAATTGGCGAGGTCGATCACCACCTGCGCGCCAGCCACGGCCTCTTTGAGCCCTTCGCCGGTGATGGTGTTTACGCCGCTTTTGGGCGATGCGGCGACGACCTCGTGGCCACCCCGGCGCAGAATGGGGACAGTCTTCGAGCCGATCAGGCCGGTGCCACCGATGACAACGATCTTCATGGTTTACCTCCTTATCGATGACTGGAGACCCTTAAGCAAAACGCTAAACCCAATTTTTATGATCTGTCAAATCTGCGGACGTTTCGGCGGTGCTTCAGCCGGTAATACTGTTCATCGGCGAATTCAAATGTCCCGCGCGAAGCCGCTGAGGCGGAACGCAAGTGGAGTACGGAGCAACGCCGAGCAGAGCGGCGGATTCACCGCGATTGAGCCGGCCCAGCTCGGGCAACAGTGCCAGCAGCACCGCGCGCGACACCGGTCCCACTCCCGGCACACTGGTCAGAAGCTCACCCTTCTCGCGCCACAGCGGCGAGTTGCGCACCGCCTGGTCGAGATCGCGATCCATCCGTTTAAGCCGCTTGGACAGGTAATTGACATGTCCGGCGATTTCCTGTCGGGTGACTTTGGACGCCATCCGCAATCGATTGCGCTCCATCACCAGCATTTCGATCAGCTCCTCGCGCCGCACGCATAGGTCTCGCAGCGCGCCGACCTTGTTGCATCAAGCCGGCTCGCCGAGGTATGAAAGAAGCATGAAAAGTAATGCTGCTGGAAAATCTTCATTTACCCTCGCGCCCTCGGAGCATGCGCAAGTCCGGCGCCTCCGACGGTTGCTCAAGGCCCGCTCCAACGCGGAAGTCATCCGCCGTTCGCTCAGGCTATTGGAAGAATCGGTCTCTCGAGAGGAGCTCCGCCGGCAATTCCGCGAGGCTTCGGCGCGAGTCCGACCATCTACCCTCGAAGCGATCCGGGAACTGGATCCGATAGTGGGTGAAGGTCTGGAGGATGCCTGACCGTTGGCCGCGACGAGGCGAGCTATGGGCGGCCGACCTGAATCCTCCCCGCGGCAGCGAGGCGGGAAAGGTGAGGCCGGTGGTCGTGGTCCAGTCCGATCTCCTGAACGAAACCGATCATGCGAGCACGTGGATCCTTCCCTGCACGACCCGGCTTAGCGGAGAGAGCATCCTGCGGGTTGAGCTGCCGGAAAGAATGGCGGGCAATGTTCGCGGATGCGAGATAATGATCGATCAGTCGCGCGCGATCGATCGCCGACGGCTCGTTCGTCCGCTCGGGCGATTGCCTCTGACCGTGATGAAGGAAGTGTCGGACAAGTTGCGCCGCGTCGGCGATCTTTAGTTGCCGAGCGCGCGTTTTTTCCATTCATGGTATAGGCGGTTCGCGAAACCGCCCCTACCAATCGAAAGAACCGCCGGGGCCGGCGCGCTGGTCGCTCTTTGAATTGCGACCAGCGTGCCGGACGTGGGTGCGCGCGTGGTGACCGCGCGCGCCACCTCATTCCAGCTTCACCAGCAATCCGCGCGAACGCGCCGACTCGAAGATCCATCGGAAAAACACGATCGCGAAAATGAAGTAGCCAACGTTCAGCCCCAGACCCCATTCGAAATGAATGGCGGAGAATCCGCCGCCCGCCAGCACCTGCCGCATCCCTTCGAACGAATGCGTCGTCGGCAGCATCCATGCGAGCGGCCGGCAGATAGCTGGGCAACGACTTCAGCGGATACAGCACGCACGACAGCGGCATCAGCAAACCCGCGAAACTCCACGCGAGGCCCTGGATTTTCGTCGTGTAGCGAAAGATCAATCCGGTGATGATGATGCCGAGCGCCAGCGCGAACAGCACCAGGTTCAGCATGAAGGGCAGGAAGGCGGGCAGCCGGGGAAAAATATCGAACGCGTAGAACGCCCACGCGATCAGCGCCGCCGCCGACATCCCGACCGACGCCTTGATCACATTCACCGCGATCAGTCCGGTCATGTACTCCGACACGCTGAGCGGAGTCGAGAACATGTTCACCAGATTGCGCGACCACAGTTCGTCGAGGAAGCCGACCGCCATGTCGCGCTGAAATCCGAAGAACAGTCCCCACAAGATGATCGCGCCGAGCATGAAGCTGATCAGGCCGGGCGCAAGATGACTCCCGCGTCCGAGGTAGATGGTGAAAAAGCCCCACACGATGATATCGAGCACCGGCCAGTAGACCATGTCGATGATGCGATCCAGGTTGTGCCGCGCCTCGTAGGTGTGGCGCACCATTACAGCTTTGATTCTATGCGGCTTCATTCGCCTGCCTTTCCGCGACGTGGAGGAAAACCTCCTCCAGCGCGGGTTCGTCGCGATCCTCCTTGAGGATCGTCTGGGTCACTTCGATCGGAGTGCCGCTGGCGAGCACGCGCCCGCGGCTCAGGAAAATTATCCGGCTGCACATCCGTTCGACCTCCGCCATGTTGTGCGAGGTATAGAGGATAGTGGTGCCGCGCTCGCGCTGCAGGTCGAGCAGGATCTGTTTCACCCGCGCCGCGATCTGCGGATCGAGATACGCGGTCGGCTCGTCGAGCAGCAGCAGCTTCGGATCGTTCATGAAGGCCTTGCACAGGCCGACCCGCGTGGTCTCGCCGGACGACAATCGCGAGACCGGCTTTTTCACCAGGCCCTCGATGCCGAACAGTTTGGTGAGCTCGGCGATCTTCGCGCGCGGATCGCGGATGTTGTACATCGTCGCGAACACCATCAGGTTCTCGAACACCGTGAGGCGAATCGGGAACGCGACGTACGGCGAGGTGAAGTTCATCTGCTCGAGGATCGCCTGGCGATGCTCCTCGAAGCGCTTACCGAAGATGCGCACCTCGCCCGAGCTCGCGGAGATCAATCCGAGGATCATGTGGATGGTGGTGGTCTTGCCGGCGCCGTTGGGACCCAGCAGTCCGACGATCTCGCCCGGGCGCACCTCGAACGATACCTCGTTCACCGCGACAAACTTGCCGAACTTTTTTGTGAGATGATCGATTTCAACCAGCATGATTTCCTCCTCGATTTTCAGTCGCGCAAAATAAAAAAAGGCCACAGATGCGGAGTCGCACCCATGGCCTTTTCGTGATCGCGTGTTTGGTTATCTAATCGTCAATGGAACATCGCGCACACGTCTCCATGGGCATTCGCCGCATTTCTGGGTTTGTTGTTCAACATCGTGGAGACTTTCGCGAGAAAAATTCCTTGACCGCTCGGAAGGTTAGCAGAAGCGCGCGCGGGATACAAAGCAGCCTCATATGCGCGTCATTTGGACCCGAAAACGCGATCGCCCAACGACATCCGGGGCACCTCGAGCAACATCCGAGCAACACATTTGCAACATCCCGGGAGGCCTAAAGCTTGCGTCGGACATAGCGGGAGGTATATCGTGCGATATATCTTCATCAGTGAGGAATCCAATATGTTCCGCAGAAATTCTCATTGGGCGCATGGCGGATGCCGTCCCAGCTTCGGCTCCTGGGCGGGTCGCGGCCGCTTCTTCGGACCCGGCGAAGTTCGCCTCGCGATATTGTCGCTCCTCGCCGAAGGACCGCAGCACGGCTACGAGTTGATGAAGCTGCTCGCGCAACGATCGGGCGGTATTTATCGAGCCAGCGCGGGCACGATTTATCCCACGCTGCAGCAGCTCGAAGATGAAGGCGTGGTGGTGGCGCAAGCGCAGGAAGGAAAACGCGTGTACCAGATCACCGATGAGGGACGGCGCGAATTGCACCGCGAAGAGGACGCCGTGAATCGCATCTGGCGGCGCGCGAAAGTCTGGAACGAATGGCGTGCCGCATTCGATCCCGAGGTGCAGGAGATCGTGCGTCCCGCCGAGCGCGTCATGAAGGCTGCGTTCAGTGCGATGTCGGGCGCATCATCCTCGAGCGCGGAAAAGATTCGCGAGATCCTCGAGCGCGCGCTACGCGACCTCGAAGATCTCGGCGGCAAGCAATAGCGCGACTCGCCTTGCTGCCCGCACATGCGGGCGGCAAATCAGGGACTGTGCTGCGCCATCGAGGCGCCGAGCGCTTGCTGCTTCTGCCGCATGATGGTGACCAGCTTGTCGTAGCCTCCGTTATTGAGCACGCGGTTGAATTGGTTGCGATAGTTAGCGATCACGCTGATGGCGTCGATGGTGATGTCGTAGATCTTCCATTCGCTGCCGGTGAGCTTGAGCAGATAATTCACATCAAGCGGCTTGTTGCGATTTTGCAGCGTGACGTCGCTGAAGACGACCGCCTGGTCCGGCGCATCGAATCGTTGCTTGGTGAACTGGATGGCAGTTGACTCAACCGCTTGCTGGACTTTTTCGATCGAGAACTGCTCCATCTGCGAGAGGTAAACATCCTCGATAAAAGCAGTGAACAGCGGGACGAACTCTCCGCGCTGAGCGTCGCTAAAATCGCGCCAATGGTAACCGACCGCCGATCGCGCCATCCTTTCGAAGTCGAAACGACTCTCCGCGATGGCGCGTAATTTCTGCTCGCGATCGGAATTAGCGATACCCTGATCCTTGAACACAGCAATCGCCTGGTCGATGACCGTTTTTACCGACGTCATCGGATCCGCCTGCGCCACAGCGACATCCGCAGCACCATAGCTGGTACCGCCGATTACCAACGTCAGACTCAGCGCGATAACCAGCATCGAGAATCGCGATAGGCGGATGATGCTCGCGCGACAATTCTTAACGGCCCTCATCGGCGTCATTCTAAACGGCACTCGCCCGGCTATCCATCGTGGATGGAGTCAGTTCAGTATTTGCTTTCGGGGCCCGTCACCGCATAATCGCGACAACGCGATGTCTTCAATCATCCAACGCGGCGCGATGGCCGTATCGATCTCGGTCACCTTGATGCTTTTGCTGACGCCGTATTCAGCGGCGCAGAATCCGAACGAGGTGCGGAAGGCCGACGTCCTCGAAAAAATGGCGCGCGCGGAATTTGGCCAGCTCAGTGCGGCCGAGCTGAAATTGATGCACGCGGCGCCGGGCCGCGAGACTCAGTGGATCGGTCCCAGCCAGATCCAACCGATCCCAGCAACGATCCCTTGCAGGGGGCCGGATGGGGCGCCGATAGAACGATCCGCGCTAACGTACTCGCATGGCTGGTAGCGGATCCCGAGGCCGCGCCGTTTGTTCATCCGAGCGGAGTTGGAATTGCGGGAGCAAAGATCGCCGGCCAGCTCGACTTATCGTACCAGGAAGTCGCGCGTCCGCTCACTTTGATCCGGTGTGCGATTCCCGGTGGCATCGATTTTTCGTACGCATCGATTCACAGTCTGGATCTTCGCTCGAGTATTGCCGGCCCCATCATGGGCGATTTTTCGCAGGTCAAAGGCGATTTGCTGATGCAATTCGCGCGCATCGGTGTGGTTAGTATTTTTCGCACTTCGATTGGCGGCAACCTGGACTTGACCGGCGCGAATCTGACCGGCAGCGGCCTAGCCGACACCCTCTCAGCGCAGGAAGCTTCGATCGGCGGCGATGCGATCTTTCATCAGGACTTCACCACCGACGGAATTCTGTATTTTCGTCTCGCGAAGATTGGACGCGGGCTGAGTCTCAATCACGCGCGTTTCGTCGGCGACCGCGACACCGGACTCGATGCCGAGCGCGCGACGGTTGCGGGCTCGCTCTATTGGGTCGCGATCGAGCATACGCCGCATACGCAACTCGATCTGGAAAACGCCACCATCGCGTCGCTCTACGACGATCGCTCGAGTTGGCCCGCAGCCGGAAATCTGGTCATCGACGGACTGAGTTACGGCGAATTCGAGGGCGATAGTCCGGCGGACGCCGCCAGCAGGCTAGATTGGCTCGGCTTGCAGCCTCCCGGTTATCGTCCGCAACCGTATATGGAACTCGCGAATGCGCTCAAACAGGGCGGCAGGCCCGAGGGCGCGACCGAGGTGCTGATCGCACAACGCATCGCGCTGCGCCGCAGCGGTCGGCTCTCGAACACCGAGAAGTTCTGGAATTTGATGCTCGAGAAAACCATCGGTTACGGATATCGGCCGCTGCGCGCGCTCTGGTGGATAGCGGGTTTCGTGCTGCTCGGCACCGTGTTGTTCCAATGTGGTTACAATGTGGGAGTAATGTCGCCGACGGCCGCTGACGCGTACGAAACTTTCGCCCATAGCGGCGAAGCGCCGCCACATTATCCGCGTTTCAATGCCTTCATCTACTCGTTGGAGAATTTCCTGCCGGTGGTCGATCTCCAATTGGGAAACCATTGGCGACCGAACGTCCATCAGAAGGTGACGCTCGATCCCGCGGCCGGAACATGGAGCGCCGAGCCCGCCGAGCTCGCGGGAACGATGCTGCGCTGGTACCTGTGGTTTCACATCCTCGCCGGATGGGTACTCACGCCGCTCCTGTTCGCCGGCCTCTCCGGCCTGGTGCGGGTCGAGTAGATCGTGCCGCACGATTCGGCGCTCGATGAGATGCGCGAGCTCACACCGCGCGCAATAGTCCTCGGGATCATCCTCGCGATAATTCTTGGCGCGGCAAACGCATACCTCGGTCTCTATGCGGGCCTGACGGTCTCGGCGAGTATTCCGGCCGCGGTCGTATCGATGGCGATTCTGCGCGTCCTCGGCGGCTCGACGATCCTCGAAAATAACGTCGTGCAAACAGTCGCGTCCGCGGGCGAGGCGGTCGCGGCGGGCGCGATCTTCACCTTTCCCGCGCTGGTGATTCTCGGGTGGAAAGGCAATCTGCCCTACCTCGACGTGACTGCGCTGTGCCTGGCGGGCGGAGTGATGGGGAGTCTGCTGGTGGTTTTTTTGCGGCGCGCGTACATCGTTGAGGAAAAGCTTCCATTTCCGGAAGGCCTCGCATGCGCCGAAGTTCTGCGCGCCGGAGCGAAATCCGCTAACGCTGCGCCGTTGCTATACGGCGGAATTCTTTCGGCTGCGCTAAAGACCGCGCAGGATATCGCCGGCCTGATTCCGGGCAGCTTTTCCGGCGCGCGATGGATCGGCGGCGCGCTGATCGCGGGCTCGATTGACCTTTCCGCCGCGCTGCTCGGGGTCGGGTACATCGTGGGAATCAGAATCGCGATGCTAGTTTTTCTCGGCGGCGCGATCGCGTGGTTTGTCGCGGTGCCGATTGCGTCCATGGGCCACCCGGAACTTCACGTCCTCGGAGCCTATGGCGCCGCGACTCGCGTCTGGAGCGACGAAGTACGCTATCTCGGCGTAGGCGCGATGCTCACCGGCGGTATCGTGACGCTCGGGCGGCTGCGTGGCCGAATCAGAAACGCGCTGACCGAAAGCATCCGTGCCGTGCGTTCGGGCCGCACAGTTGCGACCGCTCGCGAGGACACCGATCTCTCCGCGACCGCGATAGTTACCGCCTCGGGGCTGGCGCTGCCGGTAATTTTCGCGCTGTGCATGATACTGACCGGCAGTATATTCCTCAGCGCCGCGATGACGATCGTACTCGCGATCGTCGGGTTCTTCGCGACTGCGGTTGCGGGATATTTGACCGGTCTGGTCGGCGCTTCCAACAATCCCGTCTCCGGAGTCACGGTAATCGTGCTGCTCGCGCTGGCATTGGTGCTGAAGCTGCTCGGGGTGGCGCCAGGCGTCGGGCCGCGCCTCGCTATAATGGCCGGCGCAGTAGTCTGTACGGCGGCCGCGATGGCGGGCGACTCGATGCACGATCTCGCGACCGGTCACATAGTCGGCGCGACTCCCCGCTCGCTCGAAATCGCGGTGGTGATCGGCGCCGTCGCGTCGGCATTAGTAGTCGCGCCCGTGCTGAACCTGCTCCTCAACGCCTATGGAATAGCAGGAACGGCCGGCGCGAAAGCGAATGCGCTAGCGGCACCGCAGGCGTTCCTGATGGCCAAAGTAACCCAGGGCGTCTTCAGCGGCGGACTGCGATGGGGCACGATCGCGATCGGCGCGGCGCTCGCCGCGATACTCGCGCTGGTCGACGGATGGCTGGAACGACGCGGCAGCTCATGGCGAACTCCGATCATGCCGGTCGCGATCGGACTCTACCTGCCGCTGGGCTTGAGCGTGTCGATACTACTTGGATCGCTCGCAGGTATCGGACGTCCGCGAGAAGAAGGCGGCTCCGGAATATTATTCGCCGCCGGCCTGGTCGCGGGTGAGGCGCTGATGGGCGTCGCGAGCGGCGCGCTCGTCACCGCCGGCGTCAAACTCCCGCTCTTTTGATCGAGCAGCTCAACCGGGCCGGACCCGTTCGCTGCGGACCAGTGACGGCCTTTGCCCAACAGCCTCCATCCAGCGCGTGGTGCGCGGATATTTGGCCGCATCGATCGGCAACCCAACCATCGGAAACATCGCGACACGTGGATAGAGCGACAGGTCTGCGATCGAGAAATCGTTGCCGAGCAGGAACTCACCCTCGATCACGCTCTCGATGTGATCGATTCGGTGGTAAAGTTGGCTCGCAAGAAGGGTGGCTTCGTCCTCGCCGACTGCGGTGCCGTCATAGACGCGGCTGACCCAGTCGATGTGCGCGGGATCATCGGTGGAGCGGCGCACATCGCGCATCACTTCGTCCCTGGGCCGCTGGCGATCGAGCGGCCCGATCACCCGCAGGTACATCAGCGGTCGGTATTCCTTGGCCATCGCAAGTTCGAATGCCTGCCACATCTTGGCGCGCGCACCCAGCCACGGATCGGCCGGATAGAGCCGCGGCTCGGGAAACATCGCGTCGAGATACTCGGTGATGACGTTGGATTCGTAGATTACGCGGTCGCCGTGCACCAGCGTTGGCACCAGGCCGTTGGGATTGAGCCTCAGATACTCGGGCTTCTTTTGCTCCATTTTGGTTAGATCGACCAGCCGCGTTTCCCATTGCAGCCCTTTCTCGAGCAGCACGATCCGCACCCGCCGCGCGCACGGCGATCCGTGAAAATCATACAAAATGAGTTGGCCGTTCATGGCATCATCCTCGTCAGGAAAAAAATCATCGCTCGCAAAGCGTCTGCGAATGACTAGCGATGGGACTATTCCCGTTGTTGACGCAACTGGCGCTGCGTAAGCATCCAGCGCAATTGTGCGGCGCCTCGCTCCACGCGGTCGGGAAATTCCAGCGCGATCACACCGCCCTGCTTGAACCTGATTCCCACCGATTCGGAAGAGCCGGTCAGCATCAGCGACGCCAATCGCGACAGCGTCGGCTCATGGCCGACCAGCAGCACACTCTCGGGCAGATGCTGGCGAGCCAGCGCGTCCAGCACATTGGCGGGGGACGCACCAGTGGAAAGTTCCGGCATCTCGCGAGGCTTGGGGCCGCCGAGCTCGGCGGCGACAATTTCGGCGGTCTCGGCCGCGCGTGCAATCGGGCTGGTGAGAATCGCCTCGAGGGCCAACCCGGTCGAGCGCATGCCGGCCGCGGCCTTGCGGATTTTGTCCGCGCCCTTTTGAGTCAGTTTGCGGGCGGCGTCATCGCCCTTGGAGGTGGGATCCTCAGCGAGTCCGTGGCGCATGATGTAGAGCATCATCGGATGAAGCACCTTTGGGTTGAATTTTTTCGAAGGCTTTTTTTACCCGGCGTTCCGCATCGGTCCTGGCAAAGCGGCGCCATTCCTTGAGCGCGCGGCGCTTGAGTTTTTGTTCGCGTCGCTTAATCGATTCGGACAACGCGCCGCATCCGAACGCGACATTTAAGGGAACCTGAGGCGAATTGGCGAAAGTCCTGACCCATTCAACCGCGACTGCGGCATCGTGATATTCCCCCAACAGGCCCTGTAATTCTTCGATCCGCCGCAGCACGCCGCGAAGCTGCTCGTCGCCGACGCCAAGCATCATCTCGAGCGTATAGCGAAACCACTTGGCGCATTTTCGCAAATAGTGCAGGTCGTCGGGCGTCGGCTCCTCGTGCATTTTCTCACCCGCGCGCAACATCGCTTTCAGCGTGGGCGCCAGCAGTTGTCCGGCGACTGCGGCGAATGCGGCGTCGCCTTCAGCGGTGATGGCGATCGGCGCCGAGAGTCGCGCGACCAGTGACTTGTAGCGGGTTGAGGCCAATGACGCGGCCAGATCGTCAAGCGCCTTCTTTCGGCGTGACCGAATCTCTTCCAGCAGCGGCGCCAAATCGCTCGCAATCCACGGTTCCAGTTTCCGCACCTGCTTTGCGGTCAGCTTTTCCAGCACATCCAAATCGCGCACGGTTCCGGCACGTTCGCTGATCCATTTGAGCCGTTGATCGAGATTCTTGGGCTTGATCGAAGAAATATAAGGGCTGAACAAACGAACCGCGGCGCGCAGCCGGCGCGTCGCGATGCGAGCCTGATGGATCGCTTCAACGTCACCCTGTTGAGCGGCGGGAATCTGGTCAATGAACGCGCGAAAAAGAAAGGCGATGGCGCTGCGCGCCGCCGAACCAGTCGCGTCGTGCGGCGGGACGATAAAGTTTGATCCTGCCAAGCGGGGAAAGTCCTTACGTCGGAATTATATGCGAGCGCGCGGCGACGGCGAAGGTCAGACTGCCCGTTGCCGTCCGAGAATTCTGGCGCGGGCGTCGATGACGGGCGATTTCTTTCGCGCATCAGTCCGCTGCCGCAGCACCACGCGCCGCCCGATTAGTTTCGCGAGCAGATCGGTGCGCTTCTCGCAGGTCCAAAGCTCGAGCTCCGCGCGCTCGGACCCGGCATCGACGTCGATGTAGAGCTTGCCCGGCGCATGGCTGATGCGCAGCTCGTTGATCGCGCCGAAGTGGCTGCGATCCAGACCGTCGGCTACGCGCAGAATTGCGGCGAGACCGCGTACGATCCGCCGCTTGTCTTCGGGTAGAGCGTACAATTCCTGGGAGTCGATTTTTCCGCGATGCTGGCGATGGCCGCGCGCGACTTGCGCGATGGTTTCGATTTCGGTCGGGGTAAATCCAAACAACTCGGCGTTCTTGATCAGATAATACGAATGACGATTGTGCCGATCGTGATCGATGCTGTGCCCGATGTCGTGCAGCAGCGCCGCGTATTCCAGGATTTCGCGCGATTCGGGTGGAAGCTCGAGCGCTCCCGCGATCGCGTCGAAGATCTGGCCCGCAAGCTTCGCGACCGTCTGGCCGTGCGCGTTGGCGCCTTCGAATTTTTGCGCCAGTGCCGCCACCGAATGCCGGCGCGCGTCGATCGCTTCGCGGCGGCTTGCGAGTCCCGCCAGTTCGAGCAGCAATCCTTCCCGCAGCGCCCAGGTGCACGCGACCAGCTCCGGCGCACCCGATTGCCGCAAGATGTAATCGGTGACAATGGCAGAGGCGGGCATCAAGTCGGCGCGCTTGGCATCCATGCCGGGGATCTCGAGCCGATCCGAAAGGTTGCATTCGAGTATGCGCCGCCGAATTTGTCCGATCTCTCCAGCCGACGCGCTCGCGCCGGAAAGCCGCCCGAGTTCTTCGCCGCGCGCGGCCCGCGCCAGAGCTACCAGCGTATTGACGGTGCCGGAGGTCCCCACCGCGCGCACGACGCCCTCGCGCCGCGCGCTCTTCAGCAGGTCGCCGAGCTCTTCGGCAAGGTGCGCTTCCAAATCGCGAACCTGACGGGGCGTGGGCGGATCGTCGGAGAGAAATTGTTCGGTCAGCCGCGACACGCCGAGCTTGAGACTGCGCATCCACAGCGGCTCGCCGTCACGCACCATCACCAGCTCCACGCTGCCGCCGCCGATATCGAGCAGCAGATGTGGTCCGCCCTCGAGGCTCATGGCATGGCGCGCCGCCACAAAGATGAGGCGCGCTTCTTCGGCCCCCGGAATAATTTCCACCTTGAGGCCGGTCTCGCGGCGAATCCGGCGCACAAATTCCGTGCTGTTCCGAGTTTCCCGCACCGCGCTGGTGGCTACGGCCCGTACCCGATTCACCTTGCGCAGCTTGATGAGCTTTTGGAAATTGCTCAGCGTCCGCACCGCGAGGTCCATCGCGTCTTTGCTGAGACTTCCGGTCTCGAAGGCGCGGCGTCCAAGGCGAACGGTTTCCTTGACCCGATCGATGACGTCGATATTGCCGTCGCGATTGACGTCGGCAATCACCATGTGCACCGAATTGGTTCCGACATCGATGGCCGCAAGCCGCATAATTCGAGCGTAACCGTCCGTAACATCCGTGTCATCACTCCAGTGTTAAGATTCATGAAATTTTTTCGAATGCGCTTCGCTTGCGATTGCGTCGGCCTGGTCTTTGATCGACGATTGTTCCCATCGATGAAGTTCGCAACCACCCTGACGCTAATCTTTCTCGCTTTGTGCCTAGGCTCGTATCGGGCGCAGGCTGCCAGCGACTTAAGTCTGGCGCCTGACCTGTCGTTCAGCACCGATTCGAGTTCTAACTTTCCGATTCAGGGTAGAAATCTGGGCGACGCGACGATCGCCAGCGATCGCGCGACGATTCTGTTCTTCGGCACCGCCCACTGCTGGAACACCAATCGGGAGGCCGAGCGACTGGTGTCGCTGTATCCGAAGTATCGCGACAAAATCGATTTCGTGATCGTTGATCTCGACCATCCTTCATCTGCGCAACGGAGTTTGGTCGCACAATATTATCGGGGTTACATCCCCACCATCACCGTCATCGATAGCCGCGGTGAGGTCATATACAACCGGGCCGGCGAGACCGCCGGCTCGCGCGGCGACGCCTCGCGTCTCGCATCGCTTCTCGACTCGGCGAGGTGATTTAATGCTGGTAGACGCGACATTTGCTTCATCTACCCTCAAGCTCCTGATACGTTATTGAAACGGAGGTACATTGCGCGCAGTTATGAAGATTTCCAAAATGTCACGAGTCGCGATCACGTTGGCCATCATTATTGGATCCGTTTCCATGGCGAATGCCGCCGACACAGAAACGGCAACGCCAACGCCCCATCGACACCACCATCGTCATCGTTTTCATCCAGTTAATACCGCGTCAAAAATCATCCATCATCCGGTTCACCAGACGTCCAAAGCCATCCACGCGGTGACGGGTACGGAGCCTGTTAGCCCCAAGCCGGATCCGGCGAGCAAGTGACTCGGCCTCATGGAGACGCTGGAAACGAATCGAGCGAGAAGTTGTGATGGTGGAGGCGGGGGGAATTGAACCCCCGTCCGAAGACCTTCCGGTGTCGGTCACTACACGCTTATTCCGCGATTTGATCTCGTCCGCGGGACGCCCACGGACGGGCTTCCCTTCGACCAGCCGCTTAGAGTTTCGGAGGGCCGCGCAATCGGCGAACCGCGATCTCCTAGCCCACTAAATTACGCCTCGACCCGCTGCCATGGGCGAGCAGCGGCGAGACGCTAGCGGCCCTTAGGCCGCCAGAGCGTAACCGTTATTGTCTGCTGGTAAATTTAGCAGTCTGCCTGTTTTGCGGGTCGACAGCACCCGGCGTGCGACCAAAACCCTCGTGACTCCGTCGAACCCATTTCGCCCCCGTAATCGGGTAAAAGTTCCAGGATTAGGGATGATCGTGAACGGCTACGCATATCCAATGTAAGGCCGATGGGACAACGGCGCAACTTGGAAGAAATCAGGTGGCGTGATGGGGAAAAAATGCTATGCCATTCGATGATCACGTCGACAAGGGAACTACCAGCCAGTTTCACCGTAAGGAGTAGGCAAATGCTGAAGATTTATGGAACCTCGATGTCGCGCGCCGCGCGTTGTCTGTGGGCTCTCGAAGAGACCGGCGTTCAATATGAGCACATTCCCACCCCGTTCTCGGATGTTCGCACGGCGGCGCATCTGAAGCTCAATCCCAACGGCCGCATCCCGGTCATCGATGACGACGGATTCGTGCTCTGGGAATCGATGGCGATAAACCTTTACGTCGCGGAAAAATACGGCAAGAGTCCGTTGTCGCCCTCGACTGCACCGGGACGCGCGAGCACCAATCAATGGAGCTTCTGGGCGATGACCGAAGTCGAACCGCCACTGGTGACGGTGCTGATGAATCGGATGATGCGGCCACCCGAGCAGCGCGATGAAAAGGCGGTCGCGCAGGCGATCGAGGCAATCAAAGCGCCGCTGGCGGTGATCGAGCAGCATCTCGGGAGGAATCAGTACTTGCTCGGCGGCAGCGACTTCACGATCGCCGACCTCAACGCCGCATCGGTGTGGGCGATCGGAGCGATGACCGGGATGGATTTCTCGTCAGCTCCGAAAACACAGGCGTGGTTGACCAAATGCACCTCGCGTCCGGCGCAGCAGCGAGCGATGAAGGCCAAATAGCGGCGCGAAAAGCTCTTCGCATCGGCGCTGTTTCGCGCGCAATCGTTGCGCCATAGACTCATGTGCCAATGGCGAAACCCTCGACAAAAGCGTCTGCGAACGGTTTCGAGCTGGTCGTCGAGAACCGCAAGGCTCGCCACGACTTCTTCATCGAGGAAGTATTCGAAGCCGGCCTGGCGCTCCTCGGGACCGAGGTTAAGTCACTGCGGCAGCATCGCGCCAACCTCCGCGATAGCTATGTGCGGGTGAAAAACGGCGAGGCCTTTCTGCAGGGAATCCACATCGGCGCCTACGCGCCCGCCGGGCAGTTCTCGCACGCCGAGACGCGTCCGCGAAAGCTGCTGCTACATCGGCGCGAGATCGACAAACTATGGGGCCGCGCACGCGAGCAAGGCTATTCGATTGTGCCGCTGAAAATCTATTTCAAGGCGGGCCGCGCCAAGGTCGAGATCGGGCTGGCAAAGGGTAAGAAGCTCTACGATAAGCGCGAATCGATCGCCCGCAAGAGCGCTCGACGCGACATGGAACGTGCATTAAAGAGCCGCAACCGCTAGCGGCTCGAGGTGCAGATTACCCTACTCTGGAGCCTAATTTTGCTTCAGGCGCGGATCATCGCTGGCGACGCAAGCGACCGGCCGCTGGATTTCATTTTGCACTTCGCGCAGCGACGCGCCGCAGTCATTCAAATACGCATACTCGGTTATCTTCGGCCAGCGCGCGAATGACGAGCCCGCAACGGTCCCGTCCGGGTACTCGGAGCTCGCCGGCGAGGCCAGCAGCAACCACATCGCGTCCGTCTGAGGTTTAGGTTGACCAGCACAGCCCGCTATAAGTGACGCGAGCGCGATAATTACTATATGGCGCAACTTCATCGTTCTCTCCCCAGACAATCAGCACGGTAGGCTCAAAGGTGGGGCAAATAGTAATGATGACTTTGAATTAAGTCGAATAGGCGAAGATGAATTTTTCGGTATATTGTTGAGGGAACACGGGCATAAAAGAGAAGGCTAGTGCTGTTCAGCTCTCTTTGGCGTCTATATGAGCAGGAAAGTATATGGCGCGACGTAGCTGCGACGTGCGATTTATTTTCGCTCAGCCGCGCCGATCCGCCCTAAAATGTTGCCAGGATGTTGCAAAAATGTAGCTTCTGGTAATTTTTATGCGACCGGCGCGCGCGAAAATGCGTCCGCCAGCAGCTCATATGAGCGCTTTCGCGCGCCGTGGTCGTACACGATGGTGACGATCATGAGCTCCTCGAGTTGCAGCACGCTCGCGATGTCGATCAGCTTGTCGCGCACCTCAGCCGGCTCGCCCACGACGTAACGCGGGAACTCTGTCCGCGTCGGCGGCTCCGGATCGACCACCGCCGCCAGCTCCCTCAGCGCATCTTCCGGCGACGGCACCGCGCGCAGGTCTCCGCTCCTGATGCGCCGGATGAGCAGCCGCGAACTCGCCGCGAGTCGATGCGCTTCCGCATCGGTCTCCGCGCAAATCGCGCCCAACGCCACGATCGCTACCGGCCCGGAAAATATTCCGACGCGATGAAATGCGAGCGGTAATATTCGATCGCCGAACGAGTCGGCGCTGATCGATAAAATGCGCGAACGCATACGGCAACCCGAATTGCGCCGCCGCCGCCGCGCTCCACAGGCTCGAGCCCAGCATCCAGACCTCCGGTCCACCCGGCATCGCGGGCGAGAGATTGATCCGGCTGAACGGATGGTTGTCGGGAAATCCGTGATTGAGAAACGCCAGCAATTCGATCATCTGCTGCGGGAAATCATCCGCCATTTGGCGCTGTTTGCGGTCGCGCATCAGCGCCAACGTCTCCAGCCGGCTCCCGCCCGGCGCCCGTCCGACGCCCAGGTCGACCCGGTCTGCGTACAGCGCATGGAGCATCCTGAACGTCTCGGCCACCTTCATCGGGCTGTAATGCGGCAGCATCACGCCGCCCGAACCGACCCGGATGCCCGAAGTTTCGGCGCCGATCCTGCTGATCGAGAATTTCCGGCGACGGGCTGGCCAGCGTTGCCATCCCGTGATGCTCGGCGATCCAGTACCTCGTAGCCGAAGCGATCCGCCAGCCGCGCCAGCTCGATCGTATTGCGCAGCGCATCCGCCGGCGTCGAGCCCTCCGAGACCGGCGACTGATCGATGATGGAAAGTTTCACTTTGGAACTATTACCAGAGCCATCGCGAATTAGGTAAGCGGAAGATCGAAACTGAAACCTCCCGCGCGTTTCAGTTTCTGTCTCGCGTTTCCTGGTACGGGCGGTTCGCGAAGCGCCCGCGGCGATTTTTGCGCGAGCGTAATGTCTTCACGATTGCGTCATCGTTGCGGGTCGTTCCCGAACGACCCCTACCAAGGATTTACCCAGGAAGCGCGAAACCCAGTGTGGGTTTCGCATGACTTGCCTCAACACGCGGCGGCCCGGTCGGAGCGATGCATCACTGCGAGTATTTGCTCATTTTGCTATTTGTCTTCACAGGGCGGCGGCTCGAACCATTTAGGCTCAGCAAGTTTTTTCGAATGAAGATTCCAGTCGCTACAAATGTGTGACCTCTACAAACGAACATCACGCCTCTGTCCTCGGTGGCTATCGTGGGCCGATATGGGTTCGTTCTCTCCCGCAGAAGTGGTGAGTCCGATATCACGAACAGTACCAGATACCGCGTCTCCGCCGACGAGAACCTCAGACGCGATTCTCAAGTAGATATGCTTGACATCTCGGAAGAACTCGTCCCATGGGCCTCGGAAAATGCTCTTTCCGTTGAGGTCGACATCGATTTCGTTTCTCCTCCGCGAAATCCTGAAATAGTGTTCCTCAGAATTTCCTGGTAGCGGCATCAACAGGCGGGTATTAATCTTGCCGCCAGAGTGCTCGAGGGCGACAAAGGGTTGTAGTTTAAACCCATTGGGCTGCCAACGGAAAAGGCCGCTCTGCACCATAGCTGGGTACTCGAAGGTACTCTTGTATTCCCCGACCATTATCCAAATACAGTACTGGCCTTTGTTCGTAGGGACTTTTGGGAAAGTTAGTCTCGCACCGAAACGAAAGTCGTTCTTTTGGTCCACCTTGAAGAGCAAGGCAGCCTGACAATCGGGTTCTGGGGACGCGGATGCGGCGGCATAAACAGCGACTAGCTGTCCAAGAAATGCACATAATGACGCCACCGCGATGGACGGAACCCCGACCATACGGCTTCTTGAACTACGAACAACGGAAAGGTTGTGCATATCGCGTGTAGCCGAGGCGATCCGCCATCTCGCGCCAGCTCGATCGTGTTGCGCAGCGCATCCGCCGGCGTGGAGCCCTCCGAGACCGGCGACTGATCGATGATGGAAAGTTTCACTGCGCGACTATTACCAGAGCTATGGTGAATTAGGTAAGCGGAAAGTGGAAACTGAAACGGGCGCGGGTTAGACTTTTCCGTCTCGCGTTTCCTGGTAGGGGGCGCTTCGGCGAAGCGCCCGCAGCGATTTTTGCGATCGCGGAAACCCTTCGCGATTGCATCATCGTTGCGGGTCGTTCCCGGAACGCACCCTACCAGGCGTTCACATCGGTGACGTTGGTTTCAATCGTCGCTCAGCCACCGTAGCCATAAACTCCGATGTGCCATACGCCGAACGCGATCAACAGAACCGAGCAGACTATCAGTACCTTGGTCAACTGATCCGCCTTTCCATCCGGTAACCCCAGCGCCATCAGAACCAGCAAAAAAGGGAATGCATGCACATAGTGCCGTGTCCCGAACTGGACGAAGCCGTTGGTGAAGTAGAACAGGCTTGGAGTTACAGCGATTACAGCGGCGGCCAACATCGCGGCCGGTACCAGATTCCGAAAGCTCGGACGAAGCGCAAGCAGGAATGCGGGGCTGGTCAGGATGAGCGCCTGCCCGCTGACTTCAGGATGGATGTACGGAAACTTCTGGCTGAAGCCGGGGGACATGAACAGCAACGTATAGAGATTATTAGGCAGATAGCGAATGGAAAACTTGTGTGGGACATCCGGCGCGAAGGTCAGAACGCCTTGATCGAACACGCTTCCATAGCGCGCTTCATTGAAGCCAATGTAAATCAAGGTGGTAAAGATGAAGCCGGGGGCGAGCCATAGCAGTTCATGCAGGTCCCGGCGCTTGTAATAAACCAGTAGTATCCAGACTGGCCATACAAACGCGAGGTCGTAGCGCGCCAGCGCGGCCAGACCGGCGGTGAATCCGATAACAGTTGGCCGCGCGTCGCCGAAGAATTCCACCAACGCCAGCAGCGTAAATGTGACCGCCACCACCATCGAAAATTCCCAGCTGCCACCGTCGATCGATTGGTGCCAGAAGATTGTACCGGCGCCGAAAAACACCGTGAGCCATACACGGCCGCTCAGGTCGAGCTTCATGCGACCTAACATTATCCACGCCAGTGCGACGCTAAAGGAGCCGGTCAGGATACAAACGAGTGCCTGATTGGTAGCGCCGCCCCAGATCGCGACGAATGGAAGTAGAAGAAGCGAGGGCAACACGGGGTGGAGTTGGTAAGCCTTGTCGTTGAAATATGCGTGCTCGATGCAACACGGCGGCACATCGATCCAGGTGTGCCCGTGGAGAAACGAGACGGCTTGCAGCACATGAACATTAAATGGAGTGTTACCAATTCGGGTGGCGTAATAGAAAATCAGGAACGAAACGAAAACTACGAGTGCCCCGCGATATTTCGTCAAGGTCCCCACCCATTCCTGGCGCACGCTAAGTGTTGTCGTCACTCGACTGCGTGGCTGCCGGTACAGCGACAACCTCTGACTCAAGCGTCAGGCAGTCATCGCGGGTGAGTGCGTCGCCATTCGTCGTCGAATTCTCCACGAACAATTTGACGGGGAGTGTACGCCTCAGGCGTTGGACGGACAAACTGATTTGGCGGCGGTTTCTCATCGACTAGATTGAAACTCGCAGCGCGTCGTTTTCGTCGCAAAGACACGAACCCGAAACCCAGTCTGGTTTCGCATCCCTTCTTTCAAATTAGTCGCTCGTCGATGCGATGATGGCGGCCGATAAAATGATCTTTCGCGAACTCAATCACGGCAAGTGCAAAACCTATCTCGCGATCTGTGAGAGCACCCGCAAGGCCGCCATCATCGATCCCATCCGCGACAAGATCGAGCGCTACCTCGCGGTCCTCGCGTATCACGGATGGCGCCTCGATTTGATCATCGACACCCACACTCACGCCGACCATCGCAGCGGCGCGATGGAGTTGGGAGAGCTTGCCGGTGCGCCGGTCGTGATGCATCGCCTCGCGCCGTCTCCGCACGTGCGCATCCACGTCGAAGATGGCCAAGTGTTGAAAGTGGGCGACGAGGAACTTCGGGTCCTCCACACTCCGGGCCACACTCCGGATTCGATAAGTCTGCTCGCCGCGGATCGCGTCTTTACCGGCGATGTGTTGTTCATCCACGGCACCGGGCGCTCGGATTTCGCGGGCGGCGATGCGGGCATTCAGTACGATTCGATAATGCGCAAGCTGTTCACGCTGCCCGATGAGGTCCTGGTTTTTCCCGCGCACGATTATCGAGGACATACCCAATCAACCATCGGAGAGGAGAAGCGTTCGAACCCGCGGCTGGCCGGCAAGACCCGCGACGACTACATCAACTTGATGAACAACCTCGGCTTGCCGCTGCCGGAAGGTATCCAGGAGGCGCTGCAACCGAACCAATCGGACCTCGAAGCGGGCGCGCTCAAGTTCCCGACGCTCGCGCAACTCAATCAGGTGCGTCAGTTGAGCGCCGCGGAGTTGCGCGATCGGATCGCGAGTTCCAATCCGCCGATGCTAATCGATGTTCGCGAGGAAGATGAGTATCGCGGAGAGCTGGGGCATATCGCAGGTGCGCGCTTGATCCCGCTAAAGGAACTGCCCGAGCGCACCGATGAGCTTGCGAATGCGAAGGGCAGCGACATCGTCGCGATATGTCGAGTCGGGGTCCGCAGCGCGACCGCCGCCGCGATCCTCACCGGCTTGGGCTTCGAGCACGTGTGGAATCTAACGGGCGGCATGCTCGCATGGAAAGACGCGCGGCTGCCGGTCGAGCGCGGATCCTGATCGCCGAAACTGAAACCTCGCGCAGGTTTCAGTTTCCCGTCGAATTAACACCGGAAGCCTTACTCGCGCCACAAGCCGCCGAGCGCCTGCTTGAGTTCCGCCTGCGGCATTTCCCGCTCGCATAGCAGGGCCAGCTCGCGATGAACCTCGCGCATCGCATCGACGGCGCGCCCGAGCGCCGCGGCATCGGCGCCGATTCCAGCGAGAACTTTTGCGACGCCTTCGTGAAATCGCGCGGGGCGAATTTCAAACTCCCGGCTTTCGATCGACGCGCTTTTTTCATTCATATAGAAATGCCGATTCAACGCGTACAACACCATCGTCATAAATCCCGCGGCGCTGAACAGGCATCCCGTGACGTACATAATGTCTTCGCGAGCCGCGGGCTTCGCGGCAATTTCGAGATAAAACGCAGCGTCGAACAGATGCTTGCGCACCAGCGCGACGCGGAGTTTCTCCGGATATTCCGACACCATCGATTTAAGCCGCGCGAGTTCGCCCTCGCGATCGAAAATCGGCCGACAGTAATAAGTCTCGCCGGCGTAAATCTGATTCTGAAATCCGATCGGATGCCCCAGTTGATAGACCGCGTCGGGCGCACCCGCGACGCATCGCTCGATCGCCTCGCGCACGCGGTTCAAATCGCGATAGAGAAAGTCCACGTGATTGCCGTCGATCAGAAGCCATCCGCCGCCGTTGACGCCGGCGCCCCACGCGCCGATGGGCGTGACCAGATCGGGTAGATGACGATCGTCGAGCTCGCGCGCCGCCTCGGCCAGCTCGGCGATCGAGAACGGCTCGTCACCGTCGTAGGCGAGGCCGAGATCGATGTCGGAGTCGGGCCGCGCCGCGCCGCGCGACCAGGAACCGCCGAGCGCGACGGCCTCGATGCCGTCGATTTGGCGCAGCCGCGCGGCGACTCGCTCGCAGATAGCGGCTATGCGTGCCGGAATTTCCTTCACCGGACGAGCTTACCGAGGTGCGCGGCGAAATCCCAAGCCTCTCGCCTTCCGCGCGAAGCTAGAGCAGCAGCTTGCGCGCTTCGTCGACTTGCTTGCGCACTCCTCGATGTGTCGTTTTTCCGAAGCGGTCGACGACCAGCGCAAAAAGCCTCTGCGCGTCCGCCGTGCGATTCATCGCGTCGAGACGGCGCGCTTTGTAAACCAGGGCGCGCGCGACTTCCTGCTGAATCTGCGGCTCCTTGCTCTCGCCGAATTTTTCTTCTACCGCGTCGAGCGCTTCGAGCGCCTGCGCGTTGCGATTCAAGGTCGCGAGATTGGACGCCTTGTTCACCATCGCACGCGCGACCCGTTCGAGCAGAACCGGGTCGTCGGAATCTCCAAATCGCGCGACCACATCATTATATGTAGTGACCGCTTCCTGATGGCGGCCGAGTTTTCCCAGCCGCACGGCCTTGTTGACCAGCGCCATCCCGATCTCTTTCTGGACTGCGGGGTGCGCGGTGTTGCCGAAACGATTCACCAAATCGCTGTACGCGGTAACCGCCTCCGCATTGCGATCCATTTCACCGAATCGTACGCCGCGCTCGAATGAGGCTCTCGCTACCTGCGCCTGGATTTCGACCGCGGGATCTTCGCCGAAATTCCTGATGACGTGTTCGCAGGTTCGCAGCGCCTCATCGCGCCGCCCGAGCACCGCCAGCCGTACCGATTTGTTCACCAGCGAGGCCGCGGCTGACGCGCGCAATTCAACTTCCGCGGCATCGGCGAACTTTTTGGCGAGCTCCTCGTAAACTTCGATCGACTCGGCATTCTGATTTAGCCGCCCCAACTCGGCGCCCTTGTTCAGCATCGAGCGCGCCACCGCGACGCGAAGCTCAAATTCTTCATCACTCGCATATCTTTCGATGATCAGATCGTAGGTCGCGACCGCTTCGGAAATGCGATTGAGCATCGCCAGATCGATCCCGGTGTGGAACAGCCCGGTCGCGACGCGAATGCGGAAGCGTGGATCTTCGGCAGCCTGGAAACGGCTGACGATCTCGTCAAACACCGCGATGGATTCCTCGCGGCGCTGCAGCTTCGAAAGCATCTGACCTCGCCTCAGCAGCGCGATCGCGACCAGCTCGGCTACGTCGGCGTCGGCATCGTTGCTGAATCGGGTATCGACTTCGGCATACGCCGCGAGCGCCTTTTCATGATGACCGAGAGCATCGAGGGTCGCGCCCGCCTCGATCAGATCGCGGATGATCGCGCTCGAGTCCGTGAGATTTTCAGTACTGTCCGGCATGTTTCAATTCGGCCCCTTTTAACCATGCACAGAATAGCGTTTGCGCCGCGGTTGAAGCGATATGGGAGCGCGAAAATGTTTTCAGGCGGTCGGCGCAGCGGCCGCGGGCGCGGCCAGCATCGCTTGCAGACGCGCGATACGCTTGCGCAGGGGCGGATGCGTAGATAACAGGTTGGCGAGAAAACCGCCTTCATCGTCGGCATTCGCCGCGAGCGGACTGACTATGAATAGATGCGCCGTTCCGCGGGTGCCTTCCTTCAACGGCGATTCGGTCTCCGCGATTCGGTGCAAGGCTCGGAGCAGAGCGCGTGGATTGCGGGTGAACTCGACCGAGGAAGCATCGGCCAGGTACTCGCGTTCGCGCGAAACCGCCATCGCGATCAGCTGCGACAGTATCGGCGCGAGCACCGCCAGCACGATCATCAAGATGACGACAATACCGCCGTTGCGGTTCGAGCCGCGGCTCCTGCTGCTGAACCAACTTGCCCGGATCATGAAATCCGAGAGCATCGCGATTCCGCCGACCAGCACGGCGACCATCATCATGGTGCGAATGTCGTAGTCGGCGATGTGCGACATCTCGTGTCCGATAACGCCCTGCATCTCCTCACGATCCATATCGTCGATGAGGCCCTGGGTGACGCAGATGATCGAATGTTCCGGGTTGCGCCCGGTCGCGAAAGCGTTGGGCGCGGGATCGGGAATGCAATACGCCGTCGGCAGCGGGAGGCGCGCCGCGACCGACATTTCCCGGATCACATCGAGCACCATCTGATGCTTCGGCGAGTCGGGAGTGAGCGGCTGCGCGTGTACCGATAGGACGATCAGCCGCGCACCGCCGAAGTAGGAAACCATCGACTGGACCGATGCGAAAATCAGCGCGAGGGCCATGAAAAGCGGCACGCCGTAAACGTGGCCCTGATGGATTTGGAGGGTGCCGGCGTAGAAATCGAACGCGCAACCAATCAGAAGGAAAAGCACGATGAACGCGCCAATCAGCACCACCGTCTCGCGCCGGTTGCGACCCTCGAGCGCGCGAAAATCAGATGCGGCCGGCATCGCGGGCGTCAGGCGCGCGGGGTCAGCCCGAGATCGACCTTTGGCACCGCCTGATCCTCGGGCGCGCTCTTGAAATATTCCGCGCCCTTGAATCCGAAATTGGTCGCGATGATATTGCCCGGGAATCTTTCAGTCTTCGTGTTCAGCGTCAGCACCGCGTCGTTATAAGCCTGACGCGAGAAGGCGATTTGATTCTCGGTGGTGGTCAGCTCCTCCTGGAGCTGCATCACGTTCTGATCGGACTTAAGCTGCGGATAGTTCTCCATCACCGCCAGCAGCTTACCCATCCCCGTCGTGATCTGATTTTCCGCGGCCATGCGCGAAGCCTGATCGGGCGCGTTGACAGCTTTGGCGCGCGCCTCTACCACCTGGGTCAGCGTGTCGCGCTCGAAATTCATGTAGCCTTTGACGGCTTCAACCAGGTTGGGAATCAGATCGTGACGCCGTTTGAGCTGGACGTCGATCTGACGCCATGCATTGTCGACGTTGTTTTTCGCGTTGACCAGCGAGTTGTATCCGGCGATCACATAAACCACCACCGCAGCGATCACGATCAGAAGGATCATCATTGGCCTTGTCCCTCCGTTACCAAGTCACGCATCCGCCAACTGGCTTTGCGAATCGTATATCAGCGGCGCACATAAGCACTACGACGCCGGCACTGTCTACTTCACAATGCCGGCGCCGCGCTCGAGCGTGATTGACTCAGTTGCTCTCTACCTTGATGCGGAGCGGTTTAACCTCCGGCCTCTTGAGGACTCGAACGTTCAGCACCCCGTCGCGGTATGAAGCCGAAATCCCGTCGGTCAGCGCGTCCTCCGGCATCTTGAACGAGCGCTGCACAGCACCGAAACTTCGCTCATTGAGATGAACCTGCGTCTCCTTGGGCCATTGCGGACGGACGCGTTCGGCCTCGATGACGAGGCGACCGTCTTCGACCCGGACGTCGGCCGAGTCGCTCTTCAGGCCGGGCATCTCGAAAAAGAACTGATAGCTTTCAGTGTCTTCAATCACGTCCGCGGGCGGCGTTATGTGATCATTGGCCGGCCCGTCGACATCGCGGGCAAAGTCCTTCCAAATATTGGTGAACTGATGCGCCAACCACCCTTCGGGAATTTGACTGGTATTCAGTAGCCTTACTTCCATTTTTGCTTCCTCCTACCGGCAGTTGCCAGAATTGCTTTCTATTGTGAAGTTAAGTACGAACTTCGCGCCGTCAAGCCGGTGGCGATAGGAAATTTGAAGAGAAACCAGCAAAATCGTCAGCTGGACACTACATCCAGTAGTGAAACCCGCGACTCGATCCTGGGCGGAAGGATCCGGGTGATCCAGCCGCGCGCCGGCTATCGCTTCTCGGTGGATTCCATTCTCCTCGCGCGTTTTGTATCGGTGCGGCCCGGAGACCGTGTCCTGGAACTTGGTACGGGCTCGGGTGTGATCTCGATGGCGATCGCGACACTCTACCGCCCGCGCGAAATAGTCGCGCTCGAGATTCAACCGCGAATGATCGCGATGATTCGGCGCAGCTTGGATCTGAACGGCATCCATTCGATTCAGCCCATCGAAGCCGACCTGCGAGCAATCACCGACCATCGAATCGCGCCGGATAGTTTCGACCTCGCGGTAGCCAATCCTCCCTATCGCGCCGTCAGCTCGGGCCGGGCGAGTCCGAACGCCGCGCGACGCATGGCGAGGTCGGAGATTTCGGCGACACTCAATGATTTCGCCGCGGCAGCCGCGACGCATATTCATGCCGGTGGCCGGGCGGCGTTCGTTTTCGTGGCGAACAGATTTGCCGAACTGAATTCCGTTGTCCGCGAACATCGACTCGAGTCGAAACGGATTCGTTTCGTGCACCCTTACATTGACCAACCCGCGACTACCGTGCTGATGGAAACGCGCAAGGGCGGCGGCTTCGAGGTCTCCATCGAGCCGCCGTTGATCCTGTACCAAACGCCCGGCGTCTACTCGAAGGCCGCGCGCGAGCTTTTGGAATAACCGGGCGGCCGCAATTGCGCCGCATCATTCAGTGCGCAATTGTTTTTCTTCTCGATGAACTATTCGCGGAGGTCGCGCGATGGCGGATTTGAAAACATTCGGCGTAGTTCTGTTCGAAGGCTTCGAATTGCTCGACGTGTTCGGTCCGCTCGAAGCCTTCGGAATGCTCGCGGTCACCGGCAAATGTCGCGTGGTTACCGTCGCGGAGCGCGCCGGAGCGGTGGCGAGTGCGCAAGGACCGAAAGCGATCGCGGATTTTGGCTTTCAGGATTCCGGTTTCAATGACTGCCCACAAATCGACATATTGCTGGTACCGGGCGGGATCGGCACCCGGCGCGAGATAACCAATCACGCACTGCTCGAGTGGCTGAACGATCGCGCGGAAAAGGCCGAGATCGTCAGCTCGGTTTGCACCGGCGCCGCAATTCTGGCGAAGGCGGGATTGCTGGATGGGCGGCGCGCGACGACCAACAAATTCACCTTCAACTGGGTGACAGAACAGGGGCCGAAAGTGAGTTGGGTGAAGGAGGCGCGATGGGTCGACGACGGCAAGTTCTCTACTTCGTCGGGAGTTTCGGCCGGAATCGACATGGCACTTTCGCTGATCGCGCGCATCGCCGGAATCGAAACCGCGGAGCAAATCGCGATCAGAATGGAATACGAATGGCATCGCGACGCGTCATGGGATCCGTTCGCCAGAATTCACAAACTCGTCGGCTGAGCGCAGAGGTTCCTTTCGCCGGCGATACGCACAGCTGGATTGCCGCGAATCGAGCCGCGTTGCGCCGCATGTTACTTTGCGATTAGCTCATCGAGCATGGGCCGGCTGACAGCGCGGGGCAAATATCTGTTCGAGGGCGCGCGCAAATTTTATGCGCGCGGCGTATCCTACGGGCCGTTTTCCTCGAATTCGCGCGGCGAACGCTATCCCGAACCCGAACGGGTCGCGGCCGATTTCGCGCTGATGGTCTCGATGGGCGTCAACGTCGTGCGATGCTATGTCCCGCCTCCGCCGTGGCTGCTCGAGGAAGCGATCAAACAGGGACTGCGCCTGATGGTGGGAATTCCGTGGCCCTTTCACATGACGTTTCTCGATTCGCCGGAAATGGCCGCTGATATCCGCAAATCGATTCGCGACGGCGTCGATGAGCTGAGAAAATATGGCGACGCGATTTTCGCTTACAGCCTCGGCAATGAAATCCGATCGGATATCGCGAGATGGCATGGTCCGCGCGCCGTCAGCAAATTTCTCGGCGAGCTTTACGACATCGGCAAACAATCGGATCCCGAGGGGCTTTTTACCTATTCGAATTATCCCACCACGGAATATCTGGATCTCAGCTTTCTTGATCTCATTTGCTTCAACGTTTATCTGCATCGCGAAGAAGATTATCGCCGCTACCTCACGCATCTGATGGCGACTACGGGTGAGCGCCCGCTGGTACTCAGCGAAACCGGAATGGATACGATTCGCGAGGGCGAAGAGCATCAAGCGCGACTGCTCTCATGGCAAGTGCGCGCCGCGTTCGAACTGGGTCTGTCAGGTTTCATCGTGTTCGCGTTCACCGATGAATGGCACACCGGCGGGGCCGAAATTACCGATTGGGCATTCGGTCTGGTGAACAAAGATCGTACGCCGAAGCGTGCCTTCGAAGCGGTCGGCGAAATTTTTAGCGGCGAGATTCCACCACCACTCATGGTGGCGCCCAAAGCGTCAGTAGTCGTGGCAGCATACAATTCGGAAGTGACGATCGGCGCCTGCCTCGATTCATTGAAAATGCTGCGCTACCCGGATTACGAAACCATCGTTGTCGATGATGGTTCGACGGACTCGACTGGCCAGTTTGCCGCGGCTGCGGGAGTTCGCGTCATTCGCACCGAGCATCGGGGGCTTGCCTCGGCGCGCAATTCCGGAATCGACGCGTGTTTGGGCGAGATCGTCGCCTTCATCGATTCGGATGCCCGCGCTGACTCGGACTGGCTCTATCATCTGGTTGAAGCGATCATGCGACGAAACGCCGCCGGCGCCGGCGGGCCGAACTTCGCGCCCAGTGCTTCCGATTCAAACGCCGCGTTCGCATTTGCACCGGGACTACCCCGTGAGGTGCGCGGTTCCGGCGACGAACTCACCCAGCTATGCGGATGCAACATGGCGGTCACAAAATCGGCCTTGAACGAGGTTGGTAGCTTCGACGACTCGTTCGTCGCCGCTGGCGACGACGTGGATCTTTCATGGCGGCTCGCTGATCGGAAAGAAATCCTGGTGCACGCGCCGGGCGCCGTCGTCATCCACGAGAGACGCGCCACCCTTGGCAACTATCTTCGCCAGCAGCGCGGTTACGGCGCCGCCGAGGGCCTGCTGTACAAAAGATATCCACTGCGAACTCCGGAGCGAGCGGGACTTTATGGCGGCGCGGGCTCGTGGCTTTCCGCCTTGATGGGCGGGCCGCGCGTTTATCACGGCGCTTTCGGGCGCGGACTGTTTCAAACCATGTACGCGAGCGCGGATATACCGTGGCTCGCGGCATTGCCGCAAAGCCTCGAATGGGTCGCGCTCTCCGCAATCCTACTGATTGTAGGATACGTGAATCCGTTGCTTGGCAAGCTGGGATGGCTCGGCATCATCGTCTGGATCGCGGCTGCATTCGTCGCGGGCGCCTTTATCGACACGGAGGGACGCAAGATCTCGCCCTCTACGCGCGCGTCACTCGGAATGCTTTGCCTGCTCGGACCACTGGCGCGCAGCTTCGAGCGGGACCGGGTAATGTTCTCGCTCACGCCGCAAGCGTACGAAGTCGAGCCGATACCCTTCAACCCGCGCGGCAGAGTCATTCTCAGCGCGATCGAGGCCAGCGAGAACATCGATTCCGCCACCCTCTTGGCCGAGATCCGGGAAGCGCTGATCAAGTATGGACTCGCGGTAGCCGTGACCGACGGATTCAAGGACTGGGATTTGGAAGTCGTGCTACCTCCGGCGGTTCGCGTTCCGCTCAATGCTTTGTCGATGAGCGACGGAACGATCGCGCTCGCGTGGCGGACGAAAATTGAATCCGGCAAAACCATGATCGCGCCCCTCGTTATTTTTTTAGTGCTGATTGCGGCAGGCGTCTGGTGGCCGGCCGCCTTGATCGTCACCTTGTTCATCATAGCCCTTGCGCTCGCCCCCGCGATGATGCGGATGCGGCAAGTGCCGTCGCTGTTGCGCGCCGCCGCCGAGTCCATCACGCGAAAGAGAAATCTTAAGTTCGTCATTTCCGGTGGAGAGATCTTTTGACTGGGCGACTTGGTATCTATGGTGAAGTTTTTCGCCGGATGCGGCCACATCTGTCGCGGTTCATCTTGGCGATCGTCGGCGTTGCGCTCGGTGCGGCGATGGAAGTGCTGAAGCCGTGGCCGCTAAAAATCGTGATTGATAACGTGCTGCGCGGCGCGCCGCTTCATTCCGCGTGGGTCCACGATGATTCGCCCGCGAATTTGCTGCTCGCGGCATGCGTGGGTCTGGTGATCATTTATCTGGTGGTTGGAGTCCTCAGCGTCGTCAACAACTACGTCACGGTTTCAATCGGCCAGCGGATGGTGAACGATTTGCGCGGCCAGCTTTTCTATCATCTGCAGAGGCTGTCGCTCAGTTTCCATCGCCGGCGCGAGATCGGGGACCTGATGGTGCGGATTGCTTACGACACCTTCGCGATCCAGACCATCACGATGAACGGAGTCTTCCAGGTTCTCTCCTCGCTGATTCTGCTCGGCGGCATGTTCGCCGTCATGATTCGCATCGACGTGACGATGACGTGGATCGCGCTCGCAGTGATTCCGATGCTGGTGATCCTGATCGCGTCGATCAGCGGCACTATCGACAAGCTGGCGACCGGCGCGCGGATCAAGGAGAGCAGGCTCTACACCGTGGCGCATCGCGCGCTGGCCTCGATTCATGTGGTGCAGGCGTTCACGCGCGAAGCCGAATCGTATCGCGAGTTTGTGGATTCGAGCAGCGAAAGTCTCGGCGAGAACCTGCGGCTCTACACTTTTCAGACGATTTATGCCGGTGCGGTCAATGTTATGATCGCTGTGGGCACCGCGTTGGTCGTGTATTTCGGGGCGCTGCACGTGATGAGCGCGAAACTCACGATCGGCGGCCTGATCGTTTTCACTTCGTACCTCGCATCGCTGTACGCGCCCATCAATCAGATTTTCCAAACCTGGGGGCTGGTCGAAAGCGCGAAGGCGGGTCTGCGCCGATGCCTTGAACTGCTCGCCATCGACCCTGAAATACAGGATCGTCCGGGCGCTCGCGCGTTGACGCGGGTTCGTGGCGATATCGAATTCGACAACGTGGTGTTCGAGTATGAAGCTGCCAATCCGGTTCTCAAAGGAATCAGTTTCAAAGCCAGGGCCGGCGAGTCGATCGCGATTGTCGGCCCGAGCGGCGCGGGAAAAACCACCATGGCCAGTCTCGTGATGCGGTTCTATGAGCCGGGCGGCGGTTTGATCAGAATCGACGGAAATGATCTCCGCGAGGTTACTCTCGATTCACTGCGAAAAAATATCGGCGTCGTAATGCAGCCGCCTCTGGTGTTAGGAGACAGCCTGCGCGCGAATATCGCGCTTGGAAAACCCGGCGCCAGCGAAGAGGAAATCCGCCGCGCGGCCGCGATGGCGCGCCTGGGCCCAATCCTCGCAAAGCTACCCGGTGGTTTCGACGAGCAGATGGGCCAAGGTGGTCACAGTTTGTCCGAGGGCGAGGCGCAGCGGGTTACGATCGCGCGCGCCCTGCTCAAGGATGCGCCGATACTAATCATGGATGAGCCGACCAGCGCGCTCGATACCGAAACCGAATCTCTGGTTCTCGCCGCGGTGCAGGAGGCGATGCGGGGGCGGACCACCCTCGTCATCGCGCATCGGTTGTCCACGATTCAGAATGCCGATCGCATTTTGGTGCTCCGCGACGGAATGATTGAAGAGCAGGGAACCTTTCAGGAGTTGCTCTCGCACGACGGGTTCTTTAGCTATCTTTACAATCTTCAGGCCTGGAACAAGGAGCCGGCCGCTGCGAGTTGAGGAATCGAACACTCAATGCTGACAATAGGACTTACCGGCGGAATTGGATCGGGTAAAAGCACCGTGACGCGGATTCTCGCCGAACTCGGCGCGACCGTGATGGACGCCGACAAAATCGCGCATAGCACTTATTCGCCGGGCGGTCCCGCGTACGATGACGTCGTCGCGGCCTTCGGCAAAGGCGTACTCGCGCCAGACGGCACCGTCGATCGCGGCAGGCTCGGGCCAATGGTTTTCAAGGATCCCTCAATGCTCGGCAAGCTCACTGCGGCGGTGTGGCCCGCCACCAGGCAGCGGATACACGAGATGATCGCCGAGGCGCGGGCGAGAGGTGAGCGAAACCCGATCGTCGTCGAAGCCGCCATTCTCATCGAAGCGAACTGGCAGTCCTTGTTCGATGAAATCTGGCTCGTGAGCGCCTCGAAAGAACGCGTGATCGAACGAGTCGAGCGCGACCGCGGACTGAAACCAGAGCAGACCGAGGCCAGGATCAAAGCGCAGCTTCCGGACGAGGAACGGCGCAAGCATTCGACGCTGGTTATCGAGAACAACGGCACCATCGCGCAACTTCGACAGAAACTCGCGCAGATCTGGTCCGAAGCGCTCAAACGAAACGGCTAGACCCTCAGCGCGGCAAGCATGGCGAGAACGACTACCTCGCAAACCGCCACCCCGCCAGCCAGCGCGTATCCAGCTGCGCCACCGAGCCGACGACTCAGGAGTAGCCGCAGACCAAGAATCGTTGGTGCGAGCGCGACTATAACCGCGAGCCCCGCGTTCTCGTAAAAGCCCAGCGTGAGTCCGAACGCGATCGTACTCTCAGACCGCAAATTCGCGGAATCGGATTCCGTCTTCGTACGGCACTCCGAGGCCCCATCGCTCGAGCGGCCGCAATCCGTATCCGATCGGAACGATCGCCCATCGCGAAAGCATTGATGCCATAACCACCGCGCCGCTTCGGCCCGCCGAATCGTGGATGAGGGAAAGCAAATAAATTGCCACCAGGAACCAGGCCATCGATGCGATAGCGCCGACTGGGCCAATGCGCGCAAGACCAGTCGACGCCGGCCGCGATCCAATTCGAATCGCGTCGACCAGATCGGCGATTCCCAGGACATCCATTCCACCCGCGGCCAGCTCGATAAAAGTCAGCACCACAAATGATCGCGATATTGGTCTCAGAAAATCTCCGATACTGCGATCGACGGCGGCGAAAATTATTCCAGCGACCAAAGCAACCGCAGGCACAAGCGCCAGCGCGCGCGCGCGATTCTCCGCGTCACCGAACTCGCGCCGCGCGAAAAGAGACCACCGCGACAGTGTCGCGAGCGCGATGATTAGTTCGTAGAAAAGATTTTCCGCATCCGCTTCGCTGTGCGTGGATTTGATTTCCATATGAGAAAGGCTTCGCGCGGCGAGGCCAACGGTAGCGGAAACCTCGATATGTTCTCTATAACAAACTAGGCATGAAGATCCTGATAATGGGCGCGGGCGCGATCGGCGCCTACTTCGGAGCGCGGCTGCAAGGAGCCGGCGAGGAGGTGGTCTTCTGCGCACGCGGCAAAAATCTTGAAGCGCTGAAACATCGCGGGCTGCGCATCCAGAGTTTCAGCGGCGATTTTCACGCGCCGGTGCGCGCCACCAGCAATCCCCTCGATTTCGCGCCCTACGATCTGATCCTGTTCTGCGTGAAAGTGTATGACACGGCGGAGTCCGCCGCGGCGCTGAAAAATTGTCTCTTGCCCGAAGGCGCCATCTTGACCCTTCAAAATGGAGTCGAGAGCGAGTCGCGTCTGGCTGAATCGTTCGGGCCCGACGCTGTAATGGGTGGCACCGCGCGCGATCGGCGTCGAATTGATCGGGCCGGCCGAGGTGCTCCATCTGAGCACCGGCGTCATCGAATTTGGCGAGGTCCACGGACGCGAGACTCCTCGAGCTGCGAAAATCGCCGCCGCGTTCCATCGCGCCGGAATCCTCGGCGAACTGGTTTCCGATCTGGTCACGTTTCGATGGTCGAAACTGCTGTGGAATTCCGCCTTTAACACGATGACGACGTTAACCCGACGAACGGTCGGCGAACTTCTTGACGATCCTGAGAGCCTTCTTCTAATTCGAACTCTGATGACGGAAACATTCCGCGTTGCGAAAGCGGAAGGCGCGAAGCTGGGGCCGCATCGAATCGAGGAACTGATCGAGCACTCGCGCAAACATCTGCGCGCGCTAAAAACCTCGACCCTTCAGGATCTCGAACGTGGGAAACGACTCGAATATGACGCGTTGAGCGGCGCTGTCGTGCGCGCCGCCGATCGGCATGATATTCCTGTGCCCGCAATGAAGACGGTGCACGCGCTTCTGAAGCTGCTCGATGCGCGCGCGTCCTAGTGTTTCTCGAACTGCTTGTTGCCGAACAAAGTGTTCCACGCCTTCGTGTCCTGTGTCGGCGGACGATTCTTGAGCTGATCGGCCATCGCCGCGAAACCAGCCGCGACGGCGGGGCGGGCGCGCAGGTCCGCGTACCACTTTTTCAGATGCGGGAAATCGTCGAGGTTCTGGCCCTGCATGTTGTGCGGCACCAGCCACGGATAGATCGCGATGTCCGCGATGGAATAGTCGCCCGCGATGTAGGATGACTGGCTGAGCTGCTTGTCGATCACATTGTAGATACGCTTGGCTTCGTTGGTATAGCGATTGATCGCGTACTCCAGCTTCTCGGGCGCGTAGACGCGGAAGTGATGCGCCTGTCCGAGCATCGGACCGACGCTCGCCATCTGGAACATCAGCCATTGGAGGACGTTGTATTTGCCACGCGGGTCTGACGGCATCAGCTTGCCAGTCTTCTCGGCTAGGTACATCAGAATGGCACCGGATTCGAAAATGGCGATCGGCTTTCCATCAGGACCATCATGATCGATGATCGCCGGCATCCGGTTGTTGGGACTGATTTTCAGGAACTCGGGCTTGAACTGATCGCCCGCGCCGATATTGACCGGAACGATGTTGTACTTGAGGCCGACCTCCTCGCACATCACCGTTACTTTGTAGCCATTAGGCGTGGGCCAAAAAAATACGTCGATCATGAATTACTCCGTCGGGAAATTTAGCTATTCACGCGAGAAGCCTTAGTTCGGAACGGAATCCGCGTCGCCTTTACGCACTCCCATCAGGTACGACTCGATAAATGGATCGATCGCACCATCGAGAACCGCGTCGGTGTTGCCGATCTCGACCCCAGTACGATGGTCCTTGACCATCTGGTACGGCTGCAACACGTAGGATCGAATCTGGCTGCCCCACGCGATCTCTTTTTTGTCCTTGCTGAATTTCTCCAGCTCCTCCCGTTTTTTCCGTTCCTCGAGCTCGAACAAACGTGCGCGCAGGATTTTCATCGCCATCGCACGATTCTTATGCTGCGAGCGCTCGTTCTGACAAGTCACTACGATACCGGTTGGTATATGCGTAAAGCGCACTGCGGAATCGGTTTTATTGACGTGCTGGCCGCCGGCGCCGCTCGCGCGAAAAGTATCGATGCGAAGATCGGCGGGATTGATAGTCACTTCAACTTTGTCGTCGATCGCGGGAAATACGAACACCGACGCGAATGAGGTATGACGGCGCGCGTTCGCATCGTACGGCGAGATACGAACCAGCCGATGAATGCCTACTTCAGCCTTCATGTACCCATACGCATACTCACCGTCGACTTCGAAGGTTGCGCTCTTGATGCCGGCGCCCTCACCGGGCTGCAAATCCGCTACGTCGACGGAGAAACCGTGGCGCTCCGCCCATCGCATATAGAGACGCAGCAGCATCTCGGCCCAGTCCTGCGCTTCCATCCCGCCTGCACCAGGATGAATCGAGACTATCGCACCGAGACGATCGTACTGCCCCCCAGCATCACCTGCAGTTCATGTTTCTCGAGCTCGATTCGCGCCGCCGCCAGCGCGGCGGTGGCTTCACGCGCGGCTTCGGAATCGTCGGCGCCCTCTTCCTCGGCCATCTGGAAAAACACGCGCGCCTCCTCGAGGCGATCGCGAAGGCGCTGGTATCCCTGGACCTGGCCCTTGAGTTGGTCCTGTTCCTTCAGGACGCCTTGTGCGGTCTCGGGCCGATCCCAAAATTCTTGTTTGGTCGAGAGTTCCAAGAGTTCTTTCTGGCGGGCGACGAGCTTGGGAATGTCAAAGACGCCTCCCGAGCTTTTCTGCGCGGGCTTCAAAATCGCTCAATTGTTCTCTGATGTCGCTAATCATCTGCCTGAGTCCTTGATATCCATGCTTTCGGGTTTATCGACGTATTCTGACAGAAAGGGCCGGTTCAATTAATGGCTACTTTCTTGCCGTTGCGAGACAGGATTTCCTCAACGTGCGCCTCGAGCGGCTTCAGCCTTCGCGGCCATCGCCATCCCCAGATCAAAGCGATGATGGTGAGTCCAAGGCAAATCTCCGCGAACACGTCGCCGATGATCGTATAGAGCGTGCGCATCGGATGCCATGCGACGTCCTCGATCTGGGTGCCGCGTTGAAAAAGCGGCGTCCTTGCGGTGATTTCGCCGTCATCCATAATAACTGCGCTGATGCCGGTGTTGGCGACGCGAATCAGGGGGACTTTGGTTTCGACCGATCGCATCGAGGCCATCGCGAGCAGTTGATACGGGGCGGAACTGGTCCCATACCACGCATCATTGGTGATGTTCACCATCACGTCGGCGCCCGCCTTGACCGAGCGACGCGCGAGATCGGGGAAAATGCTCTCGTAACAAATCAGCATGCTCAGCTTGGCGCCCTTCACATCGAAGAGCGTCTGCCGCTTGCCAGGAAACATGTCACCCAGCCCGGGCACCACCCGATTGACGAAAAATCCGAGGATGCTTCGCGCCGGAACATATTCGCCGAATGGAACCAGCTGGATCTTGTCGTACCATGACACCACCTCGCCCTGGCCCGATACGAGATAGGCACGATTGTAAAACCCGACGCGATTGTCCTCGACTCCGAGCGCTGGCGCGCCGAACAGAATCGATTCGCCGGTGCCGCGCGCGAGGTCGAGAAGTTGCTGACGATAAGAAGCGTCCTCGGCGAAGTCGGCGGGATACTTGTCCTCCGGCTGGAAGAAAAATGTCGCCGCCGCTTCCGGCCAGATCACCAGGTCAACCTTCTGACTCATCGCGCTGCGAGTCTGATCCGCATAGATGCCGAAGCTGGACTTGAGAAATTTCGGATCCCACTTGAGGCTTTGTGGAATATCGCCCTGCACCATCGCGGCGCGGAAACTCCCTTCGGGCTTGACTGACTTGAGCTCGTGGATGCGCCAGTTTCCGAACACGATCGCGACGATCATGACCATCGTCAGCGTGCTCAGGCTCCAGGTCTGAAGACGATGGCTGCCACGGCGCAGCAGGACCGTGAAAATCACCGTGTTGAACAGCATGATCAGCGCCGAGACTCCATAGACGCCGGTGAACTCGGCAAACTGGATCAGTTCGAGATTGCGATACTGAGTCTCACCGAGCAGGTTCCACGGGAATCCGATGGGAAAATGCGTCCGCACTAATTCGACCGAGGCCCACGCGATCGGCATGCTAACGACGATCGGAATTCGAAGCCGTCGCGAGGTGAATTCTCCTGTCCATAGCGAGATCGCCGAATAGATGGCGACCACGGCGGCGAGCAACAGCATCGGGATCAGCGCCAATATGAAACGTACGGCGGCGAATTCGTTGAGAGCTATCTCGACCCAGTAAAGTGATCCGATGTAGCACGCCAAGCCCTGCAAGTAGGCCCATCCGAAAACTTTTTTCAGCGGCTCGCCTTCAACCGCGTAGAAAAATGGCACGAAGGCCACCCATGCCAACAGGCTGACATCGAACTTCGGAAACGCGAGCGCAAGCGCAAGTCCGCTGGTAACTACCAGCGCCGCGCGGGTAAGAGTGTTCGGCGAAATTCTCACTGGTTTTGGAAAATCTCTTCAAGCGGGATGACTCCCGCGCACGGAGGTTTGCCGTCAAAGCGATCGTAGATTTCCTCGGCGTCGCGCCAGTTTTCAACCAACGCGACCGAGAACTTCGCCTGGAGCGGCAGATCGCCGAGCAGACGCCATTCGCGCTCGAAGGTCCAGTCGACAGGCGGAGTCCGGTTCAGGTCGATGCTCACGACGCGCCACAGCTGGTCATCTTCGAGGATCGCCGCGGCCTCCCTGGACGGCATATAGATGACCGGCCGCGCTCCCATCAGGAAAGCATACCGTTTATCGACCGCAATCCCGAAGGGTTCGTAGCGGCGCCGATTGCGCCGGACCAAAAGATGCCTCAGCTCGGAAAATGGCGCGTCGAAGAGGCATACTCCGCGGTGACCCCCGAGCAGCATCCGCGTCGCGCCACGCACCGCGTTCGCAGCAAGGATACGCACGAGATTATCCATTGCGGAAGATTTCCCCGATGCGCGCGTGAAATGCGCGAGTGTCGGCGCCGAGGGAATTGTAAAATTCTCGCGTCTCATCGCTATGAACGAACGCGTTTCGTTGACCCGGACTCCGGCCGGTTTACGGCCGCGGCAAGCTCGCGTTCTCGAGCGAACATTTTACGCGCCCCGGCAGGGGAGCGCTCGTGGTCGTAGCCGAGCAAGTGCAGGAATCCATGGATCAGCAACATGCGCAGCCGGCTCTCCGGAGTGACACCGTATTGGCGAGATTGCGCCAGCGCGGTGTCGATAGAAATTACGACGTCGCCGAGCGGCAGTCCTCGATGGTTCGGCACCGCCACGGGATCCGGAGGCGAACTGCCTCGCTCTTCGATTTGCGAGAACGAGAGCACGTCGGTTGCCCTATTTTGTTTTCGATGCTTGAGATTTAGCGCGCGGATGGATTCGTTGGAGGTGAGCGTCAGCGACAGTTCGCATTCATTGAGCTCTAGCCTTTAACAACGCGACCGCATCGCGCCGCAGCGCGCGGCTATAGCGTCGACCTTTCGGGGATAGGCAGCGAAATTCGACGCCCAAAGCTTCTACGGCTTGCCGTTATTTTCCCGGCTGTCAGAAAGAGCGTCGCCGCGATTGAAGGCTTCGTACGCGAGAATGATCTTCTGTACCAGCCGATGTCGCACGACATCGCGATCGTCGAAAATAGTGAAGTTGATTCCGGGCGTGTTGGCGAGCACGGTGCGCGCCTCTTTCAGGCCCGAGAGTTTTCCGCTCGGCAAATCGATCTGGGTAATGTCGCCGGTCACCACCGCTTTCGAGTTGTAGCCAAGGCGCGTAAGGAACATCTTCATTTGCTCGGTGGTGGTATTCTGCGCCTCATCGAGGATGATGAACGAATCGTTCAAGGTGCGGCCGCGCATAAACGCGAGCGGCGCCACCTCGATAGTGCCGCGCTCGAGCATCCTGCGCGCGCGATCGAAGTCAACCATATCGTGCAACGCGTCGTAGAGCGGGCGGAGATATGGATTTACCTTTTCGGAAAGATCGCCGGGCAGGAATCCGAGTTTTTCGCCGGCTTCCACCGCGGGACGGCATAGCACCATCCGGGTGACCTGATTTTTCATCAGCGCCGCCAAGGCCATCGCCATCGCGAGGTAAGTCTTGCCGGTGCCGGCGGGACCGATGCCGAACACGATATCGTGATTACGAATCGCATCAATGTAGAGTTTCTGGTTGATGCTCTTGGGCGCGATGACACGCTTGTGCGCAGACACATAAACCGTATCGAGGAAAATGTCCTTGAGATCGGCGTTGCGATCGCCGCGCAGAATCCGAATTCCATATTCGACATCGCTGCCGAAAACCGGATGCCCCTTTTTCAGCAGCTCGTACAAATCGCCGAGCAATTTGCCCACCGTCGCCTGTTCCGCGTGGTCTCCGGAGATCCGCAGCGAAGTGCCCGTCGCCGCGATCCTCACGCCGAGTGCCTGCTCGATGGTGCGGATATGCGAATCGTGCTGGCCGAGAAGATCGGAAAACAGCCGGGGGTCGTCGAAGTGGAGTTCGAGGGAGTCTTCAGTAACTAGTTGAGAAATATTACCGCTAGACCTCGCTGAATCAGGATACTTGGCGCCGTTGGCAGACGGCGAATCGTCCAATCCTAACGCTTTTACATCTCGCATTTAAAGCTGCGGGTGCTGAATCTTCCTGACGTCCTCCCCGCCGCAGACATACTGGCATGGCGCATGCCGGGCGGAGAAGTGCGCAACCGTCATTTAATCAGAGACGCGACGTGCGCGAGGGCGTCGTCCAGCTTCGAGGGATCCTTGCCTCCTGCCTGCGCGAAGTCGGGACGCCCGCCACCGGAGCCGCCGACAATCGGCGCGATCGCCTTGATGATGTCACCCGCTTTCAGCTTCGATGCCAGGTCCGGTGTCACTGCGACCACCAGGGCGACTTTGTCTCCCAGGTCCGAGCCGACCACCACGACGCAAGAGCCGTGATTCTGACGCATTTTGTCGGCGATCTCGCGCAACGACGGCGCCTCGATACCCTCGATCTTGCGGGTGACGATCTTCACCCCATTAGCGACGACGATGTTCTCGCCGGAGCCGCCACTGCCACCGACTTGGCCAGACGCGAGTTTCTGTTCGAGCGCGCGCAGCTTCTTCTCCAGTTCCTTTTCGCGCGCAACCAGCTTTTCCAAACGATCGAGCGCCTGCCCGTCGCGCGCGCCGAGGTAGTGCCCGATATCTTCGAGGATCTTCTCCCGCTTGCGCACCGCCTCCAGCGCGCCCTGGCCGGTCAGCGCCTCGACGCGACGCACGCCGGCCGCGATTCCCGATTCAGCTTCGAGCTTGAAGATGCCGATCTGCCCGGTCGCATCGACGTGAGTCCCCCCGCACAGCTCGACCGAGAAATCGCCCATCGTGACGACGCGCACGCGGTCGCCGTATTTGTCGCCGAAAAATGCGAGCGCGCCCGCCTTGATCGCGTCGTCATACGCCATCTCGTCGAAGCGGACAGGGGCGTTCTCGCGGATGCGCGCGTTGATTTCTTCCTCGATAGTTTCGAGGTTGCCTTCGGAAATCGCGCCGTTATGATGGAAGTCGAAGCGCAGCCGATTCGGATCAACCAGCGAACCCGCTTGGTGCACGCCCTTTCCGAGCACGTCGCGTAGCGCGTAATGAAGGATGTGGGTGGCCGAATGATTGCGCATCGATGCATCGCGCAGTTCGCGATCGACCTTGAGATGCACGCGTGCGCGATTCAAAAACTCGGATCGATCGCCGCGAAGTAGCCGACCGAGGTGAACGATGGAGCCACTGGATTTTTTTGTGTCGAACACTTCCAAGAGGGCGCCGGACTCAGTTTCGATGACACCGCGATCGCCAGTCTGCCCGCCACCCTCAGGATAAAAAGGTGTTTCAGCGACGATCACGTGGTGGATGTCGTCCGAGCTGGTGATATTGAGAACCTCGGACTGGTCCTCGTATCGATCGTATCCCGTAAAGGTCGTGTCCGAAGCCGACAAAGCCATGATTGCGGTGTCAGTAGCGATTCCTTGGAGACCTTGTCGAACGATCCGTGAGCGTATTCGCTGCTCTTCCATGAAGATGTTGAAGCCCGCGACATCTACATCGATTCCCTCGCTGCGCAAAACATCCTGCGTCAAATCGAGCGGAAAACCGAACGTATCGTAGAGCCTGAAGGCTACGTCGCCGGCGAGCGTGCGCCCTCCGGTTTCCATCAGGCGCTTCCGCTCGGTCTCGATCAATTCGAGGCCGCGATCTAGCGTTTCGCCGAAACGGACCTCCTCGTTGGTGACAACTTCGCCAATTTTCTTCGCCTCGGCGCGCAACTCGGGATACGCGTCGCCCATCGCGTCGATAACGCCCTTCAGCACCTGCGCCAGAAACGCGCTATGGATGCCGAGGTAGCGTCCATGACGAGCCGCGCGCCGGACAATTCGGCGCATCACGTATTCGCGATCGCTGTTGCCGGGTGTCAGTCCCTCGGCCGCGAGGAAGCTCATCGTGCGCGCGTGGTCCGCAATCGCGCGGAACGAAATGTCGAATTCCTCGTTCTGCTCGTAGCGCGCGCCGTTGCCGAGTTCGCCCGTGACGCGCTCGATTCGCTTGATGATCGTCTGGAACAAATCGATGTCGTAGTTGCCCAGCAGTTTTCCGCTTTCGAGGCTCTGGATCGCCGCCGTGATGCGCTCCAGCCCGCTCCCCGTATCGACGTGCTTCATCGGAAGCGGAGTCAGCTTGCCGGCGGCGTCGCGGTTGTACTGGATGAAGACCAGATTGCCGAGCTCGACAAAGCGCTCGCATCCCTCGACGTTGACCGCGCACTTCATCCCCGGATGCGTTGCACCCTTGCATGCGGCATCGCCGCGGTCGAAATGAATCTCGGAGCACGGACCGCATGGGCCAGTTTCGCCCATCTCCCAGAAATTTTCCTTCTCGAAGCGCAGGATCCGTCCGGGGAGCAGATCGGAGATCTTCTTCCAGACCGCTTCAGCTTCGTCGTCGTCGGTATAAATGGTCGTCCACAGACGCGCGGCGGGAATTTTCCAGACCTTGGTGATCAGTTCCCAATGCCATGGAATCGCTTCCTGCTTGTAGTAGTCGCCGAACGACCAGTTGCCGAGCATCTCAAAAAAGGTGTGATGATAGGTGTCACGGCCGACCGCCTCGAGGTCATTATGCTTGCCCGAAATGCGCAGGCATTTTTGGCAGTCGGCCACCCGGCGCGAGGCGGGAGTGCGAAGGCCGAGGAAGTAGTCCTTGAACGGCACCATCCCGGCATTGGTGAAGAGCAGCGTCGGGTCGCCCTTTGGAATGATCGAAGCCGAGGGCGCGATGGTGTGCCCGCGTTCCTTGAAAAAATCCAGAAACGATTGTCTGACTTTCGCGGTAGTCCACTGCATAAGAGGGTTTTATTTTAACTTAACCGCGCGTCGGGTTCCCACTGGTAATTCGATGCTCCCGATCTGGTTTGAGGTACAATGATTTTGTGGAAGCGAACCCTTCGGATTTCGCGGCAGAGACGCCAAAGCACAATGCTGGAGAGGAAATTCCGGCCTCCGCCGCAAGCCAGAATGGGAGTGGCGCGATAGCGGCCGAGCAGAGCGAATCGGGCTTCAAGAATTTTCTCTTCTCGCACAAGGGCGACCTGACCCTGGCGTTTTCGGCGCTGGTCTATCTGGTCGCATGGGGCGTGCTCCGGTACACGCCGTGGAAATCGCCGGCCGAGATGGCGGTGGCGATTGCGGAAGCGGCGCTGATCGGCGGACTGTGCGATTACATCGCGCTCAAGATGATTTTCGAACGCAGGTGGTATCTGCCTGGCTCAGGGGTGCTTCCGCGCAACCGCGACAAGTTGATCAAGGGAATTTCATCAACCATCGAGAAGGAATGGCTGACACCGCAGATGATCGGCGACAAGCTCAACCAGATGAACCTGGTGGGCCGCCTCGGGTCCGCGCTCGAGGAAGTGAATCTCGCCGAGTTCCTCGCGACTCCCGCGTTCGATCGCCTGCTAAACCGCGCGGCGATGTATTTTGAAGCGCCCGAGGTCGTCGATCGGCTCGAGGCATTCCTCAGAAAAGCGCTGCCGAATTCTTACCGGCGCATATACTCGGCGCTGAACCGGATCGGGGTGAAATCTATCAGCTCGCAAGTCGCGTCCAACCTGCGCACCCGTTTGCCGCAACTGCGCAACGATCCCGAGCTGATGGCGGCGCTGGAAAGCGCGGTTCACGAGATCGGACAACAGCTACACCAGCCCGAAAGTCCCGCGCATGAGCTGGCAAGCCGCGTTATCGATACCTTCGTGAGCCGCGCGGTTGAGACGAGTCGCGGACAAATCGGTGAGATGGTCAGGGAAAACCTGAACAAGCTGGACGATGAGAAGATCAGGTTCCAGATCGAATCGAAAACGCGTACGCATCTGGACTGGATCCGCGTCAACGGCGGACTCTTCGGCGCGTTTTTCGGACTGTTGTTCGCGCTCTCGCGAATCCTGGCGCGCCACGGCACCGAGATCATCGCGCGCCTGCACTTCGTAGGCTAGCCGCTCAGCAGTGATCTGCCTGCCCGGTGCGCTCGAGGTAGCGCTGATGATATTCCTCGGCGCGATAAAACTTCGGCGCGGGCAGGATCTCAGTCACGATGGGTCGGGAAAACTTCTTCGATTGTTCGAGCCGCTTCTTCGAGGCCTCGGCTTTGGCCCGCTGATCGTCATCGTGAAAGAAAATCACCGATCGATACTGGCTCCCGACATCCACCCCCTGCCGATTGGGTGTGGTGGGATCGTGCATGTCCCAGAAGCGGTCAAGTAGTTGCTCGTAAGACACCCGCGCCGGATCGTATTCGATCTGGACCACCTCGGCATGGCCGGTTTTGTCGGTGCAGACCATACGGTAGGTGGGATTTTCGACGTGCCCTCCCATGTAGCCGACGGCCGCATCGGTCACTCCTTCGACGCGGCGGAATCTGGCCTCAGGTCCCCAAAAGCATCCAGCTCCAAAGGTAGCGATCTCTTTTTCCGACATCTTAACTCACCAATAAGTGTGAAGGCGCCTTCGCTCCGAAGCAATTACAACTTGGCCGAGTTGACCACCTGGATTTCGGTGAATCCGAGCAGACCCCACGGTCCGTTCTCCACCCCGATGCCCGACCACTTGGCGCCGCCAAAAGGCAGATTCGGAGCGATCGCCAAATGCTGATTGACCCACGCCGAGCCGCATTCAAGTTGCGCTGCAACCTCAGCGCCGCGTTTCATATCGTTTGACCAGACAGAACCGCTTAGTCCGTAGTGGGTCGAGTTCGCGCGCCGAACCGCATCGTCGACATCTTTGTACGCGATAATCGGCAACGCAGGCCCGAACTGCTCCTCGTCGACCAGCCGCACGCCATCGGAAACATTGCCAACGATGGTGGGCGCGAAAAAGTAGCCTTCCTTGCCGATGCGGGCCCCGCCGGTCACGATCTTCGCGCCGTGCTTCTTCGCGTCTTCGACCAGCTCGGTCACGCGATCAAATTGGGGCCCATTGTTCAGCGGTCCAATCTGGGTGCCCTCGACCATGCCGTCACCGACGCGGACTGTCTTCGCGATCTCGCCGAGCTTCTCCAGCATCGAGGCATAATTCTTCTCAGGCACGTATACGCGCTTGATGGCGCTGCAGATCTGACCGTTGTTCTCGAATGCGCCCCAGAAAATCTTTTGCGCGACCGCGGCAGGATCGACGTCGGGCAAAATGATAGCAGCATCGTTGCCCCCGAGCTCAAGCGTGCATCGCTTCAGGTCCGGCGCGGCCGCGGCGGCAACCTTCTTACCAGTCTCGATCGATCCGGTAAACGAGATTTTGCGCGGGACCGGGTGGCTCGTCATCCAGGAACCGAGTTCGTCGCCGCCTGAAACCACATTGAGAACGCCGGGAGGAACGATGTCGCGAAGAATCTCGCCGAGCATCAGCGACGTGATTGGCGTGAACGGTGAGGGCTTGAGCACCACGGTGTTCCCGGCCAGAAGCGCGGGCGCGATTTTCCACATCGCGAGCATCAAGGGATAGTTCCACGGAGTGATCGCGGCGACCACGCCGAGCGGCTTGCGCCGAATCACGATGCGGCCGTTTTCGGTGTCAGACAAAACTTCGTTGGGCATCTGCAGGGTCGCGGTGTACGAGCACCAGAACCCGGTGCCCATAATCTCTTCCGCCGCCTTGTTCAGCGGCTTGCCCTGTTCCTGAGTGAGGGTTTTCGCGAGACCCTCCGGATTGGCCTGCAGCGCTGCGGCGCAATCGTTAAGGACCTTGCGGCGCACGTCGATATCGCGGCTCCAGGCGGGAAAGGCGCGCTGTGCGGCCTCGAACGCCTGCTCAAGTTCCGCCCGCGAACAGTCCGGGACTTGAGCGAAGACTTTTCCGGTCGCGGGATTGATCACACCGACCGTCTTCGATCCTTTCACGGGCTTGCCGTTTATGGTCATGGTGTATTGTTCAGCCATTTGGATACTCCTTTGGATGGGGGCGCGCAGAGCACGTGCTCCGTTCTAGTTTCGTACAAGACTTTGCGTGATGTGCGCAACCCGCGCGAATATGCCCGTCCACGGGTTTTTGCTTTGAGTTGTCAGTACATTAGATCCGCACTATGCTCCGCAGGAATCGTGAGGCTATCACACGCGCATCTCTTGGCGCTTGCGCTTCTGAGTTTCCTCGCGGGCTGCGGTTCGTATCGCCCCAATACCGATTCGGAAGTAGCGTCCCCGGCGAGCTTCAGTCGACCATGGAGCCCGCCCGCGTCCGTCAAGCTTTCCGCGCCGAACTCCAACCAGATCAACAGCCAAGACCCCGCGGCGCTCCACGCGTTGAGTGACCACGCACACGACCTGCCGGGACTCATAGACCTTGCTCTCAAAACAAATCCACAAACGCGGCGCGCCTGGTATGCGGCGCAGGCAGCCGATGCCCAACTCGGCCAAAGCCACGCAGACAACTACCCGAAAATCGCCGCTGATGCCGACGGCGGCTATCTCAAACTGCCGATTCAGTTTCCGGGACAAACGTTGGTGGTCCGTAACGAGGCCTTCCTGCCCCAGATCAAGGTCAGCTATGACCTTCTCGATTTCGGCCGTAGCCGCGCAGCCGAGCGCGGCGCACGCGAACAGCTAATCGCCACCAACTTCGCCTTCAATCGTGCGATCCAGGATGTTGTCTTTAACGTCGAAAAATCCTACTACGTTCTGTCCGCGGCCACCGCGAGCGTCACGGCCGCGGAAGCCAATCTCAAGCTGGCGAGCACCAGCCGCGCCGCCATCGAGGAGCGTCATCAGGTGGGTCTTGCGACCAAGCCTCAGATCCTTCTTGCGAAGCAAGTCGAGGCGCAGGCCGCTTACGATGTTGAGAACGCGAAGTCCATGGTCCACGACGCTCAGTCAGGCCTCTGCGAGGCGATCGGTGTCGCCGCGAACCTGCCCATCAATGTGCGGGGTCTGGAGGGCCAGAACATTCCCGCAAACCTGAGCGACGATGTCGAGACCTTCATCAATGACGCGGTCAAAAAGAGGCCGGATGTCGCCGCACAGATTGCCGCTGTTCGCGCGGATGATGCCGCCGTCGCGGAAGCTGAGTCGGAGTTCTATCCCGAAGTTGGTGTGAGTGGAAATTATGGGCAAGTAATATGGAGCTACACCGTAAATGACGGTCATACGCAGAATCTGAACCAACCATTCTATGGAGCGTTACTCACGCTGCGATGGAATCTGTTCACCGGATTCGACCGCTACTACTCTGTGCACAAAGCGACGGCGCAACGCAATAAGGCCCGTGAAGAACTCAAGTCCCTGGAGCTAGAGGTAACCGCCGCCGTGTGGAAGGCTTACTATGATTTCTTCTCGGCAAGAAAGAAGTATGAAGCCTCTGAAGCACTCGTAGCCGCCTCAGAAGAATCATACAGCGCCAATCTCGAGAGCCACCGCCATGGCCTCGCAGTCGCCACTGACCTCGTAGGTTCGGAACGCGACCTGATGGCGGCGCGGTATACGCTCGTGCAGGACAAGGCGGAGCTTCTGGTTTCGTCGTCCGCCCTGGTTCATGCCGTTGGAGCCGAGTCGGCCTCGAATGCACCGTCACAATGAGACTCGCGGCTAATGAATAGTGTCAAACCAACACCAGGAAATCTGAGTCGACGATTGCATCTCAGCGTGTCGATCCTCGGTATCTCTGCGTTCCTATTCTCAGGATGCGATCCCATCATTGGCATAGCCGGCGCCGATTTCCCGGTGTGGATACTGTGTCTTGTGGTAGGAATCCTGGTATCGCTTTCTTTGAAACCGATTTTTGTCGCGGCGGGAATCGACGATTGGATGGCGCCGAGGCCGTTAGTTTATTCTAGTCTCGCGTTAACGATCGCGTTTATCTGCTGGTTGCTGATTTGGAAATGAGCCCCTACGGAACTTCAAATGGCGGAGCCCGCTAAGACGACGTCATCACAACGTTCATGGGCGCGCGCTGTCGGGCGAACGCTGAGCGGGATATTTGTCCTCGCCGCACTGGTACTCGGATGGTTCGTCTATAGAACCTACTACGCCAATCCTCGCACGGACGACGCATACGTTCACGCCGATACGGCAGCGCTCGCGGCTCGTGTCAGCGGTCAAATAGTCCAACTTGCGGTCAAGGACAATCAGCGCGTAAGAAAGGGCGACCTTCTATTCGAGGTGGATTCACGTCCTTACAAACTCGCGCTGGACACTGCGAGGACGAAACTGCACCTGACGGAAATTGAAGTCACGACGCTCCAGGATACAATCAATTCAGCGGCAGCTCAGTTGGCCGAGAGCAAGATCGCTGCGGCGAACGCGAAGCAATACCTGAATCGAATCGTCCCGCTGCGCGACCGCGATTTCGTCACCGACAATGACGTGGTCGAGGCGCGCAACAAGCTTAAGGCGGCCGAAGCGGCCGTTGTCAGCGCGACTTCGGAACTCCACAAAGCGCAAGACGCTCTAGGAATGCGTGGCGACGTCAATCAGCGGATACGGGCGGCACGGGAAGCCGTTCGAGGACGCGCAACTGAACAACGACTACTGCCTGGTGCGCGCGCCGTTCGACGGCTACGTCACCAATCTGAATATATCGGAGGGGCAATTCGCTAATGCCGGGCAGCCGGTCCTGATGCTGATAGATGATCGCAACTGGTATGTCCTTGCGTATTTCCGCGAAGACGTCCTCGATCGGATCCGTCCAGGAATGCGAGCCGATGTGTCGCTGCTGAGCTACCCCGGGAAACATTTCCAGGGTGAGGTGCAGGGTATTGGATGGGGAGTGTCTCAGCAGAATGTCGCGACTGTTAGCGGTCTCCCAAATGTCGAAGAGACGCTCAACTGGGTGCGGCTTAATCAGCGATTTCCGGTTCGCATCATACTGAAACGCGCTGACAACGACCATCCGTTCCGTATGGGACAGACCGCCGTTGTTACCATACGAGGCGAATAGCTGTGTGGCCGGCCGAATTCTTCGCCTGGGAGTTGGCGCCCAGCCATCGGCGGGTTGTCGAAGCTGCGAGGAATGCCACTAAAACGACCCTCACCACCGGCCTCGCAGCCATCATGCAGATACTTGGACCGTTCGGACCCCTGTTCGCATTCAGAATCGCCCAGCCTGGAATTTCACTGGGAGTATTTGAGGGAGCCCTAATCATAGTCTGCGCCGCGGCTATGCAGGCGGCGATCGTGCCGATAACAGGAAAGCTACTCGACTACCCCGGCCTCATAATGGCCTTTCTCTTCGTTGTGTTTGCGACCATCGCTTACCTGCTATCGAACACCAAGCTGTTTCTAATACTTGCACTCGTGGCGGTTGGAACGATCACCACCGTCTATGTGGGAATTTTCAGGCCCGGTTCGATCGGATGGGGATCAACCTACACCTTCGACGGAATTCTGGTCGCGACTTTAGTTATGGTAGTCGTCGACGTCTTGATCTGGCCCTCTCCGCCGGAACCGCGACTACTAGAGTCTATCGCAGGAGACTTAGAACGCATTCGTGGCCGCTTGAAGCTCATCGGCGAGCACTATCTTGATCCATCCGCCGCTCCTCTACCGAGCCCGAAGGTTCAATCGATGCTGGCGCGCAATCTGGTGCTGATGAAATCCGCCGAGGAGCAGATGCACCCTGCCCCACAGCGTCTTGCGACTTTACTCGACGCAATTATGGTCGCCGAGCACACTTATCTGGCAGTAGAACGTCTTGGATTGCTGGTGGACGAATCTGGAGCGGACGAAATCAGAGAAAGTCATCGCGAAGAAATGCGGTTCGCTTTACGGTCTCTCGATAAAGCGTTCGTTGAGAAAACCGAGAATATCCTCGCGGGCCTCAATGGAAGACAAGACTCGTTGGGATGGATCCCGGAGTTGCGGGTAGCGGTCCAGCGTATGATTGAAGTGAGCACGCAAGTTTTGCCGGTTAGCCATGAATTCTTGCCATCCGGGCTGTCGAACTTTCTGGGATTCGTCGGTGGACTCGAAGAGATAGGCAACCTGTTGGAGCCACGAGACCGACCTCTCGGCTCGACGTACGCGGAACCAATCGGCATTGAGACCGATTCCGAGCCTCGTTCCTTGTTCGATCCCGTGGCTTTCCGCTTCAGCGTAAAACTCGGAGCAGCGATGACGCTGGGACTGTTGATCGGACTGACCACGCAACGCGCCGATCTCCAAACCATCCTTTGGAGCATCGCGGTCGTAGGTCAACCAAACCAATACGGTGCGGTGGTGCGGAAGACTCTTCTGCGCCTTGCAGGATGCATTTTGGGTGGGCTAGCAACACTCGCTGCTATGATTCTGGTGTCACAGAACTTCGACTCACTGCCGGCGTACCTCGTCACGATATTCGTTGTGACTATGCTTTCGACCTACGTAGCGCAGAGCGACGAATGGCTGGGCTATGCGGGCATCCAGGCAGGCATCACTTTTCTAATTTGCTATGTCGGACTCGGACCATCGAGCAATGTATACGCGCCGTTGTGGCGCTTCTGGGGGATCGTCCTCGGCGTTCTGACGGCGGGCTTCGTTTTTCTGACTATGTGGCCGGAATATGCCAGCGACAAAGTGATCGATGGACTCGATAAGTTGATCAGAGCGACACTGCAGTTTGCGAAAGAGGTTGCCGACAGGAGGATCACCGATGCGAAGATAGCCGCCGCCGAGCGCCGCGTGAGCGCAAACCTTATGGAGGTTCTGAACTTCGCTGACCAAGCCCGGCTCGAGGGACACCGCGGCACAATCAACTCGGCCGCCGCAATCGAGTCGGCTTCCGCGCTGGCACGTATCGCTTATCGTTTCGAACTCATCGCGCGCACCCGAATAGCTGGATCAGAAGCACTCATGTCTCAAGGAGCGCTAGAGCATCAAGTCGCTTTCGAAGAGCGGTGTTGCGATGCGCTTGAAATCCAACTTGCAAAACTTGGACGGAGGGACTCACGCGAAAATCTGCCTCAGCTTCCGCTAACTACGATAAGGGATCTCGTGCCGATGATCTCCAAAGTCGCCGTTACTGAGAGCGCGCCTCAGTCAGTTAGAGCGCAGGTTCTTCTCGCGACGGAGACCTACGGTCGCCTTCCGATCCTACTTCAGAACCTCGATAACTCACTTTCGAGAATTGTTAGTTCTAATCCGACGAAATGACTCAATCGAATCAAATATCCTTGTTGAGCCCCCTACTCGTCGGCGTGGCCACCGTTTTCTGCACCATCATCGTTCATGCACTCATTGTAGGAATAATCATAATGGCGGTTCGCCACGACCTGCGGTTAGGCCGAGTCGGCGTCGGTTTCTGGACGGACTCGACGTTTGTAGCCGGTGCCACGTTGCTCGCCCTCGCCGGCCATCTCATCGAGATCGGGTTGTGGGCTGTCGTGTTCAATCTCTGTGGCGAGTTTTCTGACTTCTCCGCGGCCTTTTATCATTCGGCAGTCAACTACACGACCTTGGGAGACAGCGCCTTGGCGTTATCGGCGCGGTGGAGATTGTTGGAACCACTGAAGCGTCCGACGGGATGCTTATGTTCGGCGTCTCAACCGCCGTGATTTTCGCGGTTGTTCAACGCTTGGTTCAGACGCGGTTCGCTCGGTCCAACCACTAAAGCACTTACCCGGGCCACGTTTGCTTCAGGAATAGCGGCTACCGCTTCTTCGACGAAGACGGTGGAGGTGCGGGGTCTTCTTCCTCCGCGATCTCGGCCGCCGCGGGCAGCACCGTAACGTTCTTGACGCCGAGTTTCTCGCGAACCTTGTCCTCCACCTCGTCCGCAATTTTCGGATTCGCCTTCAGGAAATCGCGCGCGTTCTCGCGGCCCTGCCCGATGCGCTCGCCGCCGTAGGAATACCACGCGCCGAGCTTCTCGATGATCGTTGTGCTCGGACGCGAGATCGACCAGTTCACCTTCCTTGGAGATGCCGGTCCCGTACAGGATGTCGAACTCGGCCTCGCGGAATGGGCGGCGCCACCTTGTTCTTGACCACCTTGACCTTGGTGCGCGAGCCGATGACGTCGTTGCCGTTCTTGATCTGCGCCGATGCGCCGGATGTCGATGCGCACCGAGGAGTAAAACTTCAGCGCGTTGCCGCCGGTGGTGGTCTCCGGATTGCCGAACATCACGCCGATCTTCATTCGAATCTGGTTGATGAAGATCACGATGGTGCGCGAGCGCGCGATGATCGAGGTCAGCTTGCGCAGCGCCTGCGACATCAGGCGCGCCTGCAGACCCATCTGCGGCTCGCCCATCTCGCCTTCGATTTCGGCGCGCGGCACCAGCGCCGCGACCGAATCGATCACGAGGACGTCGATCGCGCCCGACTGCACCAGCGTCTCGGCGATCTCGAGCGCCTGCTCGCCGTTGTCGGGCTGCGAGATCAGCAGGTCCTCGACCTTGACCCCGAGCTTGCGCGCGTAGCCGGCATCGAGGGCGTGCTCGGCGTCGATGAAGGCGCCGATGCCGCCCTTCTTCTGGGCCTCGGCGATACATTCGAGCGCGAGCGTGGTCTTGCCCGACGATTCGGGTCCGTAGATCTCGACCACCCGCCCGCGCGGCAGCCCGCCGACGCCGAGCGCCAGGTCGAGTCCCAGCGAGCCGGTCGAGATGACCGGGATGTCGGCGACGATCGCCTGCTCGCCGAGCTTCATGATCGAGCCTTTGCCGAATTGTTTCTCGATTTGGCTCAAGGCCAAGTCGAGACTTTTATTTTTGGTCTCCAGCGCCATCGTCGCCATCCCACTCTCCTCGCGTTGTCGTGGGATGGATCCTGCCACAAAATCGATCTAATCGCGCTATTAAAGGCGCCCTTCCATCAACATGGCCGTGTTTATGGAATCCCAAACCCTCGAATTGATGGGAAATCTGGCTAAGCCACGAAGTACCGTCGCAGGATCACGGGTCGAAGCCGCCGATGCGACCCGGACCCTCAAGGGCCGATGGTAATTCCTAGCGGTCCCTGTAAACCGGTCGAGGTAGTGGCGGCTCCTGATGACGTGAAATTCTGCTGTCCGATAACGACGCTGGCGTTCATCCCGTTGGTAAACTTCATATTTGTACCAACGATCGGGAAATAGATGAGCACCCGGTTGTTGTTGGGATCAGCGACGTAGAGCCTGCCGGCGCTATCGAACTTCACATCCGAAGCACTCGCCAATCCGTTCTGCGTGGTTGCCGAAACAGAACTGTTGAAGTCCTGCTGCCCGATGACAACGCTGGCCATCATCCCGGTAGTGAATGGCGGCACAAACTCGAGCGCCCGGTTGTTCACCGAATCGGCTACCCACAGGTCGCCATCCGGATCGAAAGCCACGCCGAATGGCGCCGCCAGCGTGCTTTGCGTGGTGCCGCTTCCACCCGACATCAAGTCGGTCTGACCGATGACCAGGCTCGCCGACTCTCCCATCGATAGCGGCGCGGTGAATTCGAGCACCCGATTATTTGCGTAGTCGCTGACCCACAGATTGCCCTTCGCATCGAAGGTGAAAAATTGCGGCAGATTGAGCCCACTGGCCGTGGTGGCGGCGCCGGTCGAAGTAAAGTCGGTCTGACCAATGACCAGACTCGCGTTCATCCCGTCCGTAAACGGGGGCACAAACTCAAGGATGCGATTGTTGCCGAAGTCGCCCGCCCACAGATCGCAAGTCCCATCGAATGCCACCCCGACCACGTTGTTCATGTTGCTCTGCGATGCGGGTATCCCGCTTGAACCGCCATTGGTCATGAAATCCTGCTGACCGATGACCAGACTCGCCATCATCCCGTTCGTGAACGGCGGGACAAAATCGATCACTCGTCCAAAGTAGAAATCTCCTGCCCATAGATTGCCGAACCCGTCGAATGCGGTCGCTTCCGGATTGCCCATCCCGCTCTGCGTCACGTTCTGGCCCGAGGTCATGAGGTCCGGTTGACCGAAAACCACACTCGCAGCCATCCCGGTGGTGAACGGCGGCAGATACTCCAGCACGCGCTGATTGCCGGAATCAGCGATCAGCATCGAGCCGGTGGTAGCCGGCGGACCCGGCACGACCGGCACGCAGCTCGGCGTCGCAGTCGGCGTTGGAGTAACGGTTGCTGTCGGTGTCGATGTCGCGGTTGGCGTCGCGGTCTGAGTTGACGTCGCGGTTGCGGTCGCGGTTGTTGTCGATGTAGCTGTCGCCGTGGCGGTAACAGTTGGCGTCGATGTAGCCGTTGTCGTAGCAGTCGGCGTCGATGTAACCGTTGCTGTTGGCGTGGGAGTCGTGGTTGCGGTAGCGGTTGTTGTCGATGTAGCCGTCGCCGTGGCGGTAACAGTTGGCGTCGATGTAGCCGTCGCCGTAGGCGTCGCGGTTGCGGTGGCGGTTGTTGTCGATGTAGCCGTCGCCGTGGCGGTAACAGTTGGCGTCGATGTAGCCGTCGCCGTAGGCGTCGCGGTTGCGGTGGCGGTTGTTGTCGATGTAGCTGTTGCCGTCGCGGTTGCGGTAGCAGTCGGCGTTGCGGTGGCGGTCCGGGTCGCGGTCGCAGTCGCTGTCGGAATCGGTGTTGATGTCGCCGTGCGGGTTGGTGTCGATGCCGCAGTCGCGGTGGCCGTAATCGTCGGCGTGGATGTGATCTCGGTGTCGCGGTGGCCGTCGGGGTTGCGCCCATTCCTGTCGGTATCGCAGTGGGCGTCGGCGTCGCGATGGGCGTCGGGGAACCGGGCGAGGTCGCGGTGGCTGTTGGAGTGGACCCCGACGCGGTGGCGCATTTGGGACAAGGATCGCAGGCTTGGAAGAGCAAAGCCGAGAGCGCCACAGACAAAGACACCGTGACTGAGATCGCTGTGTGGCGCGTCCGGTCGGCCATTTGCTTGGATATCTTCCTACGACCTAAAGCAGGCAAACCTTAGCGAATTGAAGAGACATTTATCAAACGCCCGGTTTTCATAGCGGCATCGGTCGAAGACAATGGTTCAAATGCGCAACTGGTCACGGATGCTCTTCACGATTGATTCGGGCGTTGCCGAAATGTCGACCACGATTCCGTCGTCCGGTTCCTCCAGCGTCTTGAACTGGTTCCCGAGGAGATCGGCGGGCATAAAATGGCCGGTCCGACGTGCGATCCGGTGCGCGATGAGCTCCTCGCTTCCCTTCAGGTAAACGGCTTTTACTTGCGCAGGATCAATCACGATTCGATCCCGATACGATTGCTTCAGGGCTGAACACGCGATCGCGGCGTCGATATTACCGGCGAGGCACTTCGCTATCAGATCACGGATTTTCGCGAGCCACGGCTCCCGATCGGTATCGTTGAGCGCGATACCGTGGCTCATCTTTCGCTGGTTATCCGCCGAGTGAAGATCATCGGCATCGTGGAATTCCCAACCTAATTGATCGGCGAGCAAACGACCGACCGTCGTCTTGCCCGCTCCCGATACCCCCATCAAAACGACGACCATGAGGTCAACGACTGACTCCACTCTCGGCCGCTTCTGGCGGAGCTACCCCCGACCGCTCCGCGCGCGTTCGCAGCCACTGCTCGACTCGATCTCGCAGCGAGAGAAAATAGCTTTCCACGAGATTGTAGTGGCCCCATGCGACAAGGATGCTCGCCGACAGTACCGTCGGGAAGAAGAGCAGATGTACCCCGAACTGGGGGACGTGCGTGGCACCAATCATCATGCGGATGATTTGCTCGAGCAGCACGTGAAACAGGTAGATTCCATACGAAATCTCGCCCACGAAGGTTAGCGGCCTGATGGACAAGGCACGCGAGATCAGACTGTCGGGCCGAAAAAACAAGGCTAAGATCACTCCACCGACCGCGACGGCCATAATCGTTCCGCCGATGCTCAGCTCGCGCGCACTGCTTGCATTGATACCGCCGGTCCCCCAGAAGATCACTATTGTTGCCACTGCAGTCATGAGCATCGGGAACCACGAGCGCAGTGCGAGCACCTCGAGTCTCTGGTCCCAGCACTTTGTCCTTGAGTGCCAGAGCCAGCGCGCAACCGACAAAAATCGTGTCGACGCGAGTCAGTGTCGAGTAGGCGAGAATACCTCCAGCGAAACCGGTGATAGGTCGGAAGAGTCCCCCGGCGAACCAAATGTACAATCCCGTCCTGAATGCTCCCACGAAGCAAATGGCGCCGATCGCGAACCAAAGGCCTTTTCGCAATCCGAGTTTTTTGAGAATCAATGGCCAGCAAAAGTAGAATTGCTCCTCGATACAAAGCGACCACGCAGGTGGGAGCGGAGTTTGAGGGATCAATCCAATCACTCTGGAAAAGTTGGCCGTGTAGGTCATAAGGAACGGCAGGGTGAGCCAAGTGCGCCGCATAACGGATCGCTCGAACAGTACACCGAACGCAAAACTCCAAAAGAGCGACGAGAAATAGGCAGGCTGGAGTCGTAGGACACGTCTGATATAGAAGCGCGGGACACGGATGGTCCCCATACGTTCGATTTCGCTGGCGAGAATCCAGGTTATGAGGAATCCGCTCAGGACGAAGAAGCAGTCGACCCCATACCATCCTCGCTTTGTATAGAAAAACGGCACTTTCACGTGCGTCGCGACGACCGCAATGATGCTTAAGGCGCGCAACCCGTCGAAGGACGCAATGTAGAACCCGCCGCGATCGCGGAGAGCAGAGCCTGTGTCGGCGCCTGGGGTGCCCGATGCTACCGAAGGTTCAACCGGGGTTTCCATTGTGAACTCGCGATTCAGTCTCGCAACGATACGAGGGGCCTTGCAAACGCGAAGTTAGGAGGCCGGTTCGAGTCCATAGTTCCGGGGCAGGCTTTTTCGAGGATGAAGGGTAGCCGTACCTGTAAAGATGAAGGCGGTTTTCCAGATGAGGATTTGGCGGAGAGAACTGCAATATCAACGGCGCATTTCGAGCCAGGCCCGAACACACCGCGGCCCCGTCGTGGCGCTAGTCCGAGCTAGCCACATCGCCCGGGAGCGGCGATGGGACCTCGCCCAGGCGCACCATCACGGTTTGCGCTTCCCCATCGCGCATCAAGGTTACCGCAACCCGTTGCCCGCCTTCATGAGCTAGCACTATGTAGTGGAACGATTCGGGATCTATCACATACTGGATGCCGAATTTGTTGATGATATCACCGGGCTTGATTCCGGCCACCTCGGCCGGTGAGTCGCTATACACTTTGGTCACGATGACCCCCAGTCCATTCCTGGCGGTTCCGGTTTCCGCGCCGAAGTAGGCGCGACCAAAGGGCTTGCGGATCACAATATCGTCCGCATGGATTTCACTCACGCCTCGCACGCTGCGAACCAGCGCAAGTATCTCATCCCTCTCCGCAGGATCGGCGACTGCTCCCGCAACAAAAACTTCCCCGTAGTGCGTGACCGTGACGCCGAGGTCGGGAAAGCCGGCGCGCGCTATCACGTCGCGCAGCCTCGCTTCGAGGTTCCGGGACGCGGGGGTCTGATCGCGCGGAGGATCGAGCACGATCATAAAGTAAGGCTGTTGCAGATCGTCAACGAAACTCGACGGCGTCACCGGCGTCGCAGCCGCAGGAGCGTTCTTAACCAATGGGGTATTCGATACCGGAACCTTCGTGATATCAGGCCGCGTGATGAGACCGAGCAGCAGCGCTCCGACCGCAATCGCGAGGGTCCAGTAGATTCCCGCAGCAGCTGGACGCTTCCTCGATAGGTTTGGTTTCAGCGCTCGAGCGTCGCGAGGCCCCTCCAGCGAAGGCTTGGCCGCCAGGATCGGCGCAGTCCACGGCAGTCGCTCGCCGTCCGGCTGGAGCGATGCCTCCTCGAAAGAACCCCACAGCTCGGCGTGAGTCTTATAGCCGCCTTGCGATTCGATCTCAGGGTTTTGCAATGTCGCCTCGGGCTTGAACGATGCTCGGACTTTAGCTGGCGCGCTACGGCCCATCTACTTTCATTATCCAGAAATCGGCGGCAAAAACAGTATCGATGAATGCGTTACAAATGTGAGCGGGTCCCACGATTGCGCGCAGGCCCCACTTTAGCATTCTCAGCCGGAATATAGGCGACCAGGAGACCTTTAGATGGCCTCGCTGACGGCGTCTTCACGCATCGAAGGAGCAGGCCGGCGGTCGATCGGAACCCAATTGCGCGCTCTCTCGCCGAGATAGACCTGGCGGGGGCGGGCGATCTTCTGCTCCGGATCCCGCACCATCTCGGCCCATTGCGACAGCCATCCCGAGGTCCGCGGGATAGCGAACAGGACCGGGAACATCTCAGTCGGAAAGCCCATCGCCTGGTAGATGATGCCGGAGTAGAAATCGACGTTGGGATAGAGCTTGCGGCTGACGAAATAGTCGTCCTGCAAAGCGATCCGCTCCAGTTCCATGTGCGATCTCGATCAGCGGATTGCGCCGGTTACTTCGAAGACCTCGTACGCCATCTTCTTGAGAATCTTGGCGCGCGGGTCGTAGTTCTTGTAAACCCGATGGCCAAATCCCATCAGCCGCCCCTCGCCGGCTTTGACCTTCTTGACCATGGCCGGAACATTTTCCTTCGACCCGATCTGCATCAGCATCCGCACCACGGCTTCGTTGGCGCCGCCATGCAGCGGCCCGTATAGCGCCGCGATCGCCGCCGCGGTGGCGAATAAGGATCGACCTGGGAACTGCCCACCGAGCGCATCGCGTTGGTCGAGCAGTTCTGCTCATGGTCGGCGTGCAGGATGAACAGCACGTCCAGCGCGTGCTCCAGCACCGGGTTGGGCGTGTAGTCGGATCTCGGTCATCCGGAACAGCATCGACAGGAAGTTCGCCGGTGTAGCTCAGTTCGTTGTTGGGATAGACGTAGGGCAGGCCGCGGGTATGCCGATAGGCCCACGCCGCCAGCGTGGGCATCTTGCCGATCAGGCGGCGGGTTTGCAGCCGGCGCAACTCCAGATCGTGAGTGTTGTCCGCGTCGGGATAGAAAGTGGAGAGCGCGCCGACCGTGCCCAGCAGCATCCCCATCGGATGGGCGTCGTAGCGGAAGCCCTCCATGAACTTCTTGATGTTCTCGTGCACCATCGTGTGAACCTTGATGTTGTGCTCCCACATCTCGAAGTGCTTGCGGTCGGGCAGTTCGCCCTTGACGATCAGGTAGGCGGTTTCCAGGTAGTTGCTGCTTTTTCCGCGAGCTCCTCGATCGGATAGCCGCGGTAGCGCAGGATCCCCTTGTCGCCGTCGATATAAGTGATCCGGCTCTTGCACGAGGCGGTGTTGGTAAAGGCCGGATCGTAGGACATCAGGCCGAAGTCCTCGGCGGAGGTTTTGATCTCGCGAAACGCGGTGGCGCGGATCACGTTGCCTTCTTCGATCGGAATCACGTAGCTCTTTCCCGGTCCGGTTGTCGGTTACCGTCAGAGTCTCTTTCGCCATCGTTCTTCCTCGCGCGGTCGCTTGATGTTCATCCTCGTCAACATATATCGCTTCCGTTCAACATATATACAGTTCAAGATTATACACGTCCGTGGATTTTATGGAAACCTCTTTCTTGTATTTTTATGGACCCCCGCTCGCATCACCCGCGACCGCATGGCAGTCTCTTTGCGCCTGGTGATGCTTAAGCATGGCCGATAAAATCCTCACCGCGCTCTCCGCGTTTATCGTGAGCACGATCGCCGCGCTCGGCTACTCCGGCGTCATTCTGATGATGGCGATCGAGAGCGCGTGCATCCCGCTGCCCTCCGAAGTCATCATGCCGTTCTCCGGCTACCTGGTTTCGACCGGCCGCTTCAGTCTGCAAATGATCGCGCTTGCGGGCGCGCTCGGATGCCTGCTCGGTTCCTACGTCGCCTACTATGTCGGCGCGAGTGGCGGGCGATGGTTCCTGTTGCGCTACGGGCGCTGGGTGCTGATCGCGCCGCATGAAATCGAAATCGCGGATCGCTTCTTCGATCGATGGGGCGCGCCGGCGGTGTTCTTCAGCCGGCTGCTGCCGGTGGTGCGCACCTTTATCGCGTTTCCCGCCGGCGTGGCGCGGATGCGGCTGCTGCCGTTCACGATCTACACCCTCGCCGGTTCCTACCTCTGGTGCCTGCTGCTGGGGTACGTCGGAATGAAACTCGGGCAGAATTGGGAGGCGCTCCGGCCGTACTTCCATCGCTTCGACGGCGTCATTCTGGTCCTGATGGTGCTTGGGGCGGCGGTGGTGCTTTACAATCGGATTCGCGGAATCAACTCCGTGCCGGAGACCGATTAGGGTCGCGGAGATCTATCAGGCCGTTGTAGAATGATTGCATGGCCAAGCATCCGAAAGATCGCGAAACTCCAATCGACGAGTCCGAGCTGACCGAAGTTTTCGCCAGCATCGATGCGATGCAGATGCGGATGGCGCGCGATCTGCTCGAAGGCTCCGGTATCGAATGCTTCGTCTTCGATCGGCAGAATTCGCGCATGTTCGGCAGCAATCCAGCCTTCCCGATTCGCCTGATGGTCCATGGCGATCACGCCGAGGACGCGAAGAAGCGCCTGCAGGATCTCGGCTTCCCCGAATAGACGCGACCTTTCTCTTTTCAGCGCACTTCGACTATTTTGATCCTCGTGCGCAGGAGCCTTTCCGCGCAACATTTCGCAGGGGAGCCAACCGTATGCCATACGCCGAAGGCCGTGTTTTCAACGATGCTGACAGTCACATCATGGAAACTCGCGACTGGATGACCCGCTACGCCGATCCCGGCATCCGCGAGCGCCTCGCGCCGCTCGATCTCACCAGCGGCGGGGTGGCATATCAGGTCGAGCAGGCGGTCGCCGCGGCTGAAGAGCGCAGGAAAAATCAGCAGGCCTTCGACGATGCCGAAGCCAACCTCATGCTCTATAAAGGATGGAAGGCGTTGGGCGCGTTCGATCCGGCGGAGCGCACGCGCGCGCTCGATCTGCTCGGCTTCAACCGGCAACTGGTGTTCACCACTTTTGCGACGACGCATTTCTGGCGCGGATACAAACCCAATGAATACGACGCCGAAATGGTCTATGGCGGCGCGCGCGCACACAACCGCGCGATCGCGGAATTTTGCGCGGCCGACAAACGCCTGATGGGCGTGGGTTTCGTGCCCCTCGATGTCCCCGAATTGGCCGAGCGCGAGGTCGATGAGGCGATCAAGCTCGGCTGCTCCGCGATCCATATTCCGTCGCTCCCGCCACGCGAGCTTTCTCCGACTCATCCGAAACTCGACGGCGTATGGGCGCGTCTGCAGGACGCCGACGTTCCGTTCATGCTGCATGTAGGAGGCGGCGGGATGCCGTTCCCGAAAGCGTTCTTCAACAACGACCGGCCGGTCAAGGACTTCCTCGGGGGAGGTGAAAACTTTCACTCCAAGGATTTCATGGTCGGCCACTATGGGCCTGAGACTTTCCTGTCCGCGATGGTGCTCGACGGCATCTTCGAAAAATTCCCCCGCCTGCGTGGCGGATGTATCGAGCAGGGCGCGCTGTGGATCGTGCCATGGCTGAAGCGCCTGGATATTTCGCAGGAAACTTTCGTGCGGACCGAGCCCGCGCTGCGCCTCCCGATGAAAGCGTCCGACTATGTGCGCCGTCAGCTTAAATTCACTCCCTACCCGCATGAGCCGGTGGGATGGATCATCGAGCAGGCCGGCCCCGAGCTATGCCTGTTCTCCTCGGACTATCCGCATATCGAAGGCGGGCGCAACCCGCTCAAGCGCTTTGAAAATTCGACGGTGGGAATCGATGAGGCCGCGAAGCATCGCTTCTACACCACGAATTTCGCCGAGATGATGGGCTCCCGCGCCGCCTGATTCGGCACGGGCGATTCGCGCAAAGAGCCGGAACCTGAAACCTCATCGAGGTTTCAGACTTCCCGTTTTATTAGCACAGGAAGCGCGAAACCCAGTCCGACTGCGAGGCGTGCCCGAGCAGTCGCCCTGAGCACTGCGAAGGGTCTCGGCGAAGCGATGTGTCCCCCTCCTCAATTGTGCGATCGCTCTCTCGGGCCGAGGAACCGGTCGCCGTTGTAATGTATGAGATGCTCGGGAAGCTCGGCGATCCAGACTTCCGTATCCCATGCGATATCGCGGCTGTGGCGACGAAATTCAGTCATGTCCGAGAAAGCTGAAACGTACACCAATCCTACAGGACAATCCGCCAGCATTTTTTCCAGTTCGAGAACGCGCTTAGGCGACATCGGTCCGTGCGAGGTGACCGCTTCCACGAGGAAGAGCCAGCGGCGCTTCTCGTCGTATACGATCACGTCGGGCAGCTTGTCGTGCTGCGTAACTGCAAAGCGTAGCGCCTTCAGATTCTCAGCATGAACGTAGAGATTCTTATTCGCAGTATCTCCCAGATAGAGAAGCATCGGGTCTTCCACAAACCGGGACGCGAATTGCTCCACAACCGCCTTTTGTAGCTTGTTGTGTGCGCCGGGAGAGAGCTCGACCAGCTTCCCGTCCGGAAACCGCACCGGAATAAGTCGTTTGGATCGCTTTCGCTCGAATATCTCGAGCAATCCGGATCGCTGGGACAGGAATCTGGCGACGGCCTCTTCCCACTTGCTGCTGTCAAAGAATTTAATCGCGCGCAAAGCCGCTTCGGAGATCGCATAGTGTGTGCGGGGATTGTTGGTCGCCAGTTCGGGCTCAAACGGATTGTAATCGGCGACGCCTGCAAGAACGAATTGATGCAGAACCTGACGACGCACCGTTTCACGCGTGTTAGGCGCGTATCGAACCCGGTAGTGTTCGCGAATGAAATCCATGACGCCCTTCGTCACAGTCCGGCCTTTGCGGTCAGCGCGCGTCCACGGATCGTTTGTTTGTATCCCGCACAAGGCGAGCAATGTCAGCGCGGAAATCTGGTTTTGCTGAGCTTTCGGGAGTCCGAGGGCTTTGAGAATAGCCTGAGCTTCCGCGATCCGATTCGACTTTTTCACGGTGAGGCGCCAACCACCTCGTCGACGATTTGTTCCAACCCTTCCACGTTGCCCGCTAGCGTTCTGGCGCGGCGCCCGATCAATACGATCTTGTCGTGTGACGGGAGCGGCATTGCCCGCAGCTCGGTCGCACTAACCTGGGTATTGCCGCTCGATACTCTGAAATAGGTGTCAAGCAACTTGCTATTGAAGAGCGCCGCTAGTCCCAGAGCTTCGTCCTCGTCCAGTTCTGAACCCGGGCGGTAGATGTAATTCAGATGATTTTCAATTCCCAATAGCGAGCACGATGAGCCACTCTTGAACCATGGCGCGGCGACCAGACGGCGCCCCTCTTCCTTGGAACTGAAACGTCGCAGCAGCACATAGTTCCGATTGGGCAACAGCAGAGATCTCTCGCCGGCACTTGGTCGAATGTACTGCGGTTTTCGGGTCCCGTTTGGAAAGGACACGCGCATCGCGTGTACGTGGTTCATCCATAGGAGTGGCACAAGACTGACTGCGGAGTTCGCCGCCTCAACCAAAAACTCCGTTGCCCGAAAGGGGACGACCGGTCCGGTCGAAATGTTCATTCCGTACTGATGAAGAGACCCGGTCCAGGAATCCACCACCATGGCAGCGTCATCGTCGTCCTTCAGAATCGGCAGCCGGAGTACCACGTCGGTACCCGCTTTACCTAAGGCTTGTTCGATCGGCAACGTTCGACGAGAAGGATGATCGAGGTCGGCGATTCCCGCGCTGCTGGAGATTTGCAATTCAAAGCTGCCGCCATGAGACCGCCAGCCGTCATCGCGGACGCCCTTGAATATTATGTTTTCCTGCAGTACTTCGTCGCGGCCGAACGCGTCGCGCCGAGAGCCAAACACGTGGATCGCTTGCGGACGCACATTCGAAAAAAATCTCTCCCGGAAAAGCCGAAAATAAGGACCCGAGGCGAAACTCCGAGGAGTGATAAAGAGAAACTCGCCGCCGTCACGCAAGAGGACCGCACCAGCGGCCATGAATAGCGCATAAATGTTCGGCTGACCTCGAACTACCGAGGTCGCGCCTTGCGCGCGTGGGTCGCACTTGGGAATCTTGAAATACGGCGGATTGGCGATGACGACATCGAAAGCGTTCGCCTTTCGGGAATGGAACAGTTGCTGAGTGGTTCCAAGGATCTGATCTTGAGCGAGGATGAAGTCCCGCTTTTCCACCGTCGCATGAACCGCAATTTGCCGTTTGGCCGCCCATCGCGTCAGATAATCGAGCGAACTTTCCAGCGCGCTCTGTAAGTCCGGATCAGTTTCGTAGACAGTTACGTCCACCTCTCTAAGCAGGTTGTCTCGATGTGCAAGCTGCTCAACCACAGCACAGAGCAAAGTGCCCGAACCGGCTGCAGGCTCAAGGATTCGCAAGGACGGTCGGTTGGCGGCAACCTGCCCGGCCATGAAAAAAGCGACCTCGATGGGAGTGAGATACAGTCCACCAGCTTTGCGCTGAGCGCTGGTCTTGCTCGCTATGACTTCAGTGCCGAGGCGGTCTGCGAGGAACGTCGGACCATCGGTCGAAATCTCGTGAATTTTCCCCGCCAACACTACGACACCCTAACGATCGATTTGTTTCGCTCAGTATCGACTCTAGAGAGCGCTGATTCAATCGACGCCGCTTCGCTGACTCGAAGCGGACTGCATGGACTGGAAACCTGCGTGAGGTTTCAGTTTCGGGGTCTTCGCATTGGCAGCAATGCGCGGGCGGCGGTATCATCCTCCGCGATGCTTCGTGAATGGTGGCGCGACGCCATCTTCTATCAGATCTATCCGCGCAGTTTTGCCGATTCCAATGGCGACGGGATCGGCGACCTCGACGGTATCACCGCGCATCTCGACTATCTGAATGACGGCACCGCCGCGTCACTCGGCATCGATGCGCTCTGGCTCAGTCCCATCAATCCATCGCCGCTGAAGGACTGGGGCTACGATGTCAGCGATTACTGCGATGTCCATCCCGATCTCGGCACGCTCAAAAGTTTCGATCGACTGATCGCCGAGGCGCATCGCCGCGGCATCCGGATAATTCTGGACCTGGTGCCGAATCACACCTCGGACCAGCATCCGTGGTTTCGCGAGTCGCGATCCTCGCGCGACAATCCGAAGCGCGACTGGTACCTATGGCGGCGCGGGCTCGGCGACGGTCCGCCGAACAATTGGGTCAGCAACTTCGGCGGGTCCGCATGGGAATTCGACGCGGTGACCGGCGAATGGTACCTGCGATCGTTTTTGCGCGAGCAGGCCGATCTCAATTTTCGCAATCCCGCGGTGGTCGAGGCGATGCACGACGTGATCCGGTTCTGGCTCGATCGCGGCGCCGACGGCTTTAGGGTCGATGTCATCGCGCAGCTGATCAAGGACGCGGACTTTCGCGACAATCCTCCGGTGCCGAAGGACGCATCGCTCTCGGCGCTGAAGCGGATGGAATTCGAGTTGCGTTACAATTGCGATCAGCCGGAAGTTCACGACGTCATCCGAGGGTTTCGCCGGGTGGTGGACAGCTATCCGGGCACGCGAATGATGGTCGGTGAAGTATGGCCGCGCGAGCAGCGCTCGCTGGCGGATTATCTGCGGCCCGACGAATTACAACAGGCGTTTAATTTTCGCTTCCTATTCTCTAAATGGAGCGCGGGCGCGTTCCGCCGCCGGATCGAGGAAGTCGAATCGTTTCTCGGCGCCGACGCGTGGCCGACCTACACCTTGTCAAATCACGACTTCCCGCGCCACATCACGCGGTACGCCAGCGTAGTTGCCGACGCGCAAGCGAGCGCGCGGATGGCGGCGGTGATGCTGCTCACGATGCGCGGCACGCCCTTCATCTATTATGGCGAGGAGATCGGGATGCCCGATGTCGTCATTCCCGCCGATCGAAAACGCGACCCGGTGGAACGCGACGGATGCCGCACGCCGATGCAGTGGACGGCGGATCGAAACGGCGGCTTCACGACCGGCGCGGATACCTGGCTGCCGATGGGGGACTGCGCGGCGATCAATGTGGCGCGCCAGCTCCGCGACCCATCGTCGATGCTGTCGCTGTACCGGCGCATCATTCATATGCGCAAGCATAGCCGCGCGCTGTCGGAGGGGAGTTATCGCACGGAGGCGAATGCGCCGGAGGATTGTCTGGTCTACCGGCGCGAGGCCGCGAGTGAGCGCATGATGGTGGCGTTGAATTTCACCGGCGAAACCCGGCGCCTCGAGGTCCCGCGCGCGTCGATCGTACTGAGCAGCGATCCGGGACGGCGCGAAAGCGTGGTGGAGGGTGCGATCGACTTGGGAGCGCACGAAGGCGTCATTTTGCAGCTGAAGTGATCCATTTGGGCGCAAATGAGCGCGCGAACGACTACATTGCGATGACGCCAGACAACATAAAAACAACACTTTGACGACATTTTGATGTGCCCGCGGGTGAGGGGGAGAACACGCCGCGGGCACATTGGTCAGGGAGGGAAGGGTGAGATTCTTTTGCTCAGGAATTTTCCTGGCGTAAAGATTTTTCAGAAATGAAAGCTGCCCACTTGCAATCCTGACACTGCGCAAATTCCGTGCTCATGGATTTCACACGGAAACCCATCGAAGATTTCACTTTTCTTGAGCGTGGATGCCGGATATCGTACACATCGCGCGCGATATGGGTTCCCGGATTTTGCTCGGTAGCGAGGAAGAGGTCGCTGCCAAAATTCCCTACGGCGTCGAACGTGATGCAAACATTACGAAAGCATCAAGTTGCACGGGTCGGACGAGCAGGGACGCATAAGGATTGAAGAAAAAGCATGCGCGGCACGTCAGTTGTCTTAGGATCAAACTAAGTTGAAGCGCTCCGGTTGGTACAGATGAGCGCAGATTCGGTTTCATAGCAGTTTCTAATTAAGTAGAACGTCTCTGAGCTGTTCCTGGTTTAGTTTTACCTTTAAGCGATGCGATTGCTCGATGTAGAGAGGTACTGCATACATATGGCCGGAAGTGCACTATCGACCGCTCCAGAACGACCGTTTGCACTTAGGCAAGCGCTTTTCACATAAGGCTTGCATTGAGCGCGGTAAACGACTAGATTGCTACAAACATTCAGGGTAGAATGTTTGTACAGTCGGTTCGGTATCTAAGAATGCAGAGGTTTGTAAAAACAAAGCCATCGTACTACCGTTCGATTTCCTATGCACTTATACCAGTTTTATGTGCAATATCTATCGCTGCCTGCTCCAGTCAGTCGAGCAATCACGGTGATGCGCCGGGGCAAAGCGATATTCAACAGGCGGCCATGATCAGTCCCGATCAATGCGCTCAGAATGGCGACAACTTCGAGGCGGCGGCGCTCGATAACATCGGCTATCGGATTCAGGCAGGCGATCAGCTCGCGATCGATTTTTATTTGAATTCCGAATTTAACGATAACGTGACCGTCCAACCCGATGGCCGCATCATCTTACGTTTGGTCGGTGCGGTTCAGGCTGCCGGTCTCTCGCCGGCGCAATTGGCGGGCGCGATTAACCAGGCGTACTCGAAGGAACTAAAGAACCCAAGTGCCACGGTGCACGTGCAAAACATGCCTAGCCGTCAGGTGTTCGTCGAAGGCCAGGTCAATCATCCTGGAGCGTTTTCACTCCAGCCCGGAATGACGGCGCTGCAAGCAATCGCCAACGCGGGCGGGCAGACCGATGAAGCGGACCTCAACAGCGTAGTTCTGATCCGCCGCGACGCTTGCGGCCGCGCCGACGGCTCCAAGCTCGAACTCGCCTCGGCGACCAAAAATCCCCAGGCCGGTGAGGATGTGCTGCTGATGCCGCACGACACTTTGGTAGTGCCTCGGAGCTCGATTTCGAATGTCGATCTGTTCGTTAAGCACTACATCCGCGACCTGTTGCCAGTTCAACCGTATATCGGCTTTCCCTGAGGGACGGAGAAATTGCTGACCGTATGAACACCCGCGACTTCAATTACTGGACTGAGATGATCTTCCGGCGCCGGCTGACGGTACTCTCGGTATGCGGCGCGGTGTTTGGTCTGGTGGTGCTTGGCACCGTGCTCTGGCCGCCGACTTATCAGGGGACCGCGAAAATTTTTGTACGGGACAACCGCGCTGAATTGCTGGTTTCTCCCGGATTGCAGGAAGCTTCGCCGCAAAGTCCCGCCGTAGTTTCAAATCCGGTTAGTGAAGAAGATCTTAATTCCGAAATGGAGTTGCTGACCAGCATTTACCTGGTCAAACGCGCGATCGAGAACCTGCAGCCGCCCCTGCAGTATAAGGGCGTTGGGGCCGGAGTTCTAAACGGTGTCGGCTATGTTCTGGCGCTCCCCGAAGCGGGATACCGCGCGATGCATGACGCACCCCAGGTCGACTCGCGCGACGGTTGGGCGCAAGAGCTCGAGCGCGAACTGTCCGCCTCGGTAATCAAGAAATCGGACATTATCGAAGTGAATTTCCGTTCCCATGACCCGGCATGGTCGAAGCAGTTTCTGACCCTTTTGATCACCGCCTATCTGGATTTTCACGCCCACATCTCGCACGATCCGGCGGCTCAGGCCTTCTTCGAGCAGCAAGCCAAGATTCTTCAGACCCGTCTCGAAGCCGCCGAAGACAAATTGCGTGACTTTCAGGTGCAAAGCGGTATCACCAGTGTGGACGATCAGCGTTCCGGGCTGGTCGACCGGCTCGATACCCTGCAACTGCAACTCGACAAAAACAATTCCGACCTGGCTTTCAACCAGCAGCAGGTTCTTTCCTTCAAAGATCTCCTGGATCAGACGCCGGAGCGCCTCTCCAAGGAAACTCGCCAGGTTCAGAACATGGCGCTGGCGCAATTGAAACCGCAAGTGATGCAGCTTCGAGCCGAACGCGCTGAACTGCTGACGCGCTATCAGCCCACCAGCGAGCGCATCCGCGAGATCGACGCGAAACTGGCGGCCGCGCAGAAGATTCTCGACAGCGAGGATCATCTCGAACTTTCCGAAAAGAGCACCGACGTCAACCCGATATGGCTGACCATTGATTCCAACCTCAATCAGGCCAAAGCACAGGTCGCCTCGCTCAAGGCCAGTCAGGTCTCTCTCACTGGAGAAGTCGCCTCGGCGCGCCAGCAGCTGACCGATATGGCGAACAATACAGTGACGTTCAATCGTCTGGCGCGCGGAGTGCAAAGCGCCAAAGACGCGTACCTCTCGTATGTGCGCAAGAGCGAAGAGGCTCGCGCTGCCGAAGCTCTCAATCGCAGCAGAATTCTCAATGTCAGCGTGGCGCAGCCCGCCACCGCTCCACTGCATCCGGTTTCTCCTAACGTTCCACTTAACACTGCGGCGGGCTTGCTGTTCGGCCTGCTCCTGGGAATCGCGGCGGCTTACCGCGAAGAAGAAAACGACCCGAAGATTTATTCGTCGGCCACGATTGCCGAAGTGGCCGGACTGGACACGGTCGCCGTGCTCAGCGACGAGTTCTAAGGACCAACGGTGTATTATCAGCATTTCGGACTGAACGGACCGCCCTTTCAGTTCACATCATCTCCCGCGATGCTCTACATGAGCCAGACTCATCGTGAGGGCATGGCCGCGCTGGAATGGGGCCTCATGCATGAGGCGAGCGGCTTTTCACTCCTCGCGGGCGAGAGCGGCACTGGGAAAACCACCCTGATAGCCTCGTTGCTATCGCGCCAATATCCGCGGCTTCATATCGCCTATGTCACGAATCCTCACCTGGATTTCAGCGAGATACTAAAGCTCATTCTGACCCAGCTCGAGATCGAAGTGGCCGGCCGAGCCAACGGCGAGATGCTGGACGCTTTGGGTAAGTTTCTCGGAGCGATGCGGCCGGGCGAGCGCGTCGTGATCATCTTCGACGAAGCCCAGGGCCTCAGCGACGAGGCCCTCGAAGACCTCCGGCTGTTGTCGAATTATGGGCGGCCGGGCGAGAGCCAACTGCAGCTGATTATGGCTGGTCATCCGGAATTGATCCGGCGGTTGATGGCGCCGAATCTGCGCCAATTCAACGAACGGATCGGCGCGCGCACGTTGTTGATGCCGCTCGACGCCAAGGACACCGCCGAGTACATCGACTATCGGCTGCGCGCGAAAAACGGAACCGCGGCCAAAATTTTCCATCGCAAGGCGCTCAAATGTATCATTGCGGCCAGCGCCGGAATTCCGCGCCGGGTGAATGTGCTCTGCCACAATGCGATGCTGCTCGCGTATGCGGCGGGAGCCAACCAGGTCACGCTTAAAATGGCGCGCGAGGCGGTCACTGACTATCAAGACCTTTTCAACTCGGCACTCAGGGCCTCGGCGGCCGAGAATCCCACGCCCCGCAGCGGATGGAACCTGGCGTGGAAGTCGAGTCTCACCACCGTCGCAGCCGCTATAACCGGGCTGCTGATAGCGCTGATCGCGCTCGGATCGTATTTCGGCAGGCGGACTATGCCCGCCCCGGAGTCCGCGAATGCCGCCGATTCGCCCCGGGAGCAAACCCTGATGCTGCCGCATTCGCCGTCGATCGATTCGGATATCGCGGCTGACGGCTCGACCGCAAAAAATTCTTCGATCACACCGATCGCGCGTCCCCACTATGAGTCCGCGCACAATAGCGGGCGACCATCCTCACCGTCATCGGATATGACGGCGGAAGATGCCGCGACCACGCTTTCAGATGATATCGGGCTCGCCAAACATCAGCAGAGCCAGGAAGGCGAAGCGCCGTGAGCAAGTACCACGAAGCAATGAATCGAAGCGTGGTCGAAAAGGCCTCGCAAGTCCGGTTGGCCATCGGCTACGGTAACGGCGCCGCCCACGAAAACGGGCAGCTGGTTCCGCTCCCGATTCTCGATGAAGCTGCGGGCCGGGTGGCTCGCTGCAAAGCGATCCGCCGCCTGTCCGAACAGCTTGCACCGCTGGCCGTGATGGAAAACTCGGTGCGGCTCCTGATCAGCGGATGCCGCCCGGGCGACGGCACTTCGACAGTGGCAGCCGCACTCGCGATCGATCTCAGCCAGCGGCTCGGACTGCACACTATCTGTGTCGACGCGCATCTGCGTCACCCGACGCTGCACAGAACTTTTGTGCCGCCCGGCGGCGCTAGCCCGGAGTTGTTGCTTGACGGATCGCTCCAGATCAGGTCGACCGAATGGCCGCGGCTCGATCTGGCGACCTGCTGTCCGGTTTCCACCGACGAGGAACGCCTTCAGCAGCTCGCCGAATTCGAGGCCTTGCTCCATCGGTACTCAGCGGTGGTGATTGATTTGGGCGTTCCCAGACTCGACGCCCGGATGCTGCCGCTGGCACGGCCCAACGACCCGATTTTGTTGGTTGTTCGCTACGGTTACACCGAGCGCAGTGAGCTCGCGACGACCGTGGCAGGCCTTCGAGCGGCCAACCGGCCGGTGGCCGGAGTTGTCCTAAACGGCGCAACCTCCTCGGTTGCCAAACCTCTGCGGAGACTGCTCGGATCATGAGTGAACTAGTCAGGATCGGTCCTAACGGTGTCGTCCCTCGGGATGGCCACATAGCGCGCGACGATGGCCGCGCCCGGCACGCCCCCAAGTACAAGGTCAACGGTATCGGCGTAGTTGGCCTGGGTTACTGGGGTCCAAACTGGGTTCGCAACCTTTATCAATTGCGTTGCGCCCGGCGTGTAGTCGCTTGTGACATCGACCCCAAGCGTAGCGATCACGTGCGTGGTCTTTATACCGGCGTCGAAGCCAGCACGAATATCGATGATCTCCTCGAAGACCCGGAGATCGAAGGACTGGTCATTGCGACTCCGGTCAGCACCCATTATCCGCTGGCCAAAAAGGCGCTTCTCGCGGGCAAGTCGGTGCTGGTAGAAAAGCCGCTTGCAATGTCGTCCGCACACGCGTCGGAACTGGTGCGGATCGCGCGCGAACGCGGCCGCATCCTGATGGTGGGACATACTTTTGAATACAGCGCGCCGGTTCTTAAGATGCGCGAGATCATCGAATCGGGCGAGCTGGGCGACATGTTCTATATCAGCTCGATCCGCGCAAATCTCGGTCTGATCCAACATGACGTTAACGTGGCGTGGGACCTCGCGACGCATGACATATCGATCATATTGATGTTGATGGGCGGGCGCTTGCCGGAGGCGGTGAGCTGCCAGGGGCAGAGCCACTACAAGCGCGGGATCGAGGACGTCGCGATGCTCGCGCTGCATTTCCCGCGCAACGTCATCGCATTCATTCACGTGAGCTGGCTCGATCCCAACAAGATTCGCCGCACCACTATCGTCGGTTCCAAGAAAATGTTGGTTTACGATGATCTCGCGCTGCAGGAGAAAGTCCGCATCTACGATAAGGGCGTCGATGTCGCTCCTTACTACGACACCTTCGGCGAGTTCCAGTTTTCTTATCGCTACGGGGACGTGATGATCCCGCGCATCGACGAGGCGGAACCGCTCAAAGTTGAGGCCGAGCATTTTGTCGATTGCATTCACGACGGACAGACGCCGCGGAGCGATGGGCTGTCCGGGTTCCGCGTCGTCAGCGTGCTTGAAGCCGCGAATCGGTCGCTCAAAAAGGGCGGCGCGATGGTGCCGGTTGCGAGGCCCGAGGTCTGAAAATGGATCGCAGCAAGTTGCCCGCAAATGTGTGTGTGGCTGACGACGTGAAGTTGGGTGAAGACGTCCGCCTGGCGCCTTTTGTGAATCTCTACGGATGCGAAATCGGCGACGAGACCAGGATCGGCGCGTTTGTGGAAGTTCAGAAACAGGCGCGCATCGGAAGGCGCTGCAAAATTTCGAGCCACACTTTCATCTGCTCGGGTGTCGTTGTCGAAGACGGCGTGTTTGTTGGACATGGCGTCATCTTCATCAATGATCGTCATCCTCGCGCTACCACCGGGGACGGCGCGCTCCAGACCGAGAACGACTGGAAGATGGAAGAAACCAGAGTCTGCCAGGGTGCTTCGATTGGCAGCGGCGCGGTCATTATGTGCGGCGTCACCATTGGAGCACGGGCAATGGTAGGTGCGGGTGCCTTGGTTACCCGCGACGTTCCGCCCAATGCGGTGGTCGCAGGACATCCGGCCGGCGTGCTCCGGCTCCTGCTTGCGGAGTATCGCGCGGAAGAACAACAAAGGGGAAACCAGCGTGCAGATTAAGTTCGTAGATCTCGCCGCGATGAATGACGAGGTTCGGGAGCGCCTTGACCGCGAGCTTGCCGAGATTCACGCGCACACAGCGTACATCGGCGGGCCCCAGGTTGAAGGCTTCGAAAAAGAGTTCGCCGAGTTCCTTGGCGTTCGGCACGTGGTGGGAGTTGGTTCCGGAACTGACGCCTTGCGCCTCGCCCTGATGGCGCTGGACGTAGGCCCCGGCGACGAAGTTATCACCTCTCCAATGACCTTCATCGCGACTGCGGCAAGTATTATTCAGACTGGCGCGAAACCGGTTTTCGCCGATGTGGATCCCGAGACCTGCAATCTTAGCCCCGAGGCGGTGCGTCGCCATTTCGAAAAGGGCCCGCTCAACGGAAATGGCAGACCTCATAAGCGGGTGATTCTGCCGGTTCATCTATATGGTCTCCCGGCGGCGATGCCGCAGTTCAACTCGATAGCCACGGAGTTCGGCGCGTTGGTAGTCGAGGACGCATGCCAGGCTCATGGCGCGCGCATCAATAGCGATGCTCGCGGGTGGGTTCGGGCCGGCGCATGCAGCTCGGCGAGTGCGTTCAGCTTCTATCCGGCAAAAAACCTCGGCGCATGGGGTGAGGGCGGCGCGGTCGCGGTCGACGACGACGAACTCAACGCGCGTCTCCGTTCGATCCGCGACCACGGACGCACGTCGCACTATTCGCATCAGCAAATCGGCTACAACGCGCGGCTCGACGCGATTCAAGCGGCGGTGCTGCGAGCCAAACTCGAGAAACTCGACGAGTGGAACGGGCGGCGCCGCACTCTGGCAAAACTATATTGCGAGTTGCTCGCCGGCAGCGGCGTCAAACTTCCGGCTGAACCGGAAAACTACGAGTCAGCCTACCATCTGTTCGTGATCAGGACCGAGAAGCGTGACGCCGTCCGGCAAGCGCTGCTCGAGAAAAATATCGGATGCGGAATCCATTATCCGCTGCCGCTGCACCTGCAACCCGCTTGCCGCTACCTCGGCTACAAGAGCGGCGACTTTCCGGAAGCTGAGCGGGCGGCGGATACGGTGCTCTCGCTCCCGATGCATCCCGCGCTCACCTCGTGTGAAGTAGAAACGATCGCGAAAGTGGTGCGCGATACCGTGAAACAGGAATCAGGCCTGTTCGCCGGCGGGCACAGCCCTGCTGCCGCGTGCGAACCCCCCCCCACATGTGGCGGTTGAAGCATGTTCGCCGGCGAACTTCGAAAGCAGAAGGCGTTTTTTGCGGCGGTTGATGGTGTAGCGCTGCTGGCCGCGTTCAGCGCGGCCTTAGCGATCCACGATCCCGCGCACTCGCAAGAAATCCGCCTCCTCGAAACCGACAGCAGGCTGCTGTTCCTCGGGGTGGGAGCAGTGGTCGCGCTCTGGATCCTGGTCTTCCACGCCTGCGATCTCTATCGCATGCGCGCCGGCGGCCTTAAGGAAACTTCGGCCATCGTGCGCGCGTGTTCCATTGCTGCCGTGCTATCGCTGATCATAGGTTTTTTTGTCCACGTGGACGGATCTCGCCTAACGATCGCGCTCGGCTATCTTTTTAGCATCGGCGCGGTTTTGGGCGGACGTGCGATCGCGCGCCATCTGGTGCGCAGGATCTATTCGAATCCGCGGATCACAATTCCGTTTGTCATTGTCGGATTTAACGAGATCGGGCGCTATCTGTTCGATCAAGTGTCCGACGAGACGACCTTTTACGAGCCGGTCGGATTTGTCGATGATGCGCCGGAGACTCGTCAGTATCGCGGTCTTCCGGTGATGCAGGGACTCTCGAGTCTGCGCGAGCTCGCGACCGTGCATCCTTGTCTGGAAGCCGCAATTGCGCTGCCGGACGCGGCGCGATCGGAGCACGAAGACATTATCGAGCTGTGCGAGGAAAGCCGCATTCGATGGTGGCTGGTACCCTGGGTTTTCAACGCGCCGCCGGCCGGGCTCAAGGTCGACATGATGGGTGTGGTGCCGCTGCTGACACTGCGCGGTTCCAATATCGAAGGTCTCAACTTCGTGATCAAGCGCGGGTTCGACATCCTGACCGCCTCGCTCATGCTGGTGCTTGCGTCACCGATGTTGCTGCTGGCGGCGTTGGCGATCTGGCTCGAAGATGGCGGCTCGGTGTTCTTTCGTCAGACCCGGATTGGAATTCACGGCGAGAAATTCGATTTTCTGAAACTTCGTTCGATGCGCAGCGCGGCGGAGGACAACGCGCATCGCGAATACGTGAAGAAGTGGATTCGCCAGGGCGAGCGAGCCGCCGAAAACGGACATGAGAACGGCTCGGGGATTTTCAAGTTGACCAACGATCAACGAATCACCCGAGTCGGATGGATCCTGCGCCGTTACCGGATCGACGAGCTACCCCAGATTATCAACGTGCTGCGCGGCGACATGAGCCTGATCGGCCCGCGCCCGGCGCTTCCATACGAGCTCGAGCTCTATAAGGGATGGCATCGCCGCCGCCTCGACGCGGTTCCTGGAATTACCGGGTTATGGCAGGTGAGCGGCGGAAATCGTCTCTCCTTCGATGACATGGTCCGTCTGGATGTCAAATACATCGAGGACTGGTCGCTGATCAGCGACATCAAGATCCTCGCCCGCACGGTACCGGTCCTGCTTCGCGGCGAGGGTCTATGAACCTTCATGATAGTTCAGCTTCGAGATCAGTGCCTAGCGTGAACGCCGCCGCGGGATTCGGAAGTACCCGCTGAGACGATCGCGATGAAACCGTCTTTGACCAACGAGTCCGCGGGGGCGCTGTTTGAGCAGCCTAAACCGATCCCGACGGTCGTTTCTCCACGTCCTCTTGTAACCGGGGCGCGGTCGCCGGTTCTCGAACGGACGGACCCGGTCGTCAGGGATGGCTTCAGCATCGCAAGGTGGAATGACGCGTTGCCGTTGTGGCGCAACGCGCTCGCCAACCTTTCCGGCGCAACGCTTTATCACTCTGAGCGCTGGATCGAGGCTCTGCGCAGTTGCTACCCGATCGACCTGCGCGTGGCGACGCTGCATCGCGGCGGTGAGTTGCGCGCGGCCTGCGTTTTCGCACGCTCCAGAGGATGGCTTACGACGCGGCTGGTATCGTTGCCGTTTTCGGACTCCAGCGAGCCGCTCGCGCTCGATGAGCAAGCCCGATTCGACTTCCTGCGCGCGCTCACTTCGTCTAACGAAGCCGCATCGTTTGAAATTCGCGGTGCTTCGGCGCCTTCGCCATGGGAGAGCATCGATTGCTTTTGGAATTGGAGCCTTGATCTGAGCCGGCCATTCCGGGAGATCCATGCCGGCTTCAATCGCAACGTGAGAAACGGCGTGAAACGCGCGCGCAGGGAACAGGTACAAATCGAGCGCGGCACCGATATCGACGGCATATCTCGCTTTTTCAGGCTCCAGCTCGAGACGCGCCGCCGGCTCGGTATTCCTCCGCAGCCGTTCAGGTTTTTTTCGTCGGTCCACGAACAATTTTCCCGAAACGGTGACTGCGAAATTCGATTCGCGACGCGCGGCAGACGGGATTTGGCGGGCCTGATTTTCCTACGCGACGGTGATCATCTTTATTACAAATGGGGCGCACGCAGCGAGAACGGTCCATCAGGCGCCAACCATCTGCTAGTCGTCACAACGATCGAGGAATTCGCCGGCAAAGCCCGTTTACTGGATTTGGGCCGCTGCGACTTCCGCAACCAGGGATTGGTCCGCTCCAAGACGGACTTGGGATGCGTTTCGAAACCTCTGCCTTACGCGTTCTTTCCGCACGCTCCGCGTTATGCCAACTCTGAGGTCCTCGGCCAGCCCGCGAAGCTTCTCTCCGCGATCTGGAAGCGACTCCCGCTTCCGGTGACTCAGGTGCTGGGAGAAGTGATGTACCGGTACATGGCATGAGTAAGCTGCGATTCATCGCAATTACACCGGCGCGCGATGAGGAGAAACTTCTCCCCGGCGTGATCGCGTCGATGACCGCGCAGACTCTGAGGCCGGAGCGCTGGATTGTTATCGATGATGGATCGACCGACGCGAGCGGCGACATGCTCGATCAGGCTGCCATGCGTCATCCGTGGATCGATCCCAAGCATCTGCCGGTCAGACGTGAACGGATGGCGGGCGGCGAGTCGATACTGATGCAATTCCTGCCGGAGCGCGAGTGGAAGGACTACGACGCCATACTGCGTATCGACGCGGACATCAGTTTCAAGCCGGACTTCTGTGAGTTATTGGCGACGGAATTCAAGCGCGACCCGGCTCTCGGAATCGCCGGCGCAACTCTGTTCGAGCCGGAAGCTAGCGCCTGGCGTGAAATACGATCTCCGCGATTTCACACTCGCGGCGCGGTCAAAATGTATTCGCGCGAATGTTTCAAGGCTATCGGCGGGCTCTCCAGCGGACTCGGATGGGACACCCTCGATGAAGCGTCGGCGATGATGCTGGGGTTCAAGAGCCGCAGCTTCCGTCACATTCGCGCCTACCATCATCGCCCGCAAGGCGCCGCTGGCGGATATCTGCGAGGACATATCGCCGCCGGACGCGCGGCATACAACGTGGGATATCACCCGCTGTTCCTGATGATCCGGGCTGCGAAGCATGGGCTGGCGTGGCCTCCGGTTGTAGGCGGAGTGTTCCTGCTCGGTGGTTATGTCGAAGGTTACCTGCGCCGCAATCGGAAGATCGCCTCACCCGAGTTGATCAAATTCATCCGCAAGCAGCAGTTGCGGCGGCTTCTGATGATGGAATCCGTATGGCGTTAAGCGTCGCATCGACCAACGGTATTCTCGTCACTAAAGAGCGCCGCTCTTCAGCGGCGATCAATTGCCGCAACGATGCATTCTCTTTTTTGGAAGCTTCCCGAGAGCCTGCGCGGACAACTCGCGCAAGCCGCCGAAGATTCCGAACCGCTGATCCAGCGATTTCTGTTCGAGGAATATCTTCCACCTGAGCGCCGGCTACCCTCGTCTAGCGTGATGGCTTACTACAGGATTAAGCGATTCATTCCCACCAAGCTGCGCCACTGGGTCAATTTTGCGGCGGTGCGGACCCGGCCACGCGATCATTTTCCGCATTGGCCCTGCGAAACCGCGTTGCTGGAGTTGTGGAGCGAGTGGCTCAAGGCGAATCTTCAGCTGGTTGGTCAGCCGGATCCATGGCACATCGCATTCTGGCCCAATGGAAAACGATGCTGTGTCTCGCTCACTCACGATGTCGAGAGCCCGATTGGCTTTGCCCGGATGGAACGCATGGCCGATCTGGAGGAGCGCTACGGATTCCGATCCTCATGGAATCTGCCCCTGGCGCAATATCGCGTCGATTGGAAGATCGTGGATACTCTGCGCGCGCGCGGGTTCGAGTTCGGAGCGCATGGGCTCGCGCACGACGGCAGGATGTTTCGCAGTCGGCAGGATTTCGAGTTTTGCAAAAAGCTGGTCGAGCAACTAGCCGCCGAGCACGATCTGCAGGGATTCCGCGGGCCATCCACCCTGCGCAATGCGGAATGGATCTCGACCATGTCGTTCAACTACGACTCGAGCTTTTCTGATACCGATCCCTACGAACCCCAGCCCGGCGGGTCCTGTAGCCTGTTTCCATTCTTCCTCTCGCACCTGGTGGAACTACCGTACACACTTCCGCAAGACCATACGTTGATCCATTTGGTGCGGCGTAATCCGGTTTCGGTCTGGGCCACCAAAGCGCGTTGGATACAGTCTCTGGGCGGCATGATTCTCACTCTGGTCCATCCGGATTATTCGGGTGACGACGCAAGCCTGCCGGTATACGAAGAACTACTCAAGATATTGTCTGAGTTTGAGAATGCGTGGCGTGCGCTTCCACACGAGATCGCACAATGGTGGTCCGAGCGCGCGCGAATGAAACTTCTTATGAAAGACGGGAAACCGTTTATCGAGGGTCCTGGCGCGCGGCGCGCGGTTCCACAAAAGGTCAGCGAGGACTTGTTTTGCTGACCAAAGGAGATGGCTACGTGGCGCGAGCGCTGGTGATTGCATACACCACGTATATCCATGACGGGCGTGTCAAACGTCACGCCGAAGCCTTGGCGCGTCGCGGCGACCAGGTTGATGCGATCACCTTGGCAGCGGGACAGACCGGACTTATGAATGGCGTCAATGTCATCGGACTGGAGATTCCGCGATATCGAGGTTCGAGCCGCGCGTCGTACCTGAAGAGCTATGTAAGTTTTTTCCTCGCGGCTGCGCGCAAAGCTCACGAACTTTCCCGCGAACATCCTTACGACGTAGCAATCGTTTGTACGATGCCTGACGCGGCCATTCTCTCCGCGCTTCCGTTGCGTATGCGCGGCACCAAGCTGGTCCTCGATGTTCACGACACCATGCCGGAACTTTATCGCGATAAATTTCCCGGCTGGCTCGGAGCTTTAGGCGTCCCGGTAATGAAGATGGAGGAACGCCTCAGCGCGTGGTGTGCGGATTTGGTTTTGGCGGTACACGAGCCTCACCGCCGGCGTCTCGCCGCCTATGGCATCAAGCCGGAAAAAATCAAGGTGGTGCTCAATTCGCCGGACGATCGGATATTCGTCAACCACGGTTCTTCGCGCAGCAAACCCGATCAGTTCACGGTGGTATGTCACGGGACCATCACGCATCGGATGGGTCTGGACCTCGCGGTGCGCGCCGTGGGCCTGCTCCGGGATCGAATTCCGCAGTTGCGTCTTTTGGCACTCGGCGCGGGCGACTATCTGAATGAAGTCCGCAAGCTGGTTGCGGAGCTGGGTCTCGAAGACCGGGTCATCTTCAAAGATCTGATTCCGATCGAGGAATTGCCCAGGGTCTTACGCACCGCCGACGTCGGCCTGGTGCCGAATCGTGCGAGTAGCGCGACCCATCTGATGTTGCCGGTGAAGCTGCTCGAGTTTTCGATGTTGGGTATTCCGGCGATCGCGGCCCGGCTCGACACCATCGAGTACTACTTCGGAAGCGGCGCCGTGCGGTTCTTCACGCCCGGAGATATCAGTGATTTGGCGGCGGCGATCGAGCAACTCTATCGCTCGCCCGAATTGCGAAAACAATACGCTGAGAACGCGCGCAGAGTGGTCGAACAAATTGGCTGGCCCAACCAGCGGTCCGAGTTTTACCGGGCTATCGATACGATTTTGCCGCATCGGCAAAATGTAGGCGTCGCATCGATCGAAGAAAGGCAGGCCAAAGGCGTTGCGCGTGCGAGATTGGAGGGATGATGCCGATTAAAAGCAAAACTCTCGTGGTTGGACTTGGCGAGGTCGGGGGAGCGCTCGCCGAAGTACTCGAGCGTAAGCATCCGGTGCTCAAACACGATATCGAGCGGCGTGAGTTCAGCGAGCCCGTTGGCGTGATGCACATCTGCATTCCGTTCCAATCGCAAGTCCAATTCGAGGCGCTGGCCGTCGATTACATTCGCCGCTTCAAGCCGGAGCTAACGATCATCAACAGCACGGTGATTCCCGGTACTACCAGGTCGATCTCGGAGAAAACCCGAATGCCGGTGGTCTACAGCCCGGTTCGCGGCAAGCACGTGAAGATGGTGACGGACCTGCTCCACTACGCGAAATTTGTCGCGGCGCCGGAGAGCAGTTGGGCCGATCTTGCCGAAGCGCATTTCCGGGATCACGGGATGAAGACGCGCAAGCTGGAAGCGCCCGAGACCCTCGAAGTCGCCAAGCTCGGCGAAACCACCTATTTCGGCGTCATCATCGCCTGGGCGCAGGAGTTCAATCGATTCGTAGAACGGGTCGGCGGCAACTATGACGAAGCGATCAATTTCTTCGAGGAAGTGGATTTCTTGCCGCGTCAGCGCTACTTCCCCGGCTTCATCGGCGGGCATTGCGTCGTTCCCAACATCAACCTGCTATTGAAAATCGACTCCGCGCCGCTGCTCGAAGCCGTGCTCGAATCCAACCAGCGCCGTGCGGAAGAAATCAAGGAAGCCTCGAGTCCGCGTGATTCGGCCAAACGAACAGATGATGCACATGAACAAAAAGTTCTGGCTCATCGGTGATCGGACTGGCCGGACTCCCACTGTCGCGGCTCAGTTCGCCCATCTGCGCGGATTCGAGGTGCAGCACGCGTCCGCTTCCGATGGCTTGCCGTCTCCGGCGAAAGGCGCGACCGCACCGCTCATCGGGATAAGTTTCGCGATTTTCGATCGCATGACGATTCGCGAGCGCGAGAACCTTCGCGCGCTCGTCAATGGCGGCGCGACGCTCTACATCCGCGGCAACCTCGCTCCGGGCAATCGCTATCGGCTGGCGCCGCTGGTCGACGTTGCCTTTTCCGTCGAATGCGCCACGGTCGTTCCGGCTTACGGCTTCACGCGCCACGCGATGATCCCCGCCGTGCTTCGCGACGAAACCGTTGCGGCGGGAATTGCACCTGGCTTCGCCTCTGACCTCAGCGGGCCGGCGGAACCAATTGTCGTTGCCATGCACGAGGACGGTCGGATGTCTCCGATCGTATTCGCCTATCGCATCGGAAAGGCGCGATCGTCTGCGATGTGCAACAGGAAGATGAAAACCGCGACATCCCGATTATCTGGCGGCTGGCAGATCCGACCACGCGCTGCGGGAATATTGGCGCGCTGATCGCCGTCGATGGTGCGGCCGGACGCGACATGTTGAGGAAGCCGCCGTTCAACCTGACCATCGACGACATCCCGATGGGATACGACTATTTCAACGAACCGATGTTGGAGGATTTTCTCGGCTACATCGAGTCGCGATGCGCGAATGTTCATCTTGATTGTGCGTGGATTCCGACCAGCCAACGGATCAGCAGGCCGTATATCGAGGTCATGAGGAATCATCGGGTGGGATTTCTATGGCACGGTCTGCATCGCCATGTGGATCATCAAAAGCTCGAAGATCCGATCGCCGAAATGGAAGCCGGCAAACGCGCGATGGACCGGATCGCGCGCCGTTTCGGAGTTCAGTTGCAGCCGGTGATTATTTTCCCGTTCGAGCGAGCGCATCGGCGCGCGGAAGAGTTGCTCCTCAAAGAGGGTTTTGTCGCCGGCGCGGAGCAGCCTCGGCATGACGAAGACGCGGGCGCGATGCTGCCGGCCTATCTGCGCTATTGCGCCCCGTCCTGCGTGCACGAATCGGGGCTTCGATTTATGCATCGGTACGAAACGCAATTCCTGAGCCGCGATCGGATGATCGCGATCGCATCGATGGGAATGCCAATCCTCGCGTTCGGTCATCCCAAGGACGTCAGGCTGCGGCGGCTTTCACGATTTGTCGAGCGCGGGGGAACGTTTGCGAACTTCGATGAGGTTCTGGATTTTGCGCAGGCCAAAGATCTGCCCGGACGATCGCTCGAAGAGATCGCCCGGGAAATGTTTGCCGAAAATTCCGAGTCGTTTGCTCAGTTGCAATGCGCGTGAGAATTCAGCGCGGTAGCGCAAATCATTTTCCATTAGATTTGCCCGGCAGCGGCGAAATCGCATCCAGGATCGACGGCGCTGCCGGCTTCTTGCTCATCCCCATCGCGTCGAGGATCTCCGGGCCGGATGTTGTCGGTGCCCTTTTCCGCGATGTGCTGCATAGATGCGCGACCCGACCGCCGCGATCGCCTGCCCGATGAAGTTGCCGCGATTGCTTGCGCGCCCATTCCAGCGAGGTCTCGCGATTGACGTTGAGGTCCTGGAATTTCGGCATCACGTAGCGCGCGAACAGCTCGTAGGAGTGCTTGGTGTCCTCCCAATTCGCCCAGTTGTGCGCCAGCTGCAGGAAGCAGCCGAAGCCGCCGGTCTGCTTTCTGCAGCCGCTCGATCTGCGCCATGCAATCGTCGGGCGTGCCGACCACCGCCATGCCGGACTGCGATCGAGCGCGTCCATCGGATCCGGCCGTCGGCCGGCGCGATCGGCAGCGCGGCCACCTTGGGGAAATAGAACAGCCACTTCTCCAGCCCGAAGCGGACGTTCTCGCGGGCCTGCTCGCGCGTCTCGGCGATATGCATCGGCCCGACCAGACGCCAGCGCGAGCGGTCCATGGTCGTGCCGTTCTCGCGCGCCATCTCCTCGGCGATCGCCCAGTTGGAGCGCAAGCGCGTTGAAGCCGCCGGCCGTGGTCGCGCCGATCGAGAGCAGGCCGACGCCGTGCCTGCCCGCCGCCCGCGCGCCGGTCGGCGAGACCTGGCTCGCCACCGCGATCTCGACCGAGGGCCGCGAATACGGCGTCATCTGCAGACGCGCGTTGTCGAGCGTGAACCAGTCGGTCTTGTGCGGTGACCGTCTCGCCGCGCAGCAGCGGCACCAGCACGTCCAGCGCCTCGTCCATCATGTCGCGCTGCTTGGCGATGCTCGATGCCCATCATGATCGCGTCCGACGGCAGCGCGCCCGGGCCGACGCCGAACATCACGCGGCCGCGGGTGATGTGGTCGAGCTGGTTGATCCGGTCGGCCAGCATCAGCGGGTGATGATACGGCAGCGACGAGACGCCGGTGCCCAGCCGGATTTGGCGGGTCCGCTCGGCCGCGGTCGCGATGAACACCTCCGGGCTGGCGATGATCTCGTAGCCGGCCGAATGGTGCTCGCCGATCCAGGCCTCGTCGTAGCCGAGCTTGTCCATCCACTGCACCAGCTCGAGGTCGCGCTCGAGCGCCAGCGTCGGGTTTTCGTCGGTGGGATGGAAGGGCGCGATGAAGGCGCCGAAACGCATTCTGGTTCCTGCCATTGGAGTTCCTTTTTCCGGGCTTACTTAACTGATTTCTTGCAGGCTATAGCTCTGCCAATCGAGCGAGATGTAGCCCGCGAGATGTGGCCCTATTTGTATGGATAGCCTAACAGACCCTCGCTTCCGAGTCGTTAGCGAAGATGGCGTGGCGACCCCGAGTCTTTGGCTATTTCTCAAACGACGGACCGCGATAGCCGGCCGTCATCGCGGGCTTGTCGTGCCGCCGGAAAGATTCGGGAAATTCGGCCCGACCATCAGGCCGCCGTCAACGATCATCGCCGTGCCTGTCACCCATTGCGATTCGTCGCTCGCCAGATACAGCACCATCGAGGCGATATCCTCCGCGGTGCCGACCCGCTTGATCGGTTGCACGTTGCCGAGCGCCGCCGCGACCATCGCGGGATCCTCGAACACCGGAACCACTCCCCAAATCGGCGTATTGATCACGCCAGGGCAGATACAGTTGACCCGGATTCAATCGCGCCCCAACTGCAGCGCCGCCGCTTTGGTCAGGCTGACCACACCGCCCTTGGCGGCTGAGTACGCCGCACCGTTCGCCGCGGGAAGGAATGACGCCACGGACGAAGTCGAGATGATCGATCCGCCGCCCGCCTTCCTCATCGGCGGTACCGCGTAATTGATTCCAGAAATACCGATCGCAGCAGGACCGCGATGGTCTTGTCCCGATCCGCCGCGCTCACATCTTCGATCGGCCCGACCGCTCCCACCAGCCCGGCGTTGTTGAACATTATATCGAGGCGTCCGTATTCCTTGACCGCGCGATCCACGGCGGACTTGATTGCCGGCTCGCTCGAGACGTCGGTATGTTGAAAGACCGCGCGCCCGCCCGCCGCCGCGATTTCGGAAATCACCCGCTCGCCGCCCTGCGAGTTCAGATCGGCAACTACTATCGCCGCGCCTTCCTTGGCCAGACACAAGGCGCTGCCGCGGCCATTTCACTCGCCGCGCCGGTGATTACTGCAACTTTGCCGTCGAGTCTGCCCATCGCGATTTCCTCCGATAACTGCGAATGCCTCGAACCAGCAGAGCATTTTCATCGGCGCGCTGACAATCGCCGGGCAGCGGGCGCGGAGGGATCCAGAAACTGAAACCTCACGAGATTTCAGACTTCCCGTCCGGTTAACACAGGAAGCGCGAAACCCAGTCTGGGTTTCGCAGGGTTTGTTTTCTTCAAAGTGTTATCTTCGATAGTGGCACAGGCTTCAGCCTGTACCTCAGGTGGGCGACCGCTAGAAAATTCGGCCTACTCTTTCCTATTCTCTTTCGATGTCATCCCACCGAGGCTGTCGAGTGGAGGGCGCGAAGCGACGTGCTGGACGTCTCTAACAGGTCGGCAGTGGGAATGGATACAAGTCTTCTCGCCACCATACGACGAACGACTCTGCGTCGAAAGCGTCAACGGCTATTCCCATAATCTCAGGAGCTATTTGTTTCAAGTCGTCGTACGTAACGGTAGCAGGCGTGTCGGCATTTCTCGTTGAAGTATGAAAGAACGCAGAATAAGGATAGAAGCTCCCGCAGTTCATGACGGTGTTGACCTCCTTTTCTGCGGTCGGTTCTTTTAATTTCCAGTAGATTTCCTTGTCATAAAGAATCCTTCGGGGTTTGGGCCCAGACTGGATTGTCCATGGGTCCGAAGGCCTCGACAGAGTATCCTGAAAAAGCACTTCACAGAGCGAATCGCCTATAAATCGCGCGATCAAGGTCTCCAATAAGTTGAGTGCGGCCTCTCTATCGATGTCGGGGGGGTCCAACGGAAATCTGTCACGTCAGCTGGCTTGACGCTCTGCGGTAGAGCGACAAAGAGAGCACCTCGCTGCAAGTCTTGCCTGTCTGCGACCAGATGAGCAATGCTGCCCCCTGATGTAGTTGGTCAAGCAGGTACTTGCGGGCTAGCGAATCGTCTCTGAATCTTTGGAAAGTCACATTCGTTACAGGTCCTATTAGTTGTTATCCAAGATTAGGGAAGGTAATAGAGTCGAGGGGTCCGACAGAGTCACCCAGCCAGTTTTGTTGTTCCATATTTGAAAAAATCCATCAACAAACCGCAAGGAGAGGTGTAAGTTTGTACCCCGCAGAGTTAGATCAAAGTGCTTGCCTTTCGGCGGCTCAGGTTCGCCATAAGAACGTGGATGCCAGCTCAATCCGCTTTTCGGATCCCAAAAATTCGGACCTCGTTCCTCAAAACCCTCCGGTGGTGTGTTCATATCTTGAGGGAAATTGGGTATCCGAAACATAAACCCAACCGACATGATCGCGCCGGGGGTGAAACTATGCATCGGGAGCTCGTACGCATTGGATGTCTCGCCTGCTGTTATGTCCTTCTTCGATCCCAACGCGAAGTCAAATATCGGGTGTCTTCCGTAGCGAAACTGGCGAGGGATAGACGGCTCCCCTCCACCACCGCCAAAAAAATCGATTATATCCTGGATGATAGGACCAATGACGGGAATGGAGGAACTGTCGGACGACGAGTTCTGGTTGTTGTACGCATTTATGTCGCCGCCTGTTGAGTCGAGTTTCGCGTGGTTAGCAACACCTGTCTGAGATGCCGCAAATGCGGGGGAAAGGAAAACGCCCTGCGCGGCTCTGGGAGCCATGCAGGGCGTTAGTTCGGAATTCAGCGGCGGGCGCGCTATCTACGGCACCCTCGTAATCACGATCCGCGCGACCGGAAACTTCTCAAAACCGCGTCGATGCTGCTACGATCACTTCGCGCGAGCGCAATATACATGCAGCAGACCACGCTAACCATCGAGCAAGCCAGCCGATTCTACAATTGGCTCGGCTCTCGGCAAGATTGGCAGTCGCCCTTTGAGGACCCAGCGGTTAGCGCGATGGTTGAACAGAGCGACTTCAAGCACGCCACTTCGGTTTTCGAATTCGGCTGCGGTACCGGGCGCTTCGCCGAACGGCTCTTGTCGGAACTGTTGCCGCCGGCCTGCCGCTATTTGGGCATCGATGTCAGTGTGACCATGGTGAATCTCGCGCAGCAGCGTTTGCGTCGCTGGACGCCACGAGCCGAGGTGCGACAATCCGACGGTTCCTGCAGCTTTGGCATAAGCGACTCCTCCGTCGACCGGGTGGTCTCGACTTACGTCCTCGATCTGATGAGTCCGGACCAGATTCGTGCTTTCTTGCAGGAAGCCCATCGTGCGCTTACACCCAAGGGCTTGCTTTGCCTCGTAAGCCTCACTGACGGAGTCGGTCCCATCGGAGGGCTGGTCTCATGGCTGTGGACCAGGATTCACGCGATATCGCCGTCCCTGGTAGGTGGATGCCGTCCACTCGATTTGCACCAGTTCGTTACCCGCACCGATTGGCAAGTACGGCACGCGAGGTCGATTCGCTCATTCGGGGTGACCTCCCAGGTGATAGTCGCGTCGCCGGAGAAGAACTAAAGAGCGTGGATGAACCGCTGATCCATCACGCCGAAGGTGACGAACGGGCGGGGGTGCGGCGTGGTTCTCGCTCTTCAACTGCGAGAACCATGCCGCGCATGAGGGGAAAGAGAAACGCCCTGCGCGGCTCTGGGAGCCAGGCAGGGCGTTGGTTCATTCGTGAAGCGAAGTTAATCAGTGCCGACGCGGCGGGCGCGCCTCTACGGCACCCTCGTAATCACGATCTGCGCGACCGGATTCTGCCAATTGAAAAATCGCGGATCCAGATCGCTGGTGGAGACGCCGCCAGCGACTCCATGGATCCCGCTATGGATGAAAACGAACCCGACACCGGTGGGCGGCATGACCGTACCCGACCCGGTGCACACATTGCCGGCGATATGCGCGCATATCTCGTCGTCAACCTTGGAGCCGGCATCGTAGGCCGGCGAAAGGATCGTGACGCTGTTGCGGCCGGTCGGACCTTGCACATCGTTGACCGCGAAGAAGGCGTCATTGGTCGGGACCAGCATCGAGGCAACGATGACATGGTTGAACTTCCCTTTGGTCTGCACCGTCACCGTAACCGATTGACCCGGTCCAAGATCCGGTGACCCAAAGAGGTCGGTGGTCTCGACATCAAGAACGTCTGGATTGGCGAGCAGAGCGGCTTTGAGCGAGGCGGTACTGCCCGACTCTGCGATATCCTGCAGCGGGATGCTCGCCGGCTGGCCAAGCGCGAAGAGCGGTACGTCCGCCTTGGCGCTGGCGACAAGGATCGGCGTGAATACCTGACCACCGCTGTTCGGAACTCCGGTGCCATCCAGGGCGGTGACGGTCGTCGTCAGTCCACCTCCGGGGCCGCCAGTGAGGTTCGTGATGGTGACCTGGAAGGTGGGCGGGGCGGCGAAACTGGCGGTCGCGCCGAAAAGTGAACTGACCACCAGCGCGGTCAGCGCGGTACGCATTCGGATACACGGCATGACATTCCTCCCTTCAAAAGACGATCGAAGCGCGCGCATCGGACGCATAGGCGCGCGCTTCGGCAACACAAAAGCAACACCCCGGCAACATAATCGGCCGGATATCGACGCGCTAATACATCCTATCGCAATCAGTCTACTAAACTGGCGAACGATTAAAAAGGTCCCACAGCATACCTAGAGTAAATATCGCCCACTAGACCGCATTGGGCCTCAGAGAGAGAAAAAAACCCTTTGATTTACAAGGGAAAATGGTGGAGCAGAAGGGATTTGAACCCTCGACCCCAACGTTGCGAACGTTGTGCTCTCCCAGCTGAGCTACTGCCCCACCGAGGCTAAACTTTGCGCGAGGCCACCGTTTCGAGGTAGGCCCGCAACCTATCAGCGACCTCCCGTCGTTTCAAGCCGTAACCAATTTGCGCTGTGATGTAGCCGACGCGATCGCCAAGGTCGTAGCGCGTGCCCTCAAATTCGTAGCCGTAGATCGTGCGCCGATGCGCCAGCGCCAGCAACGCATCGGTGATCTGGATTTCGCCACCTGCACCCGGTTTGCTATGCGCGATAAGCTCGAAAATCTCCGGCGGCAATACGTAGCGTCCGATAATGGCGAAATCGCTCGGCGCCTTGTCGGGCGAGGGCTTTTCTACCATCCCGGTCAGCTCATATAGCCGATCGCCGGCGGGCTTCACCGCGACGATTCCGTACTTCGAAACCTCGCTGTGCTCGACCCGCATCAGCGCGACCACGGGCGCATCGCGCTCTTCGGCAACGTCGAGTAGCTGGCGCAGGGCGGGACGCTCGGAATCGATGATGTCATCGGGAAGGAACAGCGCGAACGCCTCGTTGCCCACTTCGCGACGGGCCTGGAGCACCGCGTGTCCAAGTCCAAGCGGCTCCTCCTGATACGCCGTCCGGAACCGCGCGGGCTCGTTAGTTTTGCGGATGGTTTCCAGCAGTTCGTGCTTGCCTTTTCCTTCCAGATGGCGCTGCAGATCTTCGGCGGGCTTGAAGTGATCGAGCACCATGGTTTTGCCCGGGCTGACAACCACGATTATTTCTTCGATACCCGATGCGACCGCTTCTTCGACGATCACCTGAATCGCCGGGGTATCGACCACCGGCAGCATTTCCTTGGGAATTACTTTGGAGGCTGGCAGCATGCGCGTGCCCAAGCCGGCCGCCACGATCACAGCCTTGCGAACCTTCATATGATTTCTGGAGATTACCGGGTCCTGCTTCAGCGATCGATTATTTGCATCAAATCAGCTTCTCGCGCGCTTCCTGTTCCGACTTGCATTCAATGCACAGGGTGGTGACCGGCCGCGCCTTCAGTCTTTCCACTCCGATCGCGCGGCCACATTCCTCGCAGCGCCCGTAACTACCGTCATGAAGGCGCGCGAAGGCCTCGTCGATCTTGCTCAGCAGCTTGCGCTCGCGATCTTTCATCCGCAGCAGAAGAATCCGATCGGATTCGAGCGACGCCCGGTCGGTCGGGTCGGCCAGGGTCTCTTCGGTGGCACTATTCATCGTCCCGACCGCCCGTTCGGCTTCCGAGAGGATGTCGCGCTTACGCTCTTCGAGGAGCCGGCGAAAGAGCTTTAGGTCTCGTTGTGTCATAGCCGCCGCTACGGCATAAAACCAAGTACCGGATCGTACTTCGGCTAGGCTAGTATGTAAAGATAACTCCGATGAAGACGGCATATCTCGACGCTTTCTCCGGCCTCAGCGGCGACATGATTGTGGGCGCGCTGCTGGATTGTGGCGCCGGGTTCAAGCAGCTCGAGGATGCGCTCGGTTCAATTCCCCTCAAGGGATCGCGTCTGTCGTGCCGGCGCAAGACTGTGAGCGGGATCGCCGCAATGAAGTTCGATGTCGAAGTTTTGGAAGCGCAACCGGAACGTCATCTGTCGCAAATTCTGGCGATGATCGAGGCCTCATCGATCGGCGCCGCCGCCAAGCGTCGCGCAACCGCGATCTTCGAGGTGCTGGCCGAGGCCGAGGCCAAGGTCCATCAGACCACGCCGCAGCATGTACATTTCCATGAAGTCGGCGCCGTCGATTCAATCATGGATGTCGTCGGTACCGCGTGGGCGCTCGAGGAACTGGGCATCGGTGAGTTGATCGTTTCGCCCCTTCCAATGGGGACCGGTCTGGCGCGCTCGCAGCACGGGATCATCCCGGTTCCAGCGCCCGCCAGCGCGGAACTCCTGAGGGGATTTGCGGTCAAGATGGGCGACGGATCGGCAGAGATGGTGACTCCGACGGGAGCCGCGGTCATACGTGCGCTGGGACGCTCGGCGCCGCTTCCGATGGCATTTGAAATCGAAAAGATCGGCTACGGCGCCGGGACTCGCGAATATGAAGATCGTCCCAACGTGCTGCGAATAATGATCGGGCGCGAGCGCGGCGCGATCGACACCGATGAACTAATTGAGATCGCGGCCAACATCGACGATCTCAACCCTCAAATCTACGAACACGTGATGGAGCGGTTGTTCGCGGCCGGGGCGCTGGACGTGACTCTGACCCCGGCGATTATGAAGAAGGGACGACCCGCGATTACGCTTGCGGTTCTAGTGGAAGCTGCGGGGCGCGAGGCTATCGCCAGAGTGCTCTTTTCGGAAACCTCCACTATCGGAGTGAGGTTTCATCCGGTGTCGCGGATGAAGCTTCGTCGCGAAATCCGCGAGGTTGCAACCAAGTGGGGCAGCATCAGGGTAAAGTTTTCCGAAGGCGGCGGCGCCATAACCGTGACCCCTGAATACGACGACTGCCGGAAAGTCGCGCTCGAGCAACGGGTCGCGCTGAAAACCGTAATGGAAGATGCGCGTGCAGCCGCCCTCGCCGACGGGCACCAGCCCACGCCGCGTCACCATCACTAATATGTCATCCGTGGAGCATATTTCTCGCGTGGAGCAAGCGCAGAAACAACTCGTAGTCAACGAGATCTTTCTCAGCATCCAGGGCGAATCCACTCATGCTGGACGTCCGTGCGCATTCGTGCGGCTTACAGGATGCAACCTGCGTTGCAATTACTGCGACACTGAGTACGCGTTTTTCGAAGGGCGCAGGATGAGCGTCCAGGAAATCCTCCAAAAGCTCGACGAATACGGATGCGACCTGATCGAGATCACCGGTGGTGAGCCGCTCCTGCAAGAAGGGGTGCATCAGCTAATCGCCTTGCTACTCAGTCAAAATCACACGGTCATGATCGAAACTTCGGGCGCGTCGGATGTTTCAAAGCTGGATTCGCGCGTGATCAAGGTGATGGATCTGAAATGCCCGGGCAGCGGGGAGTCATCGCGCAACTTATGGAGCAATATCGATCATTTGACCGCACACGATGAAGTCAAGTTCGTGCTCAGCGACCGCGACGATTACGAATGGGCGCGCGACGTACTGAAGAAATATGATCTTTCATCTCGCGTGAATGCGGTCTTGATGAGTTGCGCATTCGGACGCATAGAGGCGGCGCGGCTGGCCGCATGGATGCTCGAAGATCGACTTCCGGCCCGTCTTCAAATCCAGATGCACAAGCATATCTGGCCGCCGGATATGCGTGGTGTGTAGAAATATCAGCGCGGATTAGTGGCACATAGCCTCTAACCCGTCGAATTGCGCATCCAGGGGCGGCCTCGAACGTACTAGCCTAAGATGATCGCGTTCTGAGTTAATCTAGGGGGTCGGTCTGAGGCAATTGCACCTTATTGTAACTAGTTGCGCGAAGTGGAATTTCAAACGTAGAATCGACAGTCGGGATAATCAGGAGAAATCCGTAAATGGCCGAGCCCCTTACCTTCCAGGCACTTGCCAGTAGCGACTACGTTCTTTCAAGTGCTGAAAACTACATCTTATACGTTCTGCTTGAAGCTATCGCGGGACCCGGAGGGGGTGGGGGTGGCGGAACCCGCTCGCCGTTGAACTTGGGCGTCGTGATTGACAGGTCGGGCTCGATGTACGACGAGCGTCGACTCGAGTTCGTTATCGACGCGGTCAAGTTCCTCGCCGACAATGTCGCCGCCGACGACAAGGTCGCAGTAGTGGCCTTCGCCGACCGCGCCAAAGTTATATTGCAACCCGATCAGATCCATGACAAAAGCGCGGTCGCGCGCGCGCTCGAAGATATCGATCTGCTCGAGATCGGTGGCGGCACCCAGATGGCGCTCGGCATGCAAGCGGCGATCGATGAGGTAAACAAGGGACACGCGCCCAACCGCCTCAACCGCGTTCTGGTGCTCACCGACGGACAGACCTACCAGGAAACCGCGTGCACCGAGCTGGCGACCAGGTATCGCGAGTCGATGTCGTTTTCGACCATGGGGGTGGGTGTCGAGTTCAACGAAAAGCTGCTCCAGAAGATCGCGCAAGATTCCAACGGCAAATATCATTTCATCGGAGACCCATCGGAAATTCCGGGACTCTTCGAGGACGAGTTACAGGGGTTGCGAGCGGTTACGGTCCGCAACGGCCGTATCGACGTAACACTCTCGCAGGGCGTTCAGGTTCGCGAGGCATTCCGCGCCAGTCCCGAGATCTACACCCTCGGTGCGCCGTTGGTTGACGAGCGCAAGATCAGCTACCAAATCGGAGATCTCGAATCGGGCGTACCCGGCTCCGTGTTGCTGACCCTGGTGCTGCCGCCGCGCAAGCCCGGACCGGTGAGAATTTCGGCCAACGTTTTCCAGTATGAAATTCCCGGTGTTGGCGAACGATCCGCTTCGGTCGACATGACCGTCGAATACACGTTGGATCGTACGCTCACGAGCAAGCGCAACGGCCGCGTGATGAATCTCGTCGATCAGGTCTCGATTGCCAAGCTGCAAGCAAAGGCGGAAGAGGAGCTCAAGGCCGGCAACGTCGATCGCGCGACCCGGCTGCTCGGCAACGCGATGCAGGGTACCCAGCGGCTCGGCAATGTGAAGGCTACCCAAGCCTTGGCCGGTCTGCTCGATCAGGTGAAGAAAACGCAGACCCTGCAGACCAAGGCAGCCAAGACCACGCTGCTCCAGGCGCAAGCGGTGGTGCGCAAGACCCAGATGCTGGATCCGGAAGCATTGAAAGAGTTTGGCAAGGACGAGGAGTAACCGTCATTTTCTTGATGGTGCGATGTGACGCATAGGCGAACGAACAGCTTGAACCGGAACGAGAAGCCTTCGACCTCGTAGCGAGGGGCATAGGAAAAAATGATCAAGTGCAGCGAATGCGGTTACGAAAACATGGACGGACTCGATTACTGCGACGGATGCGGCGCCAAGCTCAATGCTGCCGCGGGCGCTCCTGCCTCAGGTGGCGGCGCATCGGCGCCCGGTGAGGCGCCCAAGGCCGAAGCCGCCGCGGCGCCGGACGCCGAGGCTCCCGCGACCGAGGCTCCGAAGTCCGACGCACCCACCGGCGACCTCAACAAACCCATTGCCGCGCCTGCTCCCACAGCCGAACCCGCGGGGGCGCAGTGGCCGCCTTCAAGGCGAAGTTCGTGGTGGTACGTGGCGGCCGCAAGGGCCAGGAGTTTGCCCTCGAGGACGGCAATAATCTCATCGGGCGATGGGACCCGGAAACCGGCTCGTTCCCGGAAGTCGATCTGGATGCGGACGACCCGGAAGCCAAGATTTCGCGCAAACACGCGCTATGCCGGATCGAAGGCGGCAAGATCACCGTCGAAGACATCGGCAGCCTTAACGGGACCTACGTGAACCGCGGAACTCGGCTTTCACCGGGTTCTCCGGCTGAAATCAAAAACGGCGACGAAGTTATTATCGGCAAGACATTTCTTCAAATTAGTTGTTGAGCCTGTCTCCTGATTCTCCATAGCGGCGGGCGCGGTCATTTTTGCGCGCCCGATTTTTTCAGGTCTCCGCGCGTGCGGACTCGTAACACACCATGAATTCTGGCGAGTCTCTTCCCGTCGGCCACATGCTGGACCGCCGCTATCGCATTCATAAAGTGCTCGGTGTCGGCGGTATGGGGCGGGTCTACCTGGCCAATGATACCCGGTTGGCCAATCGGCCGGTGGCGTGCAAGGAGATGGTGGTTGGCGACGGCGTCGCAGAAAAAAAAGCCATCGAGGACTTCGCGCGCGAGGCTCGCGTGCTGGCGCTGCTCTCGCATCCCGGAATCCCGAGTCTGATCGATTATTTCGTCGAAGGTGGACGCCATTACCTGGTGATGGAGTTCGTTGCCGGCGGCGATCTCCAAGCCATGCTCGACAAGCTGGGACCCGGCGGGAAACTTCCAGAGCCGCAGGTGCTGAAATGGTCGCGCCAGATGCTCGAGGTCCTGGATTTCCTGCACGCGCAGAAGCCGCCGATCGTCTATCGCGATTTGAAGCCCGGCAACATCATGATCGACAAGGACGGACGCGCGATGCTGATCGATTTCGGAATCGCGCGTTTTCTTCCGCCCGGCGGCCGCGGCACCCAGATCGGTTCGGTCGGTTACGCCCCGCCCGAGCAGTACATGGGCAAGACCGAGCCGCGCTCCGATCTCTACTCGCTCGCGGCCACGATGCATCATTTGCTGACCGGCCGCGATCCACAACTCGAACCGCCGTTCAGCTTTCCGCCCTTGCGTGATCTGAATCCACGAGTGTCAAAGCAGACCAGCGATCTCGTGATGCGGTGTCTCGACAAGGAACTCGATAGACGTCCGCGTAACGCGCGCGAAATGATCAACGCGCTGCCGCTGCCCGGCCCCGACGATGGCAATTTCGCATCGGTGCCGTCTCATTCCGCGCCGCTTTCCGCACCCGCATCGCCGATGGCGGCAATGAAGACCGTGGTCCTTTCGCAGCCCGCCCCTGCCAGGCCCGCTTCTCTGCGACAGCAGGCCGCGCCCCCTGCTTCGTCGGCCGCGCCGGCCTCCACGATGAAAACCATCGTGCTCAATAATCCGGTCGAGGACCCGCCGTCGCCGTCTTCCACCCAGCGGCCGGCGCCTTTGGGAACTTCGCGCAAAGCCATCGATTTGAAAGATAAGGCGATCGCGGCGCTCGGTCGTGGCATCAGAGTCGGCTTGAAAGTGATCACCCCGGTCGTCAACGAGCATGTGGTCATCGAACGCATGGAACCAGCGCAGAGCACGTCGCCGACGGCGAAAACCGCTGACCTCAGCAAGCGGCGGCCGGTAACGCCCATCCGTCACCTGGAGGCGACGCCCTCGACTTCATCGAAAGCGGTGAATACCAATGGCCGCGCGACACCAGCCGCGCCTGCGAAGCCGGGTGCGCATTTGATCGCTAAGATGGAGAACCTCAAATTCGCCGTCATCGGCGATCGCGCCGTGATCGGACGCGTGCTCGATCCCAATAACGATGCCCCGGTGGATATCGACTTGAACCCGCTGCGGCAATCCTCTGATCGCGTCTCACGCCATCATGCGGAGATCGTGAAACGTGGCGAGCACTTCTTTGTGCGCGATCTGGGCAGTCTCAACGGCACCTTCATCGTCGGACGCGGCAGGCTGGGGCGCGACCAGCTCTACCAACTAAAAGATGGCGACCAGGTGATGTTGGGCAATGCTATATTGGAATTCAGGAAGGCCTAGAGCGGTATGATTATCTGCCCCGAATGCGGGCTTCAGGCGCCTGACGGCGCAAAGTTCTGCGATCGATGCGGACAGGGGCTGACGGCCACTGCCGCGCCGGTTGCCGCAGTGTCATCACGGCCCACGCCTCTGTCTCCAGGAACGATGCTCAATGGCTATGAGATCGTCGAACTCGTCGCGCAAGATTCGGTAGAAAATAGATATCGCGCGATTCGTAGATCTGACAGCGCGGAAGAAAAAGTCGGGTTGCGCGAACGGTTCGCTCCAGTGCGCGATCAGCCTGAGGATGAACCGGCCGAAGAATCAAAGCCCGAGTCATCCGCGCCGATGCCGGCGGTCGATCCGCATGCGAAGACTGCCAAGCTCAATCCGCCGCCAGCGACTTCTGTGAATGGAGAAGCGACAGCCTCGGCACCGGAGCGGCAAACCAAATTAGTAGAAAGTTCGGGCAGCGCGTCTCAGTCCGCGCCGCAAGCGTCAGCCTCCGGAGATGAAGTCGCCGTCAGCTCGAGCGACGCGCCGACCGCGCCCTTGGACGGGTCAGAACACGTCAACGGCTCCGCGGCGCAAACCGCACCGGAAAACCATGACACCCCGGAGCAAGAATTCATTAAGGAGTTGCCGGACCATTTCGCCGACGACCTCGGCGACGTATTCGGGCGCGTCCTCGCGCTCTCGATGACCTTTGCACATCCCGCGTTCGAGAAGGCCATCTCCGGTTTCGCCAGTAACGGCCGCGTCTATCTGGTGTACTCCGAAAGCGACGCGACCCCGCTCGCGCGCCTGGGTGGCGGAATCAAGCTCAGCGAGCCCGAGGCTATCGCGATCGCGGTGCAGGTTTGCCAAGCGGTCGGTTTTGTTCATCGGCGCGGATTGCGGCTCAACGATATCTGTCCGGAGTCGGTGGCTATCGGCGCCGGCGGCCGGGCGAAAGTAACCGGGCTCAATTACGTTTCCAATGACAATGAGTTGCAATCAGATCCGATTTTTAACGACGGTTACACGGCTCCGGAAGTTTATCGCGGCAAGAAGGTCGATAAGCGCGCCGATGTTTTTTCGGTGGGCGCGCTGCTCTACACGATGCTTACTGGTGACCGTCTCCAGTCCGAGACCTGGCGGGAGGAAGCCGGCCCAATCAGGTTCTACCCTCCACACGTTGTTTCTCCGAGCCTCGAGCAGGTAATTCTCCACGCAGTTCAGTTCAATCCGGCGGAACGATGGCTCACGATCGACGCGCTCAAAGCGGAATTGCTGAAGCTCAGCGGCGAATGCAAGATTCGCTCGGCCGCGATGACCGATGTCGGGATGGTGCGCGAGCTGAACGAAGACGCTATCGCCACGCTGGAGTTTTTCCGCGATTCCCAAATCGATCCATCACAAAACTTTCTTTATATCGTCTGCGACGGAATGGGCGGTGCCGAAGCCGGCGAGACCGCAAGTGCAATTGCCGTTACTACGATCCGGGACTATGTTGAGGAAAGGTTGTCTCGCGGTGAAACGCAAGACCTCGGTAGCACGCTGGCAGCGGCACTGGAAGAGGCCAATCTCCGGATCATCGAGTACCAAAAGGAACGGCCGGAGGCGCGTGGAATGGGTTCCACCGGGGTCTGTGCCGCGATCGCGCCCCCCGATGGTGCGGTGGCGTGGGTAGGGGACAGCCGCGCCTATCTCCTTGAAAGCGGGGTTCTCCGCCAGCTCACGAAAGATCATTCGTTGGTGCAGCGACTGGTGGAGATCGGACAGATCACTGCTGAAGAGGCACGCCATCACGAGCATAAGAACGTGATCACGCGTTCGCTCGGAGCGCGTCAAAGCGGCGCGGCCGGTGCCGAAGCTGTCACGATGAAATTGCGCCGCGGCGACAAGCTGCTGCTCTGTAGCGATGGACTAGTGGCCCACGTCGACGACGATCACATCGCGGAGATCATGCGCCGCCATCACGATCCCTATGAGACGGCGCGCGAATTAATTGCCGCCGCCAACGCGGGCGGCGGAACCGACAACATTTCAGTTGTCGTCGTATTTGCCAGCTAGGCTATGGCCGCCATTCCTCCCCCAACCGCAGGCGCTCCCACCGGGCCGTTGAGCCCCGGCAAGGTACTCGTCAATCGATACCTGATAGAGAGAATGGTCGGCGGCGGCGGAATGGGAGTGGTGTATCTGGCGCGCGACCAGCGTCTTGCCAATCGCCTTTGCGCCATCAAAGAGATGGTCGATCATTTCATCGACCAGCAGCAGCGGCTGGAGGCCAATGACTATTTCGCGCGCGAAGCGGATACGCTGGCGCAATTGAAGCATCAGGCGATCCCGGCAATTACCGATCGCTTTGACGATCTGAATCGCCACTATTTGGTGATGGAATATGTCGAGGGCCGCAACCTAGAAGAGGAACTCGCCTCGCGCAACGGCGAACCGTTGCCCGAGGGAATGGTCATCGACGTCGCGCGCCAGCTCTGCGACGTGCTCTCCTATCTGCACAACATGACGCCGCCGATCGTGTACCGCGACATGAAGCCCTCGAACGTGATGCTCACCTCGAAGGGGCGCGTGGTGCTGGTGGACTTTGGAATCGCGCGGCTATTCAAGGCGGCGCGCAAGGGCACCATGATCGGGACTCTCGGATTCGCTCCGCCCGAACAGTACAAGGGCGAAGTTGATCCTCGCAGCGACATTTATTCGCTCGCCGCCACCATGCACTACATGCTGACGGCGCGCGATCCGGAAAAATTTCCGCCGTTCAGCTTTCCGAAATTGAGAGAACTCCGCCCCGATGCTTCCAGCAATCTCTCGGCCGCGATCGATTCCGCGCTGTCATACAACATGGAGGATCGCCCGCAGGCCATCGAGGCGTTTCGCGACATGATGCTCTATGGCACCGGGATTTCCGCCTCAGGTGCGGTGGTCAGCTCGCAGGCCGGAACGGCGGGCCTGCAAGCGGTCGCGATCGGTGACATCGGCGAATTGCCGGTAGCACCGCGTCCTGCCAGAAGCGCCGTAAGCCGCGCGGTGGGTTTGGTGGTGTTTTCTCTGGTGCTGGCGGGGCTGGCGTTCGGCGCCACTTATGTATATTCGGACCCTATGTTGCAGATGCGGCTCGGCATCAAGCCGCTCATCGATTCGCTGCCGTGGAAGCATGAGGAGCTGATCGCGGAGGCGCGGCAGCATCCTCTGGAGTTCCAGCAAATGATGCTCATGCTCTCCAGCCGTGAAGGGACCCCGGTGTCGGCACCGAAGGCGTCATTCACCGACGCCGAGATCAGCAATCAAAAGTATCTCAAATGGCAGGCCACCTTTAAGAACGATCTCGAAGGTCTGGAAGGCCGCGAGAATCACGTGGAAGCCCGTTTCTTCGATCCCGCGGGTACCCAACTCGCCTCGAGCGATCAGACGCTGTTTGTCGGGCCTTCACAAAAGACGGTGGATTTCAGCGGTGTCGCGCTGATGCCGGATCTCACCAGCCACCCTTCCGGAAGTTACAAGGTGGCGCTTTATCTCGGCGACAAATATCTTGCCGCGGAACAGTTCAGCGTAACGCAGGATCTGAGCAAAGCCACCGGCGCAAGCGAGGCGGCGGCACCCACTCCAGCCGACAGCAGTGCGGCACTCGAGGATGCAAAGAAGCGCGAGGACGAACGCTTGGCAATGATCGAGGCGCGCCGGCAGCATCCGCTTGAGTTGGTACAGATTGACTTTCTGAACAGCACCAAAACCGGGACTGCGCTATCGGCGCCAACCGACAGCTTCGACGCCTCGAAAGTCCTGTTCGTGGACTGGCAGGTTAACTTCAGAAATCGGCTTTATCGGCTCGACTCGAATCAATATCGGGTCGACGCGGCGTACATCGCGCCGGACGGCCGCACTCTTGGAAGCGTCAATGACTGGAAAAATGTATCTCCGACCGAACACAACGTCACCTTCAACGGTCGCGTGGGAAACTCCGCCGGGGGCGCTTTTCTGCCGGGAACCTATACGGTCAACTTTTATTTGAATGGACAATATTTCGCGCAGAAAAGATTCCAGGTGATTGCGGATACGGGCGGCCCGCCCTATTCCGGCGGCGGTCCCTCCTACTCTAGCGGCGGGGGGCCGATACCGCCCAGCATTGGTAGCAGCGGATCCTCGTCGGGCACCTCGCTAAGTGGCCCCACCATCGCGAGCGGTTCCATCAGTGGGCTTGCCGGGGGCGGAAATTCAGATATGGAACTGCGCCTTCGTCCGCAGGCGAATGGCTTCCTGCACGGCGAATTGACGATTCATAAATCGGGTTACGGCGCGACTCCGATCGAAGGCTTTGTACGTGGCGACCATCTCCAATTCTCGGTTCCGTATGGCACCGACACGTTTTATTTCGAAGGTGAGGATCGCAGCGGCCAGCTTTCGGGCACCTACGAAGCCGGCCCGTCGGGCCAGCGTGGTACCTGGACCGCCAGAGCCTATTGATTGCTGAATTGCGGTTTTTCCAACAGCATCCGCGCGATTGTCGCTTGAACCACGCAGCCGCAAGCGCAATTCTCTCGGTACCACATGGCCACTAATGTTTCTCGCGAAAAACTTCTCTTTTACGCCGCCGCAGGCGGACTGGGCGGACTGGCCGCATGGGGCACCGCCGAACCGTTCATGGGCATCCACTCCCTTTACGGACGCGACGTTATTCTTGGCGCGCTGGTCGGAGCTTTCATCGCCGCCTTCCTCGCCTCGATCGAGGCCTTGAGCGTCAGCCAAACCCGCCTGGCTTTGCGTGGGATTCGGACCGGCGGAGTCATCGGCGCAATTGGAGGAGCAGTCGGACTAATCGTGGCCGAGTTGACCTTCGATATAATGCGCGGATTCTTCGGCCGCATCCTCGGATGGTCGGTCCTTGGCATTGCGGTCGGCCTTGGCGTCGGATGGGCCACCGGATCAAATGCGCGGCGTCGCAATGGGGCTTTGGGCGGCGTCGTCGGCGGCGGTCTCGGCGGCCTCTTCTATCAGAGTCTGACGACGACCTTTCCGCAGGCGTTAGGCCGCGCGATTGCGATCATCGTACTGGGCGCTCTGATCGGATTCTTCATCGGACTGGTTAGCGAGCTGCTCAAACGCGGATGGCTGATGGTGGTGCGCAGTCAGAGCCGCAACGCGCGCGAGGGACGCGAATATCCGCTGGCCAAGCAAGTCACCATCATCGGACGCGCCGAAGAGTGCGACGTCGGGTTGTTCGGCGACCAGAGCGTGCTGGGACATCACGCTATAATCCGCCTCGAAGGCAAAAGCTACTCCATCAGTCCGACCAGCGGCGGCGCGGTATACGTGAATAGGCAGCCGGTGGCCGGAAGGCAGACGCTTCGCAACGGCGACCGTATCGAAGTCGGGGGAACTCTTTTTCTATACCGTGAACGCACGCAGGCAGCTCAGGGCTGACACCGATGAAGATCGAAGGGTGCCGACTCTGTTAGAGAATAATGTGTTAAAAGAAGAGTCCCGATGGCGCCGGAGAGCATTCGTAGTTTGTGCGCTTTTGTTTGCCGGATGCGCAGCAGCGGGCAATCCGACGCCGCCCACTCCTACCGACTCAGAACAGACGCCCGAGTATTATCCGTACCAGGTTAAGGGCTACCAGAATTCCTTCCCTCATCGCACGATGGTGGTGCTGCTGCCGGTCGATTCGCGTGATCTCAGCGGGCCTAACGAGGCGCCGAAAAATGGGGAGCCGGCGGTCGGCGTCGTTACCGATCAGTCTGATAATGTCGTCGGGCGCCTGTTCAGTCAGCCGCTCGCACCGATCCTTCAGGGGGCGATCGATCGTTCCGCCGAGGAAGCCGGCTTTCACCCGAGCGTGGAAAATCAAAGCGAGTACATTGGCGACGAGAAGCCGAGCGCTGACTACGTGCTCGCCAGCCGGATCGTAAAATGCTGGGTGAAGAAGCATCGCCGGGCCAACTCGCAATACGGGCCAAGTTGGAGCACGGAGGCCGATTTCACGGTCGAGGTCACGATCTACAAACCGCCGTTTAAGATTCCATTCTGGCAGGGCGCCAGCAACCAATCGTATTTCGATCCACCGATCGGGAGCTTCGGATTGGGACCCGATGACGAAGCGGGAATTTACGATGACCCAGGTCAGGTGCTATCGGTGGCGATGACTCGTGCAGTGGCGGGAATTTTCGAGCGCGATGATTTGCGTACGTTGGTTCTGGGCGACCACATGGTGGCGCGATGAGTTTGTATGCCGGTTCTCCTGCGCGTCCCGCGACACTTTCTACGAGTTTGCGGTTCCGTTAGCCTGATTGCATGACGTTGTAGTCACCGGAATCACTTCTGCCGCAGCCGCATTTTATACCATTCGCATACTATCCATAATCGACACAGGTAATGATCCAGGAAAACCGCAATGCCTGATAGCCGGACTAATATCATTGAAATAGCCCGTCCCAATGTCCTCGCCGATGGACAGGGATCGCCGTGGTCGCGTCGCAATTTTCCGCCGTGCATTCTATGTATCTTTGGAGGCGCCGGCGACCTGAGTCATCGCAAGCTGCTTCCCGCGCTATACAATCTGCTGGCTGACAAGTTGCTGCCCGAAAAATTCGCCATCGTCGCATTCTCGATGGAGGATCTCGACAACGAAAAATATCGTGCGTTTGCGCGCGACGCGATCGATAAATTCTCCCGCCGGACAATCGAAGACGAATGCTGGAACAGGTTTGCTCCGATGCTGCGTTACGTGCGCGGCACTTTCAACACCTCGGCTGATTATTCGAAACTCCGGCAGCGTCTGGAAGAAATCGACAATGAGGCCGGTGGCCACGACAACCGGATCTTCTATTTCGCGATCCCACCCGATTTCATCGAAACCTGCGCGGCGCATCTCAACAGCGCCGGCATGATCTCGAAGAACGAGAACCCGTTCACCCGGGTCGTGGTTGAAAAGCCCATCGGCCACGACTACGCGAGCGCGCACGAGATCAACGATCGTCTCGCGAAACATTTTGCCGAGGATCAGGTTTTTCGAATCGACCACTATCTCGGTAAGGAGACGGTGGAGAACCTTATGGTGTTGCGGTTCGCGAATGCTATTTTCGAGCCGCTCTGGAACGCCAAATTCATCGACAACGTGCAGATTACCGTGGCCGAGTCCGAAGGAGTCGGCACCCGCGCCGGATACTATGAACACGCGGGCGCGCTGCGCGACATGGTGCAGAGTCATCTGCTCCAGGTACTTTCGCTGATCGCGATGGAGCCGCCGCGCACCACCGATGCCAATTCGGTGCGCGATTCCAAACTAGACGTGCTCCGGACGTTGCGCCCTTTCACCCACGATGACGTTGAGCGGTGGGTCGTGCGCGGCCAATATACCGAAGGGCTTATCGGCGGACAGGCGGTGAAAGGATATCGTCAGGAGGAGCACGTAGCGCCCGATTCGAATCTAGAAACCTTCGTGGCGCTGAAGTGCTTTATCGAGAACTGGCGGTGGGCAGGAGTTCCATTTTACCTGCGCACCGGCAAGAGGCTGCCCAAGCGTGCAAGCGAAATCGCAATCCAGTTTAACTCGGTGCCGCGGATCCTGTTCAACTCGGGACCTCGCAGCCCGCTGGCTCCCAATCTATTCACCATCAGGATTCAGCCTGATGAAGGTCTCTCCCTCAATATCATTTCAAAAATGCCGGGGGCGGATTTGCGCCTGGCGCCTGTAAAAGTCGATTTCCATAACCAGACCGCCTCGCCAGAAGCTTACGAGACCTTGCTCCGCGACCTGATCCTCAGGCGATCAAACCTTGTTCATGAGGCGTGACAGCGTCGAAGCGGCGTGGAATTTCATACAACCGATACTCGACGCGTGGGCCGCGACACCCGTAGAACCACCGATGTATGCTGCGGGTTCATGGGGGCCGCTGGAATCGGCGTTGATGATCGCGGCGGACAAACGGAGCTGGCGAAGTTTATAAATCGATCGGTACCCCCAGGCGCCGATCGTGAGGTTGACGGGCTCGAACGCTCGGGGAGCGGCAGTCTGGAGGACAGCATGGGGCATCAGGCGCTGACACTATCGCGTCATCTACTCACTCGTGAAAAAACTGCGATACCAGCGGCAGATCTGGCGCTGGTGATGGAACGGATCGCGCTGGCGGGAAAACTGATCGGCGGCGAATTGGCCCACGCGTCGATTAGCGGCGCACTGGGATATTCCGGCGATACCAACGTCCAGGGCGAGAAACAAAAGAAGCTCGACGAATGGACTAATCAGCTCTTCCTGGAAATTTTCGAGCAAGGTTTCCCGGTTTGCAGTCTTATCTCCGAAGAGATGGAGGCGCCCAAGCACTACGATCGCCATTGCCGTGGCCACAAGAATACGAACTACGCGGTGCTCTACGATCCGCTCGATGGCTCTTCGAATACCGACATCAATGGATCCCTCGCAACGATATTTTCAATTCGCCAGCGCGCCGACCGCCACGGCATCGATGCTACCGACTTGCTGGGTCCGGGTACCAAACAGGTCGCCGCGGGATACGTTCTGTATGGACCCGCGACTCAGCTGATCTACACGGCGGGCTCCGGAGTCGATATCTTCACGCTCGATCCGCGGCTCGGCGAGTTCATGCTGTGGAAGGAAGACGTCAAAATGCCGACGCACGGCTCATGCTACGCCGTCAATCAGGGCAACATTTCCAAATGGCATCCAGGCGCGCAGAAGCTCGTGCATCATCTCACCAGCCGCCAGGACAAACGCACCAGCTATACGCTTCGATACTGTGGCGCCTTTGCCGCGGACTTCCATCGATGCCTTCTGGAAGGCGGCATGTACATGTATCCGGGTGACGTTGCGGCAGACGGAAAAATCAGGGGCAAGTTGCGCCTCATGTACGAGCTGGCACCCATGGCGATGATCGCGGAACAGGCGGGCGGCCGCGCTTCGACGGGCAAGGGGCGTATCATGGAGGTAAAGCCCGGCGGCATTCACGATCGACAACCGATCTATATCGGCAGCGCCGCGGAAGTTGCGATGGCGGAGGAATATCACGTCGAGGGCTGATTCGTGGTCGCGGTTACTCTACAGAGATTGCAGATGGCACGAGTGATCCTGGCCGGCGACGTCGGCGGCACCAAGACCCATCTCGGTCTGTTCAGCATCGATCATGGGAGTCCGCGAGCTATACGCGATCGACGTTACGCCACTAAAGATTTCGCCAGCCTCGAAGACGCTTGCGCGGATCTTTTGGACCAAGGCAAGGAAGCGATCGGCTTCGCGTGCTTCGGCGTTCCAGGTGCGATAATCCAAGGTGAGGCACATGCCAACCAGGTTTCGTGGAAGCTTGATGAAGATAATTTAGGTCGCGCGCTCGATGGCATTCGCGTGCGTCTCATCAACGATCTCAACGCGACCGCATATGGGGTGATGCACCTGCCGGAGTCTGACATCGCCACCTTGCAGCGTGGCAAGTATCAACTGCACCGCGGGAATGTAGCGATCGTCGCGGCGGGAACCGGTTTGGGAGAAGCGGCGCTCATTTTCGAAAGCGGGCGTCACCTTGCGGTTGCGTCGGAGGGTGGGAATGCCGATTTCGCGCCGCGTAATGACGAGCAGATCGAGCTGTTTCGATATTTGCGCAAACGGTACGATCACGTTAGCGCAGAGCGGGTGCTATCGGGGCCTGGGCTGTTCAATATCTACAGTTTCATCCGGGAGCATCGCGGCAGAGCAGAGCCGGAGTGGCTACGATCGGGTTTCGAGAAAGGAGATGCTAGCGCGGTGGTCAGCGCAGCAGCTCTTGACGGGCGGGACGCGGAATGCGTTCATGCGCTAGAAGTATTCGTCGACATTTACGGCGCGGAATCCGGGAATCTCGCGCTGAAGATTCTTGCGCTCGGCGGCGTTTATCTCGCTGGAGGAATAGCGCCAAAGATTTTGCCCGCACTAAATGATGGCAGATTCCTCCGCGCATTCGCCGACAAGGGCCGGCTTAGTGAAGTGTTGGCAAAGATCGAGGTTCGGGTGGCGCTCAACGAGAGCGTGGGACTGCTGGGGGCGGCGCATTGCGCGATGTCCTTGTTTTAGGCCAGCTCTTATGTGGTTTCGCGCTGATAAATTTTCCCAAGGGTGGGAGGAAGCTTCCTCATGATGACGAAGCGAGTGAAGGAAATCCTGAGTCACTATCCCGGTGAGAACGCGGGTGTGCTCACCAACTTGGCGCGTCTGCTGATGCATGGCAGACTCGGGGGAACCGGCAAGCTGGTTATTTTGCCGGTCGACCAGGGCTTTGAACATGGCCCGGCGCGCAGCTTTGCCGTCAATCCACCCGCCTACGATCCGGCCTATCATTTTCATCTCGCGCTCGACGCGGGATGCAATGCCTATGCGGCGCCGCTGGGTTTCCTCGAAGCTGGAGCGGCGGAATTTGCAGGCGCCGTTCCGCTCATCTTGAAGCTCAACAATCATGACGTTCTACATGATGAGAAGGATCCGGTTTCCGCACAAACCGCGACCGTGAAAGAGGCCATGCGGCTGGGATGCGTCGCGGTTGGTTATACAATCTATCCGGGATCTTCGGGATCGCAGATCATGTATCAGCAGGTTCGGGAGATCACGCAGGAAGCCAAGTCGCACGGGCTCGCGGTTGTCCTGTGGTCGTATCCGCGCGGCTCCGATCTCAGCAAGGAAGGCGAGACCGCGATCGATGTGGTCGCGTATGCGGCGCAAATCGCGGCCCAGCTCGGCGCCCACATCATTAAAGTGAAAGCACCCAGCGCGCACGTCGAGTTGGCTGAAGCCAAGAAGGCGTACGACAAGGCGAAGGTTCCGATCACAACGCTGGCGGATCGGATCAGGCACGTGGTGCAAAGCTCCTTCGACGGCAAACGCATCGTTATCTTTTCCGGCGGCGCGACCGTTGGTGACGAGCAGTTACTGACCGAAATCCGCGGCATCCATGAGGGTGGCGGTTTTGGATCGATCGTCGGGCGCAACTCCTTCCAGCGGCCACACGACAAGGCGATCGACCTGCTGGGAAAGATCATGTCCATATATGCGTCTTAAGTAGGGAATCAGTACCGACAGGATTTCCCATGGATTACAGCGAGTACCAACATCTCCTGTTCGAGCGCCACGATCAGGGAATCCTGCTGATAACAATCAATCGCGCTGAGGTTCTCAACGCCACCAATCAAAGGCTCCACTGGGAACTTAGCCGTGTCTGGCTCGATGTCGCCGACGATCCGGAAACTAATGTAGTGATCGTTACCGGCGCGGGGCGCGCCTTTTCCGCGGGCGGCGACCTCGACATGCTCGAGCAAATGAAAGGCAAGCCCGCCAACATCGCCAAGGCGTGGCGGGAAGCCGGCGACATCGTTTACAACATGGTCAATTGCGACAAGCCGATCATCTCGGCAATCAACGGAGTCGCCGTGGGTGCCGGTCTTGCGGTGGCATTTATGGCGGACATTCCGATCGCTTCGGAATCGATGCGTATAACCGATGGTCACATTCGTCTTGGGGTCGCCGCCGGAGATCATGCCGTCATCATTTGGCCCTTGTTGTGTGGGATGGCAAAGGCGAAGTATTACCTGTTGACTGCCGATTTTATTGACGGCAAGGAAGCGGAGCGGATCGGCCTGGTTTCGCTTTGCGTCCCGCCTGATCAACTGATGAACAGGGCATTCGAGGTCGCGCGCAAACTCGCCAGCGGCCCGCAGCAGGCGGTTCGCTTCACCAAGCGCGCGCTGAACAACTGGATCAGAATGTTCGGTCCCGCGTTCGACGCTTCGCTCGCGCTCGAGATGATGGGCTTCTTCGGCGGCGATGTTGCGGAGGGCCTCACTGCGATCAAGGAAAAGCGTCCGCCGAAGTTCGCCGGTAATCATTAGGCAACCGGACGAGCGAAGGTATCAATGAGCAGAATCCACTGAGGAGGCACTAGTGGCACGCCTGGCCGGAAAAGTTGCATTGATAGCAGGTGGCGGTGCGGATGGACCGCCTCGAGCTGGCGAAAAATTGTCGATGGGCAATGGACGCGCGACCGCCATCACATGCGCGCGCGAAGGTGCTTTGCTAATGATAGCGGATCGGTCTCTGAGGCTGGCCGAGGAAACCGCGGCCGCGATTCGCGAAGAAGGCGGCACCGCGCACGCCATCGCAGTTGACGTTTCGAAAGAAGAAGATTGTGCGCGCGCTGTCCAGGAAACCGTTCGGGCATTCGGCGCTCTTCATTTGCTGGTAAATAACGTCGGTATCGCGATCGGTGGGCGCTTGCTCGAAACCACCACCGATCAATTCGACAAGATGGTCGCGGTGAACTTGCGCGGTCATTTCCTGATGATGAGGTATGCCGTCCCCCAGATGCAAAAGGCCGGCAGTGGCGCGATTGTAAACGTTTCATCGATGGCTGCGTTACGGAGCAATCAGCAATTACCATACGAGGCAACCAAAGCGGCATTGCTGGGACTATCGAGATCCGTCGCATCGTCACACGCGCGCGACAACATTCGGGTCAATACGATTCTACCGGGGCTGATCAACTCCTCGATGGTGCGCCGCCTGGTCGGCGATCGCGAGGCTCAGGTTGCACCGCGGATTCCCATGAAACGGCAGGGTACCCCCTGGGAAATCGGCAAAGCGATTGTTTTTCTGCTCTCGGATGATGCTTCGTATATCACGGGGACGGAATTGATCGTTGACGGCGGCCTGAGCATCCGATGATCATGCAAAGCAGCAAATCCGTGAGCTTATTTTCGTAGAGCGCAGCGAGGAGGATGCCATGCCGGTCGCATATATTCCGCGCACGCGGGAACTCTACCGTGATTTCGAACCCTACGAATGGGTGGTGAGCGAAACGGTTCCATGGACTCCGCTCAAGAAGCCGATGTCCGCATCGAAGATTGCGCTGATGAGCTCGGGTGGAATCATCTATCGCGACCAGCCGCGTTTTCATCATGAGGACACGTCGTACCGGCGAATCCCGAAGGACGCGCGGTGCGAGGATCTCTACATTTGGCATTTCGGATACCCGACCGCCGACGCGGAGACAGATCCAAACTGCGTTTTTCCGCTCGAGCCTTTGCGTGAATTTGAAGCCCAGGGTGTGATCGGCGAGCTCTGCGACCCTGCCTTCAGCTTTATGGGAGGAATTTATTCCGCGCGAAAAGTCCGCGAGGACCTCGCGCCGCGGATTGTCGAGGAGCTCAAGGGCGCGAGGGTCGATGCATTTTATCTGGTGCCTGCGTGACCTGTCTGTCATCAGTCCGTCGGACTGATCGCTCGCGCGGTGGAGGAAGCTGGAATACCGACTCTTTGTATGACCTCAGCGCTCGACATAACTCAAGCTGTGAAGCCGCCGCGTTCGGTTTTCGTCAACTTTCCTCTCGGCCATCAAGGCGGGAAGCCGAATGATCGCGAACTGCAACGCCGTATCGTCGGCGACGCGATTCGCGCATTTCAGACGATCACTATCCGCGGCGAAATCGTTGAGCTTCCTTACGTCTGGGATCCAGACGATACCTCATGGGAAAAAACCGACTACACTAAAGAATGGATGCTGGCGCGTCCGAGCCGTGATGCGGCTAATGCGGCGGAAGCTGCCAGAGTGGCAAAATACGCAAAGTAGGCGGTGAATCGATCGAACCTGGAAATGGTAGTGGTACTGTTCCTATTTACGCGACAACGCGTATGCCGGTAGAGTCGCACTTTCGGGATTTCATTCTCAACTTCATAGATGGGAGATTCAATTCATGGCGGAAGAACGCAAGGGCGCCGTTACTATGCGCGGCAACCCATTGACGCTGATCGGACCGGAAATCAAGACCGGACAAAAGGCTCCCGAATTCCACGGCGTCGGTAAAGGGCTGGTGCCGGTCGGCCTCGGTCAGTTTAAAGGAAAAGTAAAAGTGATTAGCGTCGTTCCTTCAATCGACACCCCGGTCTGCGATGCTCAAACGCGGCGTTTTAATGAAGAAGCGGCGAAACTGAACGACGTACAAATCCTGACCGTCTCAATGGACCTGCCGTTCGCCCAGGCTCGGTGGTGCGGTGCGACAGGCGTCGACAAGATCACGATGGTGAGTGATTTCAAAGATCGCGATTTCGGCGCCAAGTATGGCGTTCTCATGAAGGAAACCGGACTACTGGCGCGCGCGGTGTTCGTGGTCGACAAGAACGACAACGTCACTCACGCTGAGTACGTCAAAGAAGTGGCAAGTCATCCTGACTATGAGGCGACCCTTAACGCCGCAAAGAAAGCGGCTTCAGCCTAAGTCGGCGGTTCACTAAATAGATGTCGCACCTGGCCGGTCTGGGTGTTCCCTGATGATCGCCTACGGAACTGTTTGAGGCGTGTTAGGTTGCACGGATGGCAGAAAATAATCGTCATACTTTCTCGCCGACGATGCGGCGCGGACTCTACGAAGCGATTTTTCGCCGCCGCGATATGCGCGAGTTTCTGCCAGACGCGATTCCCGACGAGGTCCTCGCGCGCATTTTGATTGCGGCTCATCACGCCGCCAGCGTCGGCTTTACGCAACCGTGGGATTTCATAATCTTGCGCGACCTCGAGCGCCGGCGCGAAGTCAAACGCGTCTTCGATGAAGAGCGGGAGAAAAATTCGCAGCAATTCGCCGGTGAACGCCGCGCGAAATTCCTCTCGCTCAAACTCGAAGGAATCCTGGATGCGCCACTCAATCTCATCGTCACCTGCGAACCGGGGCGTTTCGGCCCCGGGGTGCTCGGAAAGGTCAGCCTGCGTGACGTTGAGGTTTATTCGACCTGCCTCGCAGTCGAAAATCTTTGGCTTGCGGCTCGAGCGGAGGGCCTCGGGGTCGGCTGGGTTAGCATCATCAGAAATGAAGACCTCGCGCGGATTTTCAGCATTCCAACCAATGTGATTCCCCTCGCCTACCTGTGTATCGGTTACGTGCGAGATTTTCCCAACCGCCCCATTCTCGAAAGTGCGCAATGGGCGAAGCGGCTGCCTCCGCGAACGCTGCTGCATTTCGATTCGTGGAATCAGCGCGACGACGATGCGGAAAGACTCGCGGCCGCGATCGAGAATCCGCGGATTTGGAGCGAGATCTTTGCCGGCGATATTTCCGGCGGTCACTGATCGCGTGGCGAAAGCAGTCCCATGGCGATGGAACGTCCGCAGCCGAACCCTTTCTGTTACCCTTCCGGAACCCTATCGAGTGTTGAGCTGGGCGCCTTTCGGTGGCGGATTGCAGCGCGCGCGGGTGATCGGGAATCATCAGGTGCTGGAGAAGGATCGCACGGCAACCGAGTCACCCGCCGCTTATCTTTCGCGAATCATTCGTGCAATGAAATGTGAGCCGATGGACGCGATTATGATGATGACGGGGGTGGACGTTCGCCGCGTGCGGACGGCACGCGCAGTCCACGGCCCAATGATGGTGCAAGCATGGTGCACGGCGGGATGCTCGAACGCGCTACGCGTCGGCGATCCATCGACGGTGGAGTCCCGCCCACTCGGAACGATTAACTTGATCGTGGCCGTCAGCGAAGCTTTATCGATTGCGGCCTTGGCAGAGACCTTACAATTGGCGACCGAGGCGCGCGTAGCCGCGATCTATTCGGCCGGAATCCGCAGCGTACTCTCCGGTGAAATTGCCACTGGAACCGGCACCGACTGCGTCGCGGTCGCCGCACCCGCATCACACCGAAGTTTTCGGTACTGCGGAAAGCATACGCGCCTCGGCGAGTTGATCGGTCGAGTGGTGCTCGATAGCTGCACCGCCGCATTGGACGAGGCCGCTCGACCCCTGTGAGTCGCGCGTTTTATCTTTCGACGCCGGCGATTTTTGCGTCGTTTGCACTCGACATATTTCTTGGCGAGACCACGCTCGTGCCGCATCCGGTGGTCTTGATCGGCAGGGGCGTCCGCTGGGGCGAAAGGTTGCTGCGGCGAGAGGACGGACGAGGAAACCTTTGGCGGGGGGCGATCCTGACAATCTTCATCACCGGCTTTTCCGCTGCGATCGCGTGTCTGATCGTGACCGCGTTCGGTTTGATAGCATGGTGGCTCGCGGTAGCCGTAGGCATTCTGATCGCATGGACGACAATCGCAGCTCGCAGCCTCAACGAGGCCGGCCTCGCTGTGGAATTCAAGCTCGCATCGAATGATTTACCCGGTGCGCAAAATGCGATGCCAGCGCTGGTTGGCCGCGATCCGCGATCCCTCGATTTCGAACAGATGATTCGCGCGACTGTAGAATCTCTAGCCGAGAATGCCAGCGACGGTGTCGTTGCGCCAATGCTATGGCTGTTCGTTGCGGGCCCGGCTGGAGCGATCGTCTACAAGGCCATCAATACACTCGACTCGATGATTGGCTATCGCGACGATCGATACATTTATTTTGGTCGTGTCGCGGCCAGACTCGACGATGCCGCGAATTTCTTACCTGCCCGGCTCACCGCCGCATGCATAGCAGGAGCATCGGCTATCCTCAGTGGCCGTGGACGAAACGCTCTTTCAAGTTGCTTCAGAGACGCGTCCACGCACACCAGTCCGAACGCGGGATGGCCGGAGTCTGCGATGGCGGGCGCTCTCGGCATTCAGCTAGGAGGAGCGACGGTATACGGGGGTAAAGTTGAAGCGCGCGCACTTCTGGGCGACGATGAGCGCGCAATACAAATTGACGATCTAAGAGTTGCTCGACAGATCGCTCGCGTTTCCGCCGTATTGGCTTTGGTGGCGTTGGCGATGTTCCGTTATCTGGTCCTCTCGGTATGACCGTCAGACCACAGCTTCCCGCCCCTATCCGCATCGATCGGATTCACGGCGGTAACATAGGCCATCGAATTCTGGATTTTAGCGTCAGTGTAAATCCTCTCGGAGCGCCGCCGGAAGCCATCGCCGCATATCACGCCGCTGTGGCACGGATCGGAAACTATCCGGCTCCGTACGCGAGCCGCATCGAGAATAAATTGGCGGACTCGCTACACATCGACTCGAAATGTGTGCTGGCCAGCAACGGTACGACGCAACTCATTTACCTGCTGGCGCGACTGCTCAGCCCGCAGGCACCAGGCGTGGTAATTCCAACCTTCAGCGAAATCGCAAACGCGCTCATCGCAGTTTCATCGACGCCTCGGGGGATCCCGTTGAACCCCGATCGCGACTTCGAGATCGAGGCCGACGCGATCCGGCGCGCGTTCGAAAACGGCGCGGACGCTGTCTTCGTTGGCCGTCCCAACAGCCCGACCGGAACGACGCTCTCCTATGAAGACGCAATCGCGATCGCGCACGAGGCATCGGAGCGCGGAGTTTGGTGCGTGTTTGATGAAGCGTTTCTGGATTTTGCGCGCGACGACCGCTCGCTCGCCAAAATCGCCGCGCACGATTCTCGCATCATTGTTTTGCGCTCGTTGACCAAGATATTCGCGATACCCGGACTGCGGCTCGGATATATCGTCGCTCATCACAACACCGTGCAGAGGCTTCGCGAGGGGCTTGAGCCCTGGTCGGTCAATGTAGTTGCCGAGGAAGTTGGGATCGCGTGTATGGAGGTGGCTCCGGAATTTGTCGGTCGCACTCGCTCCTTCGTTGCCGAAGAGCGCACTCGGTTATGTGCCGAGTTGGCGCCAAATCCGCGCCTTCAGGTGATTCCATCGGTCACAAATTTTCAAATGATCAAAATCACAAACGAGGCCGCCCCTGGAGATTTTGTGCGCCATCTGATGGCAAGTGGAATTGCAATTCGAAACTTGAGCGAATTGCCCGGCGCAGGCCCCGGTTTCTATCGCGTCGGGCTGAGGAATCGTAACGCGAACACTCTTTTGATTGACGCAATTGCGACTTGGCGATGAGCGCCCTTGATCAGGATGGGAGCCCCATGCTCCGATGCCTCGCCTGAGTTATGGGTCTCTTTGAACAAACTATTTCCGCGATTCTGCCCATCGATTCCGCGGCCGCGCGGGCTGCGGATCAGCGCCTCAACTCTCTGACCAAACCTCCGGGGAGTCTCGGGTATCTCGAGGAGATCGTGCGCCGCTACGCCGCGATTCGCCGCGACGGTTCCGCAAAAAAAGGCCGCGGCGCGCTGGTCGTGTTTGTGGCCGATCACGGAATCGCCGAGGAAGGCGTTAGCGCATTCCCGAAGGCCGTCACCCTTGAAATGCTGCGCAACATCGCGAATGGCGCTGCGGCCATTAGTGTGCTGGCACGGCGCTTTGGATATGAGCTTCGCGTCGTTGACATGGGTGTCGAGACCGACACGAGCACGCATCCATTTTCCGGGGTGACCTATCGCCGTATCGGTCGCGGAACACAAAACTTTCTGAAAGGCGAAGCGATGACTCGGGATGAAGCGCGCGCCTCGATCGAGGCCGGGATCGAGATCGCCCACGACCTCGCGAATTCAGGGGCAACTCTCATCGGTATCGGCGAGATGGGAATCGCAAACAGCACCTCCGCGGCGGCGGTGATTTCGGCTGCCGCCGGCATTCCTGCCGCGCGGTTGGCGGGACGGGGGACCGGTATAGATGAGGCGGGATGGAAGCACAAAGTCGACGTGATCGAGCGCGGGCTCCAGCGGCATCGACTAGCAAATGCAAATGGTCTCGGAATCCTCGCGGCAGTGGGTGGCTTCGAAATTGCCGCAATGACCGGAGTATGTCTGGCAGGCGCCGCCACCAATGTTCCGATCGTGGTCGATGGATTCATCGCAACCGCGAGCGCATGCGCGGCGGATCGGATCTCCCCGGGAGTTACAGAACATCTGTTTTTTGGCCACCGGTCGGCCGAGGGAGGTCATCGCGAGGCGCTCGAAAGTATACGGGCGCGTCCGATTCTGGATCTGGAAATGAGGCTAGGCGAAGGAACCGGTGCGGCGATCGCGATGTCAACGATCGACGCGGCGCTCGACCTTTTTCATCAGATGGCGACGTTTCAGAGCGCCGGAGTGTCGAGGAAAATCCGGTGAACATTCCCGACGAAAATCCGACGGAAGAACTGACGAGCGCGAATAGCGGAACGCTCACACAAATTCGCCTGGGCGCGAGCTTCCTCACGATCCTTCCCGTTCGAACTGAATTAGCGAGCGAGACCCAGATCGCAGCCTCTATGGGATGGTTTCCGTTGATCGGCCTGGCGATGGGGATCGCATTTGCGTTGGAGGACTACGCGCTGTCTTTTTTCTTCGATCATTCCGTGCGTTCCACGTTGATCGTGCTGTCGATGGCGGTGCTTAGCGGCGCAGTTCATCTCGACGGCCTGGCAGATACGGCCGACGCGTTAGGTGCGGGTAGCGATCGTGTATCCGCGCTCGCTATTCTTCGCGACAGCAGGATCGGCGTCTTTGGGGCGATCGCGCTTTTTTTTGCGCTGGGATTGAAAACGTTGTCGCTAGTGGAACTGGACGGCTGGCCACGATTCGAGGCGCTCATACTCGCACCAATGTTGTCGAGGTGGGCTCTGCTCGGCGTCAGCTACAAGATGGATTACCTGCGAACTGAGGGATCTGGTTCAAAGATGCTGGGGCGAGAAAGCGAGCGGAATCTCACGATCGCGACGGTCATCGCAATCGGCGCGATGCTGCCATTCTTTTCGTGGAAGGTGATCTTCACATATGCGATCGCGCTGATGGTCACGCTCGCTATGCGATCATTCTACTTGCGCTGGCTGGGCGGCATCACGGGCGATTTGATCGGCGCATGCAGTGAGATCGTCGAGGTGCTCGCGATACTGACAATCGCGGCATGACCAAATGACTACTTCGCGCGAACCGGATAGCCGGCCACCATTAGGATCACCTCGTTCGCTACTTCCGCGACTTTCTGATTCGTCCACCCCAGCAGATCGCGGAAGCGCCGCGCCGATGGATTGTCCGGGACGATTCCCGCGCCTACTTCATCCGTCACGATAATCGACGAAAACGTAGCGCGAGAGAGAGTGTTGGCGAGCCGCTCAGCGGATCCAAGGATTGAATCATCCTGGGCGCCAATCCCCATCAGATTGGAAATCCACAAGGTAAGGCAATCGAGGATCACGCCGTCGGCTTTTCCATCGAGAGGTGCCAGCGCGATTGCGGGATCGAGCGACTCCTCGATAGTCACGAACTGGGCAGGCCTACTTGCCTTGTGATGCGCGATTCGCGACGCCATCTCGAGGTCGAGCCCCTGGCCGGTGGCGATGAAGTAGAGACGGTTTCCTTTGATCGATTGCGCAAGGGAAATCGCATGTGAACTTTTTCCGCTGCGCGCACCACCAGTGATCAAGGAAATCTTCTTCATCGCAATTGCCAGCGTATATGAAGCACGTGCAATGTCGAGATTCGAACTCGAGGTTGACTGTATCGCGCGGCGAGCATATTTATTTTCCGCACATCCGGTGCTCGGGAAGCCGGTTGAAAGCCGGCGCTGCCCCGCAACTGTGAGGGAGGACGAAGGCCCATCAACGCCACCGCGAAAAGCGGGAAGGCGGGCCGCAGGATGAATCCCAAGCCAGGAGACCGGCCGGATGATTCTATTGTCTGCCTTCCGCGGGGAAGGCGGGGCATCAGGAAATCTTCTCCTGAGCCCGATCCTTGGTGGCAGGGACCGGGTTTTCATTTGCCTCACGCTCTTCCGCGGATGAGACGTTCACGCGGAGGAGTGAATGCGGCTGCATCGATTTTTTGTTCTGGCATTTCTGTTGGCAGTCGGCCCAACAGCGAGCGCTGTACGTGCCGATGATCTTTCCGTCGCACCAAGTCCAAATGCGTCGGCCAGAGTCGCCCCGACCCCCTCGCCCGGCGCGGCTTCTCAGGCACCGACCCAGAAACTGCCGCCGGTAGTGGTCACCGCGACGCGAATCGAACAGCCCATCAGTGAAATCGGCACCACCGTTACCGTCGTTGATCAAAGCCAAATCCAGTCGCAACAGATCCAGTCGGTTGACAACGTTCTGCGCCAGGTTCCGGGCGTTACGGTCATGCAGGCGGGATCTCCGGGATCGATTGCCGACGTTTCGATCCGGGGCGCCAGCTCTTCGGAAACTCTAATCATGATCGATGGGGTCGAGGTCAATAGCGGATCCAGCGGCGCATTCGACATTTCGAATCTGACTACCAATGGTCTCGATCGGGTCGAGGTTCTTCGCGGCGCGGGTGGCTCGCTCTATGGATCGCAAGCCATCGGCGGCGTGGTGAATTTGATCACGGAAGAAGGCGAAGGCGCGCCCAGGGCGAACATTTCGTCGGCTGGTGGGAATGACGCGAGTGAACTGCAGACGTTCACGCTCAACGGCGCCGAAGGAAAAGTGGGCTACTCGGGTGCGCTATCGTATTTTTCGACCGAGGGCTTCCAAAGTGTCAATGACAACAGCGATAACCTCTCGGGCGCGTTGCGGCTCGACTACCACTTCGATGATAAAACTACGATCCGCGGATTCGCTCGCTACTATCGTTCGAATGTCAGTTTGGTGAACTTCACGGTTGGTGACGGCGATCCGATCAATAGGACGGCCCACCAGCGCGGTGAGTTCATGCTCTTCAAGAGCGAGATCGAGCGCAAAATCACCGACCATCTTACCGCGACCGTAAGCGGCTCGTTTGTGCGCAACGATCTGCGCCTCAACTATCCTTTCTTTCCAGGCGATACTGCGTTTGAAACCTCGGAAGTCGATCGGATACCGGAAGAAACCATTGGTGCAAACACGGAAGCGGTTTACACCTGGTGCGAGGGGTGGCGCTCCCTGATGGGATTCGATTTCAAGAATCGTTGGATTCGCTCGTATAGCCTCACCGCGTTTCCGCCTTCTCCGCCAAGCACTTCACTCTTCCGAGCGACCCGTCAGGAATACGCCGGATACGTGGAACAGGAGGGCAGCGCGCTCAACGGACGCCTTTTGGGAACCGCAGGATTTCGCATTGACGGCAACAGTCAGTTCGGTGAGGAAGTGAGTTCCGCCTGGTCAGTCGCCGCCCCCATAAGAGAAATTGGAGTGACGCTTCACGGAAGTTATAGCGAGGGTTTTCGCGCGCCCGCATTCGACGAGTTGTACTTTCCGCAGTTTGGCAATCCAAATCTCGAGCCCGAGATTTCCAGCGAGTGGGATGGTGGCTTCACTAAGACTTTTGGCGAGTGGGGTTCGTTCACCGCGACTTATTTTTCGCGCCGGGTACACAATCTGATCGTGACCGTGCCTGTGCCGATCAGCACGACCAACCCCTTCGGATCGACCGCTGGAAATGCGGGCCGCGTGGATACGCAGGGAGTCGAGTTGGTGCCGTCGGTCGGCCCATTCTATGGTTTTACACTCAACGGCGGATTTACGCTGCTAGACGAAACGCACGTTTCACCAAATGGAGACGCACCAACACGCGTACCGAAGCGCTCTGCTTTCGGCGTCGCACAATACCAGCATGAGGAACTTTTACTGCCGAGTGACAAGATAATTCTTACGTTAGCGTACACCTTTGTCGGCGACCGCGACGACATCACGCCGATAGGGACCGTCGCGAATCATGTGGCCTATCATCGGTTCGACGCGACCGTAGTTTACGACGCGCGGGTGCCGTGGAGTATAGTCGCGAACGAAGGAGTCTTCGTGCGGAGTTTGAACCTTCTCGACCGGCAGTACTCGGAAGAGTTCGGATTTCCCTCGCCGCCGATTACCTTTCTCGCAGGCATCAAACTGGAGTTCGAATAATTGCTCAGGTTTGTTCACGAGCGAAGCAGCTTTCAAAGGCTTCTCGAATCGCTTCGCGCCGGCTTCGCAATTCCTTGAGCAGCAGATCCGGACCGCGAGAGCCGCGGTAACCCATCCTTCGCGCCAGCGGCCTAAGTGCATTCGGATCGGTAGATAGAGCCCACGCCGGCTGATCGGTCTCGATGCGGAGACGGTTTTCAAGCCGAGAAATAAATTCGTAGCCTTCCTTAAGGTCACGCGCTTCTTTGGCGGGGATGAGTCGCAACCATCCGAGTTCGTTCAGGAGCTCGCGGGTTGAACGCTTGCGAAGTTCCGGATGCCGAAAGCCATGCGCGAGCGCCATCATTTGCGCGACAAATTCCACGTCGACCAAACCGCCGCGCCCCTGCTTCAGGTTAAGCCTAGTTTTGCTTTCCGCGCCGATCTCCAGTTCCATTCGATTTCGCATCAGCGCGATCTCTTTCACTTCAGCCACCGAAAGACCGCGTCCGAAAACGAATTCCTGACGCGCCGTTTCCACCGCTTCGCCGAGCTTTTGGGCGCCCGCGACGACTCGCGCTCGGACCAGCGCCTGGCGTTCCCAAACCGCAGAACTCTGCCGATGATATTCGCGAAACCCGTCCAGCGATGTAACCAACGGGCCCTGATTTCCTGATGGTCGGAGACGCAGGTCGAGCTTGTAGGCGTATCCTTCGCGAGTGCGCGCTTCCAGAATTCCTATCAGCTTTTGCACTACCCGCGCCGCGACCTCGCGCCCACGCATCGCCTCGCCCTCTTCGTCGTAAACAAAAATCAGATCGAGATCGGAATTATAGGACATTTCAGCGGCGCCGAGTCGGCCCATCGCGATGCAGCACAAATTCAGCCCTCGGGGAATTTCTAAACGCAATGCTGCTTCCGAACGCGCCAGGTCGAGCGCCTGGCGGAGAACGGTTTCCGCAAGCAGCGTCAGCTCCGCCTCGGCCTCGCGCAGATCCAGTTCGCCCGCGACGTCGGCGATCGCTATGCGCAGAAACTCCTGATGGCGAAAAGTCCGAAGCGTGTCGAGACGCGACTCGAAATCCGCCGCGGCATTCATCAATCCCGAAAGCTCCTGCTCCAACTCCTCCCGATTGCGGCGGCGGCGCGCGAGATCGGAACGGACCAGCGTGTCGAGCATGTCCGGATGGCGAATGAAGAGGCTCGACAAATGACTGCTCGATGCGAATAGCCCGAGCAACACTCTGCGCGTGGGTGGATGCTGTTCGAGCAGCGCCAGGAACGAGGTTCTCGCGCCGACGGCGGAAATAAAATCGACCAGGTTTCGCAATGCGAGATCGGGATCGGGAAGGCGGCTGATTTCGTCGAGCAAAACCGGACCCAGGGTGTCGAGCAGTTCCGAGCGGCGGGGACTCGCCGGCGCATGCGGACTGCCGCGGGCAAGCATCTCGAGACTGAGGGAACTTGCTTTCGGATGCGCGAAACCGAGCGCGTCAAGACCACGCTGCGCGGAGTCCGGGTCCGGAGCGGAGCGCCACGCTGCACGCGCGACATCGGTGATTTTCGTCGTGCTTTCTTCCTCTCCGCCTGCGAGCGTTTCGCGGAACTGATTGGCGATTAGTTCGCGATGCTTGCGCAGCATTGCGCGCAGCCTGAGTGTTGCACCAGGACTTTTCCCCATTCCAAGCCGCGCCGCGAGAGCGCGCATGCCGGGCTCATCGGTGGGAAGAGCGTGAGTCTGGCGCCCCGAAACGATTTGGAGTTTATGTTCGACGTTGCGCAAAAAAAGATAAGCCTCAGCGAGCTTTTGCGCGCGCGCCGCCGGAAGATAGCCATAGTCCGCCAGCAGCTCGAGAGCCTCGACCGTTTTTTCGGTTCGAATGCGCGGATCGCGTCCGCCATAGATCAGCGTGAGCGCTTGAACGATAAATTCGAGCTCGCGAATTCCGCCATATCCGAGTTTGAGGTCGCGCTCGATCATCAGCGGTGAGCGAAGCTCCGCCTCCACTTTGTGCTTCATCGCGCGCAACTGGCGCAGGGTGTCGAAGTCCAGATAGCTGCGATAAACGAAGCGCCTGAGCTCGTCGAGCAGTTGGCGGCCCAGCTCCAGCGATCCGGCGACCGGGCGTGCGCGCAACAGGGCGGCCCGCTCCCACGTCTGTCCGAAGGTTTGATAGAAGCTCAACGCGCCGTCGAACGGAACCGCAAGCGGTGAATTTCTGCCGCCAGGTCGGAGCCGCAGATCGATCCGGAAGCATCCGGCGGAAAGCGATTCGGTAATGATCTCGCCGATACGCGCGGCTGCGATGCTCCCGCCTCCGTCCGTGGCCGGGTTGAAAATGTAGACCAAGTCGAGATCGGAGTTCAGGTTGAGTTCGTTGGCGCCGAGCTTGCCCATCGCGAGTACGCAAAATTCTCCGGCCTCGCCCGCCCGTTCACCTGCGAGTCGTAATGCCGCGCCAAAAGCCGCCCTGACGCATTCGTCGGCGAGGCGCGACATAAGCAACATCGTCTGCTTCACATCAATTTGCCGGGCCAGATCGGCGATCGAGATTTTGAAGAAGATGCGGCGCTTGAATTCTGAAAGCTTTCCGGCCAGCTTCGCGCGGGTCTCGACGCCGCTCAGATCGCAGCGCATTTGACTCAACATTGAATCGGCGGTTTCAGTTCGCGCGGAATCGAAGACCGGGAGCCATCCGGCGCCCGAGTTCGAGATTTCGGCGGCGACCGTTTCTGACGCACCAAGGCAAAAGATCAGGCAGCGAGCCTTTTCCGGATCACCTAGAGCATCCCGCATTGAGGAAGCGGATTCCTCGGCCAGCTTCACAATCGTGGCAAGCGCCAGTTGCGGATCGGCCGCGTTTTTCTCCGCCAGCGCCAACGCACGCCGGGCGAGCCTCGGGTCGCCGATTTTGGCTTCGAGGTTTCGCGCAAGGCCGCTCATCGCGGGCGGAAAACGTTGGACAGTCGCCATCGGGATTTAGGATAACAGACAGACCCAACTGATTGCCTTTCGGGTAAGCTGGCCAACAGGAAAAGCTATGATCATTTTATACACCACCGAACGCGATTATCCGTGGGGCACCCTTCGATCGACCCACGCATCGAAGACTAAGATCGCGCTGGAGGAAAAAACGCTGGCATACCGCATCGAAAGCCTGGCGCCGGGAAACTTGTGGAAGAAACCGCCCGAAATGCTCGCGCGGCATCCATTGGGCAAGGTCCCATATATCGAAGACGACGGCCAGACGTTTTTTGACTCGACAGTTATCGCGGAGTATCTCGAGGAACGCTATCCAGCGCCTTCGCTGATGCCTTCCGATCCGATCTCGCGGGCGCGAGTTCGGGAAGCCGAGAATTTCGCCGACGAAGCGATTCTGGGTGGAAGTCTGCCTCCGATCTGGATGCCCTATTGGAGCGATCCAGAGAAACGCGACACTGGAAGGATGGAGAAGGGGCGCGAGATATTGCGCCAACGCGATCTGCCGTTTATCGAAAAGTTGCTCAGCAAAGCTGTCCCGGGCGGTTATCTGTGCGGCGAGTTTTCGCTGGCTGACACTCCAATGATGGCGGTCGCGATGGTACTCGAAGTGGACCGGATGCCACTTGTCGATTTTCCTCGGGTCGGGAAATACCTGGAGCGCTTGCGTGAGCGCGCAAGTTACCGTGTTATAAGCCCCGCCACCAGAGTGGCGGACGCGGCGGCTCACTGAGGATCAGGCGGCCTGCGTCGAATGATGACGATGCCTGGGAGCGGCGTGACCCCAGTGCTTACTTCCATGATGAGTCCTGACGCTATGATGTCTGGTGGGCGCGCTGACCTGGAGTAGCTCAGCCGATCGCGCTGGCAACGGCGCAGGAACGATCGGCGCTTCGTATTGGATGCCGGGGAAGTATTTGTCTTCGTACTCGTGAACTTGAAGCGCCGCAAGGAATTCCGCGTAGTAATTTTTTACCGCGAACCCGAAATGCGGTCCATTATAGGTTTGCACCATACGAGAGTAGTCGCTGCCGGAAGCCTCGGCGGCGCGAGCGGTGCCCGCAGTCCCGTAATTGTAGGCGGTAATGGCGAGCGGCCAATCGCCGAGCGTCTCGTAATTGGATCGCAAAAGCTTTGCCGCAGCTTCGGTCTCGCGGGTGGGATTGAGCCGGTCGTCGTGGCGCCGGCGAATGGTCATGTAGTGAGAGCCGGTCGCGCGAGTGAATTGCCAGATCCCGACCGCCCCGGCGCCCGAGCGAGCCCCGCGCTGGAAGCCTGACTCGACGCTGGCGAGAGTAACCAACTCGACCGGAAGCCCAGCGGCCTTGAAAATTCTTTCCATCGTGGGGCGATAGTACTTGCTGCGCAACAGGCCCTCACGGAAGCGTTCTTTCAAACCTTGTTGCACGCGAAGGTTTTGCGCAGCGAGATGAAGCGCCGACGACGTTCGGTCCTTGAACATGTCCGCAACGCGGCGCTCATCACTCCCGTCGGGTTCGTGACCGGAAGCCAGCCGTTCGAGAATGTCGCTGTATTTGGTCTTAAGGTAGTTGTTAGCCCAATCGATTTCCTCGCGGTTCGGGCAGCCTTCACCGGGAAGATGGTACACTTGGTAGATTTTGTAAACGTCGTCGCGGTCGACCACAATGAAGTCGCGATAGGAATAGGCCGTGAATACGTCAACCCAGAAATTCACCTGCGGTTCCAAGGTCGCGGGGCGGGGAAAAGTGACTTGTTCCGCGCCGTGAGCGTGACCTTGGCCCAGCACCACGAGGAACAGAGAGGCGGCAAAGCCCACGAAGATGGTGCGCAGCCACGGACGCACCCGACTTTTCATAGAAGACAATGTCCCAACTCTCCCCTTTTGCAAAAGCGAAAAATCCGGCACGAAAGCCCCCTGCTCCGGACCTAATCATACCGAATAGCTTGACGCGTTGGGACAGTCAACAAAAAAGTGCGAATACTGAGTCGTCTCTAATGGCCAATACTTTGAGCGGTGCTCCCAACTTTCGCAAAAGCATAGGGAATTGCTGTCTCTTCCTGATGATAACGGCGCTCGCGTGCATCGCGACCGGATGCGGCAACAGGAGCCTATCGCCATCGCAAAATCAGTTCAGCGTCGCCTTACTGACGCCTGGGCCGGTCAGCGACGCCGGATGGAATGCGGCCGCGTTCGACGGGCTCCAGCTGATTAAGACAACCCTTGGGGCACAGACCGCGATGGTGCAAACGACTTCGCCGGCGGATTTCGAGGACGCGATGCGCGACTTCGCCGCGCGCGGATTCAATGTCGTATTCGCGCACGGCTTCGAATATACCGACACCGCGTTGAAGGTCGGACGATCGTTCCCCAAGACCTTTTTCATTGTAACCTCGGGAAGTGGCTCGTCAGACAACGTGGCGTCGGTCAGTTTTAAGATCGAGGAGGCGGCATACGTCGAAGGAGTGCTTGCGGGCAAGATGAGCAAAACTGGCGTCGTGGGATGTATCGGAGGTATCGAACTCCCGGCTATCCGGCTCACGTTCAACGGGTTCAAAAAAGGATTTCTCTCGACCCGTCGCGACGGCCGGGTGCTGGTCGGCTTCACGGGTAGTTTCGACGATGTCGGTGCGGCCAAGGAGGCAGCCCTCGCGCAAATAAGCCAGGGAGCAGACCTGCTCTTTCACGACGCGGACGCGGCAGGGCTCGGCGTTTTTCAGGCGGCACATCAGCAGGGCATCTTCGCGTTTGGCGCAAATCGCAATCAGAACGACATCATTCCAGGTACCGTTCTCGCCAGCGCGGTGACCTATATTCCGAAAGCATTTTTGACCATCGCGACCGAGATCAAGGCAGGATCATTTCGACCCGCGACGATCGAACTCGGAATGAAAGATGGCGACGTCGGCGTCGTGTTCAATCCTTCATTGCTCGCGAAGATTCCGGACGCCGCCATGGCCGCGGCAAAAAGTGTAGAGGAGGAAATCGTCGCGGGAAAAATCGACGTGACTCAAATCGCGAGGGGCAACTAGAGTCCTGCCGGGTAAGCGCAATTTTCTTCGCTATGTCACGATCACTGAGGATAATTGGGTTTGTATTAGGCATCCGTGAGATAACTTGACATGTTTAAGAAGCTAAGGCCCCGCCGTCCCGATTAGAATATAATTGCACGATGGCCACGCTTCGCGATAAGTGAAGCGTTGACCCGTTTCGAAGAGGCGCTGCGCAAGATGGCTGACCCAGCCGAAAAAGTAGACCCGCGTTCATCGGGGTTTTCATCCATGATTATGGCGCCGCTGCGGGCTGACGCGGCCGCGGCGTCGGTAGCGCCGCTCTCGAATGGAAATAGTGAAACTAACGGCTCGGCAGTTGACGGCACCGTTTACGATGTGGTGTCGAGTACCGCCTCGATCGCGATGGCCGGGGCGGCCTCGGATCAGGCGCTAAATTCTCCCGCGCTGTACCTCAATCGCGAACTCACCTGGCTGGCTTTCAATCAACGCGTGCTGGCCGAGGCCGAGGATGAAGGCAATCCGCTTTTGGAGCGGGTCAAATTCCTGGCGATAGATTGCGCGACTATCGACGAATTTTTTATGAAACGAATCGGCGGCCTCAAGCATCAGGTCGTCGCCGGCGTTCACGAACTAACCCCCGATGGCCGCACTCCACAGCAGCAGATCGCCGAGTGTTATGAGCGCCTGCGCGAGATCGAGCGGTGCCAGCGTCAATTGCTTCCGAAACTGGTCGAGCAGCTGGGCAAGCGTGGCATCATTATCGATTCGTACGAGAAGCTCAAACCCGAGCAGCAGAAGGATCTCCGCGATTTCTACATCAAGAATGTTTTCCCGCTGGTGACGCCGCAGGCGCTCGATCCGGCGCATCCGTTCCCTTTCGTCTCGAACTTGTCGCTCAATCTGCTGGTGACGGTGCGCTATCCGGGGGACGCCGAATCGGTGATGGCACGCGTGAAGGTGCCGTTGGGACACGGAATTTCGCGCTTCCTGAGAGTTGGGAGCGAGAACCGATTTGTGCCGCTCGAAGACGTCATAGATGACAATCTGGACCTGCTGTTTCCAGGCATGGAAGTCACCTCATGCGAGTTCTTTCGCGTCACCCGCAATGCGAATACCGAGCGAGATGAAGAAGAAGCCGACGATCTGCTGGCCTTGATCGAGTCGGAATTGCGCGACCGCCGTTTCTCGCCAATCGTGCGGATGGAAGTCGCGAAAGGGATGGAAGTGACGCATCGAGGGATGCTCGCGTCGGAATTGGGCCTCGATGAGCGGGAGGACGTTTTCGAGACCGACGGCATGATGCAGATGCGCGACTTGATGGAGCTCGCGACCATCGAAGATCCGTTGCTGCATGACCCGCCGCATCATCCGATCGACCATCCGCGGCTGCCCGCGCATCGCAACGTATTTCATTCGATTCGCGAGGCGGGCTCGATTCTGCTGATGCATCCATACGAATCCTTCTCGACCTCGGTGTCGCGTTTTCTTCGCGAAGCGAGCGAGGATCCCAAGGTTCGCGCGATCAAGATGACGCTGTATCGCACCTCCAGCGACGCCGAGATCATCGGCTATCTGTGCGATGCGGCTCGAAACGGCAAGCAGGTCGCGGTGGTGGTCGAGCTGAAAGCGCGCTTTGACGAGGCGGCCAACATTCAGTTCGCGGAGCAACTCGAAGACTTCGGCATTCACGTGACCTACGGCGTGGTCGGCCTCAAGACTCATTGCAAAGTGATTTTGGTGGTGCGCCAGGATTACAACGGACTGAAACGCTACGCGCACATAGGTACCGGGAACTATCATCCCGGCACGGCGAGAGTATATGCCGATTTCGGCCTGCTCACCTGCGACGATACTATCGGTCAGGATCTGACCCAGCTTTTTAACTATTTGACCACCGGCTATGCGCCCGGGCGTTCATACAAGAAAATTCTTCCGGCTCCGAACTTTCTCAAAAAAGTCTGCTCGCGAAGATCGACCGCGAGATAAAACTCCATTCGCCGTTGTCGCCGGGCCTGATCCAGCTCAAGTGCAACGCGCTCGAAGACATCGACGTTACTCGCTCTCTGTATCGCGCCGCGCACGCGGGAGTGAAGATCGATCTCATAATTCGCGACACCTGCAGATTCCGTCCTGGAATGCCGGGCCTGACCGAAAATTCCCGCGTCGTCAGTATCGTCGGCCGCTTCCTCGAGCACGGACGCATCTACTACTTCCGCAACGGCGGCGCCGAGGAATACTTCATCGGCTCCGCCGACTGCATGAAGCGCAACCTCGAAAGCCGCGTCGAAGTTATGGTACCGGTTGAGGACCAGAGTCTGCGCAAGGAGCTTCGCGCGGTTCTCGACTGCGAACTCGCGCCGAATGACTGCGCATGGGAGATGCACGCCGACGGCAGCTACCTCCGCGACGCGCATAGCAAGGCGAATTGCCAGGAGTACCTGATTCAGTTCGTCGAGCAGCAATTGAAAGAAGCCACCAAGCGCAAGCGCCGTAAAGCGCGCGGTTTCGCTCGCCGCGCAGTCCGCATGAACCCTCGCGACGAAGATTAGCTCCTTTCTCGTCCGTCTTCCGCAATGCCTGAGAAGAATCATCGTCGCGCCGCGCTGACGGGTTCGCGAAGAACCCGGCGCAGACCGCATTCATCCCACCCGTTGTTCAAGGTCGCGCCCACGCATGACGTGAAGCCCGGCGAGTCGATGAAGTTCCTGCTGCCGATTCGCGGGATCGACGAAGAATGCTTTTTGATAAATTTTGAGGGCGAATTTCATGCCTACGTGAATCGATGCCGCCATGTGCCGATGCCGATGGATTGGATCGACAATCAATTCTTTGCGGAAGCCGGGCGCTACCTGATGTGCCAGACGCACAACGCGTATTACGAGCCGGCCAGTGGCGAATGTATCGCGGGACCGTCAAGTGCGTGCGGAAAATTTCTGTATCGGGTTCCGGTCGAGATCAAAGACGCGGTGATTTATGCGCGTCCTCCGCGTGATAAATTTGCGGACGACGGAATTTAAGCGCGCCGCGGATCTTGCCGTGTCTCAAGCAGCGAAGGGAAAAAGTTTTACTCGTATTCGTCGCCGAAATGCGCCCGAACGATCCGCGCCTTCAGATATTCCAGCGTGCCCAGATCCTCGACGATGTCGCCGCCGGTGTCATAGAAGAACAGTTCTCCATTTTTGGTCCGGCCGACCGCAATGATCCATTCCAGCTCATCCCGATCTTCGAGCAGATAATTGATGGTCTGCGCGACGCCACGACCAGGAATTATCGTAATCTTTGGGCGGGTGAGCTTTTCCTTTTCCTGTTTGGGCATCGCTTTTTGATTAACCCTCTGGCGGGAAGTACGGGGACTGACTCCTTTTACATTAAGAACGCACCGCAAGCTAAGTCAATAGGAGATGCGCCGCGATCTCCGCGTGATGCGTGTTCGGAAAGAAATCAAAGGCGCGAATCCGCTTCGCACGATAACCCGCCGCGATCAAAGTGCGCAAATCGCGCGCCAGGGTTGAGATGTCACATGATACATAGATGACCGATTGGGGATGCAGCTTCAAAATCGATTCCATCAGATCGGCCGCTCCAGTCCGCGGCGGATCGAGGATCACGGCCCGCGGCCGATACCTCGCACGAATGAGAAAATTGATCGCGTCGATGGCTTTGCCCGCGACGAATTTCGTTTCGGCAAGACCAAGCCGCTCGGCGTTTCGAATCGCCGCCGCGATCGCCAGTTCGTCGGAATCGATACCGGTCACTCGCGCGCCTCGGCGTGCGGCGGGCAGACTCAGATTTCCACCGCCGCAGAAAAGGTCGAGCAGCTGCATGCCATGCTCCACCCCGGCCATCTCCATCACGGTAGCGATCAGCTTTCGATTTTCAGCGTGATTAACCTGACTGAAGAGATCCGCATCCATGATCAAATCGAGTCCGCGTTCGACCTCGATAGAGATCGCGGGATCTCCAATCACCTGCCGCGCGAGTCCACTGCGCAGAACAATTCCCTGGATGCTGTCGTCAGACCCCAAAACTCGCCGCGCACGCTCGGACTCGGCGGAAGAGACCGCCTTTCGCATCGACGCGACGATCACTTCGTGCTCGCCGCTTTTCACCACTTCGAGCTCTTCGAGATTTCGACCAAGCGCGCTCGCCAAAGCGTTGGGGATCTGCATTCCCGGCGCCGCGACCAAACATCGATCGATGGCGACCAGCTCGTTGCTGCCGAGACGATGAAATCCGAGCTTTCCGTCCGCCCCGCATTTCAGCCGGATACGCGAGCGATATCCGAATTCCTCCTGCGCCGGTTCAACCAGATTCTCAGGATCAACACCTACATTGGCGCGCCGCAGACCCGCCGCGATCAACTCGGCTTTGGCGCGCAACTGTGCCGGATACTCGAGATGCTGCCAGTCGCATCCGCCACATTGAGGTAAGAACCGGCACGGCGGGATCCGTCGATCCGGTCCCGGCGCGATAACCCGGTCGATATTCGCGATAGAAAAACCGCGCCGCCGCGAAGTGATACTCACCTCGAGCACGTCGCCCGGCGCGGCATTCGGCACCATCACCGCTTCACCGTCCAGGCGCCCAACCGCATACGGTCCGAACGTCATCGTATTCACTTTGATTTCCGGCATTCGTATCCAACCCACATTTTATGAATCCGTGCTGCCCGACTCCATCGCGAGCGCTCCGTCCGCTCCGGTGGCACATAGTTACTGGGGCGAATTATAATCGCGTGATCTAACTTAAATCGAAATGATCGAAGTGAAGTCGAAATTCAAGTGATGACCGCCTGCTTTCACCGGCGAGTCTTTTCTATCTCTCATCAGGTGACTTGAAGTGTCGACCGGGTCTGACCTGCAGCAGCTTATCGAGTCGCGCGCTTCCGGCGAGGACGCAAGGCGTCTCGCGGTTTTCGCGGATAGACTTTTCGAGCGCGCGACGGTGGACTTCGCGGAGCGAACCTCGGTGGAATCACGCCTCGCAATCGCGCTGTCGGGACTGGAGTTCTTCGCCCAGCGAATCGAGCCGGTTGCGGTCCGCGTGACGAGTCGCTCTGACGAGCGGATCACCATAGTCGAAACGGTCACGCTCGATTGCCCTTTTATCGTCGATAGCATGATCGAATATTTTCATGCGATCGGCGCACCAGCGCGCGTGATGCTGCATCCGGTGTTTCACGTCGCTCGCGACGGCGCCGGGAAAATTGAGTCGCTAGAAAGTGCGGCCGCCAGCCAACACCCCGAGTCTTTTATCCATGCCGAACTGGAGCTCGATACGTCGCGCGAACGCGCCGCCGAAATCGCCGCCGAGATCATCGCGGTGCTGACCGAGGTGCGCCACGCGGCCGATGACTTCGAGGCCATGACTGAACGCGCGCTCGCGATCTGCGACGAGACTGCCTCGATCCGCGAGCTGGTCGAGATGCGCGATTTTCTCCGATGGCTGGTGCACGGCGGTTTCGTATTTCTCGGATATCGGCAGTATCGCGCCGAATCGCGCAACGGTGCGCGTGCGCTGAACGGCGAAAATGAGTTTGGCCTCGGCATTCTCGCCGGCTATCCGAATTCGCGCTTTTCGCCTCCAAGCGAACTCGACCAGTTCAGCGCCGGCGAACTTCGCTTGCTCTTCGAAGGTCCGCCATTGACCAGCAGCAAAACTCATGTGGAATCGCGCGTTCATCGGCGGCGCGCGATGGACAGCGTCATGATCCGCCGTACTAGGTCCGGCGGGAAAGTCATCGGCTTCGACCGCTTCATCGGCCTGCTTACTTCCAAGGCGTTCGCCGAAGAGGCGGAGCATATCCCGATTTTGCGCGCGAAATTGCAAGACGTGCTTAAGGCGGAGGGCGCCACCGCGGGCTCGCACGACTACAAGGAGATCGTCGGCGCGTTCAACAGTTTTCCCAAAGAGGAATTGTTCCGCGCCTCGGTCGACGAGATTCGAAAGCAGCTCGAGCTCTTGCTCGATGTGAAGAGCGAGTCCGCGGTTCGCCTCAGCGTCCTTACCGATCCAAATCGTGGGCATGTAGTCGCGTTGGTCGTGATGCCGCGCGAGGCATTCTCGGCTGAGATCCGCGTTAAGATTCAGAATGCGCTCCAGTCGCGTCTCCATGGAAAGCTGCTCTACTACTTTCTTGCGATCGGTGAAGGATATACCGCGCGCCTGCACTTTTCCTTTTCTGCTGAACCGCCGTCATCTTCGCTGCTGCGGAAACTCGAGGCGGAGATCGCGGCGCTGGCGCGGACCTGGGACGATCGCTTGCGCGAACATTTCGAAACGAAATTCGCAACTGCGCGGGCTCACACGTTGCTCGAGCGATGGAGCAGCGCCTTCAGTCCCGAATACAAAGCGGCGTTTGAGGTGGAAAGGGCGGCCGAAGATGCCCAGCATCTCGAGCGGCTGCTGAGTGGAGGCGAGTTTGAAGTTGAAGTCAACAAACTGTCGCCCGGCGGCGGGTCCGCCAGTGCCAGCGAACTCAGGATGTACGCGCTCGGTGACGCGCCGATTCTGTCGGAACTGATGCCGCTACTGCAAAATTTCGGCATCCGTGTACTCTCCGAGGACGCGCTTCAACTGACGCCCAGCATCAAGGGCACGCCCGCGAGCGCGACAGTGGAATCTTTTCTGGTGCAAGGTCCGGATGGAAATCCGCTGCATGAGATGCCTGGGGTATCGATGCTTGGCGACGCGATCGCTGCCGTGCGAACGCGCCGGGCCGAGAACGATCCGCTGAATGCGTTGACGTTGACCGCCGGGCTCGAATGGCGCGCGGTCGCTCTGATGCGCGCTTACCTCGCCGCCGCGTTTCAGATGCGGCTCGCGCCGGCGCCTCCCGCGCTGCGCCGCGTGTTCCTCGCAAATCCGGAACTGGTGAAAATCCTGGTCAGTCTTTTTCACGCCAGGCTCGATTCCAGAACTGAATCGGCCCCATCTGAAACTTCCTCGAAAAGTGAAGACTCGAAAATTAAGCGGCTGGCGATCGAGCAGCTCAAGGCCGACTTTCTGAAGCGGCTTGGCACGGTCGACAATATCGCGGACGATCGGATCGCGCGGGCAATGCTATCGCTGGTCGAGGCTACCGTCAGAACCAACTATTTCCTAAGTCCGTCGCATCCCGATCCATATATCGCGCTGAAATTCGAGAGTGCAAAAGTCTCCGGCCTGCCCGATACCCCGCCGATGTACGAGATTCACGTCGACAGCCCGCGCATGGAGGGATGTCATCTGCGCGCCGGGCGCGTCGCGCGAGGTGGAATTCGCTACAGCGATCGGCCCGACGATTTTCGCACCGAGATTCTGGATCTAATGAAAACCCAGACCGTCAAGAATGCGGTGATCGTGCCGACCGGCGCCAAAGGCGGATTCATCGTGAAGCCGATTCCCGGCGTGGCTGCGAGTCCAAGCGGCGTTGAGGCCTACCGGACGCTGATGCACGCGATGCTCGATCTCACAGATAATCTCACCGACCAGGGCATCGCTCATCCGGCCAGCGTCAAGGTACTGGATGAAGACGGTGCGTACCTGGTGGTCGCGGCGGACAAGGGCACCGCCAGTTTCTCGGATATTGCCAACGCCGTCGCGATCGAGCGCGGCTTCTGGCTCGGTGACGCGTTCGCCTCGGGCGGAGAGCACGGCTTCGACCATAAGCGGATGGGAATCACGGCGCGCGGCGCGTGGGAATCAGGCAAGCATCATCTGCGCGAGCTCGGCCGAGACGTGATGCGTGGCAAGCCGGTGACCATCATCGGCGTGGGCGACATGTCGGGCGACGTGTTCGGCAACGGGCTCATCTACTCCAACAATCTCAAGCTGGTCGCCGCTTTCGATCATCGTCATATTTTTATCGATCCCGATCCGGATCCCGCCGCGAGCTTCGAGGAACGCAAACGCCTTTACGAACTGCCGCGTTCAAGTTGGGCCGACTACAATCCGGCGCTGATCAGCAAGGGTGGCGGGAGTTTTCAAGCGCGGGCTCAAGCGAATCGAGCTGAGCGCGGAAATACGCGCGGCGATTCAAACCCCCGCGGTAGCGCTCGACAGCGACAACCTGATTCGCGCGATTTTACGGGCGCCGGTCGACATGTTTTACAACGGCGGCATCGGAACCTACGTACGCGCGAGCGGAGAAACCGACGCCGAGATCGGCGACCATGCGAACGACTCGTGCAGGATCGCGGCGACCGAGCTGCGCGCGAAGATCGTAGTGGAAGGCGGCAATCTCGGTTTCACCCAGCCGCGCCAGAATTGAATATGCGCTCAA